>NZ_FNSU01000003.1:646500-1293000 GCF_900105325.1 Pseudomonas marginalis
GCGTTGCAGGCGGTGCTGCCGTCCAGCGTCAAGCTCAGCCTGGCCATGGACCGCTCGCCGGTGATCACCGCGACCCTGCATGAAGCCGAGATGACCCTGCTGATTGCGGTGGGGCTGGTGATCCTGGTGGTGTACCTGTTCCTCGGCAACTTCCGCGCCTCGCTGATTCCAACCCTGGCGGTGCCGGTGTCGCTGGTGGGCACGTTCGCGATCATGTACCTGTACGGGTTCTCACTGAACAACTTCTCGCTGATGGCGCTGATCCTGGCCACCGGCCTGGTGGTGGACGATGCCATTGTGGTGCTGGAGAACATTTCCCGGCATATCGACGCGGGCGTGCCACCGATGAAGGCCGCCTACCTGGGTGCCGAGGAAGTCGGGTTTACCTTGCTGTCGATGAACGTATCGCTGGTGGCGGTGTTCCTCTCGATCCTGTTCATGGGCGGGATCGTCACCAACTTGTTCCGCGAGTTTTCCATCACCTTGTCGGCGGCGATCATCGTTTCGCTGATCGTGTCGCTGACGTTGACGCCGATGCTCTGCGCCCGTTGGCTCAAGCCCCACGTGAAAGGGCAGATGACCGGCCTGCAGCGCTGGAGCCAGAAGATCAACGACCGCATGGTGGCCGGCTACGCCACCAGCCTGGACTGGGTGCTGCGCCATCGCCGCCTGACCTTGCTCAGCCTGCTGCTGACCATTGGCGTGAACGTGGCGCTGTACGTGGTGGTCCCGAAGACCTTTATGCCGCAACAGGACACCGGCCAATTGATCGGCTTTGTGCGCGGGGACGACGGCCTGTCGTTCAGCGTCATGCAGCCGAAGATGGAAATCTTCCGCAAGGCGGTGCTCAACGACCCAGCGGTGCTCAGCGTGGCCGGCTTTATCGGCGGCAACAACGGTACCAACAACGCGGTGATGCTGGTCCGCCTCAAGCCCATCAGCGAACGCAAGGTGTCCGCCCAGGCGGTGATCGAGCGCCTGCGCAAGGATGTACCGCTGGTGCCGGGCGGGCGCCTGTTCCTGATGGCCGACCAGGACCTGCAATTCGGCGGCAGCCGTGACCAGACCAGCGCGCAGTATTCCTACATCCTGCAAAGCGGCGACCTGGCCGCGCTGCGCCTGTGGTACCCGAAAGTGGTTGCGGCGCTGCGTGAGCTGCCGGAACTGACCGCCATTGACGCCCGTGAAGGGCGCGGCGCGGCCCAGGTCACGCTGATTGTCGACCGTGACCAGGCCAAGCGCCTGGGCATCGACATGGACATGGTCACCGCGGTGCTCAACAACGCCTACAGCCAGCGGCAGATTTCCACCATCTACGACAGCCTCAACCAGTACCAGGTGGTGATGGAGGTCAACCCCAAATACGCCCAGGACCCGATCACCCTCAACCAGATGCAGGTGATCACCTCCAGCGGCGCGCGGGTGCCGTTGTCGACCATTGCCCATTACGAGAACAGCCTGGCGGACGACCGCGTCAGCCACGAAGGCCAGTTCGCCTCGGAAAACATCGCCTTCGACATGGCCCCCGGGGTCACGGTGGAGCAGGGCACGGCGGCCATCGAGCGGGCGATTGCCAAGGTCGGCCTGCCGGAAGATGTGATCGCCAAGATGGCCGGCACTGCCGATGCCTTTGCGGCCACGCAGAAGGGCCAGCCGTTCATGATCCTCGGCGCGCTGGTGGCGGTGTACCTGGTGCTGGGCATTCTGTATGAGAGCTACATTCATCCGCTGACGATCCTCTCGACCCTGCCGTCGGCCGGCGTCGGCGCGATGCTTGCCATCTACCTGACGGGAGGGGAGTTCAGCCTGATTTCCCTGCTCGGCCTGTTCCTGTTGATCGGGGTGGTGAAGAAGAACGCGATCCTGATGATCGACCTGGCGTTGCAGCTGGAACGCAACGATGGGCTAGGCCCGCTGGAATCGATTCGCAGCGCCTGCCTGTTGCGTCTGCGGCCGATCCTGATGACCACCCTGGCGGCCATCCTCGGCGCCTTGCCATTGCTGCTGGGCACCGGCGATGGCGCGGAAATGCGCCATCCCCTGGGCCTGACCATCATTGGCGGCCTGATTTTCAGCCAGGTCCTGACCCTCTACACCACCCCGGTGGTTTACCTCTATCTCGACCGCGCGCGCCACCGTTTCAATGCCTGGCGCGGCGTGCGTACCGATGCTGCCCTGGACACTGCGCTATGACCGATTCAACCAACGCCAATGCACTGCGGGCTTCCGACACGGCACTCATCCCTGTAGGAGCGAGCTTGCTCGCGAAAAAACGGCAGGCACCGCGTTCATTCAGGCTCGGCGCGTTATCGTTAACGACCTTCGCGAGCAAGCTCGCTCCTACAGTAGGGTTGGCGTTGTTGCTCAGCGCCTGTGCCGTCGGCCCGGATTACAAACGCCCGGAAGTCACTGAACCCGCGCAGTTCAAGGAAGCCCAGGGCTGGCGCCAGGCCGCGCCGAGTGATTCCCTGGCCCGTGGCGCCTGGTGGGAGCTGTATGGCGACCGCCAACTCAACGACCTGGTGCTGCGCCTGAATAATTCCAACCAGACCGTGGCCCAGGCCGAAGCGCGTTTTCGCCAGGCCCAGGCCCTGGTGCGCAGTTCACGCGGGGCGTTTTACCCCAGCGTCGACCTGAGCGCGGGCAAAACCCGCGCCAGCCAGGGCACCGGCAGCAGCAGCGCCAGCCTCAGCAGTTCCAGCAGCGGGATCCGTGACACCCTCAATGCGCAGCTCGGCGTGAGCTGGGAAGCCGATATCTGGGGCAAGTTGCGCCGTGGCCTGGAGGCCAACGAGGCCAGTGCCGAAGCCAGCTCGGCGGATCTGGCCGCGATGCGCCTGAGCCAACAGTCGGAACTGGTGCAAAGCTACCTGCAACTGCGGGTCATGGACGAGCAGACCCGCCTGCTGCAAGCCACGCTGGACACCTACCAGCGCTCCCTGCAAATGACCGAAAACCAATACCGCGCCGGGGTTTCCGGCAAGGACGCGGTGGCCCAGGCGCAAACCCAGCTCAAGACCACCCAGGCCAGCCTGATCGACCTGATCTGGCAACGTGCCCAACTGGAAAACGCCATCGCCGTGTTGATCGGCGAGGCACCGGCCAGCTTTAGCCTGGCGGTGAGCAAGGACATCCCGGCCCTGCCGCAGATTCCGGTCAGCCTGCCGTCGCAATTGCTTGAACGGCGCCCGGACATCGCCTCGGCCGAACGCTCGGTGATCGCCGCCAACGCCAATATTGGCGTGGCCAAGGCAGCCTATTACCCGGACCTGACGCTGAGCCTGGCCGGCGGCTATTCCAGCAGCACCTATGCCGACTGGATCAGCCTGCCGAACCGCTTCTGGTCGGTAGGGCCGAAACTGGCCATGACCCTGTTCGACGGCGGCCAACGCTCGGCGGAAGTCGACCGCACCGTGGCGTCCTACGACGAAACCGTGGCCAAGTACCGCCAGACCGTGCTCGACGGCTTCCGTGAAGTGGAAAACTACATGGTCCAGCTTAAGGTGCTGGAAGACGAGGCGGTGGTCAGCAACGAAGCCCTCGAGGCCGCCCGAGAATCGCTGCGCTTGACCCAGAACCAGTACAAGGCCGGGCTGATTGCCTATCTGGATGTGGTGACGGTCCAGGCCACGGCGCTGAGTAACGAGCGCACCGTGTTGACCCTGTTGCAGAGCCGCCTGGTGGCCAGCGTGCAACTGATCGCCGCGCTGGGTGGTGGTTGGGATGGGCAGACGCCGATTGCCGAGAAGGATTGATCGATCGTTCTCACGTGTGTGGGAACGCAGTGTGTGGGTAATTTCAATCAGTAGATTGGCGTCAAACTGCCACTAATGGCCCTCTGATAATTAATCAACTGTTCAAGAATTATTCTCGCTACAATCGCCCGCTTTGCCACTTGGTACGGGCGTTTCGGGTCCGTTGCCCACGAGAAGTCCCATGCTTATCGGTAGCTATTCCCCCTCGCTGGTCGCGATCTCGCTGTTTGTCGCGATCCTCGCTTCCTACACCGCCCTGGACCTCACCGGCCGCATCGCGACCGCCAAGGGGCGCGCTGTGTATTTATGGATAGCCGGCGGGGCCATGGCGATGGGGGTAGGCGTCTGGTCCATGCACTTTATCGGCATGCTGGCGTTGCGCCTGCCGTTTGCCTTGGGCTTCGACATCGGTATCACCGCGCTGTCGTTGTTGATCGCGGTATTGTCCTGCGGCTTTGCATTATGGCTGGTCAGCCAAGCGCGTTTGCCTGCCTGGCAACTGGCGTTTGGCGCGCTGGTCATGGGCAGCGGTATTGCCAGCATGCACTACACCGGCATGGCCGCGATGCGCATGACGCCGGGCATCGACTATGACCCCACGCTATTTGGCCTGTCGTTGCTGATCGCGGTGGTGGCGTCCGGAGCCGCACTGTTGATTGCGTTCAACCTGCGCCGCAACACGCCTTACGTACGCCTGGCCCGTGGTGGTGCGGCGGTGGTGATGGGCTTTGCAATCGTCGGCATGCATTACACCGGCATGGCGGCCGCAGGCTTTGCCGATGAAAGTTACTGCGCCGCCGTGCTGGATGGCTTGAGCGGCAAGGGCCTGGATAACCTGGTGTTGGTGACGACCCTGGCGGTACTGGCCATCGCGTTGCTGACGTCGTTGCTCGACGCGCGCCTGGAAGCCCGTACTGCGGTGCTCGCCGACTCGTTGACCCAAGCCAACCAGGAACTGACCCACCTGGCCCTGCACGATATGCTCACCGGCCTGCCCAATCGCACCTTGCTGGCCGATCGTATTCAACAGGCCATCGAGGCGGTAAAGGAGCAGGGCGGTTGCTTTGCCCTGATGTTCATCGACCTGGATGGCTTCAAGCCGGTCAACGATGCTTTTGGCCATCACATGGGCGACCAGTTGTTGCGCGAAGTCGGCCTGCGCCTGCGCGAAGACCTGCGCAGTCACGACACCCTGGCGCGCATCGGCGGCGATGAGTTTGTATTGCTGGTGCAGTTGACCCAGCCCGACGATGCCCTCGGCCTTGCCGAACGCCAGGTGGTGCTGATCAACCGCGCGTTCCAGGTGGCCGAGCATGAGCTGAAGATTTCCGCCAGCGTCGGCATCGCCATGTTCCCGGGCAATGGCAACTCCCCCCAGGAACTGCTGATGAACGCCGACGCCGCCATGTACCATGCCAAGGGCATGGGCAAGAACGGCTACAGCTTCTTTGATGTGTCGATGAACACCAATGCGCGCAAGCAATTGCAGCTGCTGCAAGACCTGCGCAATGCTCTTGAGCACGAGCAGTTCCGGCTGTATTACCAGCCCAAGTTTGATGCGATCAGTGGGATCCCGGTGGGCGCCGAAGCGCTGGTGCGCTGGGAGCATCCGCAACAAGGCTTGTTGTTGCCGGCGACCTTTATCGAACTGGCGGAAAAAACCGGCCTGATCATCCCCATCGGCGAATGGGTGCTCAATGAAGCCTGTCGCCAAATGAGCCTGTGGTACGCCCAGGGTTATGAGCACTGGCGCATCGCGGTGAACTTGTCGGCGTTGCAGTTTTGCCACGCCGGGCTGGTCAACAGCGTCGCCGGCGCCCTGGCGCGGCACCGGTTGCCGGCCAACAGCCTGACCCTGGAAATCACCGAGACCACCGCGATGAGCGACGCCGATGCGAGCATGACGGTGTTGCAGCAGCTGTCGGACATGGGCGTGGACCTGTCCATCGACGATTTCGGCACGGGCTACTCCAGCCTGATGTACCTCAAGCGCCTGCCGGCCAACGAGTTGAAGATCGACCGTGGTTTTGTGCGTGACCTGGAGCATGACAGCGACGACGCCGCCATCGTGTCTGCCATTGTTGCCTTGGGCCAGGCGCTGGGGCTGCGAATCGTCGCCGAAGGCGTGGAAACCGATGTGCAGCAGAGTTTTCTCACGCGGTTGGGGTGTAACTCCCTGCAAGGCTACCTGCTCGGCCACCCGTTGCCGGCGGACGGTTTCATGGCCCATATCCAGCGCGGCGAAGATGCAGCGGCGCCTGACAAAAGCCGTGCGTGACGGTTAGTATCGGATCCAACCCTAAACACCAGGTTGGATCAGGAGACCGCACGCATGGACAAAGTCCTCATCATCACCGGGGGGAGCCGTGGTATCGGCGCCGAGACGGCATTGCTGGCTGCCCGCGAGGGCTATCGCATCTGCATCAACTACCACTCCGATGAAAAAGCCGCCCACAGCGTGCTCGAGCAGGTTCGCGGCCTCGGTGCCCAGGCGATTGCGGTGCGCGCGGATGTCAGTATCGAAGATGAAGTGATTGCGCTGTTCCATCGCGTGGACGCCGAACTGGGCCGGGTCACCGCGCTGGTGAACAATGCCGGCACCGTGGGGCACAAGTCGCGGGTGGATGAGATGTCCGAGTTCCGCATCCTGAACATTCTCAAGACCAATGTGCTCGGTCCGATCCTGTGTGCCAAGCACGCGGTGCTGCGGATGTCGCCCAAGCATGGCGGGCAGGGCGGCAGTATCGTCAATGTGTCGTCGGTGGCTGCACGCCTGGGTTCGCCGGGTGAGTACGTCGACTACGCCGCATCCAAGGGCGCACTCGACACCTTCACCCTCGGCCTGTCGAAAGAAGTGGCGGGCGAGGGCATCCGCGTCAACGCGGTGCGCCCCGGCTACATCTTCACCGACTTCCACGCCCTGAGCGGCGACCCGGACCGGGTCAGCAAGCTCGAGTCCGGTATTCCCATGGCCCGTGGCGGGCGGCCGGATGAAGTGGCGGAAGCGATTATCTGGCTGCTGTCGGACAAGGCTTCGTATGCCACGGGGACTTTTCTGGATTTGGGTGGCGGTCGCTAGTGATGCAGTGCCTGTACCGGCGCCATCGGGGCATAGGTATCTACACAACTCTTAAAGGCTGACACATAACTCTGTGGTGAGCGGGCTTGCCCCGCGCTGGGCTGCGAAGCAGCCCCAAAACCTTCACCTCGATTGATTCTGGCACTCTGCGTTGACCTTATTGGGGCCGCTTCGCAGCCCAGCGCGGGCGGTGCGACGATTCGACAAGCCCGCTCACCACAGAAGCCTAATTGCCATAGATTCCGTATTCACTGGAAGTTGTGTAGATACCCATGGCCATCGGGGGCTTGCCCCCGATGGCGTCAGAAAGCGCAACGCCATCCCTCAAAACGACCGCACAATCCGCCCCAACGTCTCCATCGCCTTCTCCGAGACCTCGGTCCACGGGCTGCCGTAGTTCAGGCGAATACAGTTGCGAAAGCGCTGGGTCGCAGAAAAGATCGGCCCCGGCGCAATGCTGATGCCTTGCGCCAGCGCCATCTGGAACAACTTCAACGAATCGGTCTGCTCCGGCAATTCCAGCCACAGGAAATACCCGCCGGCCGGCTGGCTCACCCGTGTCTGCGCCGGGAAGTAGCGGGCGATAGCCGCCAGCATGGCGCTTTGCTGTTCTTCCAGGGCATAGCGCAGTTTACGTAAGTGGCGGTCATAGCCGCCGTGTTGCAGGTAGTCGGCAATCGCCGCTTGCGCCGGCATCGAAGGGCACAGCGAGGTCATCAGCTTCAAGCGCTCGACCTTCTGCGCATAGCGCCCGGCCGCCACCCAGCCGACGCGATAGCCCGGCGCCAGACTCTTGGCGAAGGAGCCGCAGTGCATCACCAGGCCTTCGTTGTCGAAGGCCTTGGCCGGCTTGGGTGCCTGCTGCCCGTAGTACAGCTCGGCGTACACGTCGTCCTCGATCAACGGCACTTGGTGGCTACGCAGCAGTTCCACCAGCGCCTGCTTCTTTGCTTCCGGCAATGTGGCGCCCATGGGATTCTGGAAACTGGTCATGGTCCAGCAGGCCTTGATCGGGTAGCGCTCCAGGGTTTGCGCCAGGGCGTTGAGGTCGATGCCGTCGCGCGGGTGCACGGGGATTTCCACCGCCTTGAGCTTCAGGCGTTCCAGCACTTGCAGGCAGGCGTAGAACGCCGGGGCCTCGATGGCCACCAGGTCGCCCGGTTCGGTGACCGCTTGCAGGCACAGGTTCAACGCTTCCAGGGCGCCGTTGGTGATCAGCAGCTCCTCCATGGGCAGCATCAGGCCGCCGACCATATAGCGCAGGGCAATCTGCCGACGCAGTTGCGGGTTGCCCGGCGACATGTCGGTGACCACCAGACGCGGGTCCATCTCGCGGCTGGCGCTGGCCAGGGAGCGGGCCAGGCGCGGCAGCGGGAACAGCATGGGGCTGGGGAAGGCCGAGCCGAAGGGCACGGTGTTGGGGTCTTTGATCGAATCGAGTACCGAGAACACCAGTTCGCTGACATCGACTTCGGTGGACTCATGCACCTGCTCGCTCACCACCGGTTCGGAGAACGGGCTGGGTGCATGGGTGTTGACGAAATAGCCGGAGCGCGGCCGTGCCCGGATCAGCCCGCGACGCTCCAACAGGTAGTAGGCCTGGAACACCGTGGACGGGCTGACGCCATAGGTCTGGCTGGCATAGCGTACCGACGGCACACGCTGGCCGGGGCCGAGCACGCCGGAGCGGATCAGTTCTGCGATGTCATCGGCGAATTTTTCGTAGCGTTTCATGTTGGCCTTAAACAAATAGGTAATATGAGTCCAGCCCCCTCCCACATTTGATCTGCATCATTTTCGATAGCGAGGTCTCAGCGGTTGAGCGGTGCCACAAAGCGACTGTCGGCGGCGCTGTAGATCCACGGCTCGTCCACATCCGAAACCTTGAAGCGCACTGTCTGCGAACTGCTCGCCGGCTTGTCGGCCAGCAATGCCACCGAAACCGGCACATCGACGATTTCCCCCGGTGCCAGGCTGATCTCGGTCTTGCCTTGCAGTTGGAAACCCTCTGCATCCAGCAGCTCCACCCGGTATTCCTGGCGCTGCTGTGTCTTGTTGATGACCTTGAGGCTGTAGATGTTTTCGATCTGGCCCTGGGCGTTCTCGCGGAACATGCCACGGTCCTTGGTCACGTCCAGCGACACCATTGGCCGCTCCACCAATGCCACCACCAACGCCGCAATCATCACCAGCAGCACCGCACTGTAGCCGATCAGGCGCGGCCTGAGCAGGTGGGTCTTGCCGCCTTGGAGTTGATGCTCGGAGGTGTAGCTCACCAAGCCCCGCGCATAGCCCATCTTGTCCATGATCGAATCGCAGGCGTCGATGCACGCCGCGCAGCCGATGCACTCCATTTGCAGGCCGTCGCGGATGTCGATGCCGGTGGGGCAGACCTGCACGCACAGCTGGCAGTCAATACAGTCACCCAGGCCGACAGCGGCCGGCGTGACCTCGCGTTTACGCGGGCCGCGATGCTCGCCACGGGCGCTATCGTAGGAAATGGTCAGGGTGTCTTTATCGAACATCACGCTCTGGAACCGCGCATACGGACACATATGCATGCACACCGCTTCACGCAGCCAGCCGGCGTTGATGTAGGTGGCGGCGGTAAAAAACAGCACCCAGAAGAGACTCACGCCCCCCATTTGCCAGGTCAGCAGTTCGGCGGCCAGGGGGCGGATTGGCGTGAAGTAGCCGACAAAGGTCAGCCCGGTGAGCACGCTGATGCCCAGCCACAACGTGTGTTTGGCCGAGCGTCGCGCGAGTTTGTTCAGGCTCCAGGGCGCCGCTTGCAGCTTGATACGCTGGTTGCGCTCGCCCTCGGTGACCTTTTCGCACCACATGAACAGCCAGGTAAACGAGCTTTGCGGGCAGGTGTAGCCACACCACACGCGACCGGCGAACACCGTAATCGCAAACAGGCCGAAGGCACAGATGATCAGCAAAGCCGATAACAGGATGAAGTCCTGGGGCCAGAAGGTGGCGCCGAAAATATGGAATTTACTCTCGGCCAAATCCCACAGCACGGCTTGCCGCCCACCCCAGTTCAGCCACACCGTGCCGAAGAACGCCAGGAACAGAAAGCCCGCGCCAGCCACGCGCAAGGTGCGGAACAGGCCGGTGAAACT
Source organism: Pseudomonas marginalis (assembly GCF_900105325.1). Classification (NCBI taxonomy): domain Bacteria; kingdom Pseudomonadati; phylum Pseudomonadota; class Gammaproteobacteria; order Pseudomonadales; family Pseudomonadaceae; genus Pseudomonas; species Pseudomonas marginalis. The sequence goes on from NZ_FNSU01000003.1 coordinate 656,463, forward strand.
GCGGGTATGGATCAGGTTGTCGCTGGATTTGGCCTTCACCTTCTTTGGGTGGATCGGCTCAAAGGTTTCCACGGTTGGGATTCGTTCGCTCATGGTCGTTCGCTCATCAGCCTCCATCAGGCCGATGAACTATGCGCGCCGGTCTGTTTGCATAACAGGCTCAGGTATGGCGATAAAAAGCGGATCAGATGGGCTTTGGCCATGGGCCTGCGTCAATGTGCTGCACCCCATGGCGCTGGAGGTGCAGCTAGATCTGGCGCGTGCTGATACAGATCAATTAAATCAGCGAACCAGGTTCTTCAGCCTTTACATGTTGGCGCCCATCATGGGCACCTGCCACCGTCAGGGCGTCGGCCTCGGCTTCGGTGATATAGATCCGCTCGGCGGCCAGTTCCACGTACGACATGGATTTGTCGGTGTCGGTAACGATATGGACGCGGGTCGCCGGCACGCTCTGTTCCTGGCCATTGTCATCGAGCATGAAGTAGCACAGTTGGTTTTCGATACGCAGGGGCATGCCGGTCTCCTTTTTCATGGGGTATGAAGGTTAGGGGGCAGCAAGGTGTGTGGGTTCAAGGCAACTGACTGGCGGTCGCCGCTGTCCATCCTTTATCCATAAATAAAGGACAGCATCCATGGACGCCTGGTGGCACGAAGTGTGGCAAACCCTGCAGGCCGAATTCGCCGACCTTGGCGACGCGAAACAGCTCACTCAAATCACTGTTCGCCTGCTGATCGCAGCGCTGTTGGGCGGCATCCTCGGGTTTGAGCGCGAGCACAAGGGCAAGGCTGCCGGTGTGCGCACCCATATGCTGGTGGCAATGGGCGCCGCATTGTTTGTGCTGGTACCGCAGATGTCTGGCAACCAGGCGGATGCCATGAGTCGTGTGGTCCAGGGGGTGATCGCGGGGATTGGTTTCCTCGGCGCAGGGACTATCCTCAAGGGCAAGGAAGATGAAGAGGGCCAGCACGTCAAAGGCCTGACCACCGCTGCCGGGTTATGGATGACCGCCGCCATTGGGGTGGCGGCGGGAATGGGCCGCGAGTCGACGGCGGTGTTGAGTACCTTGCTGGCCCTGGCGGTGTTCAGCGTGATGCCAAGGATCGTCAAGCTGTTGGACAAGGAGACCTGACTTAATAAGGGACCTTCATGTTGACGCTGTAGGTTTCAGGACCGTGTTGGCGTTCGGCGGGCACTCGTTCTGTGCGTAAAGAGTCGAGCCTGTGCATGTTCAACAGACTACCAAACCCAGTCAAGAACCCAGCCATACGTCCCATTGCTGAATGGTTCTTGCCAAGGGTCTCCACATCGTCTTTCGACTTATGATAAGCGTTCAGCAGATCTGCGGTGTCACTGCCAGAATATGCTTTCATCAAGTTTTCAAGCCCTTTCAACCTGAGCTCCTTGATCAGGGTTTCTTCCGCATCACGCCTGGCGGATTCCAGGTTGGTGCTGATCATGTCCGGATTTAACTGTTTACCGAGCGCTTCGAGGGTTTTGGCGTTCGCTTCAGCATTCTCACCGTGCAACATCAACCGGATGTTGTCTTCAGTTAACAGTCTGCGGACTTTGTCAAGCTGTGTGCGGGAATGAAAGGAGTTCGGGGCGTGCAGAATGCAGTGGATGTTGTGCTGGGATAACAGCGAGTTCAGCTCAGCCAGAGGCGTTGCATCGGTGTGCGCCGGAGTGACGGGGGTGGACGGTACGTAGTTCGGGGTCAGCTGAGGAGGGATGGTCGACATATATAACCTCACGAAGAATGGACTGAAACGCCTTATCCCAAAGGGTGGGGGGAGCATTTCGCGAGGTCAGTATATAAAGCTGGGCTTAAGCAATATTTTCTTAATAGCGAAGGAAATTTCGGTTTTTCATGAGGTCCGCTCGAAGGGCGATATCTTGTTTTCGAGCGAGCCTCCCGTCGCCGTCAGCTGGTTCTTACAATCACCGGTGGCATTGTCGTTGGTGGTTCTTCCACCGCTGGCGGTTGGGTTTCCGGCGGTTCCTTCTCGGGAATCGGCTCCGGCTCCGTGGGGGGCAAGGTCGGGTTGTCGATATTCGGGTCCGGGGTTTCAGCCGGGATAGGGATATTCATCGGTGTGGCCTCCTTTGTGCTTTGCTCCAGTGGTGGACATCCACCGGGGCCAATTGATTCCCCGCCCAATGGCGGAACATCCAGCTGAACTTTTAACCTTGGCCCAGGCTCGGACCTATAGCGGCCCTGCTCAGGGAGAGCGCTGCCGTATCGGAATTCGGATCAAGCAAAGAGCGTCCACAGGGCGTAAGGGGAAGATGCTCGATGACTGCTGAAACACTGGCTCCAGAAGACTCCATATTGCCGCTGTCCCAGGCGCTGTTGCTGCCCAGGATCGCGATCGAAAGCACTTCACCCGTGATCGACGGCGGCGAATTTGCCGTCAAGGCCGTGGTGGGCCAGCGGGTCAACGTCACCAGCAAGGTATTCGCCGATGGCCACGACAAGCTGGCCGTATTGATCCGTTGGCGCCCGCTGCATGACGAAAGCTGGCACAGCGTGGTCATGAACGACGTGGGCAACAATGGCTGGGAAGGGGCGTTTACCGTCACCGTCCAGGGCCCTCACGAATACTGCATCGAGGCCTGGATCGATACCTACGCCAGCTTCTGCTATGAACTGCGCAAAAAACATGAAGCCGGGGTGCCGGTCAGCCTGGAGTTGCAGGAAGGCCGCAGCCTGGTGCTGCAGGCCGCCGAACGCAGCGACAACGAACTGCGTGACCGCCTGATGCTGTTGCACCACGAACTCTCCGGTTTGCTGGAAACCGAGCAGGTCGCGCTGTTTTTGCACGAAGACAGTGCACACCTGATGACCCAGGCCGACCACCGCGCCTACTTGAGCATCAGCACCGTCTACCCGATTGATGTGGAGCGCGAGGCGGCGCAATTTGCCAGTTGGTACGAGCTGTTTCCCCGTTCGATCACCGACGATCCGGCCCGCCACGGTACGTTCAACGACGTGCACTCGCGCCTGTCGATGATCCATGACATGGGGTTCGACGTGCTGTACTTCCCGCCGATCCACCCGATCGGGCGCAGCCACCGCAAAGGCAAGAACAATTCCCTGACCGCAGGCCCCGATGATCCGGGCAGCCCCTATGCCATCGGCAGCGAGGACGGCGGCCACGAGGCCATCCACCCGCAGTTGGGCAGCCGCGAAGACTTCCGTCGCCTGGTCAAGGCCGCCGCCGAGCATGGCCTGGAGATCGCCCTGGATTTCGCCATCCAGTGCTCCCAGGACCACCCGTGGCTCAAAGAGCACCCGGGCTGGTTCAACTGGCGCCCGGACGGCACGATCAAATATGCCGAGAACCCGCCAAAGAAGTACCAGGACATCGTCAACGTCGACTTCTATGCCGCGGATGCGATCCCAGGCCTGTGGACTGAACTGCGCGACATCGTGGTGGGCTGGGTGGAAGAGGGCGTGAAGACCTTTCGCGTCGACAACCCCCACACCAAGCCGCTGCCCTTTTGGCAGTGGCTGATCGCCGATGTACGGGCAAAGCATCCCGAGGTGATCTTCCTCGCCGAAGCCTTCACCACCCCGGCGATGATGGCGCGCCTGGGCAAGGTCGGTTACTCCCAGAGCTACACCTACTTCACCTGGCGCAACACCAAGGCCGAACTGGCCGAATACCTGGCGCAATTGAACGAGTCGCCGTGGCGCGAATGCTACCGGCCGAATTTTTTCGTCAATACACCGGATATCAACCCAGGGTTCCTGCATGAATCCGGGCGCCCGGGCTTTTTGATCCGCGCCGCGCTGGCCACCATGGGCTCGGGCCTGTGGGGCATGTATTCGGGCTTTGAGCTATGTGAAGCGGCACCGGTGCCGGGCAAAGAGGAATACCTGGACTCGGAGAAATACGAGATTCGCCCTCGGGACTTCACCGCACCCGGCAATATCATCGCCGAGATCGCCCAGCTCAACCGCATCCGCCGCCAAAACCCGGCCTTGCAGACCCACCTGGGCCTGAAGCTCTACAACGCCTGGAACGACAATATCCTGTACTTCGGCAAGCGCAGCGAGGACGGCAGCAACTTCATCCTCGTAGCCGTCAACCTCGATCCGTTCAATGCCCAGGAGGCCCACTTTGAGTTGCCGTTGTGGGAATTGGGCCTGCCGGACGATGCGCAGACCCAGGGCGAAGACCTGATGAACGGCCACCGCTGGACCTGGTATGGCAAGACCCAGTGGACGCGGCTGGAGCCGCAGATGCCGTTCGGGATCTGGCGCATCAGCACCTCCTGAGCCTGGTGAAGAGCAACATGTGGGAGGGGGCAAGCCCCTCCCACATTGACCCGGTTCAGTCTGCACGATTTTTCGAGTATTTCAGGAGTTTCCAATGGCGAAGAAACCCAAGGCTGCCACCTTCATCAAAGACCCGCTCTGGTACAAGGACGCGGTGATCTACCAGGTTCACGTCAAATCCTATTTCGACTCCAACAACGACGGCATCGGTGATTTTCCCGGCCTGATCGCCAAGCTCGACTACATCGCCGACCTGGGTGTCAACACCATCTGGCTGCTGCCGTTCTACCCCTCGCCACGCCGCGATGACGGCTATGACATTGCCGAATACCGGGGCGTGCACAGCGACTACGGAACCATGGCCGATGCCCGGCGCTTTATCGCCGAAGCCCACAAACGCGGGTTGCGGGTCATCACTGAACTGGTGATCAACCATACCTCCGATCAGCACCCGTGGTTCCAGAGGGCGCGCAAGGCCAAGCCGGGCTCGGCGGCGCGGGACTTCTACGTGTGGTCCGATGACGACCAGAAATACGACGGCACCCGCATCATTTTCCTCGACACCGAAAAGTCCAACTGGACCTGGGACCCGGTCGCCGGCCAGTACTTCTGGCACCGTTTTTATTCCCACCAGCCGGACCTCAATTTCGACAACCCGCAGGTGATGAAAGCCGTGCTGTCGGTGATGCGCTACTGGCTGGACATGGGCATCGACGGCCTGCGCCTGGACGCCATCCCTTACCTGATCGAGCGCGATGGCACCAACAACGAAAACCTGCCGGAAACCCACGACGTCCTCAAGCAGATCCGCGCCGAGATCGACGCCCATTACCCCGACCGCATGCTGCTCGCCGAGGCCAACCAGTGGCCGGAAGACACGCAGCTGTATTTCGGCGACCGCAAGGGCGATGACGGTGATGAATGCCACATGGCGTTCCACTTCCCGCTGATGCCGCGCATGTACATGGCGCTGGCCCAGGAGGATCGCTTCCCGATCACCGATATCCTGCGCCAGACCCCGGAGATCCCCGCCAACTGCCAATGGGCGATCTTTCTGCGCAACCACGATGAACTGACCCTGGAAATGGTCACCGATAAAGAGCGCGACTACCTGTGGAACTACTACGCTGCTGACCGCCGCGCACGCATCAACCTGGGCATTCGCCGGCGCCTGGCGCCCTTGATGGAGCGCGACCGCCGCCGTGTGGAGTTGCTCAACAGCCTGCTGCTGTCGATGCCCGGCACGCCGACCCTGTATTACGGCGACGAAATCGGCATGGGCGACAATATCTACCTCGGCGACCGCGATGGCGTGCGCACGCCGATGCAATGGTCCATTGACCGCAACGGCGGTTTCTCCCGCGCCGACCCGGCCAGCCTGGTGCTGCCACCGATCATGGATCCGCAATACGGCTATCTGTCGGTCAACGTCGAAACCCAGGCCCAGGACCCGCACTCACTGTTGAACTGGACCCGCCGCATGCTGGCGGTGCGCAAGCAGTCCAAGGCGTTTGGGCGCGGCAGCCTGAAAATGCTCTCGCCAAGCAATCGCCGCATCCTGGCGTATACCCGCGAATTCACCGGCGAAGACGGGCGCAACGAAATCATCCTGTGTGTGGCCAACGTCTCGCGCAGCGCCCAGGCGGCCGAGCTGGACCTGTCGGCCTTTGCTGGCATGGTTCCGGTGGAGATGCTCGGCGGCAATGCGTTCCCGCCCATCGGCCAACTGAATTTCCTGCTGACCCTGGCGCCGTATGGCTTCTATTGGTTCGTGCTGGCGGCGGAAAACCAGATGCCCAGCTGGCACGTGGAGCCGGCGCAAAGCATGCCGGACTTCACCACCCTGGTATTGAAAAAACGCATGGAAGAGCTGCTCGACGAACCGTGTCGCACCGCCCTCGAACAGACCTCGCTGCCCGCCTGGCTGCCCAAGCGCCGTTGGTTTGCCGGCAAGGACACCGCCATCGACAGCGTGCGCATCGCCTACGGTGTGCGCTTTGGCGACCCCCAGCACCCGGTCTTGCTCAGCGAGCTTGAGGTGACCGCCGGTGGCCAGGTCAGCCGTTATCAGCTGCCGTTCGGTTTTCTTGGCGAAGACCAGTTCACCAGCGCCTTGCCGCAACAGTTGGCCCTGGCCCGGGTACGGCGGGTGCGTCAGGTCGGCCTGGTGACGGACGCCTTCAGCCTGGAGCACTTTATCCGCGCGGTGATCCAAGGCCTGCAGGCCGGTACCGTGTTAAACGGCAGCGACGGCGACCTGCGTTTTGAAGCCACGCCACACTTGGACACGCTGCAACTGACGGACGAGTCGCCGGTACGTTACTTGTCTGCCGAGCAGTCCAACAGCTCGGTGGTGGTGGGCGAGAGCCTGGTGCTCAAGCTGATCCGCAAAGTCAGCGCCGGGGTGCACCCGGAGCTGGAAATGAGCGCGTACCTGACGCAGGCGGGTTACCCGAATATCTCGCCGCTGATGGGTTCGGTGATTCGCCATGATGGCGCAGGCGAGGACAACCTGCTGATGATCGCCCAGGGCTACTTGAGCAACCAGGGTGACGCATGGAGCTGGACCCAGAACAACCTGGAACGTGCCATCCGCGATGAACTGGCCGAGGCCATCTCCGAACAGGAACAGCATTACAACGCATTGGGCGAGCTGGCGGACTTCGCCGGGCTGCTCGGCCAGCGCCTGGGTGAAATGCACGGGGTACTGGGTGCCAACACGACCAATAAGGACTTCAAGCCCGAACCGACCAGCGCCAAGGATACCCAAGCCTGGGCCAAGGACGTTGGGGCGCAGATCGACCGTGCATTGCAATTGCTCAAGCTGCATCAAAGCCAATTGAACCCTGCCGATCAGGCGCTGGTCAGTGAATTGCTGGCGCAGAAAAAAGCCATCGGCGCGCATGTCCAGGCGCTGGCGAAAGCCACCTTGGGCGGGCTGCGCATTCGGGTTCATGGTGACTTGCACCTGGGCCAGGTGCTGGTGGTGAAGGGCGATGCCTACCTGATCGACTTTGAAGGCGAACCGGCGCGGCCGCTGCATGAACGGCGCGGCAAGCACAGCCCGTATAAAGATGTGAGCGGCGTGTTGCGCTCCTTTGACTACGCGGCGGCCATGGCCTTGAACGTACAAGGGGTGGATCACTCGCCCGCAGCGGACCAGGCGCGCAGGCGCGTGACCGATCGCTACCTGAAAGAGGCCCGCCAGGCATTTATCCAGGCTTATCAGGCCGCTGCGTCTACACTGGCGCATGACTGGCAGGATGCCAAGGGCCAGGACGCCGCGCTGACGTTGTTCAGCCTGGAGAAGGCCGCGTATGAGGTAGCGTACGAAGCGGAAAACCGCCCGACCTGGTTGCCGGTGCCCCTGCGGGGCTTGCACGGGTTGTTGAGCGGGATTACATCTAAATCGAACACTGCACGCGGTGGGGAGACGTCATGAGCTTTACGAATAAAGAACCGCTGCAACCGAAGTTGACAGCCATGCCGGCGTCCAAGGACGTCGAAGCGCTGGTGCGCGCCGAGCACCACGACCCGTTTTCCATTCTCGGGCCACACGATGACGAGCAGGGCGGCCAATTTATCCGCGCGTTCCTGCCGGAGGCCTTGAGTGTCCAGGTGCTGAGCCGCGATGGCGGTGAACAGATCGGCAGCCTGGATGCGACCCAGGTGCCGGGCCTGTTCGTCGGGCAGTTCAACACCCGCCAGGCGTACTTGCTGAAAATCCAGTGGGCCGGTGGCGAGCAGATCACCGAAGACCCTTACAGCTTCCAGCAACTGTTGCTGGGGGAGATGGACCTGTACCTGTTCGCCGAAGGCAACCACCGTGACCTCAGCAGTTGCCTGGGGGCCCAGGTGACCAGCGTCGATGGCGTAGACGGCGTGCGTTTTGCCGTGTGGGCGCCGAATGCGCGGCGGGTCTCGGTGGTGGGGGACTTCAATATCTGGGACGGCCGCCGCCACCCGATGCGCCTGCGGCATCCGTCGGGCGTGTGGGAGATCTTCATTCCCCGCCTGCAACCTGGCGCCGCCTACAAGTACGAAATCCTCGGCGCCCACGGGATTCTGCCGCTCAAGGCCGACCCGATGGCGCTGGCGACCCAGTTGCCACCCGATACCGCCTCGAAAGTCGCCGCGCCGTTGCAGGTGGACTGGCAGGACCATGAGTGGATGCAAGCGCGGGTCGAGCGACAGAAGGCCACGGCGCCGCTGTCGATCTACGAGTTGCATGTGGGCTCCTGGCAGTGCGAGCTGGACGAGGCCGGCGAAGTAGCGCGCCAATACACCTGGCGCGAGCTGGCCGAGCGGTTGGTGCCGTATGTGCAGCAACTGGGCTTCACCCACGTCGAATTGATGCCGATCATGGAACACCCGTTCGGCGGTTCGTGGGGTTACCAGGCGCTTTCACAGTTCGCACCGACGGCGCGTTTTGGCTCGCCGGAGGACTTCGCCTATTTCATCAACGCGCTCCATCAGGCCGATATCGGCGTGATCCTCGACTGGGTGCCGGCGCATTTCCCCACCGACACCCACGGCCTGGCGCAATTCGACGGCACTGCGTTGTATGAATACGCCAACCCGCTGGAAGGCTTCCACCAGGACTGGGACACGCTGATCTACAACCTGGGCCGCACTGAGGTCCACGGCTTCATGCTGGCCTCGGCACTGCATTGGCTCAAACACTTCCACATTGACGGGCTGCGCGTGGACGCTGTGGCGTCAATGTTGTACCGCGACTATTCGCGCAAGGCCGGCGAATGGGTGCCCAACCGCCATGGCGGGCGCGAGAACCTGGAAGCCATCGACTTCCTGCGCCACTTGAACGACGTGGTGGCACTGGAAGCGCCCGGCGCCCTGGTGATCGCCGAAGAGTCCACCGCCTGGCCCGGCGTCAGCCAGCCCACCCAACAGGGCGGCCTGGGCTTCAACTACAAGTGGAACATGGGCTGGATGCACGATTCTTTGCATTACATCCAGCAGGATCCGGTCTATCGCGCCCATCACCATAACGAGCTGAGCTTCGGCCTGGTGTATGCGTGGTCCGAGCGCTTCATCCTGCCGATTTCCCACGATGAAGTGGTGCACGGCAAGCACTCGCTGATCGACAAGATGCCGGGCGACCGTTGGCAGAAGTTTGCCAACCTGCGCGCCTACCTGGCGTTCATGTGGATGCATCCGGGCAAGAAGCTGCTGTTCATGGGCTGCGAATTCGGCCAGTGGCGGGAGTGGAACCACGACCAGCAACTGGACTGGTACTTGCTGCAGTACGCCGAGCACAAAGGCGTGCAAAAGCTGGTGGGTGACTTGAACCGCCTGTATCGCGAAGAGCCGGCCCTGCACGAGCAGGATGATGCGCCTCAGGGGTTCCAGTGGCTGATCGGCGACGACGCGATCAACAGCGTCTACGCCTGGCTACGCTGGAGCAAGGACGGCAAGCCGGTGCTGGTGGTGGCCAATTTCACCCCGGTGCCCCGTGAGGCCTACAAGGTGGGCGTACCGTTCGGTGGGCGTTGGAGCGAGGTGATCAACAGTGACGCCGATACCTACGCGGGTTCCAATTACGGCAATGGCGGTGGCGTGTTCACCGAGGATGAGCCACGCCATGGGCAACCGGTGTCACTGTCGTTGAACCTGCCGCCGTTGGGGGTGCTGATTTTGCGGCCTGACGGGAGTTAAAGGCTCTACCCTGCTGGATTCAGTTGTCCACGCTGGTGGCAGGGTGCCACAATGGCGCCTTTGTCATGGCAGTCGAATCAGGCGAATTTCATGAATGGCCTTGGGCATGGGCGGGATCAGGATTGCTTTATAGAGGCACAGGTGCGAACCGACCGTTTGCACCAGTTGTTTCGCCAGTCATTTGCAGCCATTTTCGGCAGCTACATGGCAGCCGCCATGCTCTGCTGGCTGTGCTGGGAGCGCTTCGATCACACGTTCATGGTGGTGTGGCTGGTGGTGCTGGGCGCGTCGTCGCTGCTGCGGGTCAAGATGTTCCTGGACTGGTTCCGCTGCCCCAACAGCGAACGCACCCCGGATCGCTGGGAGCGCCGCTACTGGGTCACGCTGGTACTGTCCGCGAGCATTTGGGGGGCTGGGGCACTCGCGCTGATGCCCCCCGATGATCGGTTGTCCCAGGCGCTGGTGATGCTGTTCACCGTGGGGATGTCGGTCAGTGCCGTGTCGTGTTATTCGGCCTATCGCTATATGACCCTGGTGTCCATCGGTCTGGTGTTGCTGCCGTGCACCCTGTGGCTGTTGTTCCAGCCGACATCGATGCAAGTGGGTATCGGCATCGCGGTCCTGGTGTTTTCCACGTTTGTGGCCAGTGCCACGCGCAAGTTGTCCGATGCACTGGAGAAAGCCTTTCGCCTGACCCGGCAAATGGAACGGGCCCATAACATCTCGACCCGTGCTGCACAGACCGATGAACTGACCGGCCTGATGAACCGCCGGGCGTTTTTCGAACATGCGCAATTGCTGTATGCGCAATGCCGTCATAACCAGCAGCCGCTGTGCGTGCTGATGATGGACATGGACCACTTCAAGCAAATCAACGACACCTATGGGCACCAGGCCGGCGATCAGGTCTTGCGCCAGATTGGCGGGGTGATCAGTGCGTCGTTCCGCAAGGCCGATGTGTATGGTCGCTTGGGCGGCGAAGAGTTTGCCGTGTTGTTGCCCAATACGTCGTTGGACACCGCGCGCAATATTGCCGAGGATCTGATCAAGGCTATAGCCGGTTTGGCCGCCGAGCCGGTCAAGGGCTGTCAGCCAGCCTTGGGGTGGCGTTTACCCATGCCGTGGACGAGGACCTGCACGGCCTGATGAACAGCGCCGACAAAGCGCTGTACCGGGCCAAGGCATTGGGCCGCAACCAAGTGGCCGTGGCGGAGTAGGGCGCTGCTCAATCCTTGTGCATGGCCTTGATCAATACCCGCGAAACCTGCTCGGCAGAGTAAGGCTTGGGCAGGAACTCGAAGCCGTCATAGCCATTATCGGCCAGCTCTTCGCTGTAGCCCGAGGTCAGTATCACCGGCAGGTCCGCTCGACGCTGGCGCAGCAGCTTGGCCATGGCGACGCCGGTGATACCGGGCATGACCACGTCGGAGAAGATCACATCGAAGGCCCTCCCATCGTGCCCCGCAAGGGTCAGGGCCTGTTCGGCATCGGTCACCCAGCTGGCCTGGTAGCCCAGGTCTTGAAGAATCTGGCTGGCAAACCGCCCGATCTCCAGATTGTCCTCCACAATCAGCACCCGGCACTGTGATGTGTCGTGGGACGACGCCAGCGTTTCCTCGCAGGGGGGCGGCGCTGCTTCGGCTTCGACCTGGGGCAGATACAAGGTGAATACGCTGCCTTGGCCAGGCGTGCTGGTCACATCGATATTGCCCTCCGACTGCTTGGCGAAGCCGAAGACTTGCGACAGGCCCAGGCCGGTGCCTTTACCCACCGCCTTGGTGGTGAAGAACGGCTCGAAAATGCGTTCGACGGTGTCTTCGGGAATGCCGGGGCCGGTATCGGCGAGCGAAATGGCGACATACGCCTTACCCGACCCGGCGTCGCCGCGAATGTGGGGCAACGGCTGTGCCCCGAGGACCTTCAGGGTCAGGGTGCCCTGGCCCTCCATTGCGTCCCGTGCATTGAGGGCGATGTTGATCAGTGCGGTTTCAAACTGGCTGGCATCAATCCGCGCAAAACACGGCTGCGAAGGCATCTCGACACGTACATGAATACGCGCGCCTGTGACGCTCTCCAGCATCTCGCCGATGTTCTGTACGCGCTGGCCCACGTCGAAGACTTCCGGGTTCAGCGGTTGGCGGCGGGCAAAGGCGAGCAATTGGCTGGTCAACTTGCTCGCCCGCTCTACGGTATCCGCCACTGCGCCCATATAGCGCTGGCGACGCTGTTCCGGCAGGTCTGGCTGACGCAGGAAGTCCACCGATGAGCGAATGATGGTCAGCAGGTTGTTGAAGTCATGGGCCACGCCGCCGGTGAGTTGGCCGATGGCTTCGAGTTTCTGCGACTGGCGCAGCGCGGCTTCGGCCTTGGCCAGCGCCAGGGTGCGTTCTTCGACGCGCTGTTCGAGAGTGGTGTTCAGTTCGGCATAGGCCGCCAGGCCCTTGCGCACATCGGCATCGGCACGCACGCGTTCGATATGCGCCCAGGAGCGCTCGGTGACTTCCCGCAACAGGGCCAGGTCGTAGGGTGACCAGGCGCGTGGGTTTTTGTCATGGACGGCCATCAGGGCGGTCAGGCGACCGTTCTTGATCAGCGGCATGCAGATCGTCGCCGTCACCCCAAGGGCCTGGAAGGTGGCGGACTCTGCGGGTGGCAACTCGCGCAGATTGTCGTGGATCACCAGGGGCTCGCCGGCGCGCAGGCATTTGACGGCCATCTCGCCGAACGCCGCCAGGCTGTAGCGGCCGATGATGCTGGGCGAGCCGGGCGCGGTCCAATTGTCACGAATGGTAAAGCCGTCTTCATCGGCGTCCATGTCGGCGTAGGCGCAATTGCTCACCTGCAGGTGCTCGGCCAGCAAGCGGGTGGTGCTGGTCATGATGGCTTCGGCATCGACGGCGTTGACCACCGCGTTGCCGATGGCGTCCAGCACCGCCAGGCGGCGTGCCAGGAACACCGTGGCGGTGGTCTCGGTGACGGTGTCGAGCATGCCGACCACCTTGCCTTGGGGATCGCGGATCGGGCTGTAGCAGAAGGTGAAGTACGCCTGCTCCCGCCTCGGGCCGCGTTCAATCACCAGGGGAAAGTTTTCGATATAGGTGGCGTGGCCCTCGAAGGCGGCGTTGGCGATGGGGCTGACGTCATCCCACACCTCGGCCCACACTTCGTTGAACGGGCGCCCCAACGCGTAGGGCTTGCTGCCCAGGATCGGGATAAACGCATCGTTGTAGAGCGTGATCAGCTGCGGGCCCCAGACAATCGCCTGGGGAAAGCTGGAGGCGAAGCACAGCGCCACGGTGGTCTTTAACACGTCCGGCCACTGTTCCAGCGGTCCTAGGGGCGTATTGGCCCAATCATGCTGACGTACTTGCTCAGCCATGTCGCTGCTGCTTTGCAGCCAATTCATCATTGGGAGAACACCTTGTATTCCGGAATCTTCAACGCGCCCGCAAGGATGTGGCGTAAAGCTACAGACCTGTCTGGTCGCTGCCAGTTCAGCACGATTATCCGCTAGATGGCATTTTGATGCTGTATTCGTTTGAAAGAGCGAAGGCCGGGGGGCGGGCGATTGCCCAACCCTTACTGCGTGCCGAATAAAGCGGTCCAGTAGATGCCCGCGTCACTCTTCGGGTCCATGGCATAGGCCGAGCCCAATTCGCGAAACTGCGGGTTCATCAGGTTGGCGCAATGACCTGGGCTGGCGAGCCAGCCGTCGACCACCTTGCGCGGGGTGTCCAGGCCGGCGGCGATGTTTTCGCCGATGTTCTTCGCGATATACCCGGCCAGTTCCGCGCGGTCGCCAGGCGTGCGGCCGTCGTGGTCCAGGTGGTCGAAGAAATTGCCGTTGGCCATGTTGCGCGTGTGGCTGTTGGCGGCCCCGGCCAGCGCCTCGTTCCACGACAATGGCGTGGTCGCGGTAAACGCCTGGGTACCGCACTGGCGCGGTTGCGTGCGGGCGGCATTGATCAGGTCGAGCAGCTTGCGGCCTTCGGTTTGCCAATCGCCCAGGCCGCTGGACAGCAACGGGCGGGCCAGCACGATGCGCCAGTCCTGGCCGCTGTTGCTCACGCCGATGTCGACGAATTGCGGGTCCAGCACCACCCGGCAGAAACTCTCGCGCACGGCTTTCATGGCTGCCTGGGCGTCCTTGGGCCCGGACAGGCTGATCGCCTGCACATTGACCATCGGGTACGCGGCACGGGCCAGGGCCTGCTGCAGGTCGCCGACGTTATTGGCCGGCAGCACCAGCCGTGTATCGTTGGCCAACGGTGGCAGTTCCTGGGAACCCTGGTCGCCGCAGCGCTGCACCTGGCTGCGGTACTCGTTGATCTGTTGCACCAACTGACTTTCTTCATTCGCCATCGCGCTGGCGCAGAACACCGTACTGGCGGCCAGCGTCGTAAGACCCATCATCAATGACAGAACGCGCATGGACGTTACCCTTGAGCTTGAAAGTGCCCATGATGCGCGATGTAACCCCGTCTGGCGCAACGCCTTTTTTGTTTTTTTGCCTCAACGGGTATTCTGTGGGGCATTCACGGCGCGGATGCGGCCCGTTGCCATCGCGGTGGCCAGCAGGATCAAGCCCACGGCGACGGTGAAAGTCGCATGCAGGCCGCTGGTCACGGATTGCGCGTTGGCGCGGGTGACATCCGGGGTCGCCCAGGCGAACACCGCCCCCAGGGCCGAGGTACCGAAGATCAGCCCGATATTGCGTGACAGGTTGAGCAAGCCTGCGACCGTACCTCGGCGCGCACCGTCTACATCGCACATCACCGCAGTGTTGTTGGCGGCCTGGAACAGACTATAGCCCGTCGTCAGAATCACCAGCCCCCCAAGGTAGGCGATCAATCCCGAGGCCAACGACAACAGTAATGCGCCGCAAAACAGGATGCCCAACCCGGCGAAAGTCATAAGGCGCCAGCCCTGGCGGTCGGTGAGGCGCCCCGCCGGTACACCGCTGAGCGCCGCGACACAGGGCCCGACGGCCATGGCCAGGCCCATCCATTGCGGGTCCAGCCCCAGCCCCTTGGACAGGTAGAAAGGGCCGACCACAAAGGTTGCCATGATCACCGCCGCTACTAACGCACTCATCGCGAGACTCGTGCGCAAGGGTGCTTCCTTCAACGGTGACCAGACGCTGGAAGGTGAGCCTGCTTGGCGTCGATCAACCGGCAAGTAGCGCCACGCGAGGCTGGCCGTGAGTAATCCCAAGGGCATGCCCACCAGAAACAGCGCGCGCCACCCCCATACACTGAGCAATAACCCGCCAGCGGCGGGGCCCATGGCGGTACCGACGGCTGACATCGTGCCCAGCAGGCCCATCACCCGGCCGATGCGTTCCTTGGGCACCGTGTCGCCGACCATCCCCAGCGCCATGGCCATCATGCTCGCCGCGCCCAAGCCCTGCAGGAGGCGTGCGGCAATCAGCCAGCCCAGCGAGGGCGCGCCCGCACACAGCCCACTGCCCAGCGCAAACAACAGCAGCCCGGCGAGCAACAGCCGGCGACGGCCCAGGCGATCGCCCATTCGGCCGGCCATGACAATCACCGCCGTGATCGCCATCAGGTAGGCCAGCACCACCCACTGCACGGCATGAAACGACGCATCGAATGCCTGTACCAGGCTGGGCAGGCCGACATTGGCGATGCTGGTGCCGAGGGCGGCGAGCAACATGGACAGCGACAGGCTGGCAAGGCCGCCGCGTGAAGACGTATTCATGGAAGATTCCTTGGGTGGACGCAACTGTCACAAATCTACGGCCTGGCCTAACATGGCGGAAGACGCAGGGTTTGCAGTTAATACCTGCGTCAAACGCCTGCTAAGGAGCGCCCATGCCCGACTTTAATCTGCTGATTACCCTGGATGTCTTGCTGGCCGAAGGCAGTGTCGCCCGAGCGGCCAAACGCTTGCAGTTGAGCCCCTCGGCCATGAGCCGGGCGCTGGCGCGCTTGCGCGAGACTACCGGCGATCCGCTGTTGGTCCGCGCCGGGCGCGGGCTGGTGCCGACGCCGCGGGCGCAGGCATTGCGTGAGCAGGTCAGCCGCCTGGTGCAGGACGCCCATGCGGTGCTGCGCCCGGCACACGCCCTGGACCTGGCCCAGGTGGAGCGCACGTTCACCTTGCGCACCAGTGAAGAGTTCGTCGAAAACTTCGGTCCCGTGTTGCTGGCGCGCATCGCACGGGAGGCGCCCGGTGTACGCCTGCGTTTCGTCAGCAAGACCGACAAGGACAGCACGTTACTGCGCCAAGGCAGCGTCGACCTGGAAACCGGCGTGGTCGACCCTGACGCCAGCCCCGAAGTGCTGACCCAGGCGCTGTTTCGCGACCGTTTGATTGGCGTGGTGCGCAGCGGCCATCCCCTGAGCCAGGGCGACATCAGTGCCGAGCGGTTTGCCCAGGGGCGCCACGTCTACGTCTCGCGGCGCGGGCAGGAGCGCGGCCAGATCGACGATGGGCTTGAAGCCCTGGGCTTGACGCGGCAGATCGGCACCATCGTCGCCGGGTTCGCCACGGCCATCGCCCTGGCCCGCGACACCGACCTGATTGCCTGCGTGCCCGAACGCTACACCGCCCATCAGCGCGAAGGCCTGTACAGCTTTGCGTTGCCGTTGACGCTGGCACCGTTCACCGTGGCGATGCTCTGGCATCCGCGGCTGGATGCCGACCTGGCCCACCGCTGGTTGCGCGGGTGCGTGCGTGAGGTGTGCGGACACTGAACGGCCTGCAACAGGTACAATCGCCGCTGCCTTGACGCGAAACCCCAGGAATCTGCATGTTCAGCCTTACCCGCTACACCACACCGTGCCCCGAGCCCATCAATGCCCAGATCCTGCAGATGGTGGTGGACAACCTCACCGACATCAGCAGCGTCGCACTGCCGCCGAGCAACCTGCTCTACAACATCTACCAATATGCCATCGGCTTTGAGGTGCACCTGTACCTGGAGGCATTGGGCGGGTCGAAGGGGATTGCCGTTGAGTTGATCGTGGCGATGCTCGAGGAGCAGGTGATTGGCTTTTGCCTGTACCTGCCGGTGAAAGATGATCCTGAAGCCTGTGGCATCGCCTTTATGGCGGTACAGGCCGGTTTCCGGCGTCAGGGTGTGGCGCGCGGGATGATGGCGGACGTGGTGGCGCGCTATCCCCATGCCGAGTTGGCATGTGCCGTGGAGAAGGTAGCGGCCTTCGAGGCCATGGGTTTTCAAGTGCGGGGTGCGCGGGGCACCCAGGTGTTGATGAATACCCGGGCCTACGGCACCGATGGCTTGATGGGCGTGTTGGATGTGGCGGCAATCTACAGTTCGCTGGAGGTACGCCAGATCCATACCTACCTGCTGCAAAAACACGGCAAGCGGGCGATGGTGGATGCCGAGAAACAGCGGGACCGGCACCTCGATCAACTGGCACGCAAGGTCCAGCTGTTTGTGGCAGGGCGTTAGCCTGGCCTGCTTGGCTTTTTTGTAGTGCTTCTGTAGTGAGCGGGCTTGCCCCGCGCTGGGCTGCGAAGCGGCCCCAGAAACAGCCCCTGAGCTGCCTGGCACACTGCAGTGCTCTTATTGGGGCTGCTTCGCAGCCCAGCGCGGGGCAAGCCCGCTCACCACAACAAGCCCGCTCACCACAGAAGCTTCTTCAGTCTTCAACGCTGTGCGCGATTGACCATCGCCAGGATGGTTGCCAGTAGTTCCTGTTGCGCTTCTTCCCGGCTGATCTCGCCGCTCGCCGCAGCATCGGACAACGCTTCCGCCGCCCCCAGCATCGCCCGTAATCCTGGCTGTGAAACCTGGCCAAAGGGCGCCAGCGCGGCGCGGCATTTGTCGAGAAAAATCGCCTCATACTTACGCTTGAGCGCTTCCAGCTCCGGCGAGCTGCTCAGTGCGGCAATCACCCCCGGAATTTCCCGGCCCTGCAATAACACGCAATCGACATAGCACGAGGCGATCACCCAGGCACGTTCTTCCAAGGTCGCGCTGCTGGCGTCGAGGGCTTCGGCAAACACCTGGGTCTGACGCGCGTCAAAGTCTTCATACAGCGCGGCGAGCAGCCCGGCACGGGTGACGAAGTGGTCGTAGACCACCGGTTTGGTGACGCCGGCCAGTTCCGCCAGGCGGCCCAGGGTCATGGCTTCGGTGCCTTCCTCGCGCACCAGTTGCCAGGCCACCTCCAGTAATTGACGCAGGCGATCTTCACGGGACAGGCGACGACGTGGGGCAGGGGATTCAGGGCTTGACATGCTTATATACCAAAAGTAACTTGTTGGTGTTAACTTACCAAAAGTAGATTAAACCCAAAGGGAGTCAAAGTCATGCACGCACTCATCGTCGTTGCCCATCACGACCCACAATCCCTCACCCACGCCGTGGCCGCGCAGGTGGCTGCCGGGCTGACTGCTGAGGGCCACACCTTCGAAATCGCCGACCTCGCCGCCGAAGGCTTCGACCCGCGCTACACCGCCGCCGACCACCTCGTACACCACACCCGCGCCACGCCCCCGGCCGACGTGCTGGCGGAACAGGCACGCATCGACCGCGCCGATGCCCTGGTGCTGGCGTTCCCGATCTACTGGTGGTCGCTGCCGGGCCTGCTCAAGGGCTGGGTCGACCGCGTGTTCGTCAACGGCTGGGCGATCGATTACGGCCCGGACATGCCCGTGGTGAAAAAACTGCGGCACTTGCACGTGCACCTGTTGGCCCTGGGGGCGGCCGATGAAAGCGCGTTTGACCGACACGGCTACGCCAAGGCGATGCACACGCAGATCGACTACGGGATTTTTGATTACTGTGGAGCGAAAGTGGTGACGTCGGCGTTGTTGCTGGAGTCGGAAGATGGCGCGGCGACCGCGCATCTGCAAACAGCCAGGGCGGTAGGGCAGAAACTGTTCGAGGCCGAGACGGTCGCCGGTTGATTCAACCTTCGCGAAACAGGTCGTGGGCGTCCAGCAGGCGGTAGGCAATTTCCGGATTTTTCTCCAGGCCCCGGCGAATCGCCGCCGGGATCGCTTGCCGGGTCTTGCGGCACATGCCTGGCAGCTCGTCGATGACGATCTGGATGCCGCGCATGCTCTTGACCTCGTTGTGCCCCGGCGCGATATGCACGCGGATGCCCAATAGCTCGTGCATCCGCTGTTGCATGCGCTCCAGGTCTTGCAGGCTTTGCAGGTTTTCCAGGCGCTCGACCAGGCGTTTCTCTTCCTGCCGCGTCAGGCTGAGGATACGCAGGTCCGCGCCGGGGGCTTCCAGCAGTTGTTCACGCTCGCAGACACAGGCACCGGGTGGGCAGGGTTGGCGAATGGTCATGATCCTTACCTCCCCATTCCGACGCCGTTGAGTCAGTCGCTCAACGCGACCCCAAGGCTGCCCAGGGCCTTCCAGTACCCAGGATAGGTCTTGGCCACGCAGTCCGGGTCCTGAATGCGGATTCCCGCGATTTTCAACCCCGCGAGTGCAAAGCACATGGCGATGCGGTGGTCGGCATGGGTGTCGATCAGGGCGTTGCACGACGTGCCGGCCAGCGCCGGGTCGGCCGCGACCAGCAGGTCATCGCCTTCAATGCTGGCGAGGCCCGGACGGATCGCATTGAGGCCGTCATGCAGGGCCTGTACGCGATCGCATTCCTTGACCCGCAGGTTGGCCAGCTCAGTGAAACGCACCGGGGTGTTGTTGAAGGCAGCCAGGACCGCCAGGGTCGGGATCGCGTCCTGCATCTGCGAACCGACCACGATGGCCTGCATATTCGGGAACTGCGCGATCACGGCCTGGGCCTTGGCGTCTGGTTGGGTGAAGGCCTGGGCGGCCACGCCGATGTCGATGCGGCCACCGGTCAACACTTCGGCAGCCCACAAGTAGGTGGCGGCGGAAGCGTCGGGTTCGATCAGGTAATCATGGGCGGTGTAGCCGGTGGGGGCCACGCGCCAGGTGGTGTCGTCGATCACATCGACCTGGGCGCCGAAGGCCCGCATGCAGTCCAGGGTCAGGTCCACGTAGCCACGGGCACCGATGTTCTTGCCGGTCAGTGCCACTTCAATCGGCGCTTCGCCGCACGCGGCCAGCATCAACAGGGCCGATACATACTGGCTGGACAAGCCGCCGTCGATCTCGAAGCGCTTGGCCTGGACCGTGCCCACGCCGTGCACCGTCACCGGCGGGCAACCGGTCGGGCTGTCGACCTGGATACCGTTCCGGCCGAGGGTGGCCAGCAGCGGGCCGATCGGACGTTTCTGCATATACGCGTCGCCGTCCAGTACCACCGTGCCTTGCACGGTAGCCACGGCGGCCGTCAGGAAGCGCATCGCGGTGCCGGCATTGCCGAGGAACAACGGCTGCGCCGGCAATTGCAGCTTGCCGGTGCCGGTGACCACGAAGGTGGTGTCGTCCGGCTCGTCGATGGTCACGCCCATCTGGCGCAGGGCCACCGACATATGCCGGGTGTCGTCGCTCTTCAAGGCGCCGCTCAGGCGGCTGGTGCCCTTGGCCAGCGCCGCCAGCAGCAGGGCGCGGTTGGTAATGGATTTGGAGCCGGGGGGCGCGACCTTGCCATTCAGGGGGAAGTTGGGCGGTGTAACGGTCACGGTTTTCTGCGAACTCAAGGTGCAAGGCTCCTGATCAAGGCAAGGTGGTACGGAGTGGCCGACGGGCGGACCCGAATAATCGGCCAAAGATGCGGTGCTTGTCGAGGTCTAGCGCTTGCTCAACCAGTAATCGTGCAGTGCCCGTGCCGCCGGTTCGATAGCGCTGACCCGTTGCTGATGCAGCTCCACATCCAGGTCGGCGGGCAACTCGAAGTTGTCCTGCTCGGCGCACCAGGAGATTTTATCCAGGTTCGCTGCCTGCTCCGCGGGCAACTCAGGCCAATTGCCGATAGCGGCGCCACGGATATAACCAAAGCACCATTCTTCGGCGAGGGTCACGACTTGGTCCTGGTGTTCGGTTTCATCGAAGCGCGCCTTGAAGCCCTCGGCGTCAGTCGCCAGTTGTCCGGCCAGGGTGTTGATATGACGCACGCACAGGTCAAGGAACTGCTGGGCCTCTTCGGCGTTTTCCCACTCCGGGTTCTGCCCGCCCCAGATCGCCGGGAACCACTCGGCGATGTCCACCTGTGCCGGGCTGGACACCAGCGCGGTGAAGTAGCCGTCGAGTTCGGCCAGGTTCAGCACCGAATGGTCGTCGCCGTATTTCAACAGGGTTTCTTCGATGAATTCGAAATCGGCGGGGGCGAGGGGTTGGGCGTGCATGGGCATATCCTTTAAACGTCGAACGCCGCTGATGGGGCGGCTCAAAGCGCGAAGGATGGCGTGTGCCGGGGCTTTTATCCAGCGTCTTTTCCATCGCCGTTGCCAGTCCCGCTTTTGGCCGATGCGCCGTCACGTACCCTTGTTATAGTTCAGGCCTTATCACTCGCCAGCCAGGGATCACTGCCATGTCCGAATATCAAGCTTTCGTCGTCGAACTCAGCGGCAACGTAGCCCATGTGCAGATCAACCGCCCGGAAAAGATCAACGCGATGAACGCCGCGTTCTGGACCGAGATCATCGACATCTTCCAATGGATCGAAGACACCGACGCCGTACGCGCCGTGGTGCTCAGCGGTGCCGGCAAGCATTTTTCCTCCGGCATCGACCTGATGATGCTGGCCTCGGTGGCCAATGACTTCGGCAAGGATGTGGGCCGCAATGCACGCCTGCTGCGGCGCAAGATCCTCGAACTGCAAGCCTCGTTCAGCGCCGTCGACAACTGCCGCAAACCGGTACTGGCGGCGATCCAGGGTTACTGCATCGGTGGCGCCATCGATCTGATCAGCGCCTGCGACATGCGCTACGCGGCTGAAAACGCGCAATTCTCGATCAAGGAAATCGACATCGGCATGGCCGCCGACGTCGGCACCCTGCAACGCCTGCCACGCATCATCGGCGACGGCATGCTGCGTGAGCTGGCCTACACCGGCCGCCCGTTCGGTGCCGAGGAGGCGCGCAGCATCGGCCTGGTCAATCGCGTGTATGCCGACCAGGAAAGCCTGTTGGCCGGCGTGTTCGAGATCGCCCATGAAATCGCGGCCAAATCGCCGATTGCGGTCACTGGCACCAAAGCCATGATCAGCTACATGCGTGACCATACGGTCAATGACGGTCTGGAATACGTTGCCACCTGGAACTCGGCTATGTTGCAATCCAACGACCTGCGCGTGGCCATCGCGGCCCATATGAGCAAGCAGAAACCCGAATTCGTGGATTGACTGACATGACCCCAGGCTGGATTACCACAACGCTGCTGGACAACGACGCCCCCGGCGGCTGGGCCGTCGCCCGCAGCCGCGACGGCTTTTTGCATGACGCCAACGGCCCGCTGTTCCCTCGGGAATGGCTCAAGCGCCAGGAGCTTTCGGTGTTTGCCGAACATGGCATCGGCCACCTCGACGGTGAGCCGGTGTATCTGCTGGAACTCGACTCGGCGGGCGAAGTGCCTGGTTGCAGCTGGCAGGGCCTGCGCGGCTTCATGCTGCAAGGTGATCACACCCTCTACAAAGTGCTGGGCTACGCCGCGCAGATCGGCACCTGGGCGCGGGAGCATCGGTTCTGCGGCAGTTGCGGCCAGGCCATGGTCCAGGTGCCACGGGAACGGGCGATGTATTGCCAGGCCTGCGACCTGCGCAGCTACCCGCGGATTTCGCCGAGCATGATCGTGCTGGTGACCCGTGGCGACGAGATCCTGCTGGCGCGCTCGCCGCGGTTTGTCACCGGGGTCTACAGCACCTTGGCGGGCTTTGCCGAGCCGGGGGAGTCGGCCGAAGACTGCCTGATCCGCGAGGTGCGTGAAGAAGTGCAGGTGGAGGTCAGGAACATCCAGTACATGGGCAGCCAGTGCTGGCCGTTCCCCCATTCGATGATGCTGGGCTTCCATGCCGAGTACGCCGGTGGCGACATCGTGCCCCAGGCCGACGAGATCGAGGACGCGCAGTGGTTCAGCATCCACGACCTGCCGCCGTTGCCGGCGTCACGCTCGATTGCGCGTTACCTGATCGACCTCTACCTGGCCCGTCGCCTAGGCCACGCTGAACCAGTGCTGCCAGGCTAGGCGCACGGTCAGGCCGAGAACCACGGTGATAAACACCGGGCGAATGAATTTGGCGCCGCCGCTGATCGCGCTGCGCGCGCCAAAGAACGCGCCACACATCACCGACACGCCCATCGCCAGGCCGACAATCCAATCCACCGAGCCGTTGAAGATAAACACCGACAGCGCCGCCGCGTTGCTGACGAAGTTCATGCTGCGCGCCACGCCGCTGGCCTTCACCAGGTCGATGGGGTGCAACAGCATGGTGCTCACGGTCCAGAATGCACCGGTACCGGGGCCGGCCACGCCGTCGTAGAAGCCCAGGCCGAAACCCTGGGTGCCTTGCCATTTCTTCTTGATCGGCGCGTCGGCGTCCAGTGGCGCCTTGGGCGTGCCACCAAACAGCAAATACACGCCGCAAGCGAATACGATCACCGGCAGCATTTTGTTCAGGGTTTCGGCGGGCAGGTAGTGGGCAACCACCGCACCGGCCAGCGCACCGATCAACGTGCCGATGATCGCATGCACCCACTGACGCGGGTGGAACAGCTTGCGACGGTAGAAGGTGAAGCTGGCCGTGGCCGAACCGAAGGTGGAGCTGAGCTTGTTGGTACCCAGTACCAGGTGGGGCGGCATCCCGGCGGTGAGCAGCGCCGGGGTGGTAAGCAGGCCGCCGCCACCGGCGATGGCGTCGATAAAGCCGGCGATAAAGGCCACGACGGCGAGAATGGCGAGGGTGGTGAGGTCTACGCTGAGTTCGAAGGGCATTGGGCAGGGCTTATGGTTGGCAGTGCGCAGCAAAACGCTGTGCGAAGGGCTGCCATCTTACCTGCCTGATGTACGCAGAACCAAATGTGGGAGGGGGCTTGTTTCCGTGGCGGCCTTCGGGCCGACCATGTCGTTGGTTTTGACCGAGTACATATCCGTTGCTGCGGTAACGGCCACTTATGGTTTCGCTTTTACAGCGACTCACTTTTGGAGGGACCCAAAAGTAAGCAAAAGGTCCTCGCCCCAACACTCGGCACCTCGCCTAGGCTCGGTGTGCCCTCACTCCGGCTTTGGAGCGTGGGCCGCCGCGATGGGCCATCCTTGGCCCAGCGCGGCTAACCCGGCGTCCTGCCGGGTTACCCACGCTCCAAAGCCTGCGTTCGGCCAGCGTGTTTGACGGGGCGATCCCAGATCAAAAACAAAGCGAGGCGGCCTTAAAGCCGACCTGATCTTTGACGCGTACGCGGTGTGGCTTCTACTTCCTTAACCGCTGACGAAGTCAGCAATCTTTTGATCTGCTCTGGCTCTGGCTTTTGATCTTGATCTCAGGCGCCCCGTTAACCACGCTGGCCGAACGCAGGCTTGAATCCGTGGGTAACCCGGCAGGACGCCGGGTTAGCCGTCCTGGGCCAAGGATGGCCCATGACGGCGGCCCACGGATTCAAGCCTTCGTTCGGGCATACCGAGCCTAGGCGAGGTACCGAGTGGTGGGGCGAAGCGTTTTTGGTTACTTTTGGCGCTTTTCCAAAAGTGACACGCCGTAAGGGCGTAACCATAAGTGGCCGTTACCGCAGCAACGGATATGTACTCATTCCACGCCAACATCCTGGTCGGCTGTCAGGCCGCCATCGGGAGCAAGCCCCCTCCCACATTTTGCCCACGGTCTGTCAGTTGCCTATTTGTGAGTCCCCATCCACTCCAGCGCCGTGCGCCACACACAAATCCCGAGGAAATACGCCGACATCACCGACCACAACCCAAACGTCCACGGGTTGGTGTTGGGATAATCCACCACCATCAAAAAGCTGCAGAGCAACCAGATGGTGGTCACTGCGATATTGATCGGCATGAAGCGCTTGACCCGGAACGGGTGCAGGAACTTCATCGGCGTCACGGTCAGCAGGGCCAGGCCGATCACGGTCAGCAAGGTGACCCAGGCGTCCGGCTGGATGATGTATACGCACAAGGCCACCACGTTCCAGGCGGCGGGGAAGCCGACGAAGTAGTTGTCTTTGCTCTTCATGTTCACGTTGCAGAAGCAGAACAGCGATGACACCAGGATCACCGACACGGTGAACAGGTGGGTAAAGTCCGGCAGGTCGATATAGCGGTAGATAAACAGTGCCGGAATAAACACATAGGTGAGGTAATCGATCACCAGGTCCAGTACCGAGCCGTCAAAGCTGGGCAATACCGTGCTGACATTCACCCGTCGCGCCAGGGAACCATCCACGCCGTCTACCACCAGGGCCAGGCCCAGCCAGAGCAAGCAGGCCTTGGGTGAGTTTTCCAGCAGCGCCAGGGTGGCCAGGAAGGCCAATACCACACCGGTGGCGGTAAAGCCGTGGGCGCCCCAGGCTTTGATTCTGGCTACATGCAGGGTCGATATCACGGGCGGTTCTCCAAAAGGTGAAACGGGGCAGCCGACAACGTGACGCTGTCGAGTCTGGCCGGGGAATGCAGGTATCGACCGGGAAGGGGGTCATAAGGTTCACCGCCCGGCGCATCACATAGCGTAGCAAGCGTAGGACGTTTCGGCATCAGCCTTGGCGAAACACCAGTGCCTTCAGTCCGCTTTGCGCGTCGATATCCGGAAATTCCGGCGGGTTTTGCAGCCGTTCAATAAAGCGCAGGCCCGGTGCTTCGCGGGTGACGCCGTCGATCAGGAAGTCTTCGCCGAAGGCCGGGTCGTTCATGCACGCCAGGACAGTGCCCTGGGCCGTGAGCAAATCCGGCAGGCGACGCAGTACGCGCTGGTAGTCCTTGGTCAGCAGGAAGCTGCCTTTCTGGAAGGACGGTGGGTCGATGATCACCAGGTCGTAGGGGCCGCTGTGGGTGACCTTGGCCCAGGATTTGAACAGGTCGTGGCCGAGGAAGGTGACCTTGCTCAGGTCATGACCGTTCAGGCGGTGGTTATCGCGGCCGCGGCTCAGGGCGCCACGGGCCATGTCCAGGTTCACCACGTGGCTGGCGCCGCCCTCGATGGCCGCGACCGAGAAGCCGCAGGTGTAGGCAAACAGGTTGAGCACGCGCTGGCCCTTGGCCTGTTCGCGCACCCAGTTGCGGCCGTAGCGCATGTCGAGGAACAGCCCGCTGTTCTGCTTTTTGCCCAGGTCGATCAGGTAACGCAGGCCGCCTTCGGTGATGGTCAGCTCGTCGATGGCTGCGCCCACCAGCCATTCCGTGGTGCTTTGCGGCAGGTAGCGGTGTTGCAGCGCCACACTGTGGGCGCCGGATCGGGCCCAGTCGAAGTCGATCAACAGCTGTTTCAACCCCTCCAGATGGGGCGCTTCGGGCTCTTTGAACAGCGCGACCAGCACCATGCCTTGCAGCCAGTCCACGGTCAATTGCTCCAGGCCCGGCCAGCAGCGGCCACGGCCATGGAACAGGCGCCGGGTTTCAGCCGGCGGGCTGGCCAGGGCGGTGAGCAGGTGGGCGTGCAGGGTAGCGAGTGCGTCTGGGTTCATCGTTGAGCGTCGGTCATTGAGCGGGCGGCATTTTAAACACACTGGTGAGGTTTCGGGTTGTTTGAGCACAACGTGCTGGGAAAAAGCCCATGGGCAGTGATTCATGCTCAAAATTCTGTAAACCGCGCCTGATAACAGGCAAAAAATCCTCAAGCGCCGACATAAACTGGAAAAAAAGCCCGGAGGTGCCCATGAACGGTTTCGCGAGTGCAGTGAATCACACAGCCCTGGATCAACCAGAGCTAGACGAATGGCGCGACGCGCTGGCGTCGCTGGTAGCCAATGCCGGCCCTGAGCGCGCACGCCAGATCCTCGATCTGCTGGCCCGCGATGCCAGCGCTCCGCACATCGACTGGAAACCCCGCCACGGTACGCCCTACATCAATAGCATCAGCGTCGAGCAGCAACCGGCGTTTCCCGGCGACCTGGCCACCGAAGAGCGCCTGGCCTCACTGGTACGCTGGAACGCCCTGGCCATGGTGGTGCGGGCCAACCAGGCCTATGGCGAGCTCGGTGGCCACATTGCCAGTTACGCCAGTGCGGCGGATTTGTTCGAGGTGGGCTTCAATCACTTTTTCCGCGCCCGCAATCACGACTTTGGCGGCGACCTGGTGTTCTACCAGCCGCATTCGGCCCCCGGCATTTATGCGCGCGCCTTCCTTGAAGGGCGCTTGAGCGAGGACGACCTGGCCCACTATCGCCAGGAACTCGGTGGCGCCAAGGCCGGGGCGAGTGGGCTGTGCAGTTACCCGCACCCGTGGTTGATGCCTGACTTCTGGCAGTTCCCCACCGGTTCCATGGGCATTGGCCCCATCAGTTCGATTTTCCAGGCGCGCTTCATGCGCTATCTGCAGCATCGCGGCCTGCAGGACACCGCCGAGCGTCACGTGTGGGGTGTCTTCGGCGACGGCGAGATGGACGAGCCGGAAAGCATGTCGGCCCTGACCCTGGCCGCGCGCGAAGGCCTCGACAACCTGACCTGGGTGGTCAACTGCAACCTGCAACGCCTCGACGGCCCGGTGCGTGGCAACGGGCGGATTATCGACGAGCTGGAGGCATTGTTCGCGGGGGCGGGCTGGAACGTGATCAAGCTGGTCTGGGGGGCGGACTGGGACGCCTTGCTCGCCAAGGACGCCGACGGTTCCCTGGTCAACACGTTGTCGAACACCGTGGACGGCCAATTCCAGACCTTCGCTGCCAAGGACGGGGCCTACAACCGCGAACACTTCTTCGGCCAGAGCGCGGCGCTGGCCAGCTTGGTCAAGGGCATGAGCGATGAGCAGATCGACCGCCTCAAGCGTGGCGGCCACGACATGGTCAAGATCCACGCCGCCTATCATGCCGCGCGCCGGGTCAAGGGCAAGCCCACGGTGATCCTGGCCCAGACCAAAAAAGGCTTCGGCATGGGCGAGGCCGGGCAGGGCAAGATGACCACTCACCAGCAGAAAAAGCTCGATCGCGACGCGCTGCTCGCTTTCCGCAACCGTTTCCAGTTGCCGCTGAGCGATGAACAGGCCGAGTCGCTGAGCTTCTTCAAACCCACGGATGACAGCCTCGAGTTGCGCTACCTGCATCAGCGGCGCACGGCCTTGGGCGGTTATGTGCCCAGCCGTAGCCAGGCCGCGGCACCGGTGAACGTCCCGCCCGTGAGCGGTTACGCCGGTTTCGCCACGGCGGCCGACGGCAAGGAAATGTCCACCACCATGGCCTTCGTGCGCATGCTGACCAACCTGCTCAAGGACAAGGCGCTCGGGCCGCGCATCGTGCCCATCGTGGCGGATGAGGCGCGCACTTTCGGCATGGCCAACCTGTTCAAGCAGATCGGCATCTATTCCAGTGTCGGCCAGCGTTATGAGCCGGAAGACATCGGCTCGATCCTCAGCTACCGCGAAGCCACCGACGGGCAGATTCTTGAAGAAGGCATCAGCGAGGCCAGTGCCATCAGTTCCTGGGTCGCGGCGGCCACCAGTTACTCGGTGCACGGCCTGCGCATGCTGCCGTTCTACATCTATTACTCGATGTTCGGCTTCCAGCGCGTCGGCGACCTGATCTGGGCCGCCGCCGACCAGCGCGCCCGTGGCTTCCTGCTCGGTGCCACGGCCGGGCGGACCACACTCGGCGGTGAGGGCTTGCAGCACCAGGACGGCAGCAGCCACCTCACCGCCGCCACCGTGCCCAACTGCCGCGCCTACGATCCGGCGTTTGCCGGGGAATTTGCGGTGATCCTCGACCACGGCATGCGCCAGATGCTGGAACAGGATGTGGACGAGTTCTACTACGTGACCCTGATGAACGAAAACTACCCGCAGCCAAGCCTGCCCGCAGGCGTGGAGGCGGCGGTCATCAAGGGCCTGTATCGCCTGGAAGGCGCCGCCGACGCCCGGGTACGCCTGCTCGGTTCGGGCACCTTGCTGCGTGAAGCCCAGGCCGCCGCGCGGTTACTGGCTGAGGATTGGCACGTGGCGAGCGAGGTGTACAGCGTCACCAGTTTCAGCGAACTGGCACGGGAGGCGCGGGAAGTGGAACGCTGGAACCGCCTGCATCCGCAGGCCGGCAAGCGCGTCAGTCACCTGAATGACTGCTTGCCGGCAGGTGCGCCAGTGGTTGCCGTGTCCGACTACGTACGCGCAGTACCGCAGATGATTGCGTCCTATCTTGACTCCAGCTACACCGTGCTCGGCACCGACGGGTTCGGTCGCAGTGATACACGGGCGGCGCTGCGGGATTTCTTTGAGGTGGATCGGCATCACATCGTGCTGGCGGCGCTTACCGCGTTGGTGGAGCAGGGCAGTCTTGAGCGGCAGGTGTGCCACCAGGCGATTGAGCGGTATGGCTTGCAGGTGGATCGCGCAGCTTCCTGGACCTGCTGATTCCCCCCGTAGATACAACACCGCGTAAATCCGTAGCTGTCGAGCCCCGGCGAGGCTGCGTAGGCCGCGACTCGAGCTTGAATCGGCAGCGCGCCTGACGCAGCCTCGCTGGCAGCTCGGCAGCTGCTACGACGGTCACATGCTGCTGGCGATGAGGGGCTGACCGAACACTTCGCGTATAAACCCCGGGGCGATATACCGCTCGTAATGCGCCTCGGACAGCAGGAAAAACTCCCGGTCAATGGCATCGCGCAAATCCGCCAGGCTGCGTTCGCGAAACTCCGGCAACAACGCCAACCCATAGGCGTCCAGCCTGGAAATCACCCGCGCGCCCCGGGCAATCAGCTGGTACGCCCAGCAATACGGCGACTGGTGCGGCATAAAGCGAATCTTGCGGTCTTCCAGTTGCTGGCGCAGGCGCTGCGGGTCGAACACTTCCAGTTTGCTGGCCATCACCTGCACCAGCAACTGCTCAAGGCGCAGCCATACCGCCTGCTTTTCCTCGGCGTTGTAGCCATTCCACTGGATCACTTCATGGTGATAACGCTTGCAGCCTCGGCAGACCAGGTCCCCGTAAACGGTGGAGCACAGGCCGACGCAGGGGGTCTTGATGGTTTGATTGGGCATAAAAAATATCGACAAGTGAAACAACACGGCCCCAGAAAGGGGCCGTTTTTTAATCAATCCCAGCTCAGCGCACCGCCGGTCTGATACTCGATCACACGGGTTTCGAAGAAGTTTTTCTCTTTCTTCAAATCCATGATTTCACTCATCCACGGGAACGGGTTAGTCGTCCCCGGATACTCTTCCTTCAAGCCAATCTGCGACAGGCGACGGTTAGCGATGAACTTCAAATAGTCTTCCATCATCGCGGCGTTCATACCGAGCACCCCGCGCGGCATGGTATCCCGCGCATATTCAATCTCCAGCTGAGTCCCCTGCAGGATCATCTGGGTCGCTTCTTCCTTCATCTCGGCATCCCACAGGTGTGGGTTTTCGATCTTGATCTGGTTGATCACGTCGATACCGAAGTTCAGGTGCATCGACTCATCGCGCAGGATGTACTGGAACTGCTCGGCCACGCCGGTCATTTTGTTGCGGCGGCCCATGGACAAAATCTGGGTGAAGCCGCAGTAGAAGAAGATGCCTTCCAGCACGCAGTAGTAGGCGACCAGGTTGCGCAGCAGTTCCTTGTCGGTGTCGACGGTGCCGGTTTCGAACTTCGGATCGGAGATCGAGCGGGTGTATTTCAGGCCCCAGGCTGCCTTCTTAGCCACCGATGGAATCTCGTGGTACATGTTGAAGATCTCGCCTTCATCCATGGCCAACGATTCGATGCAGTACTGGTAGGCGTGGGTGTGGATCGCTTCTTCGAAGGCCTGGCGCAGGATGTACTGGCGGCACTCCGGGTTGGTGATCAGGCGGTACACGGCCAGGACCAAGTTATTGGCGACCAGGGAGTCGGCGGTGGAGAAGAAGCCGAGGTTGCGCATGACGATGCGGCGTTCGTCGTCGGTCAGGCCTTCGGGGTTTTTCCACAGGGCGATGTCGGCGGTCATGTTGACCTCTTGCGGCATCCAGTGGTTGGCGCAGCCGTCGAGGTACTTCTGCCAGGCCCAGTCGTACTTGAAGGGCACGAGTTGGTTGAGGTCGGCGCGGCAGTTGATCATGCGCTTTTCGTCAACGGCGACGCGGGCGGAGGCGCCTTCGAGTTCGGCGAGGCCTTCGGCGACGTCGAGTTTGTCCAAGGCGGCCTTGGCGCGCACGATGGCGGCGGAGTCACTGGCGGTGACGGCGCGTGCTTCGATGGCGGCAGCGGCACCGGCACCGTCGAGGCGGTCCATGTTGGCTTCGCTGGCGTGGCCGGCGTTGGCGCCTTTGATCACGGCTGCACCGGTGTCCTCGTTGTCGACTTCATCCCAACTCAGCATTGAAATACTCCCTTCTGTTCTGTTTTGACGGCATGTGAACCCGTCCAAAAAAATACGATCTGCAGGCTGCCAGGCATTGAAATACTGCGCAGAGTGTGGTCGGTGATTACCGATGCTGCACACTATGTAGTGGTCTGTTCTGTTTGTTGGCACACTATATGGTGTGTAACAGAATGGGTCAACGAACAAGAAAGGATCGAACGTCGCAGGGGGTGGCAGAACCGCCGCTGTCGTTCAGGACCCGCCCGCAGCCTCGAGTAACAGCGCTTCAAACACCTGCTGCACCCGTGGCTCATCACTGTGGGCCACGTTGAAACGCATCGAATCGCGATGGGCCGGGTCGTAGCCGAAGAGCGCGCCCGGCGCCAGTACCAGGCTGCGTTTCAACGCTTCCTGGGCCAACCATTCGCCGTTCACACCCGCTGGCAGGCGTGCCCAGATAAACATCCCGCCCTCATAGGCCATCGGCAACTCGCACCCGCAGCGCCGCAGCCATTGCTCCACGCGCCCGCCGGCTTCCATCAGGCGTTGGACCATGCGCTTGCGGTGCTTGGCGTAGCTGCCTTCGCTGAGCATGCGGTAGACGATCTGCTCGAACAGTTCCGAGGTCACGCCGCCGCTCATCAACTTCATATTGGTCAGGTTGGCGGCCAGTTGCGGCGCGGCCACCACGAAGCTGACGCGGGTGTTGGCACTGAGGATCTTCGAGAAACCCGACAGGTAGGTGACCTGGTCCAGCCCGGCGAGGGTGGCCAGGCGTGGCGGCGGGTTGGGGTGCAGGTCGCCGTAAAGATCGTCCTCGACGATATGGCAGTGGTACTGCTGGGTCAGTTGCAACAGGCGAAACGCCTGGCTGGGGCTGAAGGAGTGGCCGGTCGGGTTATGCAGCACGCTGGTGGTCAGGTACAGGCTCGGACGGTGTTCGGCCAGCAGTTGTTCGAGGGCGGTGAAATCGAAACCGTCGGGGCGGCGTTGGATGGTCACCACCTTGACGCCGTGCAGCGCCAGGTTGGCGTGGAAGTTGAAATAGCACGGTGCGTCCAGCAGCACCGTGTCGCCGGGCCTGGCGAGCAGGCGCATGAGCATGTCCAGGCCCTGCAGGGTGTTGGGGGTGGTGATGATTTGTTCCACCGGGACCGACAAACCGTCGGCGTGCAGCTTCTGTTGCAGGGCCAGGCGCAAGGGCAGCAGCCCGGCGGGCGTGCCCAGCCCGGCGATGCGCAACGACGGCGTGCGCACCACGCTGCGCATGGCCTGGCGGATGCCCTCGGCGTCCAGCCAGGCTTCCGGCAGGTGGCCGCCGCCGGGGCGCAGCTCGCCGCCGGCGGTGACCAGCGGGCGACGCAGCACGCTGAGCAGGTCCTGGGGCAGCAGGTCGACCCACGCCACCGAGACCGGACGCGTGCTGTCCATCGCCACGAAGTAGCCACGCCCCTGCCTGGAGGTCAGCAGGTTGCGCCCGCGCAGGCGGTCCAGGGCTTCGTTGAGGGTGAACTTGCTGACGCCCAGGGTCTGGGTCAACTCCCGCACCGACGGCAACTTGCTGCCGGGCGCCCATTCGCCGCTCTCGATGCGCTGGCTGAACGCCTCGACGATCTGCTGCACCTTGGGTGTGCCGTCCACGAACGCGATGGCGGATACAAACATAAACTGTCCTTGTGTTTGCCGGTGCTTTTACCGGTGAAGTTTGGCCGGATTAGGCCTGACTTTACCTGCCTTGTGCAACGGCGCTTGCCTACACTGCAGGCCTTCTCACCCTGGGTCCAAGGCCATGACCAGCGCATTGACGCTCTCTTCGTTTCTCTACTTCCTGCTGTTTTGCGCCACCATGACCTTCAGCCCTGGCCCCATGACCCTGCTGCTGTTGAGCTTGGGCTTAAAGGACGGCCTGCGCAGTTCGCTGCCGGCCCAATTCGGCGCCAGTGTGTCGTACCTGATTTCGATCCTGATCTTTGCCGTGGGCTTTTCGGCACTGATCAAGGGCAATCTCGCCATCACCCAGAGCATCCAGATAATCGGCGTGGTCTACATCCTTTACCTGGCCTACAAACAATGGACCAGCAGCGGTGCCGCCATGGATAAGGCCGCTGGAGTAGAGGGCGCACGCCGCTTGTTCGGCAAGGGTTTGCTGACCGGGTTCTCCAACCCCAAGACCCTCATCATGTTCAGCGCTGTATTCCCACAGTTCGCCGGGGCAGGGGAGCAACGTTCGGCGGTGGATATCGCCATCCTCGGGGCGACCTTCCTGGTGCTGCAATTTGCCAGCGGTTGCCTGTATTGCTACTTCGGCCAACGCATCAAGCACGTGCTGGAAAACCCCAGGCGCCGTGTGCTGTTGCAGCGGATTACTGCGGTGCTGTTGCTGGGTGTGGCGTTGATGCTGGCCCGCGGTTTTCCCCACTGAATGGTTTGGATGGGGAATGAGCAGTAGTGGCGAATTGCTGGCGCCCTGATAGACTCCAGGCATTCATCCAGGATTACAGCCCTCCATGCCTGCCGTCGGAGGAAAAGGATTTCCGCTCGCTACCCGTTTGTATAAATCCCGCACCTTAGGGCTGACGCTCGGTTTTGTGTGCGTAGTGTTTGGCATGTATCCGCTGGATCCGGCGCCATGGGTGTGGGCCTGGATGGTGATCAATGCATTTGTCTGGCCGGTCGTGGCCTTTCAGCGCTCGTTGCGTGCTACCCATACGCTGCGCAGTGAGCGGCGCAATTTGCTGTTCGATTCGTTTTGCGGCGGTTTCTGGGTCGCGGCCATGCATTTCAACCCGCTGCCCGGTGTGACGACCCTGTCGATGATGACCATGAACAACGTCGCCATCGGCGGTCCGCGCTTCATGCTGGCGGGGTGGGCGGCGCAGGCGCTGGGCATCGGCACGTCGCTGTTGATATTCACGCCGGCCTTTATCGCCACGACCACCCCGGTCCAGCTCTATGCCTGCCTGCCGATTCTGATGCTGTACCCGCTGGCGCTGGGTTGGATCTGTTACCGCCAGGCGGTGACCCTGGCCCGGCACAAACGCGAATTGCTGGCGCTGAGTCGCACCGACAGCCTGACCGGCCTGCTCAACCATGGCGCCTGGAAAGACCATCTGGAGATCGAGTTCCAACGTTGCCGCCGCGAACAGCAAGGGGCCGCGATTGCGTTGATCGACATCGACCATTTCAAGCTTATCAACGACACCTATGGCCACGTCACCGGCGACATCGTGCTGCGCCAACTCAGTAAAGTGCTGCGCCAGAACCTGCGCGCCACCGACCTGGCCGGGCGCTACGGCGGCGATGAATTCTGCGTGATCCTACCGGGCATGCCGCTCAACCGTGCCACGGAAGTGATGGATGCCTTGCGCGATCGCTTCAACGCGTTGGCGTACGCCCAGAACCCTTCATTGCGCGCCAGCTTGAGTATCGGCCTGGCGCCGTATCAACCGGGGCACGCCGATTCCACCACGTGGCTCAACGACGCAGACCTGGCGCTGTATGAAGCCAAGAGCAGCGGGCGCAACCGGGTCAGTTCGGTGCACGGCGCTTGGTTGCGGTCGGTCTAGTGGGGTAGGGTGAGGCGGCACCCCAACAAAAAACAAGGACCGGTTCATGCCCTTCACCTTCCCGCGTACTCTCCTGGCCGCCACGCTGGCCTTGTCCTTCGCACTCCCGGCCTACAGCGCCGAACCCCACCGGCAGATCCAGGCGGACGCCGAACAGTACAAGGCCCCGGCCCTGAAACTGCTGGAGCGCCTGGTGAATATCGATTCGGGTTCCGGCTACGGGCCAGGCCTGACCCAGGTGAGTGACATCGCCGTCGATGAACTCAAACAGCTGGGCTTCACCATTGAACGGGTGCCGGATGCCGCCGCCAACAGCAGCCATGTGATCGCCACCCTCAAGGGCAACGGCAAGGCCAAAATCCTGCTGATGGCCCACATGGACACCGTGTTCAAGGAAGGCTCGGCGGCCGAACGGCCGTTTCACATCAAGGACGGCCGCGCCTATGGTCCCGGGGTGATGGATGACAAGGGCGGCATCGTCGCCGGTATCTACGCACTCAAAGTCCTGAAAAACCAGGGCTTCAAGGACTATGCACAGATTACCTTCCTGCTCGATGCCAGCGAAGAAACCGGTTCCGACATCGCCTCTGAACTGATCCGCAACACCGCCAAGGCCCACGACGTCACGCTGAACCTGGAACCCGGCCGCCCAGCCGACGGCCTGGTGGTGTGGCGCAAAGGCAGTGCCACCGCCGTGGTCGAAGTCAAAGGCAAAGCTGCCCACGCCGGCGTGGCCCCGGAGCTGGGGCGCAACGCCGCCATGGAAGCCGCGCATCAGATCCTGCAGTTGGGCAAGCTGGGTGATGAAGAGAAAAAAACCACCATCAACTTCACCGTCATCAAGGCGGGCGACCGCACCAACGTCATCCCCGACCAAGCCACCGCCAAGGCCGACGTACGCGCGGCATTGCCGGAAGAGTTCGACCGGATCGAGAAGGACCTGGTGCGGGTCTCCGCCAACAAGCTGATCCCGGAAACCGAAGTGACCACCACCCTCAAACGCGGCCTGCCGCCCATGCCGCAGACGCCGGAGTCGGACAAGCTGGTGGCGATTGCCCAGGGGATCTATGGGGAGTTGGGTAAAAAGTTGACCATTGAAGGCAGCGGCGGGGCGGCGGATGCCAGTTTGTCCGCCGGGGTGGGGACGCCGACGTTGGATGGGTTTGGGATTGTAGGGGGGAATATTCATACGCCGCAGGAGTATGCGGAGGTGGAGAGTGTTGCACCGCGGATCTACTTGCTGAGTCGGATGATTATGGAACTGAGTAAACGCTGATCAGGCTGGGAGGCTCACCTATTCAATTTGGCTGAGCCTTCATTCCTTGTGGTGAGCAGGCTTGCCCTGCGTGGACTGCGCAGCAGGCCAAAATATTAATAGCAAAGATCGTTATACGGCTGCTTTTTAAGTTGAGTATTGGTTTTTTTGTAGATATTCATCAAACTTTCGAACTATGTGATTTAGCCATAACGGGCCTGAGGCCCATTGGTATGGATAGTAGTAATAGCAATGCTGTATATGCAGTAAATTTTCTTGAAGATCTGGCTCATTGGTATACGAATTTATCAGCTCTAAAATTTCCTGTTTTACTGTCATGATTATTTCTCTAGGCGAGTCCAGTAGAAATGTATCGATGACATCATCGGCCGATGAATGATCTTCCGCCCAATCCTGATTAAAGTAAGCACCAAAAAATTGTTGTAGCTCTGTTAATGGTTCATTCATTTTTCTGGGTATCCTGTTAGCAATAGATAGCCATCTGGCATTTTAGGAGCTCGTTTTATGACTAATAGGAACTTATAAACAGGTACGGATTTTTTTGCTCCATTTAGGATGCTTACCCCTACGGGTTGACTTGAGCTGCCTTTAATTAGGAGTTTTTCCTTGTTTCCACTTAAAAATGTAGTTATTTCTTGCTGGTGTGCAGTCAAGCTTTTGGACACTATAGCCTCAGCCTCTTCTAGAGTTTTGAAGGTAGATGAGGCTGGGATGTGCGGTTCTGATTCAAATCTTGCCGCTAACTGTTCGTCTGTTCGACCGACATGTTTTTCAATCAGGTGTCCTCCAGCCTTCTCGTGAGTAGTTAATACTCCAGGAGGTGCTTTTTTTGTTAAATCGTTTTTTGAATCCGGGCAATTTCCAATCTTACAGCTTAACCCTAACGGATCCACCCACCCCGTCGGATTGGGCACGTACTGATAGGCGTTGATCCCACCCGCCAACTTCACCGGATCAGGCGTCAGGTAACACCCAATATCCGGATTGTAGTAGCGATGGCGGTTGTAGTGCAGCCCGCTTTCCTGATCAAAGTACTGGCCCTGGAAACGTAGCGGGTTGTCGATTGTGCCTTTGTCGAGTCGGCTGATCTGGCCGTAGGCGCGGTAGTGGGCGGACCAGACGATGTCGCCGTCGGGGTCGGTGAGTTCCTGCGGTGTGCCGAGGTGGTCGAGTTGGTAGTGAAAGGCTTTGGTGTCTTGTGGACCAAAGCCATCCAGTAGGGCCAGCGGGCGAAAGCTGTCCGGTTCATAGAGATAGCTGCGATGGCGATCCGCATGGTGTTCGGCAATCAGCCTGTCGCCTTGCCAGAAAAACTCCATGGTTAGGCCGTCAACGGTTTTGCTGATGCGCCGCCCAAACGGGTCGTAGCGGTAACTGGCGGTTTGGCCGTTGGGTTGGGTGATGCCGATCAGCCGATGCTGGCAGTCGTAGCGGTATTCGGTGACGAGTTGATGGCCTTTGCCGCGTCGCTCGCGGATGAGGTTGCCGAAGGCGTCATAGTCGTAGTGGCGGTCGCCCTGGATCATCAGGCGGTTGCCGGCGACGATGTCGGGGCCGGGGCGGTCTTGCATCAGCAGGTTGTCGGCGCGTGTGTGGCCGAAGCGTTCCTGCAGGTCTTGGGAGTGGTCGGCGCGGGTGAGGCGGCCTAGTGGGTCGTAGTGGTAGTGGTGTTCGCCTTTGCGCGTGTCGAGCAGGCGGGTGAGGTTGCCGGTTTTGTCGTAGTCGTATTGGCGTTGGTAGAGGTGGTCCTGTTGCTGGGTGATTGCGTGGGCGTGCAGGCGGTGTTGGTCGTCGTAGTGGTAGTGGCTGAGGAGTTGGCCTTGTCGGCGCTGATGTTCCTGGCCGGCCTTGAACAGATGAGACGTCAGCAGCGCGCCGTTTAATTCGATGGTGGCGAGGTGGCCGCCTTTCGCATGGTTAAAAACCAGTCGGTTGTTATCGGGTAGGCGCAGGTGTTGAAGCTGGCCGCAGGCGTCGTAGCCGTAGCGCGAGGTGCCCCAGCCCTGGTGTTCGGCGGTGAGGCGGTTTTGGCGGTCGTATTCGTAGGCCAGCGCCCAGTGGCCGTCATCGACGCTGAGGAGGTTGCCCTGGCGGTCGTAGGCATATTCAACAAGGCTACCGTCGGGCAGGGTTTTTCTGACGAGGCGTCCGGCGTGATCGCGCTCGTAGCGAGTAACGAGCTGACTGCCATCGTCACCGTGTTCGGTCTTTTCCTGCAGGTTGCCGTTGAGGTCGTAGACGTAGGCCGTACGCTGCCCATCAAACCTGGTTTCCTGCTGGATCAGTCCGTTGGGATGATAAGCAAGTCGGTAGGTCTCGCCGACTTCGTTTTCGATCTCGGTCAGCAACAACCGCACGTTGTCGTAGCGGTAGTTGACCTGAGTGCCATCAGCGTTGATGCGCCGACTGATCAGGTGCAACCCGTCGGCGTATTCGTAGCGGGTGACGTGGCCCAATTCGTCGCGTTCGGCGGTGATTTTTCCGTAGGGGTTGTAGCTGTATTCCCGACATGCACCGCCTGGTAATACGACGCGAACCAAGCGACCCACGCTGTCCCACTGATACTGGGTCAGCGCGCCATGCTCATCCTCGCGCGCCACCTGACGGCCAAGATCGTCATAGCGATACCGCTTGATCCCGCCATTGGGCAGCTGCTCCTCAATCAGTTGCCCCCGCTCATTCCACACCAGCCGCTGACAACTGTGATCCGGGTACCAAACCCCAATCAGTTGCCCGTATTTGTCATAGCTGTAGTCGGTGACATGTCCGTCGGGATCGATCTTACGAATGACGTCGCCCTGGTCATTGCGCTCGTACTTCCAGACCGCCAGACCCCGCCTTACAACCCGTACGAAGCCATTGTCATGCTCGTAGGACGTCGGCTCATCATCCCCGGGAAACAACGCCACCAAGTGTCCGGCGTCGTCGTACTGATACGCCGTCACCGCCCCCAGCGGATCCTGCTCAACCGTCAGCCGGCCTTTGGCATCGTAGGATTTGAAATGCTGGGCACCGTCCGGATCAATCCGCTGCACCAGCCGCGCCCGGTCGTCATGGGCGTACACTTCCTGACTGCCATCGGCGTTATGCAGCGTGACCCGGCCGTCGTCCCCCCAGGCATACCGCGTGTCCGTCTGGGAAAAACTGGCCCAATGCCGAACACATCGCGCAGCCTTGCCAGCCCGTTCCCACGCCCAGAAGAAACTCGCCCCACCGGCCAAGCCCCGCTCAAGAATGACGTGCTGATCGTCGTAGCGATAAACCTCGCTTTCACCTACCGCATTGGTCGCCGAGACCAGTCGGCCAGCATCGTCATAGGCGTAGGAAACAATGCTCTGCTCAGTAATCCAGACATACGGACCACGGTCTTCGGCCCGCTGCACCTGGTAGTCCACCGCCACGATGCGGTCCGATTCATAGCGCAGGAACAGCGCACACCCCGCACCGTTATCCAGCCGCTCGATACGCCCCAGAAAATCCCGAGCAATCCGCAACCGGTTGTCGTAGGCATCACTGATCGAGACCAGCACACCGTCGCGAAAGTGATAAAACCGCGACGCCTGGGACAACACCAGTTCGTCCGGCGATGCGCCCAAATAGATCGCTGCTTCGGCCAAGCTGTTGGTGATTGCAGGCCGAGCAACGGTCGGCATCGGAAACGAAGTACTGCGGTTCTCATGGTCCGTCCACACCACCGAATCGCCCGACACCGCAAGCCGATGCGCCAGCGAATGACTCCAGCCAAACCCCAACCCGACATCCACTTCCACCGCACTGGTGCGATATAACCGTGTCCACTCGAACGGCAAGATTCCATCCAACGTGCCGTCGGTGAGGGTGAGCAATTCCTCCCCGGTAACCATCGACACCGGGCAGCCGTTGGTGACGGTCTTATCCGAAGATGCCGTCGCATCCCCGTTCGGATTCTTCCCTGAAACCGGAACATCATCGACAGGCTCCTGCCTGACCAACACCGTCTGCTGAGTCTTCCCGCGAACCGCCGGCACCGGGTTCGAAACCACATGCTCCCCCGCCTTCAACGGCGCAACCGGGATGGTCTTGATCGACGTCGCAGGGCCACCCAGCAGAACCGGTTTGGCGAGCTCGACATGCTCATCCATGGGCGATTTTCCGAACTGCCCAGCCATGCGTTCCAACCATCGGCGCGCACGTTGAGACTTGATGCCGCCCAGCACGTTGGTACTTATTCGAACCGCCATCCCCATCCCGGCAGTGGCGAGACACAGCAACAAGTTGATCAATACGTCGGCGCTGATTTCCCCGAGCAACTCGTTCATATAGGGCGGTGGCAACAGACGCATCCAGCTGACCATTGCCGACAGATAGATGAACAGCAGCGGCTCGTCGCTGAGCACCAACAAGCCCTTGGCGAGGGCGTCGGCGCCGAGGCTCAGCAGCTTTTCAAGTTCGTCCGCTGACAGGTAGTGCAACAGTTGTTCGGCATAAGCCAGCGGGTCGCCAAGCCACTGAAACAGCTGCTTGACAGTGTCCCAGAGTGAATAAAGCGCTTCGCCGAAGCCGCGGGCATAGGCTTGATGCAGGGCGAGGTAGCGCTTGGGGAAGCTGGCTTCGGAGTAACCCTTCCACAACGGTTCGAAGGTGGTCTCCCATTCACTGCGCAACCAACTGTCCAGCGG
The DNA here is from genome assembly GCF_900105325.1 of Pseudomonas marginalis. Taxonomy (NCBI): domain Bacteria; kingdom Pseudomonadati; phylum Pseudomonadota; class Gammaproteobacteria; order Pseudomonadales; family Pseudomonadaceae; genus Pseudomonas; species Pseudomonas marginalis. Next base: position 697,208 of record NZ_FNSU01000003.1, read on the forward strand.
GGCGATAACCGACTGATAAGAGGCATACAGCGCCTTGAAATGGTCTTTGGAGACGTTGGGGTAGAAGCTGACCCGGTACTGCTGGTTGCGATCACACTCGGTGATTTCGAGGATGCCGCTGGGGCCGATGGTCTTGTGGATCGGCTCGCCCAGGGGGCCGCCCTCTGGATCGATGCGTTGCACCATCACGGGCGTATTGCCAATGGGCACGAACCGAGCGCTCTGGAACATATGCACCAGGGTCAACGTGCCGTTTGCCTGGCACATTGCGGTCGTGCTGCTGGGAAGGATGGCGCGGTTGATCGGCGCGATGAGCGCCACTTCATCCCCGACCTTGAAGACCTGTTCGATATCCAGGGCCGAAAAGCTAAAGAAGCTTTCCGCCCAGGTCTCGTAGGTATTGAGGCAGCGCCCGAAGTCGCTGAGAACGGATTCGACGTCCCGCGTCTTTGAATCCATGGCGGCCAGCACCAGGTAGCCAATGGCTTGGCGGGTCACCTCGATCATGAAACAGCCCCTTCAAACGGGGCTTTAACGAAAACCACCATCTGCAATCCCTCGCACTGTGTATTCAGGCGAGGGACTTTGCAGCGGTTTTCAGGGCAGGGGAGTAGCGCTTATCCGGCGCTTACGTGGGGCGTTTCGACAATTTTTGTCTTCTCCCGCCCCAGCACCAGGCTGCACAGCGCCGGCAGAAACAACAGCGTCAACACCGTGCCCACCACCACCCCGCCAATCAGCACGAATGCCAGGGACGACCAGAACACCGACAACGTCAGCGGAATAAACGCCAGCGCCGCCGCCAGCGCGGTCAATATCACCGGCCGCGCGCGCCGCACCGTGGCCTCGACAATCGCCGCGTGGATCGCCATGCCATGCTCCTGGTTCTGGCGGATCTGGTCGGTAAAGATCAACGTGTTGCGCATCAGAATCCCGCCGATCCCGATCAAGCCCAGGATCGCGTTGAACCCGAACGGCTGGTTGAACAGCAGCAAGGTCGGCACCGCGCCAATCAAGCCCAGCGGCGCGGTGGCGAAGACCATGAACATCACGCCGAAGGAACGCACCTGGAACATGATCACCGTGAGGGTCAGCAGGATCATGATCGGGAACAGCGCCGCCAGCGCAACGTTGGCCTTGGCGCTTTCTTCCACCGGGCCGCCGATGTCGATCCGGTAACCGGCCGGCAGCCGGGCGATCAGCGGTTGCAGGTCTTTGTACACGGCCATTTCCACGTCGGGCGGTTGCACGCCGTCGATGATGTCGGCACGCACTTCCACGGTGCTCGCGCGGTTGCGGCGCTTGAGGATCGGCTCTTCCATCACCGCCTGGAACTGCCCGACCTGGGCCAGGGGCACCGACGTGCCGGCGCTGTTGGTCAGGGTCATGTTGTTGAGGTTGCCGAGGTTCTCGCGCTGGTTGCCCTGGGCGCGGGCGACCACGGACACGGTGCGGTTGCCCTCACGCACTTCGGTGATCGGGTTGCCGCTGAGCAAGGCATTGAGCTGGGATTTGACCTCGTTGGGGGTAAAACCGAGCAGGCGCAGGCGGTCTTGATCCAGCACCAGGCGATAACCGCTGGTGCGCTCGCCCCAATCGAGAAAGGCGTCCTTGGTCAGCGCGTTGGCGGCAACGACCTTGCGCACGTCCTCGGACACGCCGCGCAGTACCTCCACATTGGGGCCGGACACGCGGAACACCACGGGGAAGGGCACCGGCGGGCCGAACAGCAACTGGGTGACCCGCACCCGCGCCGCCGGAAACTCACCGGCCGCAATTCGCTCACGCATGCGCAGCTTCAAGGCGTCACGGGCGTGAGAGTCCGGCGTCTGCACGATCAGCTTGGCAAACGCCGGGTCCGGCATTTCGGGGTTCAGCGACAGGAAGAAACGCGGTGCACCACCGCCCACATAGGTGTCGACCATGCTGGTCTGCGGCTCGTGCAGCAGCGCCTTTTCCAACTGCGCCGCCACCGCCTCGGTGCTCTTGAAGGCACTGCCGGGCGGCATATACACCTCAAGAATCAGCTCGGAACGGTCGGAGTTGGGGAAGAACTGTTTCTTCACCACGGCCATGCCCAGTACGCACAGTACAAAGGCAGCGATCACCAACCCGGTCACCAGCCAACGCCTGCGTACGCAGGCTTCGACCAAATCACGCAGTTTCTGGTAATAGCGCCCGGCGTAAATCGCGTCGTGGCCACCGGGCACCGGTTTGATCTGCGGCAGCAACTTCACACCCAGGTACGGCGTGAACACCACCGCCACCAGCCAGGACGAGATCAGCGCAAAGCCGACGATCCAGAAGATATTGCCGGCGTATTCCCCCGCACCGGACCGTGCAAATCCCACCGGCAGAAAGCCGATGATCGTCACCAACGTACCGGTGAGCATCGGGGCCGCCGTGGAGCTCCAGGCGAAGGTGGCTGCATGAATCCGGTCAAAACCTTCCTCCAGTTTTACCACCATCATTTCAATGGCGATGATGGCGTCATCCACCAGCAGGCCCAGGGAAATGATCAGTGCACCCAGGGTAATGCGGTCGAACTCACGCCCGGTGAGCAGCATGATCACAAACACCACCGACAAGGTCAGCGGCACCGCAGCCGCCACCACCAGGCCGACGCGAAAGCCCAGGGCCAGCAGGCTGATGAGCATCACCACCGCCAGGGCAACGAAGAATTTGAGCATGAATTCATTCACCGCCAGGCTGATGTTTTTCGCCTGGTCGGAGACTTTGGCGAAGTTCACGCCCAACGGCAGGTCCGCCTGGATCCGGGCTTCCTCGGCCTTGAGGCTTTTGTCCAGCTCCAGACCGTTCCAGTGTTTTTCCATGATCACGCCGAGCATCAGCGCCGGGTCGCCCTGGTGGCGGATGCGGTAGCTGGGCGGGTCTTCATAACCGCGGCTGACGCTGGCTACATCTGCAATGCGCAGCACGCGACCGTTGACTTCCAGGGGCACGTTTTCGATCAGCGCCAGGCTATCGAAGGCACCATCGATACGGATATAGGCGCGCGCGCCTGCGGTTTCGACAAAACCTGACGGGGCCACGGCGTTCTGCGCGGCGAGGGCAGCGAAGATCTGCTCCGGCTTGATCCCCAGGGTCGCCAGGCGCTCATAGGAGAACTCGACAAAAATCCGCTGGGCCTGCTCGCCGAGGATATTGACCTTCTTCACCCCCGGCAGGTTGAGCAGGCCCTGGCGCAACTCCTCGGCCATCTGCACCTGTTGCCGATGGGGCAAGTGCTCGGCCTCCAGGGCGTACAGGGCGAAGTACACATCGGAATATTCATCGTTGAAGAACGGCCCGATCACCCCGTTGGGCAGCCTCGCGGCTTCATCGCTGAGTTTTTTGCGCGTCTGGTAGAACAGCTCCTGGATTTCGCTGGGGCGCGTGGACTCCTTGTAGGTCATGCGCATCGACACAAAGCCTGGCTGGGCGATGGTCTCGACGCGGTCGTAGTAGTCCAGTTCCTGCAGGCGCTTCTCCAGGCGGTCGGCCACCTGCTCCTGCATCTCCTGGGCAGTGGCGCCGGGCCAGGCGGCGGTAATGGTCATGACCTTGACGGTAAACGAGGGGTCTTCGGCGCGTCCCAGTTTGCCGAACGAGAAGATCCCGGCGGCGAGGATCGCAATGATCAAAAACAGCGTGACTGCGCGGTGCTTGACCGCCAGTTCCGAGAGGTTGATGCCGCGCATGCTCATTGGTCCTGTTTGCGGTTGAGGGCCAGCACCTGGGCGGGCAACAGGCGCACCGCGTCGCCGCCGTGCAACAGGTGCGCACCGAGGGCGACGACGACCTGGCCGGGGTTCACGCCGCTGTCGAGCAGGGCGTCTTCCTGGCCAAGGCTGGCGACCGAGACCTGGGCGAAGCTGACCTTGTCATCCGCGCCGATCAGCCACACACCGGTGCCTTGTCCGGCATCGTGCAACGCACCGATGGGCACGCGGGTTTGTTGCGCCTGGCCGTTGCCTTGCAGGCGCACGGTGATGGTCGAGCCGAGGGCGAAGCGCTCGACGTTACCGTGCAGCACATAACGGGCGCGGTAGGTGCGGGTGGTGGGATCGGCGCTGGCCGACAGTTCGCGCAAGGTCGCCGTCACCGCCTGGTCCGGGGCGCCGAAGGGGAAGGCCAGGGCTTTTTGCGCGGCCTGGTCGCGCTGGTTTTCCGGCAGGTTGACGATGGCTTCGCGGGCACCGTCATGGGCCAGGCGCGCGACGATTTGCCCTTCGGCGACCACTTGGCCGCGGTCCACCCGCACGTCGGTGATGATGCCGTCGCCATCGGCCTTGAGCACCGAATAAGTGCGGCGGTTCTCGATCTGACTGGCGTCGGATTGCGCCGCGGCCAACTCGGCCTCGGCCACGCGCAAGTTAGTCGCCGACTGGTCGAAGATCTGTCGTGACACGGCACCGGTACTGGCCAGGCGCTGGTAGCGGTTTTCATCGTCACGGCGCTGACGCAGTTGTGCCTGGGCGGCGTTGACGCGGTTTTTCGCCGAACGCAGGGCCAGCTCGAAGTCGCCGATGTCGAGCACCAGCAGGGTGTCGCCACGGGAAACGTGCTGGCCGGGGTCGACCTTGCGTTCGATGACCTTGCCGCTGACCCGGAAGCCCAGGTCGCTTTCCGTACGCGCAGCCACCACGCCGGTATAGGCGCTTTGCTGAGTGCCGGCGGCTTCGACCTTGGCGGCGAGTACCGGACGCGGTTGCGGCGCTTGGGCGGCGGTGTCGGTCTGGCTGTTGCAGCCGCTGAGGACGATCAACACGGCCAGGGGCATGAGAAGGCGCGAGGGGAGAGGGATCATGTCGGGCTCCGGGGATTACCATTGGGCAAAAAATTATGGACATAATTTTTTACGCATATTATGGTCGAAATATAAATAAATCCAGCCCCGGATAATCCCCATGTCGAACGCCCCGGTCCCCTCGCGAAGCTTGTTGTTTTTACTGGTGGCCCTGACGGCACTGGGTGAAGTCTCGACCCAATTGATCATCCCAGGCTTGGGTGTGATCGAGCAGGCGCTGCTGGCGCCGCCTGGTTCGGCGTTGATGGCACTGTCGGCGTTTGTCGCCGCCTTTGGCCTGGGGCAGCTGCTGTTCGGCCCGCTGTCGGACCGTATCGGCCGCCGTCCGGTGCTGATCGGCGGGCTGCTGCTGTATGTGCTGGCGACCTTGTCGATGCTGCTGGTCAATGACATCCAGCAATTTATCGCCGCTCGCGTCGTGCAAGGCCTCGGCGCCTGCGCTGCGCTGGTACTGGCGCGTACCGTGGTGCGTGACGTGTGGAAGGCCGAGGCGGGGCCGGCGCTGGCGCTGACCATGATCGGCATGCTGTACGCCATCGTCGTCGCACCGATGGTCGGCGGCCTGCTGATCAAGCTGCTGGGCTGGCGTGCGCCGATCCTGCTGGCACTGGTGATTGGCAGTGGGGTGCTGCTGCTGGCGCTGCTGTTCTTTCGCGAGAGCAACCACTTCCTCGACCCCAAGGCCGGCCACTGGCGCACCCTCGGCGGGCAATACCTGGACCTGCTCAAGGGCCGCCAGTACCGCGCGTTCGCCGTGGCGCTGGCGTGTACCTATGGCGCCATGTTCGCGGTGATCGCCGGTTCCTCGGCGGTGTATATCAATCTGTTGGGCTTGAGCAGCCTGGAGTACGGCATCAATTTTGGCCTGATCGTGTCGATGCTGATCATCGGTTCCACCTACACCCGACGCAACATCCAGCGCCTGGGGCCGCAACGGATTGTGGCGATGGGCGTGACGCTGGTAGCCATGGGCGGGATTGCCGCACTGGTGATTTATGCGCTGTTTGGCCTGTCGGTGCTGGGCCTGGATATTCCCATTGCGCTGGCGACCCTCGGCGGTGGCCTGGTATTGCCCGGGTCTGTGACCGGTGGGGTCATGCCCAACGCTCACCGCGCCGGCTTGGCGGCGGGCTTGATGGGCTTTGCGCAGATGTTCGGCGCGACCTGCAGCGGCCTGTTACTGAGCCATCTGCGTGACGGCAGTGCAACACCGATGATCGTGATCCAGGCGTGTTTTGCCGTGACGGCTTTCGTGGCCTTCCATCTGTTGCGTGAGCGCCGTACCGCAGAGGTCGCGGCGGCTTGAGCTGTCACACTTTGTCCAAGTTATTCGGGGCTGGATGATTACGATTCTCTTTTGAGTCTAATCCGAAGGTCTTCGCCCATGCTGCCTGCTTTTCGTTTCTCGCCCCTGGCCCTGCTGGTTGCCGCCAGTCTTCATGCCCACGCCGATGAGCCTGTTGCACTGGAACTCAATGATGTAGTGGTGACTGCATCCGGTTTTGCGCAAAGCGTGGAAGACGCGCCGGCCTCGGTCACCGTGATCGATGGCGAGGCGCTGCGTCGCAAGTCTTACCGCGACCTCGGCGACGCGGTTAAAGACGTGGAAGGCGTCACCGTCAACGGCGGTGCGAATGAAACCGACATCTCCATCCGTGGCATGCCGGCCGACTACACCCTGATCATGGTCGACGGCAAGCGCCAGAGTGCGCGGGAATCGCGGGTCAACGGCAACAGTGGCTATGAACAGAGCTTCGTGCCACCCGCTGCGGCCATCGAGCGGATTGAAGTGGTGCGCGGGCCGATGTCGTCACTGTACGGCTCGGATGCCATCGGCGGGGTGATCAACGTGATTACGCGCAAGGTCTCACCGACCTGGGGCGGCTCCATCGGGTATGACTACTCGGCGCGTCAGCACAGCGACCAGGGTAATGCACGCCAGACCCAGTTCTACCTCAGTGGTCCGCTCAAGGAAGATTTCCTCGGTTTGCAGGTGTGGGGCCGCTACCTGGATCGCCAGGCCGATGACGACATCGAGCAGACCAATGGCTTCAGCAAGGCTGACCACCGCGACCTCACCGCGCGCCTGGCCTTCACCCCCACTATCGACCACGACATCCTGCTGGAAGCCGGCGCCACGCGCTTGAAGAATGGCGACGGCATGAGCGCCAACTGGGCCACCCGCGAACAGGAAAACAACCGCGATCACTGGTCGCTGTCCCACCAGGGCCGCTGGGGCTGGGCCACCTCGGACATTGCCTTGTCCCAGGAAACCTCCAGCCGTGAAGGCAAGGCGACACCGGCGCAGACTGACATCTACGGGCGCAAACCCGAGATCAAGAACAGCGTGTTTGACGCCAAGCTGGTGGTGCCCACCGCCCATAACGTCAGCACCGTGGGCGTGCAATGGAATAAAAGCGAGCTCACCGACTGGAACCAGGGCCTCGGTGACCGCGTCGACTATAAATTCTCGGTGGTGCAAAAAGCCCTGTTCGCGGAAAACGAGTGGTGGATGACCGACAGCTTCGCCCTGACCACCGGCCTGCGCCTGGATGAGCACGAAGAGTACGGCGCCCACCTCAGCCCGCGGGTCTACGGGGTGTGGCGCGCCACCGAGCAGTGGACGTTCAAGGGCGGTGTTGCACGTGGCTTTAAGGCCCCCGAGCTGCGTGCGGTCGTCGAGGATTACGCCTACCTGCGCCGCAACCGCTTCGTGATGTTCGGCAACCCGGACCTCAAGCCCGAGACCAGCACCAACTATGAAGTCTCGGCGCTGTGGAGCAACCGCGACAACCTGTCCGGCGGCGTGACGCTGTTCTACAACGACTTCCAGGACAAGCTTTCCACCGTCACCACCGACCGGCGCTGGAACGGCTACACCATCATGGAGCGGGTCAACGTCGACAAGGCGATCATCCAGGGCGTTGAGCTCAACGGCCAATGGGACATCAACCCCAGCGTGCTGCTCAAAGCCAACTACACCTACACTGACTCCGAGCAGAAAAGCGGCGCCAACAAAGGCGCGCCCCTGGCCCTCACCCCTGAGCAAAAAGCCAATGTGCGTACCGAGTGGACCATTAACGATCGCACCCAGGCCTGGGCTTCGCTGAGCTACTACGGCGAGGAAACCGGCAACACCATCACCACCGACGAACCGGCGCCGGGCTACACCACCGCCGACCTGGGCGGCTCCTATGACGTGAGCGATTCGTTGACCCTCAACGCCTCCCTGAACAACCTCACCGACAAGCGCCTGGACGATGAAACCTATGGCACGGTGAACTACGGCCGCACCCTGTGGATGGGCGCCACGCTCAACTTCTAGAGCGCGGTGGGCAATCGCACCACCGCGCACAGGCCGGCCGGTGGGCGATTCTCCAAGACCAGTTCACCGCCATGGGCCTGGATGCACGACCGTGCAATCGCCAGGCCCAGCCCCACGCCGCCGTCACTGACACCCCGTTGTACGAAGGGCTCGAAGACTTTGCTCAACCACGCCTCGGGTAGACCTTGGCCGTGGTCGAGAACCTCGATGCGCAGCCAGCCGTTGTCCTCGCGAACCAGGCTCAGGTCGGCATCGCCGGCATGGCGCAGGGCGTTGTCAATCAGGTTGGTCAGTGCACGTTTGAGCGCCAGCGGGCGGCAGGTCAGCAGCAAGGGCGGTGCGCCGGCCCAGGTGACGGGCTGCTGAAGGCGTTGGTAACGCATGGCCAGGTCATCCAGCAGGTCGTTCAATGAAGTCGTAGCGGTAGGTTCCTGCACCGTGTCATCGCGCACGAAATTCAGGGTTTCACGCACCATGGCACTCAATTCCGCGAGGCTTTCGAGCATGTCATCGCGGGCTGCGCCGGGCTCCAGCAATTCCACTTGCAGGCGCAGTTCTGTGATCGGCGTATTCAAGTCATGGCTGACCGCTGCGAGCATCCGCGTGCGGCCTTCGACATGCCGTGCGAGGTTGGCCTGCATGGTGTTGAAGGCGGCAGTGAGGTCGCGGGCTTCCTGTGGGCCGGTTTCCGGCAGCGGGGCGATCCATTCACCGCGGCTGACGCGCTCGGTGGCCTTGGCCAGGGTCTTGATCGGGCGCACCACGCGGGCAATGAAAAACATCACGATCAGCAGCACCGGCAGGGTCGTCACCGGCAGGCTGTAGGCCAGGACGCGACCCCATTCATAGGCGCCGGCGGGGTATTGCACGGCATTCAGATAGGTACCGTTGGGCAGCGGCACGCTGCTGCGCAGGCGCAACGGCGCCCAGCCGGCGGGGCTGAACACATGGGTGCGGGCGTCGGCGCCGCTGATGCGTTCCAACTGCATGCCGATGGCGGCGCTGTTATCCAGCTGTAATTGGTGGCGCAGCTCGTTGGCCAGGCGCTGTTCTTCCGGGCGTTGCGCAAACGGCGCCACTTCCGGCGTGGGGCCGATCCAGAAGCGCGTGTCGTCGGTGCTCATGCCGGCCAGCAGGTGCGCGGTTTCACTCGAGGTCAGGTCGATTGCCGTGTGATGGGCAATCCCCAGGCGTTCCAGGCTGAAACTGCGCGACAGCGGGTGGATCAGGCTGCCGGTGCGCTGCAGGAACAACATCGCAATGGCGTTCGACGCCAGCAGTGCCAGCAGCAACAACAGGCTCAACTGCCGTGCCAGGGTGCGCGGCCACAGCCGGCTCAAGGTGTGCATTCGCTGACCTCGGACGCCAATAGATAGCCGCCGCCCCAGATGGTGCGTAACAGTTCCGGGGTGGCATCGCCCTGGGCCAGCTTGCGGCGCAGGCGGCTGACTTGCCGGTCGATGGCGCGGTCGCTGACATCGCTGTCGGCGGCGGCGGTGAGGTCGATCAAGCGTTCGCGGGGCAACAGGGTGTTGGGGTGGGCGAGGAACACTTGCAACAGCCGGCTTTCGGCAGTGCTGAGCTGGATGGCCGGGCTGCCGTCGCGGCGCAAGGTGGCGCTGGTCACACTGAAGTGCCAGCCGGCAAACTCATAGGCCCGTGCGCCAGTGCCGGGCGCGGTGGGGCCGGTCGCGCGGCCCTGACGGCGCAGCACGCTGTTGATACGCGCCACCAGCTCCCGGGGCTCGAACGGCTTGGTGACGTAATCGTCGGCACCCAGGTCCAGGCCGCGTATGCGGTCGGCGGCAGTGTCGCGGGCGGTCAGCAGGATCACCGGGGTGTTGCTGCGCCGATGCAACTGGTTGCACAACTCAAAGCCATCGCCATCCGGCAGCAGCACGTCGAGCACCACCACATCGAACGCCTGGGTCTTGAGCAATTGCCACATGCCGGCCGCGTCTTCAGCGGTGCGCACCTCAAAGGTGTAACGTCGCAGGTACGTGGCCAAGGGTTCACGAATCTTGCGGTGGTCATCCACCACCAGTACGCGCGGTGCGGCAGGCGCAGGGGCAAACGGCATTGCAGCCCTCGAGGGTTGAGCGGGAGAGGGCGGATATTACTACGAGTCATTATCATTAACGCTGTTTTTGTGAGGCTGCAGTCGTAGATCGTCCTGCCGGTAGGACGATCAAGGTTATTTTTACCGTCTAGCGCCGAATTGCTGCGAGTTTTAAGGTGTATGCACTTTGGAGGACTACCATGAAAAAACTCATCGGCATCTACACCAGCCCTCGCGCCCATTGGGTCGGCGACGGCTTTCCCGTGCGTACGCTGTTTTCCTACGACTCGATGGGCAAGCACATCAGCCCATTCCTGCTCCTGGACCACGCCGGGCCGGCCGATTTCAACCCGACAGACCAGCGTCGCGGCGTCGGCCAGCACCCCCATCGCGGTTTTGAAACCGTGACCATCGTCTACGATGGCGAAGTCGAACACCGCGATTCCACCGGCGCTGGCGGCAAAATCGGCCCGGGCGATGTGCAATGGATGACCGCCGCCAAGGGCATCCTCCACGAGGAGTTCCACTCCGCCGCCTTCGCCCGCAGCGGCGGTGCGTTGGAGATGGTGCAACTGTGGGTCAACCTGCCCGCCAAGGACAAAATGGCCGACGCGGGCTACCAGACCATCGTCGACGGCGATATCCCCGTGCTGCCCCTGGCCAACGACGCCGGCCACCTGCGCCTGATCGCCGGTGAATTCGCCGGCACCCAGGGACCGGCGCGCACCTTCACGCCGATCGATGTGTGGGACCTGCGCCTCAACGCCGGCAAGCCCGTCACCCTCGACCTGCACGCCGGGCGCAACACTGCCCTGGTGATCCTGCGCGGCACGGTGCTGGTCAATGGCGAAGACGTCGCACGCCAAGGCCAACTGGCGTTGTTCGACCGCGATGGCCGCCAACTCATCCTGGAGGCCAACGACGACGCCAAGGTCCTGCTGCTCAGCGGCGAACCGATTGACGAGCCTATCGTTGGGCATGGACCGTTTGTGATGAATACCGAGCAGGAGATTCACCAGGCGTTTGCGGATTTCCAATCGGGTAAGTTTGGGCGGATGCAGGCCTGACGGATCACCTGAAAACCTGTGGATGCAGGTTTTCAGGGGTGAGTTGAGTGGTGGTGGCAAGCCGACTTGTTGTGGTGAGCGGGCTTGCCCCGCGCTGGGCTGCGCAGCAGCCCCAATAAACTCGACGCGGTTTTCCAGACGTTCCGAGGCAGATGGTTTCAGGGCCGCTTCGCGCCCCAGCGCGGGGCAAGCCCGCTCACCACAACAAGCCCGTTCACCACCGTTGCGCAGCAATACATTTTGTTTGCGCAACCCCCATTTCATGCGATCTTCCCGTCATTCGCCCTGGAGTCGCCTGGATGCCCTCATTTATCGCTGATCACCCGATGTTGTGCGCCGTGGCGCTGATCTTTATCGACATCGCCGTGTGGCGCCTGATCTCTGCCGACCTGGCCAATTGGAAGCTGGCTGCGCGGTTGGCGATTTTTGCCGTGTTCAGTGCCGTGCTGTTCAACGACGGCATGAACCCCATGCAACTTGCGCCCTATGCCGACAGTACCGCCTTGCACCTGGCCGCCACGGCCTTGCAGATCGGCTGGTGGCTGTTTGCGGCGCGCACGCTGACGGTGTTGCTGGGCGCGGTGATGATGCAGCGGGTGGGTCACACCGGGCGATTGTTGCAGGACCTGATGGGCGCGGTGATTTTCCTCATCGCGATCATCGCCGCCATGGCCTACGTGCTCGACCTGCCGGTCAAGGGAGTGCTGGCCACCTCCGGTGCGGTGGCGATCATCGTCGGCCTGGCGTTGCAAAGTACCCTGAGCGATGTGTTTTCCGGGATCGTGCTCAACACCACCAAGCCTTATCAGATCGACGACTGGATCTCCATCGACGGTACCGAAGGGCGGGTCACCGACATCGACTGGCGTGCCACGCGCCTGCAAACCTCCCAGGGCAGCCTGGCGGTGATTCCCAACTCCCTGGCGGCCAAGGCCAAGATCATCAACTTTTCGCGCCCGGCGGATATGTTCGGCCTGGCGGTCAGCCTGCAGGTCAGCCCCCATGCGCGCCCGCAAACCGTGATCGAGGCGCTGGAGCGTGCGATGCAGGGGTGTCGGCCACTGTTGGCCAAGCCGGCGCCGAGCGTGGCGTTCAAGACCTCTGCCAGTGGCGGCGTGGAGTATGAAATCAGCGGCTTCGTGCCAGCCATGGCCCTCAAGCGCGAGGTGCGCAACCAACTCTATGACCTGGCGTTCCGGCACCTGCAAGCGGCGGGCGTGGCTGTGCTGTCCGCCACCGAAAGCAGCGCGCCGCCGGCCATGTCCGCCGCGCGGGCGTTGCTGGAGCGTTCATCGATTTTCTCCACCCTGCGCCAGGAAGAGAAAGACACCTTCAGCCAGAACATGACCCTGCACACCTACCGCGCCGGCGAGATGATCCTGCCGGCGGGGGAGGTCAGTGATCATTTGTTTATCGTCGAGTCCGGCGTGGTCTCGGTGATGTTGACCAAGGGCGGCCATGTATTCGAAGCCGGGCGCATGGGGCCGGGAGAAGTGATTGGCGAGGCCGGGATCCTGTCCGACCAGGCCGTGCTGGCGGACTTTTCCGCCAAGACGTTCTGCACGCTGTACCGCATCGAGAACGAATACCTGAAACCGTGCCTGGACGCGCGCCGCGACATTAGCGAGGCGATGAAGGCACTCTTGGAATTCCGCCAGCATGCCGCCCAGGTCCTGACCCAGGACGCGCCGGTGGTGCCGGTGAAGAAGGGCTTTTTGCAGTGGCTGCGCAAGCGCGGTCTGTGAGAGGCGAGGGCCTGGAAGTGCTGTACTCGAGGTCGAATGATCGCCAATGTGGGTTTTCTTGACTGTCTCTGACCACGTGAGGGCTCGACCTTGATTCGACTCACCGACTACATCGCCAACCTTGCTCAATCCCCCCTGGCCCCGTGGGCCGGCCTGGCGCCCTGGGCCCTGGTCGCCCAGGCGCCGGCCGTTGTTCGCCAGATGCTCGCCGAACTGCCGGTCGACGAGTACAGCGTGAAGGACGAAGTCGCCATCCACCGTACCGCCATCGTCGAACCCGGTGCCTTGCTCAAGCCGCCCCTGATCATCGGCGCCCATTGCTTTATCGCCAGCGGCTCGCTGCTGCGCGGTGGTTGCTGGGTGGATGAGCACTGCATCATCGGCCCCGGCGTCGAACTGAAAACCACCTTCATGTTCAGTGGCAGCAAGCTGGCCCACTTCAACTTTGTCGGTGATTCAGTGCTGGGCCATGGGGTCAACCTCGAGGCGGGGAGTATCGTCGCCAACTACCGCAACGAGCGGGACGACAAGGAAGTGCTGGTACGGGTTGACGGGGTATTGCAGCGCAGCGGCTGCGACAAGTTTGGCGCGTTGCTGGGGGATCAATGTCGGATCGGCGCTAACGCGGTGCTGGCGCCTGGGGCGCTGTTGGTGCCAGGCAGTGTCGTGGGGCGTGGGCACGTGTTTGATGCCGAGGCGTCTGTATAAACGCGAAGTTGAAAAGATCATGGTGTCCCGGCACGATATTAAATAGAATGAATCTCATTTGAGACTCAATCGCGCCGTGCAGGTTGTTGCCATGAATGATGCTGTTGTCCCCACGCACGCTCCTGAACTGACGCTATCGAGCTTGTACCGTGACCATCGCAGTTGGCTGGAAAGCTGGCTGCGGCGACGCCTGGGCAATGCCTGGGATGCGGCCGACCTGAGCCAGGATACGTTCCTGCGGGTGCTTGCCAGTGCGCAGCCGATTGCGCAGATGCAGGAACCCCGGGCGTACCTGGTGACAGTGGGCAAGCGCCTGCTGGTGAATTTCCATCAGCGCCGCAGCCTCGAACAGGCGTATCTGAATGCCCTGGCTACCTTGCCCGACACCTGTGTGCCGTCGCCCGAACAGCGCTGGCTGGTGCTGGAAACCCTGCAAGCCCTGGATGAATTGCTCGACGGCTTGCCCGTGCTGGTGCGCCGTGCGTTTCTATGGAGCCAGCTGGAAGGCCTGGGTTACCGCGAGATTGCCGAGCGCCTTGACGTGTCCGAACGTACGGTGAAGCGCTACATGGCCCAGGCCTACGAGCATTGCCTGCTGGTGGAGCTGTGAGCCGCGACGTCGCGCGCGCCGCCGCCCAGTGGCTGGCGCTGCTCGAATCCGGCGCGGCCACCGAGCGTGATCACGCCGCCTTGCAGCACTGGCGCGACAGCCATCCCCAGCATGAACAGACCTGGCAAAGAGCCCAAACCCTGCGCCAGCGTTTCAGCGATTTGCCCCAGGCGCTCGCCATGGCCAGCCTCGACCGCCCGCAACCGGGGCGACGTGCCGTGCTCAAGCGCGCCCTGGGGGTGGCGGCGCTGGTGCCGGCGGCCTGGCTGATCAGCCGCCAGTTGCCCATCGAAGCCTGGCGTGCCGATTTGCACACCGCTACCGGCGAACGCAAACGCCTGCCGTTGGCCGAAGGGGGCAGCCTGCAACTCAATACCGCTACAGCCGTAGACGTGGACCTGGCACAACGGCGCATCACCCTGGTCGACGGTGAGCTGGCGCTGAACGTTCCGGGTAAGGCGGCGATGACGGTGCAAACCCGCTACGGCCAATTGCTCGTCAGCCAGGCCGAGGTGTGCGTGCGGCAACTGCCTTCCGGCTGCCTGGTGTCGGTGCTCAAGGGCGCGGTGCAGGTGCGTGATTTGCGCGCAAACCTGGCGACATTGCAGGGGGGCCAGCAAGCGCCGTTGAAAGCCGCCGGGCTTGGCGCCTCAGTGCCCTTCGATGTGCTGCAATTAGGCTGGCGCGACGGCGTGTTGACCGCACAGAACCAGTTGCTGGGGGATTTTCTGCGCGAGCTGGAACGCTATCGTCCGGGCGTATTGCGTTGGGATCCCAGCCTGGAAACGCTGCGGGTGACCGGCAGTTTTCGCCTGGATGACACCGACCGCATCCTCAGCCTGCTGGCCTCGACCCTGGGGTTGGAGATGCAATCTCGGACCCGTTATTGGGTGAGCCTGCGCAAGGCGGCATGATGCGGTTTTGTGGCCAGCCTGCTTGCTGTGGTGAGCGGGCTTGCCCCGCGCTGGGCTGCGAAGCAGCCCCAATCAGGCTCCCTGTGTTCTGTCAGGTAAACCACAGCGCCTGGTTTTGGGTCTGCTGCGCAGCCCAACGCGGGGCAAGCCCGCTCGCCACAGGTTAGGAGTAGTCCTCAGATCACGTGGGGCGTGGAGGTGCAATCTCGAATGCGTTATTGGTTGAGCCTGCGCAAGCTTATTGTGGTGAGTGGGCTTGCCACAGGTTAGGAGTAGTCCTCAGATCACGTGGGCACGCTGCAACTCGGTCAAGGCCAGCGCCTTGAGCCGGGCCAGCAGCGGGTCACGCCGATCCCTCGGATGCGGCAGGTCGACCGTCAGCTCCTGGCGAATGCTGCTGGGCCGGTTGTCCATCACCAGTACTCGGTCACTCAGGTACAGCGCTTCGTCCACATCATGGGTCACCAGCAACAGGGCGATGGCGTGGTGCGCGGCCAGTTGCAGCAGCAAGTCCTGGAGCTTCATGCGGGTGAAGGCATCCACCGCACTGAACGGTTCATCCAGCAACAGCACCTGCGGACGTGAATACAGGCCGCGTGCGATCGCCACCCGCTGTGCCATGCCGCCGGACAATGCCTTGGGCAGCGCCTGGGCGAAGCCCTTGAGGCCGACTTCCTCGATCAATTGTGTGACCCAGGCCCTGTCGTAGCGGTTGTCATCGCTGAAACCAATGTTCTGCTCCACCGTGAGCCAGGGCATCAGGCGCGGTTCCTGGAACACGAACGCCACGTCGCCGTCAGGGCTGCGCAGTTCGCCCTGGAAGTCCTTTTCCAACCCGGCGACGATCCGCAGCAGGGTACTTTTGCCACAGCCGCTGGGGCCCAGCAGGCTGACCGCTTCGCGCGGCTGCAAGGCCAGGCGTACATCTTTCAATACGGTGGTGCTGGCAAAGCTTTTACGCTCCACCTGAATGTCCAATAACGGCTGCGTACTCATTGTTCCGCTCCTTGGCCGGTGAAGGTGTCGCGCCAGGCCAGGCAGCGTTTCTCCAACGCCGCGAGCAGGCCGTCGCTGACCTTGCCCAGTAGCGCCAATACGATAATGGCGGCCAGCACGATGTCGGGCCGAGAGGTTTCCCGCCCATCGCTGAGCAGGTAACCCAGGCCCTTGGTCGCCGCGATCAGTTCGGCCGCCACGAGGAACATCCACGCCAGGCTCAAGCCACTGCGCAACCCGGTAAACAGGCCGGGCAGGGCGGCGGGCAGCAGGATCCGGCGCACCAGGCGGCGGCGACTGAACCCGTACATTTGCCCGACTTCCACCAGCTTGCGATCAATATCGCGAATCGCCGCGACGCCATTGAGGTACACCGGGAAAAACGCGCCAATGGCGATCAGCACAATCTTCGAGGTTTCATCGATGCCCAGCCAAAGCAGCAGCAAGGGCACCCAGGCCAGGCTCGGGATCGAACGCAGGCCGGCGAAGGTCGGCTCCAGATAGGCTTCGGCTTCACGGCTCAAACCGACCCAGGCGGCGAACACCAGGGCCAGGCCGGCGCCGATGGCAAAGCCCAGCAGCACGCGGGCGAGGCTGGCGCTGATGTGTTTCCACAAGGCGCCCTCGGCGAGGTCGGTGAGGGTCACGGCGATCTCGCTGGGCGCCGGCATCTGGTAGGACGGCAGCCAGCCCACCCGCACGACCCCTTCCAGGATCATCAGGATCAGCACCGGCAAGACCAGGCCTTTGAACCGTCGTGGCCAGGCGCTGCGCTGGCTGACTGCGGGGACGGGAAGGGGCAATGCCTGGCTTTTGCTGGTCATCGCGCGCCCCTTATTGCTTCGACAGGGTTTGGCCAAACGAAGGGTCGATCAGTTGATCGATCACCTGGTCCACATTCACCCCACGACGCACCAATTCCTCGGACACCAGGATCGGCGCCGCCGCCTTCGACGACTGCACATCCTTGGCGCTCAACAACGGCGTGCTCAGATCGGTACGCGACAATTGCAGCTTGGCCACTTCCAGCGGCAGGCCGGATTCATCCGCCAGCAACCTGGCGAATTCATCGGGGTGCTTCACCGCCCAATCCCGGGCTTTTTCATACGCCCCGAGCACCTTGGTGATGGTCTGTGGGTGCGCCTTGGCGAACTGCTCGGTGACGCTCACCACGCCGTAGCTGTTGAAGTCCTTGTTGCGGTACAGCAGGCGCGAACCGGCCTGGATTTCACTCGCGGCCATGTGCGGGTCGAGGCCGGCCCAGGCGTCCACGTCACCTTTTTCCAGGGCGGTGCGACCGTCGGGATGTTGCAGGTGCACCAACTGCACGTCGTCTTTTTTCAGCCCGGCCTGTTGCAGGCTGCGCAGGGTGAACAGGTACGGATCGGTGCCTTTGGTGGCGGCGATTTTCTTGCCCTTCAGGGCGCTGACGCTGTTGAGCGGCGAGTCCTTGCGTACCACCAGGGCCGTCCATTCGGCGCGGCTGTAGACGTACACCGATTTGATCGGGCTGCCATTGGCCCGGCTCAACACGGCAGACAAGCTGGCCGACGAAGCGAAATCCACGCCGCCGCTGTTGAGGTATTCCAGGGAGCGGTTGCTGCCCTGGCTCAGGACCCAGCCGACCTTGCTGTGGGGCAGGGCCTGTTCCAGCCAGCCGAAGTGCTTGAGCACCAGGCTGACCGGCGAGTAGTAGGCGTAGTCGAGGTTGACTTCGGCGGGATCGGTTTCGGCGGCATATGCCTGCGCCTGCAGGCTCAGGACGAGGGCGCAGGCGCCGAGTACACGCTGGGTGAAGGGTTTCATGGAACAGCTCCGGACAAGGCGTTGAGAGAAGGCTTTTCTTATATTCAGAAAACTGATTCGGCATGTTCCATCATGCTTTCCAGGAATATGCAGTCTCTATGCCAAGGCCAGCGCTCCCCCGCGTAGATAACGTCTTAACCGTAAATATCGCCTTATCCACATCCGTAGCAGCTGCCGAGCGCAAGCGAGGCTGCGTCAGGCGCGCTGCCGATTCAGGCTCGAGTCGCGGCCGACGCAGCCTCGCCGGGGCTCGGCAGCTGCTACCAGGGGAGCAAATTGTTGATCAGATGTTGGTAAGGCAACAGTGTTCATATGCGTTTATGGAATAAATAAAGAGTTATATATTCCTTTTAATATTCTACGTGATAGCGCACTTTGAGGGCCTGCGCATTCGTGCGGATTGACCCAACAGCCAAAAGGAAAGCCGACATGACTATTAAAGCGATCAACGTGCGCAACCAGTTCAAGGGCGTGATCAAGGAAATCCTCCTGGGGGAGGTGGTGTCCGAAATCGACGTGCAAACCGCGTCCGGCATCGTCACCTCGGTGATCACCACCCGCTCGGTGCGTGACCTGGAATTGAAGGTAGGCAGCGAAGTGATTGCCTTCGTGAAGTCCACCGAAGTGTCCATCGCCAAGCTGTGAAGCCCACCGGATGTGGGAGCGCTGCTCCCACATTCATAAAGTCTGCCTCAGCGCTGCTGCAGCGCACGCTCCATACGTTGCAGACCCTCTTCCAGCAAAGCCCGTGGGCAGCCGAAGTTCAGGCGCACGAACTGCTGGCTGTCGTCACCGAATTCGATCCCCGCACTCAGCCCGACCTTGGCCTGCTCCAGGAAGAACTGCTGTGGGTCGTGCAGGCCCAGGGCGCTGCAGTCCAGCCAGGCGAGGAAGGTGCCTTGCGGCGCATGCATCACCACGCCGGGCAAGCGGGTTTGCACGGCGTCGAGCAGGTAATCGCGGTTGGCTTGCAGGTAGTGCTTCAGCGCGTCGAGCCATTCACCGCACTGGCTGTAGGCGGCGCGGGTGGCTTCCAGGCCCAGGGGGCTGACGCTGTCGACCATGCCGCAGCGGGCCTGGTTGAAGCGCTCGCGGATCCCGGCGTTCTGGATCACCGCAAAGCAGGTCTTCAGGCCGGCCACGTTGTAGGCCTTGCTCGCCGACATCAGCGTGATGGTGCGCTGGGCAATCTCAGGGCTAAGGCTGGCGGTGGGGATGTGGCGGTGGCCGTCGAAGCACAGTTCGGCGTGGATTTCGTCGCTGATGATCAGCGCGCCGTTTTCCAGGCAGGCAGTGGCCAGGGCCAGCAGTTCTTCGCGGGGGAAGACCTTGCCGATGGGGTTGTGCGGGTTGCTCAGCAGCAGTGCGCCGGCGCCGGTCAGGGCCTTGCGCAGGGCGGGCATGGGGGTGATGTATTCGGCGTTGTTCAACTCGAACGGTACTTCGATGCGCGGCAGGTTCCAGTGGCCGGGCGCCAGGCGAATCGGCCGGTAGTTGGGGGTTTGCAGCACCACCGGCTGGCCCGGTTGGACGAAGGCGTGCAGCGCCATATTGAAGCCAGGCTCAACGCCAGGCAGGAACAGCAGGTCGTCGGGCTGCACGCGCCAGGCGTACTTGGCCCACAGGTCGGCCACGATGGCCTCGCGTACATCCGGGCCGGCCACGCTGTAGCCGAGAATCCGCTGGTCGAGGCGCGCGTGCAGGGCCTGCAGCACGGCGGGCGGCGCGGCGATGTCCATGTCGGCGATCCACATCGGCAACACATCGGCCGGGTAGCGATTCCATTTGGTGCTGCCAGTGCCGAGGCGGGGGTGGATCGTATCGAAATCAAAGCTCATGAAGGGGCTCGTGTCAGGGAGGGCAGGCGGGAATGGCGATGATTCTAACGGGATAAAATCCAGATGCCAGCCCCGTCTTTACAGGCCCTGGCTGCCCCGAATCAAGTCATACGCCTTGCGCGCAATGGGGTTCGCCGTATTCGGCCGAATCCACAGGTAATACGTGACCTCCGGCAACCTCGGCAACCCATCCGTTTCGCCCAGCACGCGCATGTCCGGGCCGAGCATTTCCATGCTGCGCGGCGTCACGCCCAGGCCCGCGCGAGTGGCCGCTTTAATCCCGATCAGGTTCGACGCCAGGTACGCCTGGCGCCAGGGAATGTTCGCCCGTTCCAGCGCCTCCAGCGCGTAGCGCCGGTAGATGCTCGGCTCATCCACCAGGATCAGCGGCAGCGGCTCGCTCGGCTGGTGGATGTACTGCGCCGAACAGATCCACCACACCGGCGACGTGCGCAGCGCAAAGCCTTCCAGGTTCGGGTCGGCGCGGGTGGAGATCACCATGTCCACCTTGCCCCGGTGCAGGTCGTCCATCAGGAACGGACTGCGGCCCACGTCGATCTCCAGGCGCAGGCGCGGCGCCGAGCGGACGATATGGCTGAGGATCGGCGGCAGGATGGTGTCGGCAATATCGTGGGGCGAGCCGATGCGCAGCACACCGCTCAGGCTGCTCTCGCGCAGGGAATTCAATGCATCGTCATTCAGCGCCAGCATCTGCCGCGCATGACGCAGCAGTTGCAGGCCGGGCTCGGTCAGTTGTTTTTGCCGGCCGCGCTTCTCGAACAGGCTGACCCCCACTTGCTGCTCCAGGCGCTGCATATGCTGGGTCACGGACGACTGGGTGCGCGCCAGGTGCGTGCCGGCTTCGGCGAAACTGTGGTGGTCGACCACGGCGATAAAGGTGCGCAGGAGTTCAAGGTCGAGGGTCGACATGGCCATTTCCAGGGGCGGTTTTATATCAAGGACGTGAAGTTAAACATTACAGATATTTATGCTTTTCTGAAGATTATTTTTTCGTGGTCCAATAAATAAAGGGTTATGCCAAAAACGAAGGCGGGGCAGATACGGCAAGTTATAACGATATGAGATATTTGCATTTCCGTTGCCCGCGCACTCTCCCTAGCATGCCCCTCCATCAGGTCGGGGTACGCCGATCATTCGCCAGGGGGAAGTCCAATGATGTTCAAGAAATGGTTGCCGGTGGCCCTGGGGTCGATGATCGCCCTGGGCGGCAGTGTGGCGGCGCAGGCCGATGCGACCCTGGACAAGATCGAGCAGCGCCATGTGCTGGTGGTGGGCGTGTTGTTGTCCGGCGGGCCGTTTGGCAGCATCGATCCGGCGACGCAACAGCCCAAGGGCTTGAACGTCGACCTGGCCAATGAGCTGGGCCGTCAACTCAAGGCCGAGGTGCAGCTGGTGCCGGTATTGCCAGCCAATCGCGTGCAGTTCCTGCAACAGGGCAAGGTCGACCTGCTCATCGCCAATATGGAATGGACCGCCGAACGCGGTGAAATCCTCGGCTTCGTGCCGACGCCGTTCTACCGCGTCGGCGGTGCGGCTGCGGTGCTCAAAGACAGCCAGTTCTCCCGCTGGGAAGACCTCAAGGACCAACCCGTGTGCACCTCCCAGGGCAGCAGCTACGTCAAGCCGCTGACCGAGTTCGGCGCGCAGCTCAAGGCGTTCAAGAGCTCGTCCGAATCGCTGCT
Organism: Pseudomonas marginalis; assembly: GCF_900105325.1. Lineage (NCBI taxonomy): Bacteria > Pseudomonadati > Pseudomonadota > Gammaproteobacteria > Pseudomonadales > Pseudomonadaceae > Pseudomonas > Pseudomonas marginalis. The sequence goes on from NZ_FNSU01000003.1 coordinate 718,789, forward strand.
GGCCCTGCGGGGCAACAACTGCGTCGCGGCGGTGCACGACTCTACCCTGATCAACCCATTGATCAACGACAGTGCCGAATGGAAGGACTACCGCGTCCTTGGTCCGGAGCTCAACCCGGCACCGTCGGTGATCTGGACCCGTCGCGGCGAGAGTGACACCCAGGCCAAACTCGACCCGATCGTCAAGGAACTGCACCGCAGCGGCTGGCTGATCGAGGCCCAGACCCGCAACCGCATCAGTCCGGCATCACCGGCCCTGGTGGAGTTGCAGAAACAGTTCAAGGGTGCTTGAGCCGGCAATGGAGATGAGCCATCTGCTTGAGCTTTTCGTCGATTGGGCCGCGCGTATCGGCCTGAACTACACCTTCCTGCTCGACGCCTATCAGCGCGGCAGCCTGGTCCAGGGCGCGCTGACCACCGGCTTGCTGTGCCTGTTCACGATCCTCGGCAGTCTGCTGGCGGGGATCACGCTGGCGGCGATGCTGACTTCAGGCAACCCGTGGCTGGCCAAGCCGGCGCGGGTGTTTGTGGAAGTCACGCGCAACACGCCGACGCTGGTGCAGCTCTACTGCGCGTTCCTGGTGTTGAACATGCTGTTGACCCAGGCGGTCGGCGCGGCCAACCCGCTGACGCCGTTCGCCTGGGTGGTGATCGTGATCTCGCTGCACAAGGGCGCGTTTCATGCCGAGGCCTTGCGCGCCGGCATCGAAGCGGTGCCTGCCGTCACGCTGGAGGCCGCCAGCTCCCTGGCCTTCAGCCGCCGCCAGTTGCTGTGGAATGTGCAGTTGCCCCTGGCGCTGCGCTTTGCCTTGCCGTCGTTGATCAACAACCTGATCGACCTGGTGAAGATGACCGCCGTGGCCTCCGCGATTGCGGTGGGCGACATCACCTACGCGGCGATCATGATCTGGACCCAGAGTGACAACGTACTGGAGCTGATGCTCCTGATCCTGAGCTTTTTCGGCCTGCTGAGTTTTATCGTCAATTGTGTGGGGCGCTGGCTTGAAGCGCGCCTGAGGATGCCCGGCTATGGCCATTGATTCATTTCCCGTGCTGTCGGCGTTGTGGCAGTGGTCGCCGGCGCTGGTCGCAGGCTTTGGCCAGAATATCCTGATCAGCCTGCTGGCGATCGGCATGGGGTCGGTGCTGGGCCTGGTGATCGGTGCGTTGGCGTTGTCGCCCCTGGGCTTTGTGGCGCGGCTGTGGGTGCAGGTGTTTCGCAATGCGCCGTGGCTGGTGCTGATCTATTTCACTACCTACGTGTTCCCGTTCGAGATTCGTATCGGCAGCAGCTATGTGTCGTTCCCCGATTGGGTCAAGGTCACTATCGGCCTGGCGTTACCGGCCAGCGCCAACGTGGCGGAAATCTTCCGGGGCGCCATCGGTTCGATCCCCAGCACCCAATGGGAAGCCGCGCGGTCCCTGGCATTCACCCGTGGCCAGCTGTTTCGCTCGATCATCCTGCCGCAGTGCTTCAAGCGCATGTTGCCGCCGTGGATGAACCTCTACGCGGTAGTCACCATGGGCACCGCGCTGGCCTCGCTGGTGGGTGTGCATGACGTGATCGACACCGCGCAGATCGCCAGCAACACCGTGAACATGACCGGCTTTACCGTGGTGATCTACCTGAGCCTGCTGGTGCTGTTCTTTGCCTATTGCTACCCGATTTCCCGCCTGACCCAACACCTGGAGCGCCGTTATGCCTTCTACTGAACCCCTGGTGAGCCTGCGGGATGTGCACTTGTCGTTCGGCGCCAACCCGGTGCTCAAGGGCATCGACCTCGACGTGCTGCGCGGCCAGGCCGTGTCGATCATCGGCCCGTCCGGCTCGGGCAAATCCACGATCCTGCGCTGCATCACCGGGCTGTTGCAGCCCCAGCGCGGCAGCATTCGCGTGGACCAGACCCAGGTCGACAGCCTGGTCCAGGAAGCCCAGCGCATCGAACTGCGCAAGCGCGTCGGCTTTGTGTTCCAGCAATACAACCTGTTCCCGCACTTGTCGGTGCTGGAAAACCTGGTGATCGCCCCGCGCAAGGTGCTCGGTCGCAGCCGTGCCGATGCGGAAAAAGACGCGCGGGCGCTGCTGGCCAAGGTGCGCATGGAGCACAAGGCCGATGCGTACCCCGGCCAGTTGTCCGGCGGCCAGCAGCAGCGCGTGGCGATTGCCCGCGCCCTGGCGATGCGCCCGGAGCTGATCCTGTTTGACGAAGTGACCTCGGCGCTCGACCCGGAAACCGTCGGCGAAGTGCTGACGGTGATTCGCGAATTGACCGAAGAGGGCATGACCTGCGTGCTGGTCACCCATGAAATGCGCTTCGCCGAAGAGATCAGCGACGTCGTGTACTTCACCGAAAACGGCGTGATTGTCGAGCATGGCAGCGCCACGCAGATCTTCCAGAACCCTGGCAACGAACGCACCCGGACGTTCCTGCGCCATGCCTTGGGCGATTCGGGGCGCCGTGGCCCCATCAACCATGACCCGTACCTGTTGACCCATTTGAGCCGTTACAGCCTGTCAGTCTGATAAGAGGAAAACCGTGATGAGCAACGCAAACCGTGCCGCCGTGATCGAGGCGTTTTTGCAGCAGATCCGCGTCATCAACCAGCGCGGCGTAGACCGCGCAGCCCTGGTGGACATCGTCGGCCTGCTGGAACAATTGGCCGAGCGCCGCGACCTGTTCAACTTCGAAGAATTCCCCGCGCCTGTGCCAGGGCAGGGCAGCACCGCATTCCGCTATCGCCTCAACGACGACGGCGATACGCCGACCCTGTACCTCAACTCGCTGTTGCCGGGCAAAAGCACGCTCCCGCACAACCATGAGACCTGGGCGATCATCAGCGCGGTGGAAGGCCAGGAGATCAACTACGTCTATGCACGCAATGACGAAGGCCACGAGCCGGGCTTCACCACCCTGAGCCTGGAGAAGGAAGTGATCGTGCAGCCGGGCACGTCGATCTCGTTCCTCGGTGAAGACCTGCATGGCATCAAGGTTGAAGGTGAGCAGGCCACGTTGCATTTCCACCTGTATGGCTTGCCGCTGGAATCCCTGAACGGCCGCTACGGTGTGGACGCGGACGGCCGCATCCTCAACTACAACGCCTCGCAGATGGCGCCGTCGATCAAGGCCTATGCCTGACGCGTTGCCGTCACTTTTCTCTTAATTGTTGGGACTTCCATGAGCCAGACCATCACCCCACGTCAACTGCAGCAATGGCTGTTCGATGGGCAGGAAATCGCCGTGTTCGACGTGCGCGAACACGGGCAATACGGCGAAGCCCACCTGTTCCATGGGGTGAACCTGCCCTATAGCCGCCTGGAGCTGGAGGTACGCCGCCTGGCGCCCAACCCGCAGGTGAGGCTGGTGATCTATGACCAGGATGGCGGCGAGGTGGCGGCGCTGGTTGCCGCGCGTTTGCAGGCGCTGGGCTACCGCCGCGCGCATGTGCTGGAGGGCGGTGCCGAGGGTTGGCAGGCGGCGGGGTTGCAGCTGTTTGCCGGTGTGCATGTGCCGTCCAAGGCCTTTGGCGAATTGGTCGAAGAGGCCAGCCATACGCCTCACGTCACCGCCCGGCAACTGGCCGATTGGCAAGCCAGTGGCGAGCCGCTGGTGGTGCTGGACGGGCGACCGTTCGAGGAGTACCGCAAGATGACCATCCCCGGTTCCATCTGCTGCCCCAACGGTGAGCTGGGCTACCGCGTACAGGATCTGGTGCCGGATGAACGCACGCCCATCGTTATCAACTGTGCAGGACGCACCCGCAGCATTATCGGCGCCCAGACGCTGATCAACCTGGGCCTTAAAAACCCTGTCTATGCCTTGGAAAACGGTACCCAGGGCTGGTACCTGGAAGATTTCCAGCTGGAACATGGCAGTACTCGGCGCTATGCCGATCAGGTCAAAGGCGACCTCGCCTCGCAGCGTCTGGCGGCACGGCAGTTGGCGGGGCGGGCAGGGGTGGTCGAGGTGTCAGCGGATCAAGTCCGGCTGTGGGCCGAGGACGCGCAACGCAGCCTGTTCCTGTGTGATGTGCGCACTGCTGAGGAATTTGCCCTCGGCTCGTTGCCAGGCGCGCAACATACGCCGGGCGGGCAGTTGATCCAGGCCACCGACCTGTATATCGGCGTGCGCCAGGCGCGCATCGTGCTGGTGGACAGCGATGGCGTGCGTGCGCCGATTGTCGCCAGTTGGCTGCGTCAACTCGGGCACCAAGCCTATGTGCTCAGCGGTGGTATCGACAGCAGTCTGGCGCTGCCGGTGTTGCCGACGGTGGCGTATGAGCCGTTGCCGCTGATCAGCGCCCAGGCCCTGGCGCTGGAATTGAGCGATGTGAACCTGATCGACCTGCGCCCGAGCATGGCCTACCGCAGGGGCCATATTGCCGGGTCCCGCTGGTCGATTCGTGCGCGGCTCAAGACCGACCATCGTCCCTTGGTGCTGGTGGCGGATGACCCGGTATTGGCGGCCTTTGCTGCCGAAGGCCTGTCGGCCCGGTTGCTCGACGGTGGCTTCGCTGCCTGGGCCTCGGCCGGCCTGCCGGTCAACCAGGATCCGCAGACACCGCCCGACGCCGAGTGCATCGACTTCCTGTTTTTCACCCACGACCGTCACAACGGCAACAAGGACGCCGCGCGCCAGTACCTGGCCTGGGAAATCGGCCTGCTCGCGCAAATGAGCGAAGCGGAAATCGCCAGCCTTCAGCCGTTGGCACCTGTGTCGCGGGTGCGCACGCGCTTGATCCATGCCGCGCGTACCGAAAAAGGTCATGGCGGCCGCGCAGTCAATGTGCCGATTACGCGCCTGAGCACCGTGCTGTTCGACAACCTGGCGCAGATGCGCGACGCCCGTGCCCGCCGCGACAGCGAGCGGGTGCTGACCTACGGCGCGCGTGGCAACCCGACCTCCCATGCGCTGGAAGACCTGGTCACCGAGCTGGAGGGCGGCTTTCGCACGCGGCTCTACGGCACGGGCCTGGCGGCGGCGGCCCAGGTGTTCCTGGCCTACCTGCGCCCCGGCGATCATGTGCTGATCACCGACGCGGTGTATTCCCCGGTGCGCAAGCTGGCACGTGAATTCCTCCAGCCGTTCGGCATCGAGGTCAGCTACTTCGCACCCGATGGCAAGGGGCTGGAAGCGCAACTGCAAGCCAACACCCGGCTGGTCTACGCCGAAGTGCCGGGCTCACTGTTGTATGAGCTGTGCGATCTGCCGGCGATTGCCGCGTTGTGCAAGCCACGCGACATCCTGCTCGCCGTCGACAACACCTGGGGCTCGGGCTACCTGTACCGGCCACTGGCGTTGGGCGCGGATATTTCGATCATGGCCCTGACCAAATACCTCGGCGGCCACAGCGACGTGATGATGGGCAGCGTGTGCACCACACCAGCCGCCTGGCCTGCGCTGGGCAGGATGAGCGACACCTTCGGCAACGCGGTGAGTGCCGACGACGCCTACCTGATCCTGCGCGGCGCACGCACCCTGGCCTCGCGCCTGGATGTGCACGAACGCCAGGCCGTGGACATCGCCCTGTGGTTGCAGGCGCAACCGCAGGTCAAGCGCGTGTTCCATCCGGCCTTGCCCGGGCATCCTGGGCATGGGTTGTGGCGCCGGGACTTCACCGGCAGCAATGGGTTGTTGTCGTTTGAACTGATGAATGCAGACGCCGCTTACGTCGAGCGGTTTATCGACGGCTTGCAGCTGTTCGGCCTGGGCGCTTCGTGGGGCGGCTATGAAAGCCTGGTCACCGTGGCCGACACCGGCGACCGCGACAGTGCGGCCGACCGTGGGCTGAACCCGGTGGTGCGCCTGCATATCGGTCTGGAAGATGTGGCGGCGTTGATTGAGGATCTGCAACGCGGCTTTGTACGTGCCGTTCTGTGACCGACAGGTTCTGTAATAAAAACGCCATTGCGCTGGGGATTAAATTCGGGACGGGCTATTTTGGTGCATCTCAATAACTAGAGTAGCCATGGATGAAATACCAACCCTTCAGCCGCACACTGATTGCCACCGCCCTGGTGTTGACGGTCAGCGGCGTGCAAGCCGCGTCCCAGGCCCCGGTGGCCGGTGAAAATGGCATGGTGGTGACCGCCCAGCATTTGGCCACGCATGTCGGCGTGGATGTACTCAAGGCCGGCGGTAACGCGGTGGATGCCGCCGTGGCGGTCGGCTATGCGCTGGCGGTGGTGTACCCGGCGGCGGGTAACCTGGGCGGCGGCGGGTTCATGACCGTGCAACTGGCGGATGGGCGCAAGACCTTCCTCGACTTCCGCGAAAAGGCCCCGTTGGCGGCCACCGCCGATATGTACCTGGACAAGGCCGGCAATGTCGTTGAAGGCCTGAGTGCCAAGGGTCACCTGGCCGTCGGCGTGCCCGGCACCGTCTCCGGCATGGAGCTGGCCCTGAGCAAGTACGGCACCCTCAAGCGCGCCCAGGTGATTGCCCCGGCGATCAAGCTGGCGGAAAACGGTTTTGCCCTGGAGCAGGGTGATATCGATCTGCTGCACACCGCCACCGGCGAGTTCGAAAAAGACAAGGATATGCGCGGGATTTTCCTGCACAACGGCCAGCCGCTGCAGGTCGGCCAGAAGCTGGTGCAGAAAGACCTGGCGAAAACCCTGAAGGAAATCTCCGCCAAGGGCAGCGACGGTTTCTATAAAGGGTGGGTCGCCAAGGCCCTGGTGGATTCCAGCCAGGCCGGCAAGGGCATCATCACCCAGGCCGACTTGGACAAGTACAAGACCCGCGAACTGGCGCCCATCGAGTGTGACTACCGTGGCTACCACGTGGTCTCGGCACCGCCGCCAAGCTCGGGCGGTGTGGTGATCTGCCAGATCATGAACATCCTCGAAGGCTACCCGATGGCCGACCTGGGCTATCACTCGGCCCAGGGTCTGCACTACCAGATCGAAGCCATGCGCCACGCCTACGTGGACCGTAACAGCTACCTGGGCGATCCGGATTTCGTGAAGAACCCGATCGAGCATCTGCTGGACAAGAACTACGCGGCCAAGCTGCGTGACGCCATTGAGCCGCAGAAGGCCGGGGATTCCCAGGCGATCAAACCCGGTGTGTCGCCCCATGAAGGCAACAACACCACCCACTATTCCATCGTCGACAAGTGGGGCAACGCGGTCTCGGTGACCTACACCCTCAACGACTGGTTCGGTGCGGGCGTGATGGCGAGCAAGACCGGGGTGATCCTCAACGATGAAATGGACGACTTCACCGTCAAGGTCGGGGTGCCGAACATGTACGGCCTGGTCCAGGGTGAAGCCAACGCCATCGCACCGGGCAAGGCGCCGCTGTCGTCGATGAGCCCGACCATCGTGACCAAGGACGGCAAGGCCGTGATGGTGGTGGGTACACCGGGCGGCAGCCGCATCATTACCGCGACCCTGCTGACCATCCTGAATGTCATCGACTATAAGATGAACATCCAGGAAGCCGTGGACGCGCCGCGTTTCCACCAGCAATGGATGCCGGAAACCACCAACCTGGAGACCTTCGCGATCAGCCCGGACACCCAGAAGATTCTGGAAAGCTGGGGCCACAAGTTTGCCGGGCCGCAGGATGCCAACCACTTGGCGGCAATCCTGGTGGGGGCACCGTCCCTGGAGGGTAAGCCGGTGGGTAACAACCGCTTCTATGGGGCGAATGACCCGCGTCGTAACACCGGCCTGTCGCTGGGCTACTAACCACCCCGGTGTTGTAGTGAGCGGGCTTGCCCCGCGCTGGGTGGCGAAGCCGCCCTAAAACCAAACACCGCGACCTGTCTGGCAGGCTGCGGTGTTTTTTATTGGGGCGGCTTCGCCACCCAGCGCGGGGCAAGCCCGCTCACTACAACAGCTGTTCTACCGCAGCAAAGGCGGCGGTGCGGCGCTCCTCCCAACTCCCCCTGATGACCACCACCGCCTGTCGATGCGCCTGCATCCACGCCAGGCTGTCCTGGAAAAACGCCTGGCGGTCGGCCAGTTCCGGTTGGCAGCGTTGACCGTCGGCGGTCCATTCCACATCATCCGGCGACAGCAGCAGGTGCAGGTCGTAATGCCGCGCCAGCAGTTCATCGTCGAGCCACGCCGGGTAGTCGCCGAACAAGGTCTGGCTCCAGAGTTTGTTGGTCAGCAGGTGCGTGTCGAGGACCAGCAGGCGCGGCTGCCGGGCGCGGGCGGCATCTTCCCAGGCCAGTTGGCCGTGGGCGATGGCCGGAATATCCGCCAGGCTGGTGTCGCGCTGGTGGCGGTCCATGAAATCGCGCACGTATTCACGCACCATCAGCCCGCCGAAATGCGCGTGCAACTCGGCGGCCAGCCAGCTTTTACCGCTGGATTCGGGGCCGGCCAGTACCACCACCTTCATGGTTGCAACGCCGGGTCGGCGCGCCATTCACGCCAGCCTTGCACGGCGATCACGGTGAACAGGGCGTAGAGCGCAGCGGTGAGGTACAAACCCTTGTAGAGGAACAGCCCGACAAAAATCACGTCCACGGCGATCCACAGCGGCCAGCATTGCACGCGTTTCTGCGCCATCCACATTTGCGCCACCAGGCTGAAACCGGTGAGGGCAGCATCCAGCCAGGGTTGCGCGGCGTCGGTCCAGTGCGCCATCGCAGCGCCCAGCAGCAGGCTGCCGACCGCGCCGATGGCCATGCTGATCATGATTGCCGGCCAACCCAGGCGGGTGACCTGGCGCCCTTGCTTGACCTCGCCGGCGCGGGTCCACTGCCACCAGCCGTAGACTTGCAGGGCGGCGTAGACCACTTGCAGCAGCATGTCGGAATAGAGTTTCACGTCATAGAACACCCAGGTGTACAGCAACACCATCACCAGGCCGATGGGCCAGCACCAGGGGTTTTGCTTGACCGTCAGCCAGACAGCGATCACCCCCAGGGCGGCGGCGAACAGTTCAAGCCCGGACATGGCGGTTCCTTGGGAGAGTGGGAGAGGGCGGGGATTGTAACCAGAGGTGAGCGATCTTCAAAACATCGGAGGGCAAATGTGGGAGGGGCTTGCCCCCTCCCACATCTGGAGCGGCGTCAGACCTTGAATTGGCGCAGCAGGCCGTCGAGTTGTTCGCTCAGCCCGCGTAAATGCACGCTGGCCACGTTGGACTGCTCGGCCGCCATTGCGGTGCTGTGGGACAGGCTTGCAGCCTGGGTGACGTTCTGGTTGATGTCTTCCACCACATGGGCCTGTTGCAGGGTGGCGCTGGCAATCGAGGCATTCAAACCGTTGAGGTTGTGCAGCGCCTGGCCGATGGCGGTGAGGCTGGCACCGGCCTGGCCGGCTTGTTCGATGGTCAGTTGCGAGGCGCTGTGGCTGTCGCTGATCACCTTGACCGCGGCTTCCGAGTGACCTTGCAGGCGCTCGATCATCGCCTGGATCTCGGCGGTGGATTTTTGCGTGCGCTGGGCCAGCAGGCGGACTTCATCGGCCACTACGGCAAAACCACGGCCTTGTTCCCCGGCGCGTGCGGCTTCAATGGCGGCGTTGAGGGCCAGCAGGTTGGTCTGGTCGGCGATGGAGCGGATCACTTCCAACACACCACCGATCTGCGTGCTTTCGCTGGACAAGGTGCGGATCACTTCGACGGCCTGGCTGATGGTGGTGGAGAGCTGGTCGATCTGCTGCAGGCTGCTGTCGATATTGACCTGGCCTTGCTGCGCCTGCGCCTGGGCATCGCGCATTTCGCTGGCGGCGTGTTCGGCGTTCTTGGCCACGTCCTGCACGCCGTAGGTGACTTCATTGATGGCGGTGGCCACCAGTTCCATCTGCTGGGACTGTTGCTGGCTGCGGTCATGGGCTTGGGTCGCGTTGTTGCCCAGTTCCGTGGAGGACTGGCCCAGGGCGTTGGCGCACACCTGCAACTGGCTGACGACCTGGCGCAGCTTGGCCGTGAAGGTGTTGAAGTGCTGGGACAGTTGGGTGACTTCGTCGCGGCCGTGGGTATCGAGGCTGCGGGTCAGGTCGCTTTCGCCGCTGGCGATGTTGCCCATGGCGTTCACCGCATCCTGCAGGGGGCGCACGATGCTGCGGGCAATCAGCGAGACCAGCAGGGCCATCACCAATGCGATGCCGAGGACGATAAACGAGGCCTTCCACACTTGGCTGTTGAACTCGGCCTGCACATCGTCCACGTAAACGCCGGAGCCGATGATCCAGCCCCACGGCTCGAACAACTGGATATACGAGGTTTTCGCCACTGGCGCCTCCGCACCCGGTTTCGGCCAGCGGTAGTTGATGATGCCGGCACCCTTGGCCTTGGCCAGGATCACGAACTCGTTGAACACGGCAAACCCGTCGGGATCGCGGATGGCCGAGAGGTTCTGGCCGTCCAGCTTGGGGTTGGCCGGGTGCATGATCATCACGGGGGTGAGGTCATTGATCCAGAAGTAGTCGTCGTGGTCATAGCGCAAGCCGCGCACCGCGCTCAGGGCTTGTTTTTGCGCGGCTTCGCGGGTCATCACCCCGGTGGTTTCGAGGCTGTGATAAAACGTCAGGATCCCGCTGGCGGTCTGGACCACGTGCTGGGTCTGCTGGCGCTTAGCCTGGTACAGGTCGTCGTGGATCTGCTTGAGCATCAGCAAACCCAGGGCCATCAGCATCAGCACGGCGACGATCAGGATCATCCAGAGGCGTCGGCTGATCGACATATTGCGCAAACTGTTCATCGTCCTGTCACTCCGGGCTTTTTATAATTGTGGGCGTCGCATCGACTTTTACGCCTCGTCTGATAGGCTTTCGGCCTGAAATCGCAAAACCTGAGTACTGCCTGATTTTTCACAGAATTTTTGCAGGCCGGAATTGACCATGGTCAACACCGGGCACTTGAGTGCGCTCGTCAGTGAACCATTAAAAGATTGATAAGGCATGCCACAGCGCATGACCTTTGGGGGAAGCATGGATTTTTGGACCGCCATTCAGGCATTGATTCTTGGCGTCGTGGAGGGGCTTACCGAGTTCCTGCCGATCTCCAGCACCGGACACCAGATTATTGTCGCCGATTTGCTCGCCTTCGGCGGCGAACGCGCCATGGCGTTCAACATCATCATCCAGCTGGGTGCGATCCTCGCGGTGGTCTGGGAATTCCGGCGCAAGATCCTCGATGTAGTCACCGGCTTGCCCACCCAGCGCAACGCCCAGCGCTTCACGGTCAACCTGCTGATCGCGTTCCTGCCGGCCGTGGTGCTGGGGGTGATCTTTGCCGACCTGATCCACCATTACCTATTCAACCCGATCACCGTGGCCGCCGCGTTGGTGATCGGCGGCATCGTCATGCTGTGGGCCGAGCGCCGCGAGCATGAAGTGCACGCCGAAAGCGTCGACGACATCACCTGGAAAGACGCGCTCAAGGTCGGTTTTGCCCAGTGCCTGGCGATGATCCCGGGTACGTCGCGCTCCGGCTCGACTATCATCGGCGGCCTGCTGTTCGGCCTGTCGCGCAAGACCGCCACCGAGTTTTCATTCTTCCTGGCCATGCCGACCATGGTCGGTGCGGCGGTGTACTCGGGCTACAAATACCGCGACCTGTTCCAGCCGGCGGACCTGCCGGTGTTCGCCATCGGCTTCGTCACCTCGTTCATCTTCGCGATGATCGCGGTCAAGGGCCTGCTCAAGTTCATCGCCAGCCATAGCTACGCGGCGTTCGCCTGGTACCGCATTGCGTTCGGCCTGCTGATCCTGGCGACCTGGCAATTCGGCTGGATCGACTGGGCAGCGGCCAAGGCATGATGATTCAGCATCCGCGCCTGAAAGCGGCGATCTTTGTGCTGCTGTGCGCGGCGCCGCTGGTGGGGGCAGTATTGGTGTGGCAACGCGGCGAAACCGTGATTCCGCTGGTGGCCTATGGGGTGGTCAGCGTCATCGCATTTTTCCTGTATTGGAGCGACAAGCGCAAGGCCCGCACCGACAGCTGGCGCACCCCGGAGAACATCCTCCACGCCGTGGAGCTGGCGGGCGGCTGGCCGGGGGCGCTGATTGCCCAGCAGGTGTTCCGGCACAAGACGCGCAAGGTGTCTTACCAGGTGCTGTTCTGGGTGATCGTGCTGTTGCACCAGGTGTTCTGGCTGGACCAGTTGTTCCTCGGTGGCACGCTACTGTCCGTTCTCTAGCTGCAACCCCACCTGTGTGCGCTTGGGCAGTTTGCTCACCACCAACTGGTGGGAGCGCTGCAACAGGCTACGCAGTTCCTCGGCCCCCAGCGGGTAGGGCGTGTTCATGATGATCCACTGCGCGCGTGCCAGGTACGGCGCCGGGTGGATGCCGGGACGGTCCACATGGCCGAGGAACAAGTCCTTGTCGACCTTGAACGCCAGCGAGTCGCCGCGCAGATTCTGCAGGGCGAACATCTTGTTGCCGGCGATCGAGAACACCCGCACGCCGCCCCATTTGTAGTCTTCCCGCGCGCCGGGCAGGCTCAGGCAGAACGTCGCGACCTGTGCTTCGGTCATTTTCATAGCAGGCGGTCTCCGCAGCTTTTGAAGCCTTCTTCCAGGTAATCGATCCAGGCGCGAATCGCCGGCAGCACGCCGCGGCGATGCGGGTAGACGGCCTGCAGCCAGCCGCCCGGCAATGACCACTCCGGCAGCAACTGTACGAGCCGGCCGCTGGCCAGTTCTTCTTCGCAGTACATCAGCGGCAGCACGGTAAAGCCCAGGCCCATGATGGCGCTGGCCTTGCGTACGTTGAAGTCATCGACGCCCAGGCGCGCTTCCATCACCAGGTCGTGGGGGGTGCCTTCAGGATCGAGGATGCGTTGGTGCACCATGCGGTCTGCTTCCAGCGCGCCGAGTATCGGCAGTTGCTTGAGGTCGTCGAGGGTGTTGATGTGCCGACCGTGCAAAAAGTTCGGGCTGGCGACCAGGGCCGTCTGGGCGGGGCGCAGGCGCTTGGTGACCAGCAGCGGGTCTTCATCGCCCAGTTCGCGCACGCGCAGCGCCACATCGATGCCTTCGGCTACCAGGTCGACACGGCGGTTGACCAGGGTCATCTCCAGCTGCACCTGGGGGTGGGCAGCCAGAAAACCCGCAACCACATCCGGCATTATGTTTTGCGCCAGCCCCACCGGGCACGTCACCCTCAGCCGCCCGCGCGGTTCACTGGACATGCTGGCGACGGCCTCGTCGGCCATCTCTGCTTCCAGCAGCATCGCCTGGCAATGGCGCAGGTAGCGCTCGCCGACGGCGGTCAGGGTCAGTTGCCGCGTGGTGCGTTGCAGCAGGCGCGCGCCGAGGCGCTCTTCCAGCTCGGCAATGCGCCGCGACAGCCGCGACTTGGGAATGCCCAACAGCCGCCCGGCCGCCGCAAAGCCACCGGCTTCGACGACTTTGGCAAAATAGTAGAGGTCGTTGAGGTCTTGCATGGTCAGCCTATTGTCCTGTCAGTGGGACAAACTATCGCATTTCAGGCGTCTTATCGACTATTGGTTTCATGCGTAGCATCCCCTCCATCTGATCGCCACTGTCGATCCCACACTCGGAGATCCACCATGAAACTGTTGCACATCGATTCCAGCATCCTCGGCGACAACTCGGCTTCCCGTCAGCTCAGCACTGGCGTGGTCAAGGCCTGGCAGGCGGCCGAGCCGGGTGTGGAAGTGACCTACCGTGACCTCGCCAGCGAAGGCATCAACCACTTCTCCGGCGCGACCCTGGGCGCCCTGGGCACCGCCGCCGAGCTGCGTGACGCCGCACAACAGCACGAGGCCGACCTGAGTGCCAACAGCCTGGCCGAATTCCTTGCCGCCGACGCCGTGGTGATCGGTGCGCCGATGTACAACTTCACCATTCCAACCCAGTTGAAAGCCTGGATCGACCGCATCGCCGTTGCCGGACAGACCTTCCGTTACACCGAAGCAGGCCCTGAAGGCCTGTGCGGTAACAAGAAAGTCATCATTGTGTCCACCTCCGGCGGCCTGCATGTTGGCCAGGCAACCGGTGTGGCCCACGAGGAATACCTCAAAGTGATGCTGGGCTTCCTCGGCATTACCGACATCGAATTCGTCCGCGCCCATGGCCTGGCCTATGGCGATGAGTTCCGCAGCAAGGCCTTGAGCGACGCCAACGTGCTCATCAACGAACAATTGTTCGCTGCTGCGTAAGGCTTGTGTAAATTTCGCCTCTGCTCGGTTTCAATCCGAAGCCGGGCGCCTAAACTCTGTATTCTTGTCGCCTGAAACGACCGGAATACGGAGTTTTTTCGTTTACCCGCTGTCATTACGTTGGCCCAGGTTATGCAAGCATGGGTTTATCACCCGATGCGAGTGCCTTGAACCATGGACTTTTCATATAGACATGCCGCGGGTGTTGAACGTGGTCACGCAGCAAAGGTGGACATCCTCATGATGCGTCTTTGTGCCGTTATGGTTCTTTCCCTGCTCGGCGGCCTGATTTCAGTGCACGCCGCGCCCGCGCCGCACCCCCATTGGAGTGTGGGCTTCCATCGCATGACCTTTCTCGACCCGCTGGACCTGCAGCCGATGAAAGCCGTGGCCTTCTACCCGTCCACCGACGATGAACACAGCACGCAACTGGGTCCCTATCACGTCGCCGCCAGCGAAGATTCCAAGATCGCCATTGGCCGCTTTCCGATGCTGATGCTGTCCCATGGCAACACCGGTACGCCGCTGGCCCTGCATGACCTGGCCACTTCCCTGGCGCGCAAAGGCTTTGTGGTGGTCGCGGTGTTGCATCCCGGCGATAACTACAAGGACCACAGCCGCCTGGGCACGGTGAGTAACCTGTACGGCCGGCCGATCCAGATTTCCGAAGCGATCACCGCGACCCTGGGCGACCCGATGCTGTCGCCGTTCGTCAACGTCGATCAGGTGGGCGTTATCGGCTATTCGGCCGGTGGCGAAACCGCGTTGATCCTGGCGGGGGCCAAGCCGGACTTCGACCGCCTGCGTCGCTATTGCCAGGAACGCCCCGAAGATCGTGATGCCTGTACCACCAAGGGCGAACTGGTGGTGGACCGTGACGACCTGCAACCGCAATCCGACCCGCGCATTCATGCCTTGATGTTGATGGCGCCGTTGAGCCTGATGTTCGGCCGCCACACCCTGGCCGATGTGCATGTGCCGGTGCTGCTCTACAGCGGCGACGGCGACAAGCTGGTGGCGGTCGACAAGAACGCCGCCGCCCTGGCACGCAAACTGCCGGAGCCACCGGACTTCAAGCTGCTGGCGGGGGCAGGGCACTTCGTGTTCATGGCGCCGTGTGACAGCGACCAACTGGCCGCGATGCCGGCGATCTGCACCGATGCCGATGGCGTCGACCGCGAAGGCATCCACCGCGACCTGATCTCCGAGGCCGGGCGTTTTTTCACCCACACCCTCGGCCAGGCTACCCGCGCCGGTTTGCAGACCGCCGATCAGTAAGCGCGGCGCTTGAGCAGCAAGGTCACGCCCAGCGCCGTGACCGATAACAGCGCTGCGCAGAAGAAGATCCAGCTGTAACCCAGGTTCAACGCCACGGCGCCCATCAACGGCCCGGCAATCGCCAGGGCCAGGTCGAAAAACACCGCATAAGCACTCAGGCCCGCACCGCGGCTGCTGTTGGGCACCTGCTTGATGGCCTCCACGCCCAGCGCCGGGTACACCAGCGACAAGCCAAAGCCGGTCAGCCCTGCACCGATCAAGGCTACGCCGGTGGAGGGTGCCAGCCACAGCAGCGTCAGGCCCAGGGTCTCGATGATCATGCAGGCAATCGCCGCCCTGAAGCCGCCAAACCGGCTGATCGCGGAGATGAACAGCAGCCGCGAGAGGATAAAACACACGCCAAACACCGTGAGGCAGTACGCCGCGCCGGCCCAGCCGCGATTGAGGTAATACAGGGTGATAAAGGTGGTCAGGGTGCCGTAGCCGATGGACGCCAGGCACAGGCTGGCACCAAAGGGTGCAATGCGCCCGAACACCGCCCAGAACGGCAGGCGCTCGCCGCGTACCACCGGCACCGAGGGTTTATTGCGGATCAGCACCAGGCCCAGCGCCGCCAATACCGACAGCGCGATACCCAGGCTGGTGTAGCCATATTCGGCGACCATCACCACTCCGAGTGGCGCGCCGATGGCGATGGCGCCGTAGGAGGCAATGCCATTCCACGAAATCGACCGCGCCGTGTGCTCCGCCCCGACCTGGCCCATGCACCAACTGATGGTGCCCACGCCGATCAGGCCTTGGGCCACGCCCAGCAACAGCCGGCCGAGTATCAGAATCCCCAGGCTCAGGCTGGGCAGGCTGTCCACCAGGGTGGCGAAGAACGTCAACACACCGCTGACCAGGATGCCCGCCAGCCCCAGCACAATCGCGCGCTTGGTGCCGACGTTGTCGGACATGCGCCCGGCCATGGGACGGCTGAGCAGAGTTGCCAGGTACTGCGAGCCGATGGTAATCCCGGCCACCACCGCGCTGAAGCCCAGTTGCTCATGGACATAGCCCGGGATTACCGCAATCGGCAGGCCGATGCAGATAAAGGCGATGAAGGTGTAGAAGACGATGGAGACGATCTGCAGGGTGATCGACAGGGAGGAGGAGGCGTTGGACATGGGCACTCGTTCGCGGGCGGGCGGTGAACGCATCATGGCAAGGGCTTGGGGGAAAAGGAAGCAGGCTAACTACTTTGGCTGAGAAACCGGCTTACTGTGGCGAGCGGGCTTGTTGTGGTGAGCGGGGCAAGCCTGCTCACCACAACAAGCTCCCTCGCCACAACAAGCATGCTCCCAGGGTTTCAGGTCGCTACTGTTAGAACACCACGCCTTGGCTGCGCAGGTAATCGTCGTAAGTGCCGCTGAAGTCGATCACGCCGTTGGCGCTCAACTCGATGATGCGGGTGGCCAGGGACGATACGAACTCACGGTCGTGGCTGACGAAGATCAGCGTGCCCGGGTAGTTCTCGAGCGCCAGGTTCAGCGCCTCGATGGATTCCATGTCCAAGTGGTTGGTCGGTTCGTCCATGATCAGCACGTTCGGCTTTTGCAGGATCAGCTTGCCGAACAGCATGCGGCCTTGCTCACCACCGGAGATCACCTTGACCGACTTGAGGATCTCGTCGTTGGAGAACAGCATGCGCCCCAGGGTGCCACGGATCACTTGCTCGCCTTGAGTCCACTGGCCCATCCAGTCGAACAGGCTCATGTCGTTTTCGAAGTCGCTGGCGTGGTCCTGGGCGTAGTAGCCCAGTTCCGCGGCGTCGGTCCACTTGATGCTGCCGGCATCCGGGGTCAGTTCGTTGACCAGGGTGCGCAGCAGGGTGGTCTTGCCGATACCGTTCGGGCCGATGATCGCCACGCGCTCGCCGGCTTCAACCTGGAAGCTGAAGTCCTTGAACAGCGGCTTGCCGTCGAAACCTTTGGCCATGCGCTCGACGATGACCGCCTGGCGGTGCAGCTTTTTGGTTTGTTCGAAACGGATAAACGGGCTCACGCGGCTCGAAGGCTTGACCTCGGCCAGCTGGATCTTGTCGATCGCCTTGGCACGGGACGTCGCCTGCTTGGCTTTCGAGGCGTTGGCCGAGAAGCGGCTGACGAAGGACTGCAGCTCGGAGATCTGCGCTTTCTTCTTGGCGTTGTCCGACAGCAGTTGCTCGCGGGACTGGGTCGCCACGGTCATGTACTCGTCGTAGTTGCCCGGGAACAGGCGCAGCTCGCCGTAGTCCAGGTCAGCCATGTGGGTGCACACGCTGTTCAGGAAGTGACGGTCGTGAGAGATGATGATCATCAGGCTGGAGCGCTGGGTCAGGATGTTTTCCAGCCAGCGGATGGTGTTGATGTCCAAGTGGTTGGTCGGTTCGTCGAGCAACAGCACTTCCGGGTCCGAGAACAGCGCCTGGGCCAGCAACACACGCAGTTTCCAGCCGGGGGACACTTCGCTCATCGGGCCGAAATGCTGTTCCAGGGGAATACCCAGGCCCAGCAGCAGTTCACCGGCACGGGATTCGGCGGTGTAGCCGTCCATCTCGGCGAATTCGGTTTCCAGCTCGGCCACGGCCATGCCGTCGTCTTCGCTCATTTCCGGCAGCGAGTAGATACGGTCGCGCTCGGCCTTGACCTTCCACAGCTCCTCGTGCCCCATGATCACGGTGTCGAGCACGGTGAATTCTTCGTAGGCGAACTGGTCCTGGCGCAGCTTGCCCAGGCGCACATTCGGCTCCAGCATGACCTGTCCGCCGGACGGATCGAGGTCGCCGCCGAGGATTTTCATGAAGGTCGACTTGCCGCAACCGTTGGCACCGATCAGACCATACCGGTTGCCGGCGCCGAACTTGACCGAGACGTTCTCAAAGAGCGGCTTGGCGCCGAACTGCATGGTGATGTTAGCTGTGGAGATCAATTACTTTACCTATCAATGGGTTGCGAGCGTGGCGGCAGGAGCCTTCAGGCATGCATCAACAGCGACATCAAGGCGCGAAACCCGGTCGCTGAGCAAAAAATGGGGGATGTGTGTTGGAATTTGGCGCGCATTGTCGCATATGTCAGGCGACAGTTGTATGGCGGCCGACGACGGATGTTCAGCGCTTTGAATGTGGCAAGCCATTCTCGACGAAGCCGCGCTCAGTAAGTTGTTGCGATTGCCTGCGCGAGCTGCATGTCGGTCATGGGGCGCGTGTGAGGGGCCGAGCGGTAGTGTAGTGATGCCTGCTCAAACTGAGCGCCGCGAATTTCGCCCTCGGAGCCAATGAATGCAAGGGCATCATCCTTCGCTTTTTTCATTACTGAGGGCGAGTAGACCGTAAATGCCGTGGTCCCGCCGAGGACAATGGTCGGGAACAGGGTGGTGGCGCTCAGCGCTCTCTCGACCGGGTTCTCCACATACCATGCCATAGCGTTGGTGCTGATCGATGCCATGAGGGCGATTGCCAGCGTCTTCCAGGAATTCATTCTTCGATGCTTCCATTGCGGTCGAAGGACGCACGATAACAGAGTCGGCTGAGCGCCAGAAACCCGGCCCGTCAGCAATTAAACACAGGCGCATAACGCTCTTCGCGTTTCTTGAAGTGAATCGGGGCCATAGGGACTTTTTCACCGTTGACGAATATGTCCGGGAAGGTAAGCGTGAAATCATCCATGTCGCCTTGGCCCAACGCTGTCCCTTTGAACCCGCTGTGGAATGTTTTCCTGGGGTCGAAACCGGTTTTGAGTTGTTCAATGGTGACAGGATAGCTTTGCCCATTCGCCAGGGTGACCGTGACAACGGGCGACGCTGCACTGACCCAAAGCGTCGGGTCGGCCTGTTTGACGGCTGCTGTGTTATTGGATGGGTAGAGCCGTCCGAACAGGCGCAGTTCAGCAGCGGTTGAGCGCTGGTTACCCGGCCAGCTGGATGTGCCGGGTGGCGCAACATAGACCAGCACATGAACCCAGTTGAGTTCTTCTGCCAGTGGGGCATAGCTCATCGCCGCTTTCGGGCCGGGGCAGGTGCGCGAAAGTAGGGCGTTGCTGCCCACCGTCGACTCCGGATGCAGATAGGGCCCCGTGCTGCATCCTGCGAGCAGAAGCAGTAGCGGATACAGGAAGTATTTCTTCATAGGGGCAACTCCATTTGCTGTTTGGGTTCGGCGCACAGTGTCGCTTATATCAGGCCGCAGATGCGTGAGGCGCGAAGATGGGTTTTGCCAGGGGCTCCGGCATCGCCAGCCATAACAGCGCCAACGCGACGCCCGCCACCCCGGCCAGGGTGAGGAAGGCCGCATTGTAGCCGGCCTGCTGCACCACAAAACCGGCCAGGCTGCTGCTCAAGGCCGCGCCCAGCCCAAATACGGTGGACAGCGCCCCCAGGCTGACGTTGAAACGCCCGGTGCCCTGGGTCAGGTCCTTGACGATCACCGGGAACAGCGCACCGAAGATCCCCGCGCCGATACCGTCGAGCATCTGCACGGCCACCAGCCAGTAGGGATCGCTGGACAGGGTATAGAGCACGCCACGCAGCGGCAGGATCATGAAGCCGAACAGCAACAGCGGCTTGCGCCCCCACACGTCGGCCTTGCTGCCCACCAGCCAGGCCATCGGCACCATCACCAATTGTGCGGCGACAATACAGGCCGAGGTCAGCGGCGTGGCCATCTGCAGGTTGATCTGCGAGAGCTTCTGGCTGACCAGTGGCAGCATCGCCGCATTGGCCAGGTGGAAGAGGGCGCAGCAGACGGCAAACAGCAATAACGGCCGGTTGGCCAGCAAGACCGCAATGCCGGACGGCTGCTCATGGTCGCTGTGGTGGGCAGGGTCGAAGCCCCGGGCCACCTCATGGTCGATCGCCTTGGCGGAGACGCAACTGACCGCGACGACACTGGCCACTGCCATAAAGGCCATCAGGTAGAACACCACCACGGGTCCGAACAGGTACGCCAGGCCGCCGGCCAACAGCGCCGCCACAGCGTTGCCGGCATGGTTGAAGGTTTCGTTGCGCCCGGTGCGCCGGGTGAACGCACGTGGCCCGGTAATGCCCAGGGAAATTGCGGAGATCGCCGGGGCGAACACCGAGGCAGCGATGGCACTGGCCGCCTGGGTCAAGGCAACCAGGCTGAATGAACTGACGAAGGGCAGCAGCAGGCAACTGCCGGTCACCAGCAGGGCGGCAACGGCAATCACAGCGCGTTTGCTGCGTGTGCGGTCGATCAGGGCACCCGCCGGGCCCTGGGTGATCAGCGCGGCGATACCTGCCAGGGTCATGACTACGCCGATACTGGCCGGATCCCACTTGTGCACCGCCAGCAGATAGATGGCCAGGTATGGACCGAGGCCGTCGCGCACATCCGCCAGGAAAAAATTCAGGCTGTCCAGGGACAGGGTATTACGCAGGTCGGCGTGTTTGGCCACGATCAGGACTTCGCAGGGGGCGTTCAAAGGCTGAACACTCATTGCGCTAGTGACCTGCGCGCAGTTCATTTAGTTTCGCCTGCTGCTGGGGTTTTAATCTGCGGGCTTGTGGCTTATTTTCTTTGCCTCGCCGTATGACTTATCTGGAGACGCAATGGACATGCCCTCAGCTCAACAGGCGATTGCCTGCAACAAGGACGCCTGGGATCAATCCGCCGACCTGCATAAAACCACCGAGACCTGGAGCGCCCTGCTTAACGGGGTCCGCGACCCTGGGTTTTCGTGCCTGGACCCCACCCTTACCGGGCTGTTGCAAGACATCGGCGTTGCCGGCAAAGAGGTAGTGCAGGTGTGCTGCAATAACGGTCGCGAAAGCCTGTCGCTGTTTGGCCTGGGCGCGTGCTCGGTGGTCGGTGTGGATCAATCCCGGGCGTTCCTGCAGCAGGCCCGTGAGCTTGCCGACGTTTCGCCCCACAACCCGGAATTCATCGAAAGCGATATCCACCAGTTGCCATCCCGCTTGCACGAGCGCTTCGACATTGCCTTGGTGACCATCGGCGTGCTGGGCTGGATGCCGGATGTGGCGCTGTTCATGCGCCATGTTGCGAGGACCTTGAAACCCGGTGGCACGCTGGTGATGTATGAAACCCACCCGTTTCTGGAAATGTTCGACCCGCGCGCGCCAGACCCACTGTTGCCGGCCAGTTCCTACTTCCAGCGTGAGCCTTTTGTGCTGCAGGAGTCGATTGTCTATGAGGGGCAGGGCGAAGTGGCGGGGCCGACCTCCTATTGGTATGTGCACACCCTGGGGGATGTGGTGAGCGCGGCGATTGCTGCGCAATTGCAGATCGACCATCTGCAGGAATATGCCCACTCCAATCGCGAAGAACTTTACGACCAGTACGAGCACCAGCCTGCCCAGTTGCCCCTGTGCTTCACGCTGGCCGCCACCAGGCGTCCCGCCTGAGCCGATTCGCACCAGGCAAAAAAAAACCGCGCACTGGCGGGCCAAGGGATTTACTGGAGTAGGTAGGCTTCACCCTATAGGGCTGAAAGTGAAGGCTTTGTGAAAATGCTGTCGCGCGTTCGGATGGCGCACAGCATCAAGCGCGGCGCACGAAAGTGCGCATGGTTTGGCCTGGGCCGGTACTGAACACGATGGGCCTGGGCATACCTTCATCCGCAGCAATGAACACAAATGAATCCCCCTCAAGGCGATAACTGGCGGGCAGGTGCTTACCGGCGTCATCGCCCAGGGCGTCCACCCAGGTAATGCTTTTGGGAACCGTGCTGCTGTCGAGGAAAAACCGGCCCGCCAACAACACCTCGCCACTGACGGTCTTCACTTCGAAGCGGTCGCCGCTGATGGTGGTTAAAGCACCCGGAGCGCTGTGGGCATCGATGGGATTGAGTACGCCACTGTCTTCGAGTGAGGTTTGCTCCCAGGCGCCTTGAAGGGCTTGACTATCCGGATCTGAAAGGGCTGACATACAAATTCCTTTTTGCTGAGGGGTAATTGCCGGACGTTGCCGGCGGTGCAGCCTTTTACCATCTTTCGCCGTTCGATGATCGGTGGTTGCCGTGCCCCAAGGCCTGCCCGTCAAGGCGTCTGCCTGGCACATTCACTAGACAGGTTTTCACAATTCTTGATTAACTTTTGGTTACAAACTGTGGCTAAATAACTGCCACGGACCACGTATCGGGACATTACTCAGCCGGTCGTGCCAATTGTGTGAATTGTGATTTCAGACGCTGCTATCCATCCTCAGCCGTTGTGGGCGCGCAGGAGCAGCCTGTTTTCTTCTGACATGTGACGAAATTCCTTGAAACTCATCATTGTTGTTCTCTACGTTGCCTCCATTGCGTATGTACACCTGCGTGGTCGGGTGCGGCATAAGCTGGGCCGCCAACTCAGTGATCATTCGACCTTCCTGGCCCCGATCAACTGCTTGCTGTACCTGTGCTCCAGGCTACCCGGCCGCCCCTACCTGTCACCCAGTGACTTTCCTGACTTGAGCCCCCTTGAGGCGCATTGGAAGGAGATTCGCGAGGAGGGCCTGAACCTCATGCAGATGGGTGAAATCAAGCGCTCGGACCAGTACAACGATGTAGGTTTCAACTCGTTCTTCAAGTCTGGCTGGAAGCGCTTTTACCTGAAATGGTACGGCGAAAGCCATCCTTCGGCGATGAAACTATGCCCGCGTACCACCGAGCTGTTGCAGGGCATCGGCTCGATCAAGGCGGCAATGTTCGCCGAGTTGCCACCGGGTTCCAAGCTGGTGCGCCACCGTGACCCCTACGCCGGTTCGTACCGTTATCACTTGGGTCTGGTGACCCCGAATGATCCGGGCTGCTATATCAATGTGGACGGCGAGAACTATTACTGGCGTGACGGTGAGGCAGTGATGTTTGACGAGACCTACATCCACTACGCCGAAAACACCACGCAGCAGAACCGCATCATCCTGTTTTGCGATATCGAGCGGCCGATGAAATATCGCTGGGCTGCCACGTTCAACCGTTGGTTCAGTCGTAACGTCATGGCCGCTGCAGGCTCGCCCAACGATGCAGGCGACAAGACCGGCGGGCTCAATCGCGCGTTTAACCGGCTGTACAAGATTCGCTTGCGTGGTAAAGAGCTGAAAAAACGCAACCGCACACGTTACTACCTGGAAAAATGGGCGATCTTCGCGGCACTGGCACTCATCTTCATACTGATTTGAAGTCGACCCGGGCGTTAGTCACTCCGGTGGCTTTGCGCCCAACTTTTCCCACATTTTTTTATTGATCTTCTGCCGATTGGCGTAGCCGGCCCAAGGATCAACCTTCAGCCCGTGCAAGCGTTGGTGCAGGTTGGCCACCGTCCATTGCTGAGCGCCGCGCAAGCCCTTCAATTCCTCGCGACTGACCGGCACCGACACCGGCAGCCCAGGGCGTGCGCGCACCGAATAAGCCGCCACGGTGCTCGCGCCTCGTGCATTGCGCAGGTAATCGATAAAGATCTTGCCTACACGGTTTTTCGGCCCGGAGGTGGCGGTGAAGCGCTCGGGCAGTTGCTCGGTCATGAAATGGGCAATGGCCTTGGCAAAGGCCTTTACGCTGTCCCAGCCATCCCGCCGCGCCAACGGTATGACCAGGTGCAAGCCTTTGCCGCCGCTGGTCTTGACGAAGGCTTCCAACCCCAGCTCGTCGAGTACCGACAAGGTGAGCTGAGCGGCTTCCAGCATGGTTTTCCAGGGCAGCGCCGGGTCCGGGTCAAGGTCCAGCACAAACAGGTCCGGGGTTTCGATCTTGTCCGAGGTGGCGCCCCAGGTATGCAGTTCGAGGGTGCCCATTTGCACGGCCCCAATCAGCGCTTTCGTCGTGTCGATCTCCATCAGGCGCGCATGGCCTGGATCCAGTGCCGGGTCCAGTTGCTTGATGTTCGGAATCGCCAGGCGCTCCGCGTGCTTCTGGAAGAACTGCTCGCCCTCGATGCCTTCCGGAGCCCTGAGCAGGGACACGGGGCGATGGCGCAGGAAGGGCAGGATCCATTCGCTGATGCCTTCGTAGAACTGCGCCAATTGCTGTTTTTGTGTGCCGCTTTGCGGGTCGATGACGCGCTCGGGGTGAGTGATGTTCACGCCGCTGCTGGGCTTCTGGCTTTTCAGCGCTTTGAGGGATTTTGCCGTGCGCGGCTGTTCATGGATGATCTGCCCTGCGGGCTTGTCGGTGCGCAACCCCACGAAGACCGCCTGGCGCACCACGCCTTCGCGGGTCCACTCGGCAAATTGCACTTCGCCGACCAGGCGCGGTTCCACCCAGTGCACACCCCGTGCCTGGGCGGCGGTGAGGGGTTTTTCCAGAGGCGATGCCTTGCGCTCCAGAGGGGTGAGTTGGGCGTAGATGTTTTTCAATGAGGCCTGGTCGAACCCGGTGCCCACCCGCCCGGCGTAGACCAGCCCGCCATCGTCATTGACTGCCAGCAGCAGCGCGCCGAAACCACTGCGCGAACCCTGGGGGCGGGTGTAGCCGACAATCACGAACTCCTGGCGCAGGCGGCATTTGAGCTTGATCCAATCGGTATTTCGAGTGGAGACGTAGGGGCTGCCCTTGCGCTTGCCGATCACGCCTTCCAAGGCCAGGTCGCAGGCGCTTTCGAAAATATCCTGCTGGTTGGCGGCAAACGCTTCGGAGAAGCGCAGCAGTTTGCTGCGGCTGCCGGACAAGGCGTCTTTGAGCGCGGCGCGACGCTCCTCCAGCGGCGCCTGGCGCTGATCGCTGCCGTTTAAAAACGGCGCGTCGAACAGGTAGTAGACAATGTCCAGGCTGCGGCCGATATCAAAGGCATTTTGCAGCGCCTGAAAGTCCGGCAGGCCATCACCATTGAGGCTGACCACCTCGCCATCGAGCCAGCTGTCCTTGAGCTTGAGGGCGTGCAAGGCCTTGGCCTGGCGTGGCAGGCGTTCGGTCCAGTCGTGGCCGTTACGCGTGAACAGGCGAACCTCGCCGTCGCGTATGCGGGCGAGCATGCGGTAACCGTCGAACTTGATTTCGTAGTGCCAATCGCCCTCGGGCGCGCGGTCAACCAGGGTTGCCAATTGCGGCGCGAATTGATCGGGTAAGGCGGCTGTGGCTTTCTGTGTTTTTGCGCGTGGTTTGGGCTTGGTTTTGCCCACGGATGCGCCGCTGAGCACGCTTTTGGGTTGGGCCTGGACAATGTCGTAGTCGGCGGCGGGGCGCGCCTGTTGGTCTTTTTCCTTGATCAGCAGCCACTGCTCCTTGTCGCCGCTGCCCTTGAGGCGCGTACGCACCAGCGCCCAGTCACCCGAGAGCTTCTCACCGACCAGGGTGAATTTGAGTTTGCCGGCGGCATAGGCCTTGTGCGGGTCGTCGTGGGGCTTCCACACACCGCGGTCCCACACGATCACGTCGCCGGCGCCGTATTGGCCGGCCGGGATACTGCCCTCGAATCCGCCATAGCTGATGGGATGATCTTCAACATGGACAGCCAAGCGTTTCTGGCTCGGGTCCAGACTCGGGCCTTTGGGCACCGCCCAACTAAGCAGCACGCCGTCCAGTTCCAGGCGGAAGTCATAATGCAGGTTGCGCGCATCGTGCTTCTGGATCACGAAGCTCAGTGCCGATGCCTTGCGTTTACGGCCCGGTGAGCTGCCTGATGGCTCGGCGGTGACCTCGAAATCGCGTTTACGGTTGTATTCGCTCAGGGGCTTTGCCATGGGGTTCTCCTGTAGATGGCAGGCTCAAGAGGCCTTTTTGCCGGCTTTTTTTGCCGCCGGTTTTTTCGTCGTCGGTTTGCCGGCCAGGCTGCGTTTGAGCAGCTCGGTCAAATCGATCACATCGGCCGACTTGCGCTCCTCACTGCCTTCCTGGGATTCGACGTCTTCGATCTTGCCGGCCTTGGCCTTCTTCGCCACCAGCGCCATGATTTTTTCCTGAAAACTGTCGCGATAGTCCTCGGGCTGCCAGTCTGCACTCATGTCTTGCACCAGACGCTTGGCCATGTCCAGCTCGCCCTTGGCCAGGCTCGGTTTGGTCACGTCGTTGGGGAGTTCCAGTTCATCCAGGCCGCGCACCTCGGCGGGCCAGCGCAGCATCACCAGCACCAGCGCCGACTCCAGGGGCATCACTGCCGCCAGGTGCTGCTTGGTATGCAGCACCACGTTGGCCAGGGCGACCTTGCGGGTTTTGTTCAGGGTTTCGCGCAGCAGCGCGTAGACCTTGCCACCGCGTTTGTCCGGGGCCAGGAAGTAGGGGGTGTCGATGTTCGGCAGCGGGATCTGGTCACTGTCGACGAAGGCGATGATCTCGATGGTCTGGGTCGATTTAGGGTGGGCCGAGCGAATTTCCTCTTCACTGAGCACCACATAGCGACCCTTCTCAAACGCCACGCCCTTGACGATATTCTCCTTGGAGACCTCCTTGCCTGTGGCCTTGTTGATGCGTTTGTAGCCCACCGGGTCCATGCTGCGCTTGTCCAGCCAGTCGAAATCCACGCCCTGGGCGGACGTGGCCGAGACCAGCGATACCGGAATATGAACCAGGCCGAAACTGATGGCGCCTTTCCAGATTGCCCGTGGCATACGTGCGATTCCTTAACAAGAAGCTGTGTTCTGGTGACTCGAAGGCTGCGTGAAAAGTTTCGCCGGGCAGATGCGCGGACAGATCTCGTTACACCTGATCAGAAACTATTTAGTTACGAAAGCCGAACCCAGGGCGTAGCGTGGTATCGAAAGCACGTACTCCTCGCCCCAGAGAGGCTTTGTCATGAACAGCTGTGTGCGTCATCTCGCGGTGCTGGTGTTGGGCCTGGCACTTGGGCCAGTTGCCCTCGCGCAAAACCTGCCCGGCAGAAGCGATTCCAATACCGGCCCGATCCACCGGGCCAATCCCAACAGCATGCAGGGCACCCAGCCCAATACGCCGGCGGTGCGTGGTATTCAGACCGTGCCGACGCCGCGCGCACCGACCCTGGAAAACGGTGGTATCGGCAATCGCTACCCGCAACGCGATGCGGCCCCCAGCCGCCCAGCCACCGACTCCAAAGCCCCCACCTATGATGCCAACGGCAATCGCCGGTAAGGACGCTGTCTTATGTTTATACGCAAAACCCTGCTCGCCACCCTGTGCGCCACCACCCTGCTTGCGCAGACGGCCGTTTATGCCGCCGATGGGCAGCAGTTCCCCAGTGAACAAGGCAGCATCACCGCGACCCCGATCGCCAAAGGCCTCGATCACCCGTGGGCCGTGGCGTTTCTACCCGACCAGCAAGGGTTCCTGGTGACCGAGCGTCCGGGGCGCCTGCGCCTTGTCAGTCCGGACGGCAAGCTGTCTGCGCCGTTGACCGGCGTGCCTGAGGTGTGGGCCAAGGGGCAGGGCGGTTTGCTCGATGTGGTGCTGTCGCCGGACTTCAAGCAGGACCGCATGGTCTACCTGACGTACGCCGAAGGCGGTGGCAAGGGCGGTACGGCCGGCACCGCAGTGGGGCGCGGGCGCCTGGCTAAGGACATGAGTGGCTTGACCGATTTCAACGTGATCCTGCGCCAGGAGCCGAAACTCTCCACCGGCAACCACTTCGGTTCGCGCCTGGCCTTCGACCGCGATGGCTACCTGTTCGTGACCCTGGGGGAAAACAACGACCGCCCGACCGCCCAGGACCTGGACAAGCTGCAGGGCAAAGTCGTACGGATCTACCCGGATGGCCGCGTGCCCGATGACAACCCGTTTGTCGGTCAAGCCGGGGTACGTTCCGAGATCTGGTCCTACGGCCAGCGCAATCCGCAAGGGCTGGCGCTGAACCCATGGAGTGGCACGCTCTGGGAAAACGAACACGGGCCGCGCGGCGGTGATGAAATCAACATTATCGAGCGCGGCAAGAACTACGGCTGGCCGCTGGCGACTCACGGCATCAACTATTCGCTGACACCGATTCCCGAGGCCAAGGGCAAGACCGCAGAAGGCACCGTAGCGCCCCACCATGTGTGGGAGAAATCACCGGCCATCAGTGGCATGGCCTTCTACGACGCCGACCGGTTCAAGGCGTGGCAGCACAACGTGTTCATCGGTGCGCTGGCCAGCCAGGAACTGATTCGTCTGCAGTTCGATGGCGACAAGGTTATCCATGAGGAGCGCTTGCTGGGCGGCTTGAAGGCACGCATTCGCGATGTGCGGCAGGGGCCGGATGGCTTTCTGTATGTGCTGACGGATGAGGACGATGGCGTGCTGTATCGGGTGGGCCTCAATCAGGATTGAGCAATGAGCCGCAAGCTTGAAGTTTCAAGCTTGCGGCTTCAGTCAAAGCCCGAGTTCGGACAACCCCGGATGATCATCCGGGCGCCGTCCCAGCGGCCAGTGGAACTTGCGTTCGCTCTCCTTGATCGGCAGGTCGTTGATGCACGCGAAACGATTGGCCATCAGGCCGTTCTCGTCGAATTCCCAGTTCTCATTGCCATAGGAGCGGAACCAGTTACCCGAGTCGTCGTGCCATTCGTAGGCATAGCGCACGGCGATGCGGTTGTCGGTAAAGGCCCATAGCTCCTTGATCAGCCGATAATCCAGCTCCCTGGCCCATTTGCGCGTGAGAAAACCCTTGGCCTCTTCGCGGTCATGGGCGAATTCGGCACGGTTACGCCATTGCGTGTCCAGGGTGTAAGCCAGCGACACCCGGTGCGGGTCGCGGGAATTCCAGCCGTCTTCGGCCAGGCGCACTTTTTCAATCGCCGATTCACGGGTAAACGGCGGCAAGGGCGGACGTGTTTCTGCGGTAGATGACATCAGGCGGCTCCTTAAAACCATACAGCGTTATCGAAAGTTGCCAGGCGGGTGCGTTCACAGTCCCAATAACGTTCGCGCCATGCATTGCGCATTATCGGCAGCTGTTGAATCACCCATGACCAGGGCAACGGTAATGGCGCCATCGATCAGGATCAGCAGTTGCGCGGCCTGCCGTTCGGGGGCGGGGGTACCATGTGCTTGGCACAGTTCGAATGCGTACTCGAACAGTTTCTGTTTATGGGCCTTGGCCAGCAGGCGGACCGGGTCGTGCGGGTCGCCGGTTTCGCCACTGGTGTTGATAAAGGCGCAACCGCGAAAATCCGCCGAGCCGAACCAGGCCTTGAGCGCGTCGAACAGCGCCAGCAAGCGTGCGCCGCTGCCATCGACGCGCTCCACTTCGCCGCGCAGCCAGTGCATCCAGCGCTCGTCACGGCGCTGCAGGGCCGCGATCACCAGCTCATCTTTATTGGCGAAGTAACGGTAAATGCTTTTTCTCGAGACGCCGGCGGTTTTCACCAGGAAGTCCATGCCGGTGGCGGCGATGCCGTGGCGATAGATCAACTTCTCGGTGACGTCGAGGATAATGTCGCGTGTTTCGTTATGAGTCATATCGTTCATGGCTTGAAAAGTAGAACGATCGTTCTTCTTGGTCAACAAGAATTTTACTCTCTGCCACTGCAAGACCTGAGCACCCCCATGGTGTAAGCTCGGGGCCTCTTCGGATTCGACCCATTGCGAGCCTTATGCCGTCGTTCTTCAAACGCTCCCTGTTGCCCAAACTGCGCGGTTTTCCCCTGACTCCCGACGCCATTGACGTGCTGTCCGGCGCTGACGCTTTCCGTCGCTGCCTGCTGGAGAACATCGCCACGGCCACCCGCCGCATCTACATCGTCGCGTTGTACCTGCAGCAGGACGAGGCAGGGCAGGAGATCTACGACGCCCTGCACGCCGCCAAGGCCGCACGGCCGGAACTGGACATCGTGGTGGTAGTCGACTGGCTGCGCGCCCAGCGCGGGCTGATCGGCGCCGGCAAGCAACCGGGCAACAGCGCCTGGTACCAGGCCATGACGCAGCGCCATGCCAGTGAAGTGCCGGTGTACGGCGTACCGGTGCAAACCCGCGAGCTGTTCGGTGTGCTGCACCTCAAGGGCTTTGTGATCGATGACAGCGTGTTGTACAGCGGTGCCAGCCTTAACAACGTGTACCTGCACAAGTTCGATAAATACCGCTTCGACCGTTACCACCTGATCCACAGCCAGCCCCTGGCGGACTCCATGCAGCACTTGGTGGAACACGGCCTGGTGACCTCCAAGGCCGTGCACCGCCTCGACCTGCCCAACCCGCCGACCACCCGCAGCCTGCGCAACGACATCGGCGACCTGCGCAGCCGTCTCAAGCACGCGGCCTACGACACCACGGCAGGGCAGTTGCCCAACGGCCACCTGTCTGTCAGCCCGTTGCTCGGCGTGGGCAAGAACAACCCGTTGAACCGCGTGATCCTCGAGCTGATCGCCAGCGCCCAGCACCAACTGACCATCTGTACGCCGTACTTCAACCTGCCGCTGCCGGTGACCCGGGAGATCAACCGCGCCCTGGCGCGTGGGGTGAAGGTCGACATCATCGTCGGCGACAAGACCGCCAACGATTTCTACATCCCGCCCAGCGAGCCCTTCAAGGTGATCTCGGCACTGCCGTACCTGTATGAAATCAGCCTGCGCCGCTTTGCCAAGCGTCATCAACCGGTGATCGACAGCGGCCAGTTGAACCTGCACCTGTGGCGCGACGGCGACAACACCTACCACCTCAAGGGCATGTGGGTCGATCAGCGCTACACCTTGCTCACCGGCAACAACCTCAACCCACGGGCGTTTCGTCTCGACCTGGAAAACGCCTTGCTCGTCGATGACCCCCAAGGCCAGTGGCTGGAGCCGCGACGCACGGAACTGGCGCAGATCTTCCAGCACACCACGCGGATCGAGCGTTACCAGGACTTGCAAACCCTGGTGGATTATCCGCAGGCGGTGGGCAAGTTCCTGCGTCGCGTCAGCCGGGTGAGGATTGAGCGATTGCTGTACCGAATCCTTTAAGCCGCCTTGTGAAATCATCAGCAATGCAATCGTAGAGGGTATCGGACAGTTCCTATATCCAGCCTGGGATAAGCGTCTTTACAGTGCCTCTCACCGTTCACGGATGGACGGATCCATTCTTAATGGACTCATCCGAGAGAGCGATGACTATGTTGATGCTACTGCCTCACAGCCGCCCATCCGTTCCGGAGTTTCCCACCCCACCCAGCGCAGTGCCTGCTGCGCCTGATCCCATACCGACTCAACCACCCGCCCTGCGCAGGCGGCGATCCACTGCCGATGCAACGCCGGCCGCGGCTGGCCCGTGGACGCGACTGCCTCCCCGGGATCAGGCCCGCACTGCCGCCGCCGACACTCAGTTGGCTGAGCGCGTTGCCGCCGCTGAAAGCAGCGGCTACACGATGGTCGAGGTGCCGCCGGACAGCAGTCCGGGCATGGCAACGCGCTTGTACCAACACCTGCTGAACCGGCCAGCGTTGCAACAGTGGATTGCCGAGCAGCGCCTTGAACCTGCGACCCTGACCTTTCACCGCGATCATATCGAGGGTTATGCCAACCATAATGGTGTACGCAGCGCCGTCAGATTCAGCCTGACCGATAACTCCGGCTGGAACGAAGTTTCCCGCACCCTGAGGCCGATTCGAGAACTGCTGGACCCCTCGGACCAGGGGCTGCCTTTTATCGGGTCAGACGACGCATTGTGGCTGCCGCGCCAAGGGCTCGGCCAGATCACTGCCGGCAACCTTGAGCAGACCTGGCAAGTGATCAGCGAACTGGAGGAGCGCCTTGCCCTGGCCGATCGCCTTGAAGCAGAACTTGAAGAACTGCCGGACACTGCGCGTACGGACTGGTCGGATCATGAGACCGAGCTTTCACCGGCATCGTCATTGCCCCGGCATAGCCAGGCTGCGGTGGAGCGTTTGCAGCGGTTTGTCACGTGCCCGCAAATGGTTCGCCTGCTGGAGCAGGAGGGCTTTGCCTGGGCCGGTGCGCCATTCAGGGTGTCTGAAGGCAGGCTTGAGCGCCTGAGTCCGGTAGGCGGTTGGGTGAATCTGACCCGCTATGTGGAAGCCGTACCGGAACTGAACGATGAGCTCGAGGCACTGGCGGCGCTCAGCGTGCCCTTGGGCAACGCCCTGTACTCGACGCCACGCTACGACATGCGCCAGCTCCTGGATTTCAAGGGCTTGGGCTCGGCGCGTACCGTGAGTGAAACGCGCAACCTGGTTGCCTGGTTGCGCACTGCCTTGCCAACGCCGCCGCCATTGGGGGACTACGGCGCGTTGTTGCCCCGGGACTGGAAGCCGGGCACCTTGACCGCAGACGATCAAAAGCACATGGGCACCATGGCCGACATCCGCCTGCGCGGTCCCCTGGCTCGTGGGTTCAGCGCATTGTCCGGGGTCACATTGCAGGCGTTGCAGGCCGACCCGCAGGCTCACCTGGACAGGCTGCTGGACAGCCCGGATGCCTTGGCGTTCGGCGAGCAAATGGCTGGCGCGCTGCGCTGGCAGGTGGGCCAGGGCGCTAACTCGACGCTGCCCAGGACGCTGCTCCAGCAACTGGTAACCGCCGCGATCAAGCTGCACGTCGATCCCTCGATGTCCGACAAGCCCGGGGAAGTGGCTGGCTATTCGATCTACCAGCCAACGAACATGGGGCGCTCGTTCAGTCAGGTACGCCGTGATATCGAGCGCCACCTTCAGCACAACAAAGGCCTGGAACCCAAGCTGGCGGTGTTGGCTGCCCAGGTGTGCCTGGCGCAGGCGGCGCCGGAAATGCTCGTGCGCGACGTGCCCGAGTCCGTGAGTATCGGCACGCCGGCCTGGATGGAGCTGCGCCTGGGCTGCGCATTGGCCGATCACAATGCGCCAGGGACGTCGAGGATGATGAATGAACAGCAGGTCACCGACTTGACCACCCTGGAACCCGTCAGTGACGCGCAGGCGACGCTGATGCAACTCAATGCCTTGAAAGTCATCGCTGATTGGGGGGTGTTGAACGGCTGTATCAGGCAGCGCAGTGACGGTGAATACTCGTCGGGGGATATCCAGGAGGCTGCGCGGGTATTTTTCCGCCAGCGCGAAGACGTCGCCACCGCCTTCACGGCTGCGAGCAGTGAACTGCCGACGCGCAAGGCGCTGGCGATCAAGGAATTGCTGCGCGTGCTTCCTGGTATCACCCAGGCCGAACTGGAAGGCATGACCGTGCATGTGGCCAGTGCAGAGGATCGTCGCAACCTGCCGATCTCGGAACCGCGCACCCGCTCGTTGGTGGAGACCTATATGACCGGCGACCTGGCACCGGGCAAATGGGTGCTCAGTGACGACATGCCTGCTTTCCCGGCGGCGGCGAAAACGCCTTACCAGCACGCGCGGCCCCCCCAGGTAACCGAGGCGGCGCGGGCCAGGCTCGATACACGTATTCGCCGTCTGCCCGAGATGGATAAGTTGCTGGAAAACTCGGTGCTCCAGCACCGGAAGAAGCTCCAGGACGCGTACGCCACCAAGCTTAAGCTGATGTTTGCCGAGTTGCCTCTGGAGGATCGCAAGTTGCTTGAACTGGGCAAGGTCGAACTTTTCACCTTGCGCCGGGAAACCGGGGAGATCCAGGCCAAGGAGACCGACGCACTCAAAGACGCCAGCAGGGCGCGCCACGGCACCCTGATGCGCGTTGAGCATGGACCCACGGTCGTGCATTTCGAGGTGTTCGCCAACGGCAAGATCATCAAGCGTACGGATCTAACCGACGCGATGGAGCTCGACGGCGTCATTCACCGCGAGGGTTTTCCATCACCCCACGGCCTGGTGTATTTACCGGTGGTGCGCGGCGCGCAGATGAACCTTGATTTGGACGCCTATGCCAACGGCTCCCATCCTGATCCCAACCCAGCGTTCCAGGCGGTGATCGTGTCGGCGTTGGGCGGCGCATTTGCTGCGCGAGAATTACCTCTCAGCCATACGCCGGAATCGTTCGTCCCGGACACCTACAGTTCGCGAAAAACAGCGAGCATCGTCAACAGGATCGCCCAGGACAACTTTTACGAGCCCACCGAAAGCATGTTGCAACGCGCAAGCGAGTCACTGCCGCTGGAGAAGCATCGTGAGGCGCGGGCACGCGATCATGCCTTTCTATTGGGGTTCGTGCCGTTCGTGGGGGCGTATCAGGAGTTCAAACAAGGCAATATCAGCGCAGGTCTGACCAACCTGGCACTGGATGTAGTCGGCGTGGCCATTGGTGCGGGTAGCCAGGCCCGGGCGCTGATCCGCTCTGCCAGGGCCCTGGTGCCCAGCCGCCTGACCCAGCTTGTTACACGACTCAAGCCATCGGCGATTGCAGTGCCCCAGGTGAAAGCTGGAGCGAGTTTCAGCGATCGAGCATTTGACTTCATCAAGCAGTCCGGTTTGTTTACCAGTGCGGCGCTGAACCCGCTGGATGGTTACCCGCAGATGATCAATGCCGCGACCAAGGGACTGGTAAAACTGCCGGCGTTGCTGGCGGGTGGGGCAATGAAGTGGGGCAAGACGGTCCCACACCTGGTGACCGCCGAGGAGAAATTGCGTGCGTATCTGCTGGTTGCAGCCGGGCAGGCGAGCGGCGCGGAGGCGCCCGTGGTGACACCGACAGCGGGCAAGGCGGGGCGTTATCGGGAGGTCGACATGCACGCCACGCCATACAACGGCCGCTGGTATGCGATTGACCCGCGCAGCGGCGCGCCTTTCGGCACGCCACTGAACGGCTTCGAGCCAACCCGTTGAGCCGACGACCTCCCGCGCCAGGCGCGGGAGGTCGTATCAGTTCAGGCCCAGCTTGCCGCGCAGGGTCGACAGGTCTTCGGCCAGGGTGTTGACCGGGCCCACCAGCGCCTTGCGGTCGTTTTCCTTGACCTTGTCGTAGGTCTGGAAGCCGCCGTCCTTGGTCTTGTACTTGGCCAGGATCTTGTCCACGCTGGCGAAGTTCTTGTCGACCTTGGCCAGGAAAGCCTTGTCCTGTTTCTCGATCTGGCCACGGAACAGGTCGACGATTTTCTTCGCACCGTCGATGTTGCCCTGGAAGTCATACAGGTCGGTGTGGCTGTAGCGGTCTTCTTCACCGGAGATCTTGGTGGCGGCAACTTCTTCCAGCAACGCAGCGGCCCCGCCGACGACTTTCTCCGGCGGGAAGGTCAGGCCGTCGACACGGGTTTTCAGGTCGTTGACGTCAGTGTTGAGCTTGGCCGTCAGGGCTTCCAGGCCTTTGGTGGTGTTCTGGGAGAACAGCGCGTACTCGATGCGGTGGAAACCGGTGAAGTCTTCGGCGGTCACGCCTTTTTCGTGGTCAT
This sequence comes from Pseudomonas marginalis, assembly GCF_900105325.1. Lineage (NCBI taxonomy): Bacteria > Pseudomonadati > Pseudomonadota > Gammaproteobacteria > Pseudomonadales > Pseudomonadaceae > Pseudomonas > Pseudomonas marginalis. The sequence goes on from NZ_FNSU01000003.1 coordinate 754,277, forward strand.
CGACCCGGGAGTCAATCGATGCATCCAGGTCGCTGAACAGCTCGGCGATCGGCTCGATGGACTCATAGTGCACACGGGTCGGCGCGTAGAGCTTCTTGGCGGTGGCCAGGTCGCCTTGGTTGATGGCGTCGGTGAACGCCTGGGTCTGGGTGACCAGTTCGCCGATTTCTTCGGTGACGTAGATCTTGTAGTCCGACACCGGGCCTACCAGGTCCAACGGCGCGGTAGCGGCAAACGCTGCCAGCGGCGAAAGGGTCATTAACAACGACAACGCGATAGTCGACTTCTTCATGGGACGTGTTCCGCTCTGGTTTGTTTTAGGTGTGGGCAGTGGTTTGAAAAGGCGTTGCAGCGAGCAGCGTGCGCCCGATGAAATCCTTGGGCCCCGTGACCCCCGGCAAGGTGAAGAAATACCCGCCGCCGACCGGCTTGAGGTATTCCTCCAAGGGTTCGCCGTTGAGCCGGGTTTGCACGCTGATAAAGCCTTTCTCCAGGTCAGCCTGGTAGCAGATGAACAACAGCCCCATGTCCAGCTGACCGTTTTTATTGACGCCGTTGGAGTAGTTGAACGGCCGACGCAGGATCAGGTTGGCCTGGGTCTGCGGGGTGCGCGGGTTGGCCAGGCGGATATGGGCATCGAGCTTGGTCAGCTTGCCTTCCGGGTCCTTGCTGTAGTCGGGCACCTGGGATTCTTTCTGGCCATCCATGGGCGCGCCGCTGGTCTTCACGCGGCCGATGATGCTTTCCTGCTCTTGCAGCGGCGTGCGGTCCCAGCGTTCGACGAAGTTGCGGATGATGCGCACCGCCTGATAGCTGCCATGGGCCGCCCAGCTCGGTTCGTCGCTGCCGGGTTGGACCCACACAATTTGGTCCATGGCCTTGTTGTCGTTGGAGTTGGGGTTGGCCGAGCCGTCGCGGAAACCCAGGAAGTTGCGCGCGCTTTGTGCCGGTTCGCCGGGCTTGGCCGGTGCCTGGGGCGGCACGCTGCCTTCCTGCTTCCAGCGCACCAGCAGCAGGTCGGGCAGGTTTTTCACGATGTCGCGCAGGGCGTGGATATTGGTGTCCGGGGTGTTTGAGCTGAATTGCAGGCTCAGGTCGCCGTGGCACTGCGCCGGTTCCAGCGCATCGTTGGGGAAGCCCACCATGCGGATCAGGCGCTTGGGTTTGACGGCGGCCAGGCCGAAGCGCTCATCGAACAACGATGCGCCGACGGACACGGTGATGGTCAGGTTATCCGGCGTGACCACCGGGCCGAGGATGCCGGAATCGGTGGGCGGCAGCTTCGGGTCGACCTGGGGTACGGTGCCGCCGGTCATCAGGAAGCCGATGCGCTCGTTCAAGGTGCGGAACAGGCGCTCCAGGTCTTCGCGGTCGCTGGCCAGGACATCGAACGCCACGAGCATGCCGCAGGCCGGGCGTGGGGTGACGATGCCGCTCTGGTGCTGGCCGAAAAAATCGTGGTGGTCCTGGGTCTTGTCGCTGCGCGGTGCGGTGGTGACTTGCTCGGCGGCGGCCGCCATGGCCGGGCAGGTCAGGGTGCTGCCGGCGATGGCGGCACCGGTGGCGGCCATGCCCAGGAGGACACGGCGACGTTGTGCTGAAAACTGTTCTGAATCACTCATGTGTGCGGTCGTCTTCACTGCAGGCCGGAAAGGCCAAGGGCGGGGTCGATTCCATCGAGTGCGGCGGCCAGAGCCTTGGCCTTGTCGGCGATCTGCTTGCGCTGATCGGCGGTAACGCTGTCATACGTGGCGTAGCCTTTGTCGAGCTTGAAGCCCTGGAGCTCGGCATCGAAGGCGGCGAGGGCGCTGTCGACTGTCGGCAGCAGGTCGGCGGCGGACTTGGTCAGCAGCGGACGCATCAGTTCGACCACCTTGTGCGCGGCCTCCAGGTTGGCGGCGAAACCATTCAGGTCGACATGGCTGTAGCGCTCTTCTTCACCGCTGATGGCGCGTACATCCGCCAGGCTGTTGAGGTTGCGCACCACGATGCTCACCAGTTGTTCCGGCGGCAGCGACTGCGCCAGCAACTGCTGTTTGAGGCGGGTGACATCGGTGACCAGGCGCTGCGCAATCGGCCCCAGGCCATCAAGGCTGCGTTGCTGGAACAGGCTGTATTCGAGGCGATGGAAGCCGCTGAAGGCCGGGTCTTGCTCACGTTTTTCAAAGTAATCGGCCCGGGCGTTGATGGCGTTGTCCAGCTCGGCCAGGCGCTGCGAGGCCGGGGCCAGACGTTGGTAAGCCTCACGGGCCGGCACGTACAGCGCTTGCGCCTGGGCCAGGTCACCGGCATCGATCGCCTGTTGCAGGGCGGTCACGGCCTTGACCAGGGCACTGCCCTGGCTGCTCAGGTACACGCGAAACTCCGACAGCGGGCCGATAAACGCCACCATCGACGGCTTGGCCTTGGCCTGGGCGTCGGATTCTGCGGTTGGCGTCACATGCAGGGTGCCGCGCGGGTTGCTCAGCAGGCCGCACGTGATCGCATAGTCGCCTGGCAGCAGGTTGGCGTTGATCACCTGGCTCAGGCCGGGGGCGATGTTTTCGCGTTCTTCGACCACCAGCACGCCGTCGAGGATTTCCCACTCCACCGCCCGGTCAGAGCGGTTGATGATGCGAAAGCTCGCACGGCCGGCCGGCACCGTCAGTGCATTGGGCTCGCAGGCATGGCCATGGATGGTCACGGCGATTTCATCGTGGTTGGTCTGGCGCTTGCTGGCCGCCAGCTGCGAGGCGTAATAGAACAGGCCACCGGCGGCGATCATCACGACCACCGAGCCGGCTACCGCCCAGCGCAGGGCGCGGGGGGGCGAAGCGGGTTGAGGCGTTGGGTTGGACAAGAGACGGTCCTTACTGGCTGGAAACGGAAGAAGGGCTGGCGGCAGGCTTGGGCGGTGCCGCGGGCAGGAAAAACATCACCAGCGCCACCACCAGATACATCAGATAGGCGCCCAGGGTGCTGACGGTCGGCGCTTCCTGGTAGCCGAACATGCCGGCCAGTACCGAACCGAGCGGGCTGTCCATCGGCAGCTCGGCGCTGAAATCGAACAGCACGGTCTGCCAGTGGTTCCACACGCCCGCTTCATGCAGGGCTTGCACCGAATTGGCGAGGATGCCGGCGGCGACCACGAGGATGAACAGGCCGGTCCAGCGGAAAAACGCACCGAGGTTCAGGCGCATGCTGCCGGTGTAGATCAGGAAGCCGACGATGATCGCCAGGACCAGGCCGAGCAGGGCGCCAATCGGTGCGCCTGGGCCTTCGCTCTGTTGGAACACAGCCAGCAGGAAGAACACGGTTTCCAGGCCTTCACGAGCGACGGCAAAGAACACCATGAGGATCAGCGCCGTGACCTGGTGTTTGGAACCGGTCAACGCCTGGTCAAGGGAGGCGTGCAGCGAATGCTTGATGGAGCGCGCGACCTTGCGCATCCAGAACACCATGGAGCTGAGGATGCCCACGGCGACCAGGCCGACGATGCCCTCGAACAATTCCTGCTGCTTCTGCGGAAACTCGGCACTGACCAGTTCCAGGCCACCGCCCACCAGCAAGGCCAGGGCCGCGGCGAGGAACACGCCGATCCATACGGCGGGCATCCACTGGCCGCGGCCGGTTTGTTGCAGGTAACTGGCGATGATGCCGACGATCAGCGCAGCTTCAATGCCTTCGCGCAGCATGATTAAAAAGGGAACGAGCATCGGGCACCGCAGCTTAAGTAGGTAGGAAGCTAAGTTGTAACATAATGATACTCATTGCTAAACAGGAAAACTTGACGTTTGCTGAACAATGGCTGAACGGTGGTGGCGAATCGCAACCCACCTTATGATGCACGGCATCTCGAATGCCGCCGGATTGCCCAACCTCCCATGTCGGAAAAAGACACCATCTCCATCCATCTCGTGCGCGAAGCTTTGTTGCAGAGCTGCGCACCGGGGCCGGCCACCGTCGAAGCCTTGAGCAAGGTCGGGATCGATCCGGCATTGCTGGAACAGCCCGTGGCCCGCGTTCCGGCCACCGCCTACGCCCGTTTGTGGCGTCTGCTGGCCAGGCGCATGGACGATGAGTTCTTCGGCATGGACCCGCGCAAGCTCAAGTCCGGTAGCCTCGAGTTCCTTTGTCGCGCCGCCATTGCACAGCCCAGCCTGGCAGCGGGCCTGCAAACCGGCCTGGGGTTCCTCTCGCTGATGCTGGAACACTTGCCAGCCCAGCTGGTGCGCCAACAGAGCCTGGCGGAAATTGTGTTGCAAGAACCCGAGCCAGCGCCCAAGCGCGCATTCACCTATTTCACCTACTGGATGATCGTGCACGGCGTCGCCTGCTGGCTGGCAGGCCGGCGCATCCCGATCCTGGCCATCGAACTGCGCTGCCCGCAGCCGGACTTTTGCGATGACTACCAGGTGATGTTTTCCGACAACCTGCGTTTTGATCGGCCACGCACGCGGATGATCTTCTCCGCCGACTGCCTCGACCTGCCGATCAAGCGCAGCCCGGAAGAACTCAAGCGCTTCCTCGGCCATGCGCCGGCCAACATCCTGGTCAAATACCGCAACCCCGACAGCCTGGCTACACGCATCAAGCACGACCTGCGGCAAATGCCTCCCGACACCTGGCCTGAGACCGAGGGCCTTGCGGCCACGCTGTGTATCTCCGCTTCCACGCTGCGCCGCCGCCTGGCGGAAGAAGGGCAGAGCTACCAGGGGCTCAAGGACAGCGTGCGCAAGGAGTTGGCGATTGTGTGGCTGGCCGAACCGCAGATCAGCTTTGCCGAGATCGCGGCGCGGTTGGGGTTTGCCGATACCAGTTCGTTTTATAAGGCGTTTCGCAAGTGGGTGGGGTCCAATCCTGGGCATTACCGCAGTTTGATCCTGGGGGAACCTCGTTGAGTCGCGCACAGGCTGCTGGCGGCCAGGACTTTTCCGATCCCATCCATTCGGGGCAGGGTAGACACTCTTCAATCGTGAAAGCGAGTTCTCCTGATGTCCAAGGTCGTTGCTACGCCTGAACCCGTTGCAGTGGGTTTTCCATCCACGGCCACCGGGATTCAGCCAGATCGTTCCCCAGAGGTCATCCGTCCGGAGCCTTTGCTGCGCCCTTCGACGCTGGTTCATCACATCCCCGGCCAATTGCAGGGCATCAGCGATTTTTCGCAAGCCCTGCTCGACACGGCGATACTGGAAGCCAGAAATAAGGAACGCTGGATCGCTGCCTTGGAGCGCCACGTGCAGGGCAAGGCGGATCAGGACACTATCGACCTCGCCGAGATCCGCTTTTCAAGCGTCACGAGATCCACGCTGGCGACCGATGTACAGCGTGGGCGCAAGGCCCTGGCCGCTTTGGCAAATCGTCCAGGCATGCAGGCGGCCTGGGAAAAATATGGAATCGACAGCCAGACCGCCCATCTACGCATCTTCGATGGACGCTTGGAGGTATTGGACAGTGCAGGGCGCTGGATCGATTTGAGCGAGCCTGTATCCGCCCGGCCAGGCTTGAAGAAACGCTTCGACACGCTGTTGGACATGGCGCAAACCACCGGACATATCCTCCATTCCACGGGCGAAGTCGATGCATTGCAGATGCTGCGCGTGACGCTACCCAACGCCGACGGGCAGGATGTCCCGCGTTCGGCCAAGGTCATTCGCAACCTGATTGGCTGGCAGCGCCATCCGCTTCCCTCCAGCCCGCCGATGGGCAACTATACCGGGCCCTGGCTGGCGCTGGACTCGCCGCTGAAACTGAGCCAGCAAGACCGCCAAACGCTGGTTGGGTCCTTTGAACGCTTCGTCGGCCCGCAGTGGCTGGATAAACAGCAGCCTCTTTCCGGTGATGTCGATGCGCACATCCTTGGGCGGTTACGCAGCCAGAAGAATCTCAATGTGTACCGCCAGCACCGTTTGCTGGAAGGGCTGAACGCTCCCCACGATGGTTTGCGCAAACAGCAGCTCAATCAGTTGCAGGTCACCGCCCATCTGTTGCGTATTGATCCGCACCTGGGGCAGCAGAGAAATCACGTGGCGGGGTATGACCTGTACTCGCTGCAAAATGCCGGGCTCAAGATGGCCGATGCCCGCAAAGACCTGCACATGCACCTGGTGCAGAACAAAGGCGTGAGTCCGGACGCCGTGGAGGTTGTCAGCCATCTATTCCTGGCGACTGTCGCGCCGGAGTTTCTGGTGCGGGATATCCCCGACACCGTGCATATCGGTTCTCCCGCCTGGCTGGTGTTGAGGAAAACCGTTGCCCTGCTTGAAGCCCTCGCGCCAGGATCGAGTCGGACCCTGACCTATGCTCAAGTGCTGGAGCGCGCGGCTCTCCAGCCTCCAACACCCACACTGGTGCCGTTGTTCCAGGCGGCCGAGGCAGATCCGTTGCTGGATTGGGGCGTGCTCAATGGCGTGATCGCGGGCCGTGCCGATGACCGTTACACCGTGGAAGATCTGCGCAAGAGCGCGGGCAAATACAAGGACTATATCCAGACCACGCAAAAGGCCACTGCGGTCCTGCAGACCCCTCCCGTGACGCGCAGAGCCTTGGCCCAGGCGGACCTCAAGGCGGTGTTCCCAGGGCGAGACTTGGATAAGCCCGTGCAGAGAGATACCTATCCGATGCCTTTTTTCATGGCTGATCCCTCCCATGAATTGAGCTTGATCGACCTGCATATGATGGGGGCGTTGAAGAACGGTGAGTATGCGCAAAAAGTGGCCAACGGTCCCTTTGGCGGGACTACGGCAGAAACGGGCGGAGAGCTCGCCGACCTGCAGGCGGGTTTTAATCGGCTTCGGTTTACCAAAGACATGCTCGACCGTTCGGTAAAGTCGGGGGGCGACACGTTCACCTCAGCCATCACCACACGTCTCAAGGAACTGTTCAGCAAAATGCCCTATCAGGACCGACAGCTGCTTGAGCGAGAAGAACTGACGTTTTACCGGGTCGAGGGCGAGTCCATCACCGCCGAAGGAAAGGCCATCAGCGATGCGGCGGAACAAACGGAGCGGGTAAAGGGGCGCTATGGTTTTATCGTCCAGGCGGGACAGGGTGACAATGCGAAATGTTTTGAGTTTTGGCCCTTGAGGGGCGAGTACTTCGAGCGTCCCGATTTCCTCAAGGCACTGGCCCGAGGCGAAGCGCAGGTGCCCCGTGTGTGGGTGACGAAACTGCAATCCCACGCGGACGGCCATGGGGCCGGGGAGTCCGAGGTACAGATACGCGCCTTGCGCGAAACCCTGCCGGCCGGCAGCGGGCGCGGATCATTGGCAGACGGCGGATACTTTTCGCAGAAAACCAGGGATTTTGCCGCCTATGTACGGCGCCATGACCTGGTGCTCAATCGCCAGGAACTCCTGGACTCCGCCATGGGCACGACGCCGCGTGAGCGTTTCGAGGCGCGCACGCAGGAAGCGGTCAAGACCATTGAAGACCTGCTTATTCCGTTCAAGGGATGCTACGACGACATCGCCTCCGGGCGCGTGAAGACCGAGCTGGGCGCGCTCACCGGCTGTGCGCTCGACGCTGTGATGATCGGCTCCGTGGTCGCTGGCGAGGTTGTGGAAGGGGCGCAGGCTGTCAGTCGGGCGGAGACTGCCTTGTCCAAGATGTCGGCGGCCACCAGAGCGTTTGGTGCGCTGAGCAATAACCTGTTCAACCCTGTTGCGGGTTTGGAGCAGCCGTTAAAGGCAGGCTACGAATGGTTGAGCAGCCGCCCTGTTTTTCGTCTTGGCAGGCCGCTGGGGGAGCTCCGTGCGACCTGGAAGACCGCGATGAAGGAGCAACTGGGCGCGCCGCCTTTTGCCACCGAGCGTCCCCGGAAAATGCGCAGGCCTTCCGTTGACGGTGAGCAACCACGTCCTCACGACCCGGCTCAACTGCCCACTCTGGAGACCGCCGGGACGCCCGCCGCGACACCCCTCCTTGAGCAAAGCCGTCAAGCCATTGAACGAGCACTGCCCATCGCCCGGGAGCGACTCAATGGTGCCTTGAGTGCGTTGTCCGATCCTGAGTTCGAGAAAGACCTCAAATTCGTGTGCAAAACCTTCTTCGGCGCGGATTCCGAGGACGTCGTGGCTGCCTTTACGCGCAAGCAGCGCACCATGAAAGTTGATTTGGACAAGCTGGATCTTTCCAACATCAACTTACTCGAAAACGAAGGCACGGAGTGGCAGGCCCAGCTCCTGCCGTCGTCCTATAGCCGTTACAAAGCAGGCTATCGCCAGGAAAAATACATAGAGGTTAATGTGAACGGCGCCACGGACTATTACCGCAGCATGGGGAGTAGCGACGATGCCATGGCCAACACACTGATCCATGAGCAGGCCCATGGTTTCCCCGGTGATGAGGATTATGTCTATTCCGGCGCGATCAAAGGCGGACGCGAGGACATTGCAGACTTGCTCAACCTGGGCAACACCACGGACCCCAAGCACTTTCGCCACTTGGGGGACGAGGTGCAGGAGGCGACCTTGAGCTTGTTCGCCAAGGCGCCCCAGGCGCATAACGCCGATTCGACCCTGTTCGGCATTGCGTTGCTGGACCAGGCTAAAAACAACCGGGCGTTGTACGAGGAAAATGTGGAGGCGATTCAACAGGCACTGGACAAGGCCAAGGCCACAGGTGGTGTAATTACCGAACAATTGCCCGTCAGGATTATTCGCAAGCGTGCAGTCAGCAGCGCTCCTTTACCGCGCTTTGTGCTGGTGCGCCATGATCAGACCGGCAAAATCGTCCAGGTGCTGGAGCGGCTCCCCCGGCCGGGCGGGCACGGGCCTCACGCTCCACGGTCTGTCAGCGATGTCGTTCAAGAGGTGTTCAAGTGGCACTGAAGCGCATGTTTGAATGCACTGGGGAAAGACGGATTGGCTGAAATTTGCCGTTTAAAACCACGATAGTTCAACGACTCGACGGCCCCGTGGAAAACCTGGGACGATTCAAGCTTCTTGTTTTTTTAAATGGTCTTTTTGCCCACTTGACAGCAATGTTGTACTTACACCCAATAAACCAACAAAACAGGAGACTGCAACGATGATCAACGTCACCGAAAAACCATATGCATCCAACAAACCGCCGAAAACAGTATAGGAGATGCCGATAATAACTGAGTTAACCAAGTTCGCAACAGATAGGCACGATGCTCGGATGTGTGACTCAATATTGTCATGAATATAGGTTTCGTATGAGGTTTCATATATGGCAGGGAGCGACATGATTAGAAGGAAGCTTGCGACCGAAGTGGTTGTACCGATATTCAATGAAAGAATGAAAAGAAGAAAGGTGGCAATAAGGGTGGTAGAGAAAGCAATTATGCCGAGAGAAAAACGAGAACAAAAAAAGCCAGCAGCCATGAACATTAATGCCGACAGGGCTTCAACAGCAGCATAAATGCCAGCGATGATAGGTACCTCTAAACCCTGCATGGAAAAAAAGGGTTGGCCATAGATGAACAAGGGGATCGTTGAAAGCTCGAATAAAGCATATCCAATAAACAAAGGTATAAGAAATGCGCCTTTTTTAGACCGAAAAAAATTAATCAGCGAGGTGAGATGTCCCTCCGTTTTTTCATTAATTTTGTGACTTTTTTTATTCAAATTCAGTGAGAACGCCGGGAGCTTCATTTCGGGAATGAATGTCACAACAACAGCTCCAATGAGCTTTGATGCCGCAAAACAAATATAAACACTGTTCCAAGACCATGTGTCTTGTAATACGCCACCAAGCAGCATAGATAAGCCTAATGAAATCGCACCAATGGCACGGGCGCGTGAGAGTATTTTAGGATACTCTTCGGCGCGATGCTGGGCCAGTAAGTTATCATACAGTAATGCCCTGTCCGAACCGGAGCCCATGGCAATGCTGGCGCCGAACAGACAAAATATTATGGCGAAAGGAATAAAGGAGGAAAATAGCAGAAATCCAATGCCGCTTATAAATAACCCTAAAAAGCCGAGTATGAGAGAACATTTACGACCATATCGATCCGCGAGCAAACCGGATGGGATTTCTAACGCTACGGAAGAGAAGAATAAAAAAGATTGAAGAATGCCTATTTCTCCTTGTGTGATTCCAAGTTGCAGCAGATAAAGTACAAACAGGCTTCTTTGGACATCAAGGTTCATAAAGATTGATAAGGAGTAATATAGGTTGTCGTGCTTGTTTTTGAGTGGGTTCAGGGTGCTCATTTTTATTTAAATATCTGTCTTTTTAAGCTGACGATATTTAAAGTTTAAGGTGCATCCATTTTTTTTAGAAGGCCTCATTTTCTGTGTTGTAGAAGAAATGGCAGCCGCAATAAAAAGCATGTACTCCTGATTGCCAGGCGCAGCGCGGTATTAGGAAGTGACCTACGAAGGACTTCTTGTTTCGCTTACAGAAGTAACTTTCAACATTTTAGGACGCTCCAAACAAAAAAAGCCCCATGACCAAATAGGCCACGGGGCTAAAAATTGGCTGGATGCGACCAACCAAAGGAGCTCTTTACGTTACTTGGCAGTCGCCACGACGGTGTCTGGCTTCCAGCCACCTCCCAGCGCCTTGTAGATCGCCACAATCCCGCGATACAGGTCCACTTCGGCCTGGGCCTGGGAGTCTTCGGCGGCCAGGCGTTCGCGTTGCGCGTCGAGCAGGACGAGGAAGTCCACGGTGCCTTCGCGGTAGCGGATCGCGGCGAGGTCGGCGGCGGCGCGGCTGGATTCGCTTTGGCGGATCAGCGAGACCAGGCGTTGCTGACGCTTGCCGTAATCGCTGAAGGCATTCTCGGACTCTTCCAGCGCCAGCAGCACTTGCTGCTCGTAGGTCGCCAGGGCGCCATCGGCTTCGGCGTCTGCACCCCGCAGGCGGGCGCGGACGCTGCCCAGGTCGAAGGCGGCCCAGGTGATGCTCGGGCCAAGGGCCCAGGCATTTGCGGCGGACGAACCGATCTGCGAACCGCGCCCGGCGGTGAAGCCGAGGAAGCCGCTGAGGCTGACCCGTGGGAACAGGTCGGCCTTGGCTACGCCGATACGCGCGGTGGCGGCGGCCAGTTTGCGTTCGGCGCTGAGGATGTCCGGGCGCCGTTGCAGCAGTTGCCCCGGGTCGCCGATCGGCAACGCCTTGGCAATCGCCGGCAGGTCTTTCGGGCCCAGGTCCACGGTCAGCTTGTCGGGGCGCTGGCCGAGGAGGGTGGCGATGCGGTTACGCTCACGCACCTGTTCGGCCTGCAGTTGCGGCACGCTGGCCTCCACTGCTGCGAGGCGTGCGTCGGCACGCTCCACGTCGAGTTGGTCACCCACGCCGGCATCCCGCAGGCTGACGGTGATGGTGCGCGAGTCCTGCTGGTTCTTCAGGTTGTCGAGGGCAATGCGTTCACGCAGTTGCGCGCCGCGCAGTTGGCCGTAGGCGTCCACCAGTTCGGCAATCAGGGTGACTTGCAGTTGGTACAGGTCGGCCTCGGCGGCTTGCTGGTCGGCGTCGGTGGCTTCCAGGTTGCGCTGGATGCGCCCGAACAGGTCCAGTTCCCAGGCCATGTCCAGGCCCAGGTCGTAACGCTCGGTCTTGACCCGGCGGGTGGTCTGGCCGGGAATCTGGCCCTTGCCCTGGTCGCTGCTGACGCGGCTGGTAATGGTCGGCATGGCGTCGTTGCTGGCGTCATCACGAATCGCCCGCGCGGCCCGCAGACGGGCAAACGCCACGCGCAGATCACGGTTGCCTTGCAGCGATTGCGTGACCAACTGGTTGAGGGTCGGGTCGTCGAACTGCTGCCACCAGATGCCTTCGAACTTGGCGTGGTCATACTGCTTGGCATCCGCGGCGGCGGTGATGTTCACCGCCTCCGGGGTCTGGGTCTTGTAGTCCGGGCCCACGGCACAGGCGCTCAGCGCCAGGACCAGCAAGCTCGGCAGGAATACTTTCACACTCATTGCTGTGTCTCCAGCTTCAAGGCCTTGGCCGCTTTGCGCGCTTCGCTGCGCTCCACATAGCGACGGATCAGTACGTAGAACACTGGTGTCAGCAACAGGCCGAAGAAGGTCACCCCGATCATCCCGGAGAACACCGCCACGCCCATGGCATGACGCATCTCGGCACCGGCACCGCTGGACAACACCAGTGGCACCACACCCATGATGAAGGCGAACGAGGTCATCAGGATCGGCCGCAGACGCAGGCGGCAGGCTTCCAGTACCGCAGCGAGCGGGTCGAGGCCTTCCTGCTGTTTGTCCTTGGCGAACTCGACGATCAGAATCGCGTTCTTGCACGCCAGGCCCACCAGTACGATCAGGCCGATCTGGGTGAAGATGTTGTTGTCGCTACCGGAGATGATTACCCCGGTAATGGCCGACAGCAGCGTCATCGGGACGATCAGGATCACCGCCAGCGGCAGGCTCCAGCTTTCGTATTGGGCGGCCAGGACCAGGAACGCCAGCAGTACGCAGAGCGGGAACACGAACAGCGCAGTGTTGCCCGAGAGGATTTGCTGATAGGTCAGGTCGGTCCACTCGTAGGTCATGCCGTTGGGCAGTTCATCCTTCAACAGTTTTTCAATCGCCGCCTGGGCCTGGCCGGAGCTGTAGCCCGGTGCCGCGTTGCCGTTGATCTCGGCGGTGATAAAGCCGTTGTAGTGCATCACGCGGTCCGGCCCCGAGGTGTCGCTGACCTTGATAAAGGTCGCCAGCGGGATCATCTCGCCCTTGTTGTTGCGTACTTTCAGCTGGCCGATCTGGTCGGCGTCCTGGCGGAACTGTTGTTCAGCCTGCACGTTGACCTGGTAGGTACGCCCGAAGCGGTTGAAGTCGTTGGCATACAAGGAACCCAGGTAGACCTGCAGGGTGTCGAAGATGTCGCTGATCGCCACGCCGTGGGTCTTGGCCTTTTCGCGGTCGATGGCGGCATCGACCTGGGGCACGTTGACCGTGTAGCTTGTGAACAGGCCGAACAACTCGGGCACGCCACGGCTCTTGGTGATGACGTTCTGCACTTCTTTGTACAGCTCGTCATAGCCGAGGTTGCCACGGTCTTCGATCTGCAGGCGGAACCCGCCGATGGTGCCCAGGCCCTGTACCGGCGGCGGTGGGAAGATCGCCATGTAGGCTTCTTCGATGTTGGCGTACTGGCCATTCAACGCACCGGCAATTGCCCCAGCGGACATGCTCGGGTCTTTACGCTCATCGAACGGCTTCAGGGTCACGAACACAATGCCGCTGTTCGGGCTGTTGGTGAACCCGTTGATCGACAGACCAGGGAAGGCAATCGCAGCTTCCACACCGGGCTGCTTCAGGGCGATCTCCGACATGCGCTTCATCACGTTTTCGGTGCGGTCCAGGCTCGCAGCGTCGGGCAGTTGGGCGAAGGCCACCAGGTATTGCTTGTCCTGGGCCGGTACGAAGCCGGTCGGGGTGTGGGCAAACCCGAAGAAGGTCAGCACCATCAGGCCGGCGTACACGAACAAGGCAATGCCCGTGCCGCGAATCACCCGGCGTACGGTACTCACGTAGCCATGGCTGGACTTTTCGAAAAAGCGGTTGAAGGGACGGAACAGCCAGCCACCGAGGAGCTTGTCGAGGACCTTCGAGAAACGATCCTTCGGTGCGTCGTGACCGCGCAGCAACACGGCGGCCAGGGCAGGGGACAGGGTCAGCGAGTTGAACGCCGAGATCACCGTCGATATCGCAATGGTCAAGGCGAACTGTTTGTAGAACTGCCCGGTCAAGCCACTGATAAACGCCGCTGGAATGAACACCGCACACAGCACCAGCGCCGTGGCGATGATCGGCCCGGTCACTTCGCTCATGGCTTTTTCAGTCGCCGGGAACGGCTCCAGGCCCAGCTCGATATTACGTTCGACGTTCTCCACCACCACGATGGCGTCGTCCACCACGATGCCGATGGCCAGTACCAATCCGAACAGCGACAGCGCGTTGAGCGAGAAGCCGAACAGGTGCATCACCGCAAAGGTCCCGATCAACGAGACCGGCACCGCCACCAACGGAATGATCGAGGCGCGCCAGGTCTGCAGGAACAGGATCACCACCAGCACCACGAGGATCAGCGCTTCGAACAGGGTGTGCACCACCGCTTCGATGGAACCGCGCACAAAGACCGTCGGGTCATAGGCGATGCGGTAATCCATGCCGGCCGGGAAGCTCTTTTTCAGCTCGGCCATCTTGGCGCGCACATCGTTGGAGATGTCGATGGCATTGGAGCCGGGGCGCTGGAAAATCGGAATCGCGACGGCCGGCTGGTTATCGATCAGCGAGCGCAGTGCGTATTGGCTCGATCCCAACTCGACCCGGGCGATGTCCCTGAGGCGCGTGATTTCACCGTTGGCGCCGGCGCGGATCACAATGTTCTCGAACTCTTCCTCGGTGACCAGGCGGCCCTGGGTGTTCACCGATAACTGGAAGCTGGTGTCAGACGGTGCAGGCTGGGCGCCCAGGGCACCGGCTGCCACCTGGCGGTTCTGCTCGCGGATCGCGGTGACCACATCGGTGGCGGTCAGGTTGCGCGAGGCGGTCTTGTTCGGATCCAGCCATACACGCAGGGAGTAGTCGCCCATGCCGAACAACTGCACGTCGCCGACGCCGCCCAGGCGGGCCAGCTCATCCTTGATATTGAGGATCGCGTAGTTGGACAGGTACAGCATGTCGTAGCGCTGATCCGGGGAGGTCAAGTGCACCACCATGGTCAGGTCGGGGGAGGCCTTGTCCACGGTGATACCGATGCGCGTCACTTCCTCAGGCAGTTTTGGCTGAGTCCGTGTCACCCGGTTTTGCACCTGCACCTGCGCATTGTCCAGGTCGGTGCCCAGGGCGAAGGTGATGGTCAGGGTCAGCTTGCCGTCGGCCGTCGATTGCGAGGACATGTACAGCATGCCCTCGACGCCGGTGATGGCTTGCTCCAGCGGCGCGGCCACGGTTTCACCGATGACCTTGGGGTTGGCGCCCGGGAAGTTGGCGCGCACCACCACGGTCGGCGGCACCACCTCCGGGTATTCGCTGATCGGCAACTGGAACAGCGAGATCGCACCGGCGATCAGGATCAGCAGCGACAGCACCGCTGCGAAGATCGGCCGTGAAATGAAGAACTTGGAAAAATTCATCTTGAGTCGTATCCCTTAACCGCGTGGAGACGCAACGGCTGCGAGCTTGGGCGCGTTTTTTTCCGGCGCCACTTGCTCCAGGTTGCTGGCTTCAAGCGCTTGTCGTTGTTGGGCCAAGGCGGCGAGGGTTTCCTTGCTGGCCATCGGGATGGTTTCCGGGGCGACCGGCGAGCCGGGGCGTGCGCGTTGCAGGCCCTTGACGATAATGGTGTCGTCCTTGTTCAGGCCGCTGCGCACGATGCGCAGGCCTTCGATCTTCGGCCCCAGTTCCACTGCGCGATACGCCGGCTTGTCGCCTTCCATCACCAGCACGAACTTCTTGCCCAGGTCGGTGCCGACGGCCTCGTCGTTGATCAGCACGGCGGAGTAGGTGCCGCTGCCGACCAGCTTCAGGCGCGCATACAGGCCAGGGGTGTATTCGCCCTTGCTGTTATCGAACACGGCGCGCCCACGGATGGTGCCGGTGGCCGGGTTGACCTGGTTGTCGACGAAGTTCATCTGGCCCAGGTGCGGGTTGCCGGTTTCATTCGACAGGCCCAGGTACACCGGGGTGGTAGCGCCACGACGGCCTTGGCGAGCGAGTTCGGTGTACTTGAGGTACACACGTTCATCGGCGTCGAAGTAGGCGTAGACCTTGTCGGTGGAGACCACGCTGGTCAGCGCGGTGACGTCGGCGGTCACCAGGTTGCCGGCGGTGATTTCGGCACGGCTGACGCGGCCGCTGATCGGCGAGGTCACGCGGGTGAAGCTCAGGTTCAGCTTGGCCAGGTCCAACTGCGCCTGGATCCCGGCGACGGCGGCGCGGGCTTCCTGGGCGGCGGTGGTGCGCGAGTCGGCCAGTTCGGCGGAGATCGCATTGCTCTGGCGCAGGCGTTCGCCGCGCTGGGCTTCGTTGTCGCTGCGGGTGGCGGCGGCTTTGGTTTGAGCCAGTTGGGCTTCCAGGCGGCGCACTTCGGCCTGGAACGGACGCGGGTCGATCTGGAACAGCAGGTCGCCTTTCTTGACCAAAGCGCCTTCGGTGAAAGCGACTTGGTCAATCTGGCCAGAGACCCGTGGACGAATCTGTACGGTTTCGGGCGCTTCCAGGCGACCGGTGAATTCATCCCACTCGTTGACCGGCTGCTCAAGCACCTTGGCCACGCTGACTTTTGCCGGTGGCATGGCGGCCGCTTGTTCCGGGGTCTTGCCGCACGCGCTCATCACCACCACGGCCAGGATCGCCAGGGGGAAGCGCAAATGTTTGAGTGACTGTTCCATGAGGTGCATCCGCCAATGTATTTGAGATGGGCGGATCATGCGCGGCGAGGCGGTATGTCACGAATCGAATGAAGCAAAGGTAACTATCATTCGGAATGATATAAGCGCGGGGTTAGCCCTCTAGCATGGGGGTTTCGTTAGGGGGCTATCAATGGGCGTGATGACAAAGGACTGTTGTTGCGTGTGTAACGAACCTCTCAGGTCCTTTGTGTTGAGGCTACATATCCAGATTGCGGTGTAGCTTGACGTCTGCGCGATCAGTCGAATGCAAGCTGTTCCTGGATAGCGCGAATGGGATCATGAGCGAGTTGCTGTTTGCGTGACCGAGTGTGTTTGCGGCCCGATGTTTTAGGTGCAGCATCTTTGGTGGCGTCATCTGGAACCACCCACAGTGCGCTGGCCTTGCCGCCGTCGTTCAGCCGTTCGGCAATCGTTATTTCCATGGCATGGCGAAAGGCTTGCAGTTCTGGGCGGTCTGTTGAGTCGCCCTGGGCATCCAAGTCGTCGATGGTGCGTTGCCAGCCCGCCAGCGCGGGGTAGCTGCGCTTAAGGCTGCGCTTACCGACCACAGCGCTGAGTAATTGGGTGCACAGGTGTTGTCCTTGGGGCGTGAGGCCGTGATAGCTGACGAACTCCTGGCGATTGGTTTCCATACGGATGAAGCGGATATGTTCATCGTAGCGATGGTGACGGGGATGAAAGAAGGTCATGACGTCTGCCGTGGGGTAAAGCGCCGGGGCGCCAGGGAACTTGCCCCAGTCGGCCTTGCCCTTGACCGAATTGCAATCGACACACGCAATCGCCAGGTTGCGCGGATGCAAGGCGAATTGAGGATAGGTGTCGCGTGACAGCACGTGTTCGATGGGTGCTGCACTCGCATGGTTAAGCAACCAGCGCTTGCAGTAACAACACCTGGGCTCCTGGCGGCTTTTCAGCGCTACGCGCAAGCGTTTTTTGAGCGCCGCACAGTCGGCTTTGGCAGGGTCGCCCAGCTTGCCCCAGATAGTTTTATCAAAAGCTTTTGCCCCCTTGCGCAATGCGTGCAGAAACTTGCGCTGTTCGCTGTAGGGGAGCGCTGCCTTCGGCTCGCCGGTGGGGCGGGTCATGCTGGCAACGCCTGTTGCGCAAGGGCAAAGGTTTCGGTGATGGCAAGACTCGCGTGGTCGATGAGTTGCAGGTCCTGTTGGTAGCGCTTGTCTTCGGCGTCACCGGAGGTCTTCATGATGGTTGTCATGTATTCCAGTGCTTTCCTGAGGTCTTCATGTTGTTGGGCATACTTACCCGCCTGGCCCCGGTTGGTTGCTCGAATCGCCTCTGTCACAAGCGCCGCGCAGCGCTCGGCGACTTCCCGGTTGTGCGGGGTGTAGGTCTCGAAGCCCTTGAGCAGGATGGTCTCTACTGAGTGGCGCTGTTCAGGCGCAATTTCTGTCAGTTGATTGTCCTTGGCCATAAAACAATGGCTCAGGTTGTCCTTGGCATTGGCAACCAGCGTCGGTGAATGGGTGGCAATCACGAACCGGGTTTGCAGACGTTCTGCCATCAGGCTGAACAGGCTCGGCAGCAACTGCTGCCAACCGACATGCAGGCTCACTTCTGGCTCATCGATCAGCAGCACTTTGCCGGGGCCGGCGCTTGCCATGATTTTGGCGAACAAGAGCAGCACCTGTTGTTCGCCGGAGCTGAGGTCGGTGAATTTCAGCAGGTTGGAATGGCCTTGGCGACTCAATGCGAGACTCAGTCCCTTGAGGGAAACATGTTCACTGACCGCGAGGGCAAGGGGAATGACTTGGGCGGCCAGGTCGAGTGGTCGCAGCAGTTCGTTGAATGCACCATTGGGCGCAAGGTACAGGCGCTGTTTGAGGCCCATGCGCTCAAGCAGGTTTTCCAGCAACGCCAGGCGCTCAGGTATCTCGACCGTTTCGACCAACAGGTCGATCAACTTGCGCTCGATGGTTTGCGATGAATACCCGGTACTCGTCCGGTCGCCCAGGTAGCGATAATGAGGATACTTCTCGCGATTGCCCAAGGGAAAACGGTCAATCGGCCCGACCACAATGGCCACACTGGCGGTGGACTGTTGCTGCAGGTGGTCAACCAGAGAAGCCAACAACAGGCTTTTGCCGGCACCATTGTTACCGATGACGTAGGTGCAGGAAGATACGCTGCCTGGTTGCGCGAGCAGGTGCTCCAGCGGGCGCCGGTCGAGCAGTGAAATTTCCCGTACTCGATCAACGGGCGGAACCCGAGTCCCGCCGATGCGGGTCCTGAGCACATCCTTGGTGTCCAATTCTACGCAAACGCCGTCGACATCCTCATACCCAGTGTCGAACCATTGGGCAAACAGCCCTTTGAGTGAACCCAGCAGCTTCGACTCAGGGTATTGGCTAAAGCGCAACGCTCCATCTGACCTCCATATCTGGTAAATCGCTGCTGAGAAGTAGGCGAGCTCTTCTGCGCTGACCCCCCGAATCCCAGACAGCAATTTGCGTGTGTCGATGCACAACGTTCTGTCTGCCTGGGATTTTTGGCTATTCAACAACCAGGCGTAGTAGCGGGTGGCGTTGCCAGCGTCGTTATAGCTCGTGAAATCGAACACGGCTTCAAGCAGGTCATTGCTGGACAGGTGTTGCTTGAGTTTATCCAGGGAGGCGGGGGTTGGGGTCCGGCCAGGCGTGAACACCATCAGTGTTCGCCCCGTTAACGTGCCTTCTTCGGTCCGTTGTAACAGTGAGACGAAGGGCTGTTTCAAGTAGACCGGGTTATCCAGCAGTGACAGGCCCTCACGTTTGAAGTCATTCGGCAGACCTTGGATCAGTTCGGCATTGACGCCTTGCACGATCAGTCTGAGTCGGGTCAAGTGGTGTAGGGCCGCGCTACCTTCAACAAGCAAGTATGCAAACCGGCCCTGATGGAGGTCGAAATGCTTGACGAAGGCTTCGCCACTATAGGGCTCCAGGTCGATCAGCCCTTCATCGCGCGCCAAGCCGGTGGCGAGTGCTCCGCTGATCTGGGCATGGCGGCGGTCGAAACGGGCTTGGGTGGCAAGAAAATAAAAAAGTGCGTCGAACAGGTTGAGGCACTCTTCTCCGTCCAGTTGCTCCGTGACCTCATCCAACAGCACTGATAGCTGTTCGTAGGTCTGTTCGTCGCATGCAGTGATTTTTTCGGCGAGGCCACAGTGCTCCATCAGCATGTGCACGCAGGCCTGAATGGTGTCGTGGTAGACCCAGTACTTAGTCTCCCGCTCCTTGACCCATTTAGGGCTGTCCCAGTCCACGATTTGCACGGCGAGGACATAGAGCAAAACCTGCTGGAATTGAGCGTCCGTCATCTCGCTCTGAAGCTGACTGGCCTGTGCGCGTGCTAATAGCTCGCCGAGCCAGATATGACTTTCTTCCATGAATGTCCACCTGTTTCCTATGACATTAGAGACCGGGGACCGCCCCCGAGGTGCATGGGTTTGAAGTTTACCTATCGATTCAAGTAGTGGCGAGTAGCCATTTTCGACTGTCTGCCAGCCACCTAAAAAAATGGGCTGCGGGTTTTCCCCGCAGCCCAGGACCCTACGTGGTACCGAACCCCACCTGCACCGTCAGCGCCCCCTGGTTATCCCCCAACCCAATGCCATAACGCCCCTCCAGATCATCGTTGATGCACAGCTGCAATTCCCCGGTCTGCCCCGCCGGAATCTCCGCCAGGTCACCCACCAGAAACGGTGTCCCGCTGCTGCTCACACGGCCAATCAGCGCGCCCTCATTGGCTCCCGGCAAGGTGTAGCCCGCCTTGGCGATCAGCCCGGGGCTGCCGTTGCCATCGACCAGGCCGCCCACCGGGCTGGCCAGCCACTTGCTGCTGACATACCGCACCAGGCGCGGGCTCGGGCCGCTGATCTGCACGCCAGTGCCTTGCCATGGCTGGTTGGCCTGCACCTGTACTGTCGCGGCCTTGAGCTCGTTGCACAGGGTGTCGCCGGCCTGGATCGACAGCGCGGCGATGGTCAGGCTGGGGTTGGAGGTGCCGGTAGTGGGGAACACGCCATCACCCACCAGGAACAGGTTGTTGTGGTCCCAACTGCGTTGGGTCTTGTCCACCACCGAGGTCTTGGGGTCGTCCCCCATGCGGTAGGTGCCCATCAAATGCCCGGCACCCTGGAACGAATAGGATTGCCCTTGGTAGGTGAACACCCCGGGCGGGATGTCGGCAGTCAGTTCGGTAGCCCCGAGCAGTTCGGTGATGACATGGCTGGCCAGGATCCGCGCCTGTTTGAAGCCTTCCTTGGTGTAGTCGGACAGGTCGTAGTGGATTTCCGGGCGGGGTATGCCCAGGCGGTCCTTGTATTGGCCGGAAGGCACGATATAGCAGTTGGCGTTATTGGGATCTTCCTCCACTTGCTCCACCAGGAAGCCTATCCGAAATTGCCGCGTGAGCAGGTTGTTCAGCTGTTGCACCAGCGCCGTGCCGAACAGCACCTGGGGCGCGCCCGGTGTGTTTGGCAGCGGGTTGGTCTTGCTGACGTTGGTGCCATCAATCAGGTCGGCGACGGTGGTGTAGGGATCGCCGATCGGCCAGTTGAAGCCCTCGTTGCCGATCTCGATCCGCCAGGCCGCGCGCTGGCTGCGGAACGCGCCGTCGCGCAGGCTTTCGATGCCGGAGGTGGACACCGGGCCGCGATACGGAAACACCGTCTTGCCCTCGGGCATCAGGCCCCAGGCCAGGTAGATCGGGTGGTCCGCCAGGCTGCGCCCGACCTGGCCGCTGCTGTTGGCCACGCCGTTGGGCCAGGCGCTGCTGGTGGAATTGAGCAGCAACTTGGGCGTCTCGATGGCATGGGCGGCGATCACATAACGTTGCCCCACCGCAACGCCGGTGCCGGTCGGTGGTCCGTCACCAAGCTGGTACTGGATGAACTCGATACCGCTGATGCTGTTGTCCGCCCCCACGGTGACCTTGCTCGCCACGGTCTTGTACAGCACCCGCACATTGCCGGTGTTGAGCGCGTTGTTCATGGTCACCGTGGCATCGTACTTGGCCTGGATCGGGCAGATCGGTGTGCAGTTGGTGTTACCCGCGCACACCCGTCGCCCGGCATACGGCTGCGAGTTGCGCCCGGCCGGCGTCGGGCTGACCACCAGGGGCAGGCCCTCGAATGACTGGCCCTGCACCGCGCTGACGAAGCTGCCATCGACCAGCGACAGCGGGATGCTGGTCATCGGGTATTCATAGTTGGCCGGGAAGGTAATGCCCAGGTACGCCTGGTCGGCCACGTTCGCCGCCACACCGATCTCCGCTTCGGCACGGCAATAGGCGCTTTGCAGGTCGTTGTAGCTGATCGGCCAGTCCACCCCCACGCCGTACAGGGATTTCATCCGGAAATCATTCGGCAGCATGCGCAGGCAGGTGGCGACCCAGTGCCAGGTGGTGCCGCCGCCCACGCGCTCATAGGTACTGGTGAACGGCAGCGGGCCTTTTTGCACCAGGTAGCTGACCTCGGGGTTTTTCCAGTTGTCATTGATCAGGTCGGCGATGGTCGCGCGCGGTGCGTTCTGTTCGGCCGGCTTGCGCAGCGGGCTCAAGGTGCTCACCGGCGGGTAGGGTGATTCGGGCGTCTTCAACGTCGCGGTATAGAAACGCTCCAGGTACTGGTTGCGATTGGGCGGGATCTCCGGCCCCGATTCCAGCACCAGCACTTGCACCCCGGCCAGGCCCAATTGATAGGCAATGAGGCTGCCCGCAAGGCCCGCACCGACAATCACCACATCTGCTTGTTCGCTACTCATGACGATGCTCCTGGCTGCGTGCTGGCGTTAACCCCGGTGAAGTCTTCCAGGCTGGGCGGCGGGCTGTTCCAGTAGCCGAAGAAGAACTCGCTGTAGCCCATGGGGTGGGCCTGGGCAATACTCCACGCCCAGCTCTGGGTGTAGGCCTCGTCACTCACCACGGTTTGCTCGCCGAGCGGGAACGCGCCCTGGGTATACGGCTGGTACCACACGCCCAGCAGCCAGAGCTTCATGATCGCGCGTGCCACCTGGGCGGTTTGCGTCGGTGCCGGTTGGCCGTTCTGCATCAGGATCGCTGTGCCGATTTGCTGCGGTGTCGCCTGCTCGGCCGCCAGCGCGGCGTACTGGGCCAGCAAGGCGCTGAGCACGCTTTGGCCGACGCGCGGGCCGATGAAGTTGAGAAAGGTGTTGGGCAGGCCGATGGGGTCCACGGAGGGCGCCAGCAGTTCCTGATCGATGCCGGTGAGCACCACGCTCAGGCCGGTGAAATTGTCCAGGTCGGTACTCATGGCTGACTCCTTGTCACACCGGTGGATTGGGCGCGTTCGAGCAGGTAGGTGAAGTCCGCGAAGCTGGTGCGCGGCGACTGGGTCACGTGGGTGGCGGCATTGCCGTGACAGGCGATGCAACTGGACGACGCCTGGGGTACGGTGCCCTGGATATAGGTCTCCAGCGTGGCATTGGCGAGGAACGACGGCGCCGGGTTGCCCAGCGGCCTGGTTGCGGAGATCTGGCACGGCGGCTGGCCGCTGAGCGTCGGCCACTGGGTGCTGATCAACTGGTAGTTGGCCCATACGCTGTTGGGGTTCACCGTGCGCAGCAGGGTCTGGTACGTGGTGTTGAGGGCCTTGGTTTCATCCGTCAACGGTATCTCGCGCACGATCTGCGAGGGCGTGGCCTTCACCGCCGGGTTCCATGGCCGGGGCGGCGGCTGGTTGACCTCGGCCTGGCTGCTGGCGTTGTAGAACAGGTACGGGCCTTTGCGCTCGGCGGGCGGCGTGGTCTTTTCCGGCACATTGTCGACGTGTTCGAAGGTCGACCACACCCACTGCGGCGCGCTGGTGGTCTTGTGCACGATATGCAGGCCCACCAGCCCGACCGGCTCGGCCACGCAGGACTCGGCCACCACCGGCCCCTTGCTCGGGTCGCTGTTGCCTGGCGTATACACCAGCGCGTCAACGCTATGGAAGCTGGCGGGATTGTCGTTGCCGTCCAACACCTTCCACGCGGCCTTGACCATCAGCGAACCCACCTCACTGGTGCTCGGGTTACCGCAACTGAACGCCACGGCATTGGTCGGGCTGGCGGCAAAAAACGCCTGTTGGCCCTGGATGCTGTAGAGGCCGTTGTTGACGATGCCGTCGAACATGGCTTGGTTGGCCACGATTTCATTGCGCGTGTACACGCCGCTCTGGTCCACCAGGGGGCCGCTTTCAAACGGCTGGATAAACTCGTCGAGCACATCCGGAACCTTGCCCATCTGTTGCAGCAAGCGCCCGGAACCCTTGCCTTCACAGGCTTTCGGCACGCTGGCGGGCGCATGAAAGGGCAGCGGCTTCTGCCCTTGGGCCAGGAATATCTGATAGCTCTCCTTATAGCTTTCCCACACGGTGGCCGCGTCCTGCTGGCCGATCTGCACAGCGCTGTTGGGTTGACCCGTGTCCAGGGCCGGCCAGTTCAGCGCGATGAACGTCTGCCACGACATTTCATCGAAGTTGGCTTGCAGGCTGGACAGGGAAAAGGGCGGGGTCGCCGTGACATCGAAGGGTATTTGCGTAGACAACGTGGGGGCCGCGACGACCAGGGGGCTCAGCAACGCGCCAAACAGCGCACAGCCGAACCCGGGCCGGGGGCGATGGGTTTCCATTCTCATCGGTATCTCCTAGGCATCAGGCGCCGGGAGACAGTGGGTCCGTCATGGACTCTTCAATGCGCCTCCTGGCACGGGCTAGAGCGTAGATAAGGTTGGCGGCGCAGGTGTATGGGCGGCTAGATTTGTTCGTAATAAAAACAATCGCCAAGCAGGCTGTGGAGCAGACGCGCGACTTTCCGTAAACATTTTGACCTCGCTACTATCCAAGTCTTAAGCACTGATGGCAGTATGAAATCACTTTCAAGGGAAGGAATTTCAGCACGTGGTACCCACCAACTTTACCCGTGACCAATTCGCATGCCTGAGCGAATGGCACGAAAAGGTCTTCGACAAGACCGATACCACCCATCGCGACGCTTACAGCCAACTGCGCAACGCCTATGACATCACCAAGCGGTGGGCTGAGACTTTACAGGAGCGTCTCTTCCCCCAAGGCACCACTAAAACCATTCGCCGACCCATAGACCAGTGGAACAGAAAGTTCGTGGCCTACAACTGGTCGCGTATCTATCCGTACGCGGATGCTCCCCTGGAGCTGGCCTACACCGTAGGCATCGACGCCGTTGACGGTTTCTTCGTCAAGATCGATCTGGTCGACGCCAAACTCGACGATGCCTCCCTGCGCAGGCGCTACGACGAAATCCGTGGGCCTTACCACGACTCGCCGATTGTTGCGCTCATGTCGGCCGAAGAAGGCCTGGCGATAGGCCTCTCGGGAATCATCGAGTGGAGCGCACACGCCATCAACCATTTCCCAATCGGGTACAACCAAGTGGCCGAACAACTGGGTTTGATTACAACGCCGAACGCTGCGCAACTGTTGCAGCATTTTCAGTGCTGCAAGGATTTCAGAGAACGGCAGCCAAAGTGGAGCAGCGAAATGACGCAGTTGTTTGTGCGTCTTGCCATCGCGGTTCATGAGTTGGGTTTTGACTGGTGGGCCACGAAAGCCACCAACACGCAGTTGGTATTCGGCGGGAAAGAAAAAAGCGCCATTCGGGGATCGACGATGGCGGCACTGTTTGTGCGCTTTGATTGTGTCGAAGTCCGATGGTTGGCGTTTGACGGCCTGGATGCCGTGCCGCTGAACCAGAAGTTGAGCCCTGAACTGGTGGCGTTGGTTGAAGCGGCCAATGCGCAGAAACAGGGCGTTTCGGCAAAACGAGGCCAGCGTTCCAGCCGCATTGGCTATTGGCCGGATCAGTACCGCATCGAAGAGGTTGTCGCCATGGAAGAGGACGTATTGCTGGGTGACAGTGCGCTGTCTGAGGCCAATATCATCACCCGCAATCAAATCTATTTCGGGCCGCCCGGCACGGGCAAAACCTGGACCTTGCAACGTCTGCTCGAGGCCGACTACCCTTCGCAACGCTTCGAATTCGTTACCTTCCACCAGTCTTACGGCTACGAAGAATTTGTCGAAGGGCTGCGTCCGGTGATTTTCGACAGCACCGCTGCTCATGCGGATGCGACCACCACCGGCGACGTTCGTTATGAGATTAAACCGGGTGCTTTCTTGCGCCTGTGCGAGCGGGCCAGGAAGGACCCTGCGCATCAGTACGCGATGGTGATCGACGAAATCAACCGAGGCAACATCAGCAAGATTTTCGGCGAACTGATCACCTTGATCGAACTCGACAAGCGTGAAGGTGAGGTCAATTCGGTGACACTGACACTGCCCTATTCAGGCAAGCCGTTCAGCGTGCCTTTGAACGTCGACGTGATCGGCACGATGAACACCGCCGACCGTTCGTTGGCGCTGGTCGATACCGCCTTGCGCCGCCGCTTCGAGTTCATCGAACTGATGCCGGATCCCCGTGTATTGAAGGGTGTCACGGTGTCCAAGGGCGATCACCAGATTGACCTGGAACAACTGTTGACCGCCCTGAACATGCGCATCGAAGCGTTGTATGACCGTGAGCACACCATCGGGCATGCCTATTTCACGCCATTGAAAGGCATGTCCTCGGAGCAGCGTTTCGGGGCGTTGGCCACGCTTTTCAGAACCCGGATCATCCCGCTGCTGGAGGAGTACTTTTTCGACGATTGGCAGAAAATAAGGCTGGTACTGGGCGACAACCAAAAGAAAGCGCCTGAGCTCCAGTTTGTACGCGATGTTGAGTCGGGCAGAGGGGCCACGAACCTGTTTGGTTCGAGTGATGAGTGGGACGAGTATGCGCTACGGCCACGCTATAGCCTGAATGCTGACACCTTCAACACACCGCAAGCGTACATCGGTATCTATTCGACGCTATTCAAGCCTGTCGCCGAATGAGTGCCGTACAGATCTTTGAGTACGGCAGGCTGGTGGAGTCTGGCGACGGGGTGAGCGCAACGGTAATCCCCGGGCGCGTATTTGCCTGGCTGGAAGAGCAATGCCTGAAAGCCGACGAGCACGCACCTGCCTGGCTCAGACTGACCAGCCGCCGAGGGCAGCGCGTTATCCAGGTGACCAGCTACGTGGGCGTCCTGCGTGCACCTTGCGGTTTCCAGATCGAGATCCTGCCCAAGATCGGCAGCGAAACATCAGCGTCCCTGGCGCGCCGGAAACTGATCGAGATGCTCAAGTGCCTGCGCGGTTTTCGTCACCTCAAGACGCTGAATGCCGATCTTCAGGCTGACCGAATGCCGCTACTCGAGGTGTTCCTGCAACAGTTTCTCGAGACGGTCAGGCATGTCGTCAGGAAAGGGCTGCGCAGTGATTACACCGCCCGGCAAGCCAACTTATCCAGCCTGCGCGGCAAGCTGGTGATGGCGCGTCACCTCTCGGAGAATCTGGTGCGGCGCGACCGGTTCTTTACCGAGCACGATGAGTTCACTCCGGACCGTGCTGAAAATCGCCTGATTCATGCGGCCCTGCGCAAAGCACTGGGTATGTGCAGCGCGCCCGCCAATCAGCGTCTGGCGCGCGAGTTGTGTTTTGTTTTCGCTGATGTGCCGCTGCCCACCGATGTGGCGCAGGACTTCAAACGCATCCGGCTGGACCGGGGCATGGCATATTACGAACCTGCCCTTGAATGGGCGCGGCTCATCCTGCAGGGCAACAGCCCCGTACCGGGCGCCGGCCAGCATCACGTGCCGTCGTTGTTGTTTCCGATGGAGGCGGTTTTTGAGGCCTATGTGGCGAAGCATCTGGCGCGCCAGTTGGAGGACGGCTTTGGCCTGAAAACCCAGGTCAGCCGCGAGCACCTGGTGGTGCACAAGGACGAGAACTGGTTCCGCCTGAAGCCCGACCTGCTGGTTCAAGAGGGCACGCAGCCGCGAATGGTGCTCGACACCAAATGGAAGTTATTGGATCGCGCCAAAGGCAACCGTTTCGAGAAGTACAAGCTCAGCCAGGCCGACTTTTACCAGCTCCATGCGTACGCCCACCTCTACTTGAAGGACACAGGGCACGCCGTTCTGATCTATCCATGGACAGAGTCGTTCTGCGAACCCTTGCCCGTTTTCGATTTCAAGAGCGCCGAGGGCTTGAAACTCTGGATCCTGCCGTTTTGCCTTGAGCGCAGTAAATTGCTGCTCCCCGAGGCATCCCCCCTGGGGAGATTTATCAGCACTGAGGGGGCTCAGGCCGGCTCTGCATCCGCCTCAACCCGAATATAAGTGCGAAACACATGGTCCCACAGCGGCGAAGACACACCGAAGTTCTTCTCGATGCCTTTGCGGTGATGCAGGTCGTGATTGGCCACCAATCCCGGAATAAAGGCGTAGGCCCAATGCTGCGGGCGGTGCATCACGTAGTGCAGCGAGATGTAGACGAAATAGCCCGTCACCGCGCCGATAAACGCCGAGGTGAGGCCGATGGACCAGGCGAGCAACAACAGCACGGCGAAGGTCGAACTGGTTTTCCAGCTGGACACGCCGATGTAGGCCAGCACGTCGATATGGTGGGTCCAATGCTCGCGGCGATACAGCGAATGGAACAGGAAACGGTGCGCCGAATACTCCACCAGCGTCCAGGCCAGCAGGCCCGACAGTGCCAGCCAGGGCTCAAAGGGCGCCAGATAGAGGGCAGCTACCACAAACAGCGGAACGGTGAAGAAATCGAGGTAATAAGCAACCGATGACATCAGCCATTTATTGGAAGCAGCCATGCGCGGAATATCCCTGTAGTGCGAAATGGACGGGCGCGGGATTGTCCGGTGTCGGGCCGCCGTATACAACATCCCGGCGTGGCGACGTGGTGGATTTGTGAGCCAATCGCCCTAGCAGCGTCGAATAGCCGTTGATCCGCTACGTTGCAACAACTCAATCCGGTCCGCCGGCACCAGCGTACGCAAGGTCTTGTACAGCACCCGGGTTTCCAGCAGGTTCCATACCCGCAGCATGGTTTCCAGCGCGTCCAGGGGTTTGCTGATGAAGTCCCGGGCGCCCAGGGCCAGGGCACGCAGGCGCGTGTCGCGGGTCGCGTCGGCAGTGAGTACCAGGATCGGCAGGTATTCACCCTGGGGGATGCGCCGGTTGAGTTGCTCCAGCACCGCAAAGCCGTCGAACTCCGGCATGTGCAGGTCGAGGATCACCAGGTCCGGCTCGAAGCTGTTGAACAACTCCAGGGTGCGCAGCGGCTGGGTGCTGCTCAGCACGTTGGTCAGCCCTTCGCGTGCCAGCAGTTGCTCCACCAGGTCGAGGTTCGGGCGTTGGTCGTCGATGATCAGGATACGCAGGTCGAGGTTCACGCGGGCTCCGGAAAAGCTTGGTCGAGGTGGGCGAGAAACGCCGGCACGTTGATCGGTTTGTTCAATACCGCGGTGGCGCCGGCTTCCTGCAAGGTCTGGCGGGTAAGGTCGCTGGTGTCGGCGGTGATCATCAGCACCGGTGTTTCGCGGGTGATCGGTGACTGACGCAGGCGTTGCAGCACCTTCAAACCATTGATGTCCGGCAGCGACACATCCAGCAGAATCAGCTGTGGCGCATGCTGCGCGGCGAGGTCCAGGCCCAGTTGGCCTTGCATGCTCGACAGCAGGCGTATGCCGGGCCGACGTTGCAGCAGGGTTTCGATCAGCGCCAGGCTGGAGAGGTTGTCCTCGATGCACAACACCTTGCCCTCGAAGGTGCTGACGACGGGAGCAGGGCGCTTCAATTCGGTGTCGATGCCGGGCGTGGCAATACTCTGGGCGTGGGCCACGCGCACGAAGGGCAGTTCCAGGGTGAAGCGCGAGCCGACGCCGGGCTGGCTCTGCACCTTGAGTCGGCCGTCCATGTTCTCCAGCAGGCTTTTACTCAGTGCCAGGCCCAGGCCGCTGCCTTCCACATTCGGGTCGGCCCCCAGGCGTTCGAAAGGCTTGAACAGTTGCCCCATATGATCGGCTGCGATGCCGTTGCCGGTATCGCACACAGCCACGCTGACTCGTTGTCCACGGATATCGACCTCAAGGCTCACCTGGCCATCGCGCCGGTTGTATTTGATCGCATTGGACAGCAGGTTCAGCAGCACCTGGGTCAGGCGCTGGCGGTCGGCAACGATGCCCGTATCCGCCGCCAGTGCCGGCAGCGGCCGCAACTGCACGCCTGCGTCGGCGGCCATGGGCGACACCAGCGTCAGCGCCTCTTGCAAGGTGCCCGCAAGCGGGATCGGCACGATATTCAACGCCAGGCTTCCGGCCTCGATCTTGGCGATGTCCAGCACTTCATTAATCAGCGTGAGCAGGTGCTGGCCGGCGCGCAGAATATGACCGACATCGGCCTTTTGCGCCTTGGGCGCGTCCATGTCCAGCAGTTGCGCAAAGCCCAGGATCGAGTTGAGCGGGGTCCGCAGTTCGTGGCTCATGCGCGACAGGAATTGGCTTTTGGCGCGGCTGGCGCGTTCGGCTTCCTCGCGGGCGGTGCGCAGGGCGATCTCCGCCGCGCGGCGGTCGGTGATGTCGCGGGTGATCTTGGAAAAACCGCGCAGGGCGCCGGTGCCGTCGTATTGCGCCGTGATCACCACGCTGGCCCAGAACCGCGTGCCGTCCTTGCGGCAGCGCCAGCCTTCTTCGGTGTAATCACCGTTGCGGGTGGCCTCGCGCAACGCCATGTCCGGGTGCTGCGGGCATTCCTGGGGCAGGTAGAACAGCGAGAAATGCTGGCCGATTATCTCTTGTTCGGTATAGCCCTTGATCCGCTCGGCGCCGTTGTTCCAACTGGTGACATGGCCCGCCGTGT
This sequence comes from Pseudomonas marginalis, assembly GCF_900105325.1. Classification (NCBI taxonomy): domain Bacteria; kingdom Pseudomonadati; phylum Pseudomonadota; class Gammaproteobacteria; order Pseudomonadales; family Pseudomonadaceae; genus Pseudomonas; species Pseudomonas marginalis. The sequence continues at coordinate 784,380 of NZ_FNSU01000003.1, forward strand.
CGAGGGCGAAGATCCCGTAGTCCTTGACCCCATCGATGATCAGCCGCAAGCGTTCTTCGTTGTCGCGCAAGGCGCGTTCGCGTTCGGCCAGCAACAGTCCGGCCTCCACCAGGCTGGTGCCCAACTGGCCGATTTCGTCTTTTTCCGGCGGCTGTGGCAGCAGCGGCGAGCCCAGGGCCAGGCGTTGGGCATTGCGCTGCACATTCTGCACCCGGGCGACAATGCCCTTGGACAGAAACAGCACCGCGACAATCGCCCCGAACAAGCCGCAGATCGCCGCCAGCCAGGTCGACAGCAACAAGCGTTGGCGGGTTTCGGAGGCGGCGGCGCTGCGCTCGGCCAGCAACGACGCCTCAAGGGTGAGCATGGTGCTGATGTGCTGGCGCAGGGCATCGAGGATGTGCTTGTTGCTGATCAGGATGGCACTGATGGACTCCGGTGTGGCGTCGCTGTCCTTGAGCATTTCCTCCAGCCCGTCGACCTTGCCGTCGATCAGCGGCTTGATCGCGCTGAGCTGCTCGCGCACCCGTTGATCGCGTACGTTGCGGTCCAGTCGGCGCAGGGCCGACTCGATCTGGGGCTTGGCGTTCAGGTAGCTGGGCAGGAAGTCTTCGCGGCGGGTGAGCAGGTAACCGCGCACACTGGCGGCGGCTTCCGCGAGCAGGGTATGCACGGCCTGGATATCGCCTTGCACGCGTAAAACCCGGCGCACATCCTCTTCGGCACGGGCGGTCTGGCGTTCCGTGGTGTAGATCAGCACCAGGGACAGCAACAGCACCACCAGTGGCAGTGAAATCACCACCAGCGCCTTGCCGCGCAGCGGCAGGTCGGCCCAACGCTTTCTCATTTGGGCCGCCTCATGTGGGTGTCACCAGGCCCAAGGCGATGCCCCGCACGGCGGCCTGGGTACGGTCAGCCGCGCCGAGCTTGCCGATCACCCGCTCGACATGGGCCTTGGCCGTGCCGGTGGTAATGCCCAGGTGTTCGCCGATGGCGCGGTTGCTCATGCCGTTGGCGACCAAGCCGAGGACCTGGCGTTCCCGTGGGGTGAGCGGTTCGCCGGGGGCGGCACCGCTGGCCTGGCGTTCGGTCATGCGCCGCAACAGCCGGGCGCTGACCGCCGTGTTGAGCGCCTCGCCACCGGCGGCCACTTGTTGTAGCGCATGGATCACCTCGGCGCGGCTGGCGTCTTTGAGCAAGTAGCCCACCGCACCGGCATTCATGGCCGCCTCCAGGTACTCGGGGCTGTCGTCCATGGTGAACATCACCACCTTCACCGCCGGCAGGCGTTGTTGCAGCAAGCGTGCGGCGCCCAGGCCGTTGAGCCCGGGCATGCGGATGTCGAGGATGACGATATCCGGCAGAAGCTGTTCGCACAGTTCCACCGCCTGCAGGCCATCACTGGCCTGGCCGACCACCTCGAACTGCGGGTGGCCGGCCAGCAGGGAGACAAAGCCGGTGCGCGTGACTTCATGGTCGTCCGCCAGCACCAGGCGCAGGACGTGGGTCATTGCGGGACTCCAATCAAGTGCGCAGGCACGCGGGCGTGCAGCCGGGTACCGCCGTCGACGGTGCTGACGCAGGTGAAGCTGCCGCCCAACAGGCTGGCGCGCTCCTGCATGGTGGCGAGGCCCAGATGCTGGACGTCATCTGCTGATGGCTCTGCCTTGAAGCCTCGGCCATTGTCGTCCAGCCGCAGGGACGCCTGGCCGTCGTGCAGCGCCAGGACCAGTTGCACTTGGCTTGCGCGCGCATGCTTGAGCACATTGTTGATGGCTTCCTGGCCGATCCGGAACAAGGCGATTTCCACCTGGCTGGGTAAGCGCGTCTCACAGTGCGCCAGCCACACCACGTTGATGCCGGCGTCACGCAGGCGGTCGGCTTCCTTATCGAGGGCTTTGAACAAGCCGAAATCATCCAGCACCGTGGGACGCAGGCCCGCAATCAGTTGCCGGCCCTCGCCAACCGAGTGTTGGGCCAGGGTAAGAATCGCCTCCAGGTCGGCGGCCAATGCCTCCGGCAGCGGCGGGCAGCGCCCGGCAAAGCCTTGCAGCCGCTGGTGCAGGCCCGCCAGGGTTTGCGCCAGGCCATCGTGGAGGTCGTAGGCGACGCGTTTGCGTTCGTCTTCCTGGGCGCGGAGCAAGCGGTTGACCAGGTCGGACAGGGTTTTGTCGCGCAGCTTGAGGGTGCTCAGCAGCCGGTCGTTTTCCAGGTGGGCGGCCAGTAATGTGGCGAGCAGTTGCAGGGACTCGCTGTCTTCGTGCTCCGGCGCCCGCAGGCTGACGCTATTGCCCAGCACCAGTACACCAAAGGCATCGCCGTCACCGGCGCGCAACGGCACTTGCAAGACGCTGGGCACGTCCTCGGATGGACGCTCCTGCCAGCACGCCGTGCGCAGGCTGCGGTCGGCGAGGGCGGCCAGGCTGCCCAAGCGCGACGGGTTGCCATGGCGGGCGCTGGTATAGGCGATGCCCTCGGCGTCCCACTCCTGCAGCAGCCCGTGGTCCATGGCCAGAAACGCGCAGGCCCGCGCGAGCACGCGTTCGCGCATGGCGTCGGGGGCCAGTTGGCGCAATTCCTGGCCGGTATCCACCAACAGGCGCAGGCGCGCCGTACGACTTTGCGATTGGCGAAAGTGCGCGCGCATGGCCAGGGCGCTGCCGGGATCATGGGGCGTGTCATGCATGGTTGATGCTCCATTGCTGCGGGCGCGAGGGGGATCTATTAGACATGGTCGGACCCCTTGGGCGCTATCTGCCAAATGGCATAGGTAAATACCTCCGGTTGGCCGATGGCGGCTGGCGGGCAGGTTGGCAAAGTGGCCTCAACGACGACCACTGGAGTAATGCAATGAAATTCGATATCGCCCCGATCGCCCTGATGTTTGCCCTGAGCGTACCGTTTGTTCATGCCGCCGAGACGGCCCCGTATGTCTACCGTGAAGTCGCCCAGGCGCCGGCCAATGTCAAAGACCGCGAGATTGCCGGTTTATTCGACCGCTGGAACAGCGCCCTGCAGACCGGCAACGCGAAATCCGTGGTCGACCTCTACGCGCCGGGCGCTGTGTTGCAGCCGACCGTTTCCAACCAGGTGCGCACGACGCCGGAGCAGATCACCGACTACTTCGACCACTTCCTGGCGCTCAAGCCGGTGGGCCAGATCAACTACCGCGAGATCCGCCAGCTGGGCAGCAACGTGGCCATGGACAGTGGCGTCTACACCTTCACCCTGACCGAGTCGGATGGCAAGGTGCGTCAGGTGCAGGCGCGCTACACCTTCGTCTATGAGCAGGTGGGTGGCCAGTGGAAAATTCTTAACCATCATTCTTCGGCGATGCCTGAAGTACAGGCCAAGCACGCCAAGCAGTAATGGTTGGAGGGAAAATGCCCATCCCTTGGCGGGGGGGCATTTTTTTGTTGGGGCTGGGAGATTGTTGCTGTGACGGCTCGGGATCCGGCGCCTATCCAACTGATGCCCTGCGACCTAAATGTGGGAGGGGGCCTCCGATGGTCATAGGTATCTACACAACTTTCAGAGGTCTGTGGTTTGCTTCCGTGGCGGCCTTCGGGCCGACCATGTCGTTGGATTTGACCGAGTACATATCCGTTGCTGCGGTAACGGCCACTTAGGGTTCCGCTCTTACAGCGGGTCACTTTTGGAAGAGCGCCAAAAGTAACCAAAAACGCTTCGCCCCAACACTCGGCACCTCGCCTAGGCTCGGTGTGCCCTCACTCCGGCTTTGGAGCGTGGGCCGCCGCAATGGGCCATCCTTGGCCCAGTGCGGCTAACCCGGCGTCCTGCCGGGTTACCCACGCTCCAAAGCCTGCGTTCGGCCAGCGTGTTTGACGGGGCGATCCCAGATCAAAAACAAAGCGAGGCGGCCTTAAAGCCGACCTGATCTTTGAAGCGTACGCGGTATGGCTTCTACTTCCTTAATCGCTGACGAAGTCAGCAATCTTTTGATCTGCTCTGGCTCTGGCTCTGGCTTTTGATCTTGATCTCAGGCGCCCCGTTAAACACGCTGGCCGAACGCAGGCTTGAATCCGTGGGTAACCCGGCAGGACGCCGGGTTAGCCGTCCTGGGCCAAGGATGGCCCATGACGGCGGCCCACGGATTCAAGCCGGAGTGAGGGAACACCGAGCCTAGGCGAGGTGCCGAGTGTTGGGGCAAGAGCCCTTTTGGTTACTTTTGGGGCTCTTTTCCAAAAGTGACCCGCTGTAAGAGCGGAACCATAAGCAGCCGTGACCGCAGCAACGGATATGTACTCGGTCAAATCCAGCGCATGGTCGGCCCGAAGGCCGCCACGGAAGCAACCACCCTCACCACTCGGCACCTCGCCCAGGCTCGGTGTGCCCGTCACCCGGTGAGTGCAGCGACGCTTTGGCGCCGTCCGGGCCATACCAGGCGTACCCGTAGTAGCGGTTGGTGAGGTTTTTCAGTTGCAGGTCAACCCTGACGACCGAGCGCGGTGTTGGTGGCGCAACAGCGGTTCAATAAAGTGTTCGATTCTCCTGGCGATGAAGGGTGACTGGTACAGCGCCAACCCTCGAAGTGAGGGGCTTCCAGGCTTGGCATGAATTGTGTTGTGACCCGATTGGCGCTGACCCGACAACGGGAGGGAAACCTCACCTTTCATAAGAAACCACACCCATGCACAACGTCTTGCATCGCACAGTCATCGCCAGCCTGCTGGCACTCGGCGCCTTGGGCGGGCCGGTTGCCCAGGCCGCCAACGATCAACAGTTCATCCCGCTGGCCACCTACCGGGTCGGCGCCTACGCTTCCAGCGGCATTCCGTGGTGGGCGGGGGAGATTGATTACTTCCGCTACATCAACGAAGTCGAAGGCGGCGTGAACGGCGTCAAGCTGGTCTGGCAGGAGTGCGAGACCGAGTGGAAGACCGACCGCATCATCGAATGCTATGAGCGCTACAAAGCCGGTCTCGACGGCGCACCCACCGGGTTCTTCTTCACCCACAGCACACCGGCCTCCTATGCGCTGATGGACCGTGCCGCCATTGACCACATCCCGCTGATCGATGGCGCCGGCGGGCGTACCGAATCCACCGATGGCCGCGTGTTTCCCTACGCGTTCCCGTTGTTGCTTAACTACTACGGCCAGGCGTCGGTGGGCATCAACTACATCGCCCAGCGCGAAGGCGGCCTGGACAAGCTCAAGGGCAAGAAGATCGTCACCGTCTATCACGACTCCGCCTACGGCCGCGAAACCCAGGCAGCCATGCAATTGCTGGCGCAAAAATACGGGTTCGAGAACATCCAGATCCCCGTGGCCGACCCCGGCAACGAGCAGTCGACCCAGTGGCGCCAGGTGCGGCAGATCAACCCGGACTGGGTGTTCCTGCGCACCTGGGGCGTGTCCACCCCCGTCGGCATCAAGACCGCCGTGCGCTTTGGCATCCCCGTGGACCGCCTGATCGGTGATGTCTGGGCCGGCTCCGAAGCCGACGTGATACCCGCCGGCACCGCCGCTAAAGGCTACCAGGCGTTGGCGCCGTTCCCCGGTGGCGACAGTTTCGACATCCATAAAAAGCTCAGGCAGTTCATCCTCGATCCCGGCAAGAGCAACCTCAAGGACCCCAGCTACTTCGGCAAGGTCTACTACAACATCGGCCTGATCAACGCCGCGATTGCCGTCGAAGCGCTGCGCACCGGCCAGGCCAAATTCGGCAACCGCGCGCTGAACGGCGAGGAAACCCGCTGGGCGTTCGAGCACCTGGACATCGACGCCGCGCGCCTCAAGGCCATGGGCTTCGAAGGTCTGCTGGCACCGTTGAAGCTGTCCTGCGCCGACCACGAAGGTGGCGGCTCCGCCCGGGTGCAGCAGTGGGATGGGCAAAAATGGGTGCTGGTGACCGACTGGCTGCAGGCCGATCGCGCCACCTTGCGTCCGTTGATCGAAGCCAAGTCCGCCGCGTATGCCCAGGAGAAGGGCATCGTGGCGCGTGATTGCTCGGCACAGTAAACCTCAGGCGGCGCTTGCCGTAAGTTGCCGGCCAGGGATGGCGGCAATCAGTTCGCGGGTGTAGTCGCTGGCCGGCTGGTTGAAGATCTGCGCGACCGAGCCTTGCTCAACCACGCGGCCATTGCGCAGCACCAGCACCTCATGGGCGAAGTTGGCCACCACTGACAAGTCGTGGGACACCAGCACATAGGCAATGCCCATCTCCCGTTGCAGCTCTTCCAGCAGGTCGAGGATGCGCGCCTGCACCGACACGTCGAGGGCGCTGACCGGTTCATCCAGCAACAGCAGGTCGGGTTTCAACGCCAAGGCCCTGGCGATGGCGACCCGTTGGCACTGCCCACCCGACAGTTCACGGGGCAGACGATCCAGAAAGCTCACCGGCAGGTGCACGCGGCTGATCAACGCCCGCGCCGCCTGCTCCAGGGCGGCGCCCTTGAGCAAGCCAAACGACACCAGCGGCTCCACAATGCTGTCGAATACCGTGAAGCGCGGGTCCAGCGCCGCGAAGGGGTTTTGTTGCACCAGTTGCAGGCGTTGGCGCAACGGGCGGAAGTCGCGCCAGCTCAGGTCGGTGACGTCTTGCTGCTCGAACCGCACCCGGCCCTGGGTCGGCTTTTCCAGGCCCAGGGCGATACGCAGCGCGGTGCTCTTGCCCGAGCCGGACTCGCCGACGATGGCCAGGGTCTGGCCGGGGTAGACCTCCAGGCTCAGATCCTCCAGGGCCACGAAGGTCGAGGGCTCGCCCTTGACCTTGGGCAGGGCAAACGTCTTGCCGACGTTGTGCAGGCTCAGGATCGGCTCACGTCCCAGGTCGAGGTTGAGCAACGGTTCACGCCGCCTGGCGAAGGCGGGTGCGGCGGCGATCAGCGCGCGGGTGTAGTCGTGGCTGGGGTGCGCGAGGATCTGCCGTGGCGGACCTTGCTCTACCACTTCACCCTGTTGCATCACCAGGATGCGGTCGGCACGGTCGAGCGCCACGCCCAGGTCATGGGTGATGATCAGCAGGGAAATGCCGCGTTCACTGACCAGGCGCTGCAAGTGGTCGAGGATCTTGCGCTGCACGGTCACGTCGAGGGCGCTGGTGGGCTCGTCGGCGATGATCAGGCGCGGGTTGCCGGCCAGGGCGATGGCGATCAGCACGCGCTGGCGCATGCCGCCGGAGAGTTCATGGGGATACTGGCGTGCGCGAAGTACCGGCTTGTCGATGCCCACCTGTTGCAGCAGCTCGACAATGTCGGCGTCGACAGCGGGGTAGCGTTTGCCCTTGGCGAGTACCAGCGCCTCGGCGATTTGCTGGCCGATGCGCAATGTGGGGTTGAGGCTGACCATCGGGTCCTGGGGCACCAGGCCGATGGTGCGCCCACGCAGCTTGCGTTTCTGCCGTTCGCTGGCGTGGGTCAGGTTGTGGCCATCCACCCACAGTTCACCGGCGCCGATCTGCGCATTCTCGGGCAGCAGGCCTAGGATGGCGTTAGCCAGGGTGGATTTGCCCGAGCCGGACTCGCCGACAATCGCCACGGTCTCGCCCTGGGTGAGTGAAAACGACAGGCTGCGCACCGCCGGATTGAGCTGGCCGCCGGAACGGTAGTCGACACTCAGTTGGCGCACATCGATTAAAAGCGGCTGGGTGCTCATCGCTGGATCTCCTCGAACGTGCGGGCGATATGGTTGAGGCTGAACACCACGGCCACCAGGAACAGGCCAGGCAACAAGGACACCCACGGAGCAGTGATCAGGAAGTGGCGGCCGTTGGCTATCAAGGTGCCCCATTCCGCCGCCGGTGGGGCGGCGCCGAAACCGAGAAAACTCAAGCCTGCGGTGGCGAGGATCGCGGCGCCGAAATCCAGGGTCGCCAGCACGGCTACCGGGCCCCAGGCGTTGGGCAGGATGTGCCGCAACAACGTGCGGCCCCAACTGGCACCGCCCAGGCGAGCGGCTTCGACATAGGGCAGGGTTTTCACCCGCAGCACTTCGGCACGGGTGGTGCGGGCAAAGCCGGGAATGATGCCAATGCCCACGGCAATCGCCACGGGTACCGTACCGAAGCCAATGGCCGTGACAATCGCCAGGGCCAGCAACAGGCCGGGCAGGGCCAGCAGCACATCGACAAAGCGCATGATCAGGGCATCGATACGGCCACCGGCAAACCCGGACAAAATGCCCAGCCCCAACCCGCCCACCAGGGCGATGCCGACCGCCAGGGAGGCGGCCAGCACTGACAGGCTGGCGCCGTAGACCACGCGGGTGAACAGGTCGCGGCCCAGCTCATCGGTGCCGAACCAGTGGGTCAGGTTGGGGGCGCTGAGTTTGGCGGCGGGCGCGGTGGCGTAAGGGTCGAAGCTGCTCAGCAACTGCGGCGTCACGGCGGCGACCAGCGAGAACAGCACCACCAGCACCGCCAGGCTGAACCCTGGGCGGCGCAGCAATGGCAGGAGTGTCGCCGTTGCGCGTTGTAAGGGGCTGCGGCGGCGCCAGAGTGGTTCGCTGCGGATCAGTTTCCGGGTAAGCGTGGTCATGGTCTAGGACACCTTGGGCGTGTGGGAGATGCGCGGGTCGAGCCAGGGGTAAAGCAGGTCCACCAGCAGGTTCACCAGGACAAATGCCGCCGCCGAGACCGCGACGATGGCCAGCACCACCGGAATGTCCTGGCGCAGCACCGCTTCCTGGGCCAGGCGGCCGATGCCGGAGCGAGCGAAGATGGTTTCCACCAGCACCGCGCCGGACACGGTGTTACCCACCTGCAGGCCGATCAGGGTGAGGATCGGCAGCGCGGCGTTCCTGAACCCGTGGCGCGCCTGCACCTGGCCCCGGCTCAAGCCCTTGGCGTACGCAGTGAGGATATAGGCCTCTTTCCACACGCCCTGGAAGCTGCGTTGCAGCACCTGGGCGTACACCGCTGCGCTGGGAATCGCCAGGGTGATCGCCGGCAGCACCAGGCTTTCAACCCCGCGGCTGCCAGTGGCGGGAAACCAACCCAGGCCAAACGCAAACACCTGGATCAACAGCAACCCCATCCAGAACACCGGCACCGAAAAGCCCAGGGACGGCAAGCGCGCCAATGCCTTTTTCAACGGTTGCCAGCGGATATACGCGGTGAGGTAAGCCAGGCCGCTACCGCCGAGCAGCGAGAGCACAATCGCCAGGCCGGCCAGGGAAAGGGTCTGGGGAAGGCGTTCGGCGAGCAATTCGGCCACCGGGCGATTGAGTGACAGCGACTGCCCGAAGTCCCCGCGCAATGCCCCCAGCAGCAGGTCGATATATTGCTCGAACAGGCCTTTGTCCAAGCCGTAGTAGGCGCGCGCCTTGGCCAGGTCTTCCACCGACAGGGCGTCGGCTTCCATGCCGGACGCGCTGAGCATGATCGACAAGGTATCGCCCGGCAGCAGATAAAGGATGAAGTAGGTGATGCTATAGGCCCCCCATAGCACCAGCAGCGCCTGGCCGACCCGGCCGATCAGGTAGCGGCTCATGGCGTGCCGACCTCGATATCGCCCAGCAGCGCGAAGCCTTCGGCGGTCCAGCGGAAGTTTTTCACCTTGGGCGACGTCGCGGCCTGCCACACGCGCTCATACACCGGGAACGCCGAGCCCTCGTCGATCAGCAGGTCCTGCAGGTCGCCGTAGGCTGCCGCCCTTTGAGCGCTTTGGGTGGCGGTGATGCCGGCGTCAAACAGGCCCTTGGCGCGCTCAAGCACCTGCGGCTCAAAGATGTTCGTCGCTACGGTTGAGCTGTTGGCAGTACGTGGATCAAGGATGGTTTGCAGGATGATCGGATCGGCGCGGGTCATGTAGCTGATCGTCAGGTCGTAGTTGCCGGCGGAGTTGTTGGCGACCCATTCGGCACGCGTTACCACGCTGAGTTTTACCTCAATGCCGACTTTGCGCAGTTGGTCCTGCAGCAGCACATCGCCGGCGGTCTCGGCCTGCATGACGTTGTAGTTCAGGCTCAGGCGCTTACCGTCCTTCTGCCGATAGCCGTCTGCGCCTTTGGCCCAGCCGGCAGCGTCCAACAGGCGCTCGGCGCCCACCGGGTCATAGGCGAGCTTGGCGCCCTGGCTCTTGAAGTAAGGCGTGGTCACATCAAAGATGCCGTCTACCACCGCGAACTCGTCGTTGTAGACGGTACTCGCGTAGCTCTTGCGGTCGATGGCTTTCTGCACGGCGAGACGCACCTGTTTATCGGCCAATACGCGACCGCCACGGGTGTTGGGCAACAGGTTCAGGGAGGGCCCCGGCAGCGAGCGGCTCTGGATGGTGGCGCCCTTGGATTGGAACAGTTTCAGGTCGACTTCCGAGAACGGGTTGCGGGGCCACAGGATGTCGGCCTTGCCTTGCAGGAACAGGCCGTTACGCACGCTTTCCTCGGGGATGTAGGTGACGTCCACCGCATCCAGGTGCGCTTCGCCCTGGTTTTTCATATTGGCCGACGCCCAGGCGTAACCCTTGCGCTTGGTCAGGTGCGCGCCGACTTCCGGGGTGTAGCTGGCCAATACGAACGGGCCGGTGCCGATGATCTTGCCGAGTGAGCGTTCCTTGACGCTCAGCGCGTAGGAGGCCGGCGCGAGGATGGCCAGGTTGGTCGTGGAGGTCGCCTGCAGGAAGCCCGCATTGGGTTTGGCGAGCACCAGCTTGACGGTCAAGTCATCGACCACTTCGGCGTGATCAAAGCCTGCCAGGTACGTCGCGCCGAAGGTGGCCGGCAGCTCGGTCGCCAGTGCCTTGTTGCTGTCAAACGCGGTTTTCACGGCCTTGGCATCGAAGCGTTCGCCGTTGCTGAAGGTGACGTTGTCGCGCAGGTGGAAGGTGTAGGTCAACGCGTCGTCACTGACTTCCCAGCTTTTCGCCAGCCAGGGAATGATCCTGCCGGTCTGCGGGTCCTGGTCGGTGAGGGATTCGGCGATATTGCGCAGCAGCACCCGGTGTTCGAGCCAGTAGACCTGGAACGGATCAATGCTGACCAGGATGGTGTTGTCGCCAAAGAAGGCGATGTTCAGGGTCTTGCCGGCCTGGCTGTCACTGCCCGCAGGTGAGCAGGCGGCCAGGCTTAACATCAGGACGCAAGGGGCCAATAGACGGCTCATCAAGTTGGAGGTGTTCAATGGGATGCCCTCGTATGGCGATTGGCTTAGAAGTCGTAGGCCAGCTTGGTGTACCAGTAGCCACCGCCGGGGTAGAACGGCGGGTTACCGTAGGGCGCCAGGCCCAGGTTGCTGTAGACGGCGTGCCGGTCGGGGCGCACGTCGAAGATGTTGGTGCCGCCGATGCTGACGGTGATCTGGTCGACGAAGGTGTAGCTGACGTCCAGGTCGGTGATCCATTTCGCACCGAAGCTGCGGTCGCCGGAGGGGTTTACCGCCAGGGTCTTGACCGCACCGTAGCGGCTGGTTTGCAGGTTCACTGCGAGGTCCTCGACCTTCCAGTTGGCGCCCAGGATCCATTTGGTCTTGGGCGAGGCTTGCGTGAGATCGCCTTCGCGGTCGCGGCCCACCAGGGTGACGCCGGAGTTGGCCAGCGCACTCGGGGTGTCCCGTGTGCCTTCGATAGTGGTCTTGTTCCAGTTGAAGCCCAGGCTCCAGCGCACATCGCCCCAGGCATCCAGCGGCGTGGTGTGGTCGGCGACCACGTCCAGGCCACGGGTGCGGGTATCGAAGGCGTTGGTGTAGTAGTTGACCCAGGTCCCCGAGGGCACGCCTTGGGCGGTGAGGATGCCGTTGATCACGCCGTTGCCCTGATCGTAGATATTGCTGGTCAGGGCGATGCGGTCGTCGATGTCGATCAGGTAAGCGTCGGCGGTGATGCTGGTGCGCGGTGCCGGCTGCCAGGTCAAGCCCAGCCCGAGGTTGCGTGACTTTTCCGGCTTGAGGTCATCGCCACCCAAGGCCTTGGCCAGGTTGCTGCCCGACGGGGTCAGGCGGGTCACGGCGGGCACCACGTTGCCGTTCACGTCGACGGCCACCCGGTTGTCGGCCACGGTGTAGCCGATCTGGGTCAGGGATGGCGCCCGGAAGCCGGTGCCGACGGTGCCGCGCACGGCGACGCTGTCGGTCAACTCGTAGCGCGAATTCACTTTGAGGCCGAAGGTGTTGCCCGAGTCGTCATCGTAATGTTCGATGCGCCCGGCGACGTCGAGAAACCAGCGTTCGGTCAGGTCGAAGCCCAGGTCCAGGTAGCCGGCGTAGTTGTTGCGGATCAGGCTGACTTCATCCTCCGGGCGAATCGTCACCGCCGCCTGTGCGCCCGATGCCGCCGGGTAGGTGCCGGTGATATAGGCTTCGGGGTCACCGGCGAAGGTGCTGAAATGTTCCCAGCGATGCTCCAGGCCGGCCGACACTTGCACCGGCGAGGTCAGGTTGAACAGGCTGTCGTAGCGGCGGGTGACGTCCAGGTTGTTCACCCACTGCTCGAAGCGAAAGGTCGCCAGGTTGTCGAACCTGGTCGGCGAGGCGGTGCCCAGGGACGGGTTGATATTCAGGTCGCTGGAATGGTGGACGTTGTTGCGTCCGTAGGTGGTGCTCAGGTCCCAGTTCCACTCGGCCGCCTGGCCCTTGCCGCCGAACAGCAGTTGGTAGTCGCGGTCCTTGATGTTGTTCAGCGGGTAGTAGCCGTCGGGGAACACCTCGGGCACGGCGGCCCGGCCGGTCGGCAGGCGGAAGTAGTTGGCGGCCTCGGCATCGCGCTCGCCGTAGGTTGAGAACGAGTAGAGCGTCAGGTCTTCCAGGGGCAGTTCGGTGTTGTAGGCGAGGTTGAAGGCCTTCAGGTCGGGGTCGCCGTTCTTGATTGCCACGCGGTCCCAGGCCGCTTCCCTGGCCGGGTCGTTGAAGGCGCGTACGCTGCTGTCGGCCTTGTCGTTCCACGCGGCCTCGCCGCGTTTGCGGGCGTCGGCGGAGAGGTGGAAAAAGCCGCCGTCGCCCAGCTTGAAACCCTGGTCGCCGGCCACCTTGATCGTCTCACCCTGGCCGGAAAACAACTGGCCGTAGCTGGTTTCCAGATGCCCGCCGCTGTTGCCGGTCTTGAGGATGATATTGATCACCCCGGCCACGGCATCGGAACCGTACTGGGCCGCCGCGCTGTCTTTAAGCACCTCGATGTGGTCCACCGAACTGACCGGGATCAGGTCGATGTCCACCGCATTGGCGCCGCTGTTGTCGATCGACCCGCGCTGGCCGGTGGCGCCGTTGTGCCGGCGTTTGCCGTTGACCAGCACCAGGGTATAGGCCGGGCCGAGGCTGCGGTTGCTCAGCGGACGCGTCACCGAGTTGTAGCCGGCGATATTGGTGCCGAAGTTGAACGACGGCAGCAGCTTGGCAATCGCCTCGGACAACTCGGCGCGCCCGGTCTTGAGCAACTGTTCGCTGTTGATCACGTCAATCGGTGCCGGGCTGTCGGCCACGGTGCGTTGCTGGCCACGCAAACCGGTGGAGATCACGGTCACCGTATCGAGCTTGGCCTCGTCGGCGGCGGCTTCGGCGAAGGAGGGCGCGCCGGCCAGCAGCAGGGAACTGGTCAGCAGTGACAGGTGGAATCTTCTGCGGGGTAGGGGGGCGGCGATGTCTGGCATGTCGGGAAGGGTCCATGTAAGCCTGCTGAAGGCTCCTGGTGATCGGGGGTACGTCCTCCGCCAGGCATGGGGTCGGTGTGTGGAATGAAGATATCCCTATAAAAAACCGTGGGGAAAGTCTTTTTTGGAATAAGCTAATTATTAGATATTGTTATCTTGTAAATTTATAAGATCATCTATTTTTATTATGTGTAGGGCCTTGGCGTGGGTTGAGTGTTCGACATCCAAAACATCGACGTGGGGTGGCATGCCTGAGGTCGGCGTGAGGATTCCCTGCGGCTGAACGTAAATCTTTAGTCTGGCTGGCGCCGGCCGTAAATGAGACTACGATAGTCTCCATCAAGTGCCGGGCAACGCTATCCATAGGGTGTTGTTTTTGTGGGCACCCGTTGGGCATACATTCAATTGACTGGTTCGGTTACCGGCTTCGCCAGATACCCAGGCTTTTATGGGCCGAACCAGCAACAACTTTTGAAGTATTTACGGTGGGGTCTTCATCGTAAGCGTGGACGTATGCAGGAGCGGTAATGGCAGTCAAGGAAGTGCTGCAAACCCTTAAAGGCGTATTTGCCTGCCTGTCGGGTGCGGTTGTGGTCCTGGATCGATCTGCACGGGTCGTGTTGGGCAACCCTGCGTTTTCAACGTTGCAGTGTCAGAACGGCGTCTCTCCTGAGGCAAACACCGAGTTTCTCTCCTTGCTGCGCCCGCAGGACAGCCAGCTTTTTTATGCGGCGCTGGAAAAGGCCGATGGGCAATCCCGGGTGTGTTTCGAGGCGACCGCGAGGCAGTCCGGCCGGTTGAACCTGTCGATGACACCGTGGCGCGACGACTATTTTATTGTTGAAATCCTTCCCCTGCCTGGGCCCCCAACCGCGCATTCCCACAGCGAGCGCTTCTCCGAGATCCCCCTTGAAGCCATTTTCGATTCCTCCGGCACTGGCTTGGCCCTCGTGTCACTGGACGGTCGTTGGCTGAGGGCCAATAGCGTCATTTGCAGGCTGCTTGGCTACAGCGAGGCACAGCTGCAAAACACCACGTTCATGGCCTTGACCCACCCCGAAGACCGCGAAGTGGGCAAGCAGCTGATAGAAGAGTTGAAGGGCGGTGCACGGCAGGGCGCTACCTTGCATAAACGCTACATCCACCACGACGGCCAGGTTGTCTGGGTGCGCCTGACCGTGGGGCTGGTGCGGGACGACCAGGGGCAGCCGATCTGTTTTGTCTCCCAACTGGAAGACATCACCGAGAACTGGCAGCTTCGCGAAACCTTGCTGGGCAGCGAGCTGAAATTCCTCACCCTGGCGGAGAATTCCCCCAACATCATTGTTCGCTACGATCGCAACCTGTTGCGTACGTACGTCAACCCGACGTTCCTGCTCTTGACCGGCATGTCTTATGACGAGGCCATAGGCGCCAGCCCCAGGGAGCAGCCCGGCGATTACCTCGACCATCTGCGTCATGTGGCATCCACAGGCGAGACCGCTCAATTCCTCAACAGTTGGCCGGCCGGCCCCGGTGGTGAAGCGGTGAGTTGTGTCGTCAGCCTGATGGCTGAACGCAGCCCATCCGGTGAGGTGGCAGGCGTGCTGGCACTGGCCCACGACATCACTGAGTTGCGCAAACAGCAAGTGCTTGAGGACGCACGTCTGCGCATCTTCGAAACAATGGCCACGGGCGCCTCACTGGACGAAACCCTGGGGTTGCTGGTGAGCTATCTTCAACTGGCCTTGCCTCACTGTTCCTGTGGCGTAGTGCTTGCTGAACCGCAAAGCCTCGATTCGTCGGTATCCAAGCCTTCTTCCGCCTGCTGGTACGAGCCCATCCTCGACAATCAGGGGCAGACCCTTGGGGCTTTCGCGTTGTCGCGCTCGCCCGGCTCTGCGCTGGATGAGAGCGACCTGCAGCGCGTGCGCCAGACCTGCCACATTGCCGCGATTGCCATTGAACGCTGGCGCTCCGAATCCTTGCTCAGGGAGCGCGAGCGCCGCTACCGGGATATTTTCGACCATACCCTGGACATGTTGTGCCTGCTGGAAGCAGCGCCACGGGGTGAGCTGCGTTGTGTCGAGGTCAATCCGGCCCTGTTGCAGGTACTTGGGAAACCCCATGGCGAGGTTATTGGCGAGGCGCTGGCGTCGATCTTTGGCCGGCTCAACGCGGAAAAAATCCAGGCCCTTCATGACCAATGCGGGGCCGCCGAACGGGTGGTGGAGTCAGAGGAGGGCATGGTGCTGCGCAACGAAGTGCGCAACCTGCACTTTACCCTGGTGCCAGTCGCCGACTCGGGCAGCTTGGGCCCGCGGGTCTTGGTGATCGGTCGTGATGTGACCCATTTGACCCGGGCCCGACAGAAAGAACTGGAACGCCAGCACGACATCAACGCCCTGGTGGAAAACAGCCCGGACGCCGTCGCTCGCTTGAGTGTTCTCGGGGAGGTGCTTTACGTCAATGCGCAGTTGCGAAAATGGGTGGGCGGGGCCTGGCCGGAACTGATGGGCATGCCCATGGATGAAGTGGTGCCCCTGAACGCCCAGTCCCAGCTTTTTCGAGAATTGGTGGCCCAGGTGATTCGCCAGAATAAAGCCACGGAACAGGAGTTCTTATTGTCGGGTTTGAAAACCGCGCCCAAGGTGGTGTTGATCCACTTTGTTCCCGAGGTCGACGGCCAGCGCGTTGTCAGCGTGCTGGCCGTCGGGCGCGATATTTCCAAGCTGCGCGCGGCGGAGCGGCGCCTGGCCAATTCCAACGCACAATTACGCGACCTATCGACCCGCCGGGAAACGGCGCGGGAAGAGGAGCGCAAACTGATTGCCAGGGAGATCCATGACGAACTGGGCCAGCACCTGACGGCGCTGCGCATGGGCATCTCGTTGCTGAGGTTTCAGTTCGGCGCCGATACGCCTGAGCTCACCCCTCAGGTCGAGCGCTTGATGGGGCTGACCGACAAGACCATCCAGGTCGTGCGCAATGTGTCCACGAGCCTGCGCCCCTCCGCGCTGAACCTGGGGCTGGTGTCCGGTCTTGAATGGCTGACAGCCGAATTCGTCACCCTGACCCAGGTTCCCTGTGCGTTGAACCTGCCGCTGATTCCCCTGACCCTTCCGGATACCCACGTGACCGCAGCGTTTCGCATCGTGCAGGAATCGCTGACCAATATCGCGCGTTATGCCCAAGCGACGCAGGTCAGCGTCACCCTGAGCCCGCAGGAGACGCACTGGGTGCTCGAGGTCCAGGATAACGGCAAGGGCTTTGACCCCGATGCCGTCGGCCGCCAGACCCTGGGCTTGGCCGGCATGCGTGAGCGCGGCCTGATGCTGGGCGGCAAAGTGATCATTTTCAGTCATCCTGGGCAGGGCACTACGGTCCAGGCGTTCATTCCGATGCACAAGGATAGGTATTGATGATTCGCATGCTGATCGCCGATGACCACACCATCATGCGCGAAGGGCTCAAGCAACTATTCTCGCTGGTCGCCGACGTGCAGGTGGTGGCCGAAGCCGAGAGTGGTACGCAACTGATCGAACTGTTGCGCCAAGTCGAGATCGACCTGTTGCTGCTCGACATGAATATGCCGGGTATCAGCGGCGAGATTCTGATTGCGCGCCTGCATACCCAATACCCGAAACTGCCGATTCTGGTGTTGAGCATGCATAACGAAATCCATATCGCGCAACGGGCATTACGCGCCGGTGCACTTGGCTACCTGACCAAGGACCGCGATCCCGAAACCCTGTTGGTCGCGATGCGTCGAGTGGTCAGTGGCCAACGCTACCTGGACCCCGGGCTGGCGGAACAGATCGCGCTGCAAAGCAGTGGCTTGAAGCAGCAGACCTTTGTCGAGAGTTTGTCCGATCGCGAGTTCCAGATCCTGCGCCTGCTGGCGCACGGTATGAGCGTCAACCAGATCGCCGAGCAGTTGGTCATCAGTAACAAGACGGTCAGCACCCACAAGACCCGGCTGATGGAAAAAATGGGGTTTTCCTCCACCGCAGACATTGTGCGCTTCGCCATGACCCTGGGTATTTCGTGAAGCGTGTACGGGGGTAGGGATTTTCCTAGGCGGTTTTCCAGGATCCCTACCCCAGAATAGGGATGCTCCGATGGTGGCAGTGCCATTATCGGGCCAGTATCTCTTTCAAGCAGTCGAATGACCGGTCAGGTCGTGACGACATGCCTTGACAGGGAGACAAACCGTGAGCGCACCGACACCACCCCCTTCCGCTGCTTTGACCCTGTTTCCGGTTGCGTTCGCGGGTCTGCTGGGCGGGCTTGCGATTGCCTGGAGCGAGCGCTTCAGCATGGTGTCGCTGGCCGCTGGTGGCGCCTTGTTTACGTTGTGTATCGGCATGGGCCTGTGGGCAAACAGCAGGTGCCGGGCGCAGTGGCGTGGCCTGCAACAGCAGCTCGATCAACCGGCATCCATTGCTCCGACGCTGGCCGTCGATAACGGCCTGGCACAGGTGTGCGTCAGCGTGCTGCCGATCTGGTCGCGGCAGATAGAAGCGGCGCGTTCGATCAGTGAAACCTCGATTCTCAGCCTCAGCGAGCGTTTTGGCGCGCTGTCATCCAACATCAGCCACAGCGTCTCCAGCAATGGCGGCCAGGACGCTTCGCAACAATTGGTCGACTTGCTGGAGGTGGGCCAGGCCGACCTCAACTCCATCGTCGTGGCCCTGCGCGCCGCGCTCACCAATAAGGAGAATGAGCTCAAGGAAGTCATGCAGCTCTCGGGCTTCACCGAGCAGCTTCAGCAGATGGCCAAGTTTGTCGGCGACATCGCCAGTCAAACCAACCTGCTTGCCCTCAACGCGGCTATCGAAGCTGCGCGAGCCGGGGAGGCGGGGCGAGGGTTTGCGGTGGTCGCCGATGAAGTGCGCAAGTTGTCGAGCATGTCCGGCGAGACCGGGCGCAAGATCAGCGAAACCGTGATCACCGTCAACGCCGCCATCGCCCGTACGGTGCAGATGTCCCGCCACCACGCCGAACAAGACACCCTGACCCTCGCCGATTCGGAGCGCGTGGTGTCGGAGGTTATCGAACATTTTCGCGCAACCGCCCAGACCATTGTGCGCAACAGCCATGACCTGCAGCAGCAGAGCGCCAACGTCGCCGACGAGATTGCCCAGGTGCTGGTTGCCCTGCAGTTCCAGGACCGCGTCAGCCAGATGTTGACCTTGATTACCCGCGACCTCGACAAGTTGCAGCAGCAGTTGGACGAACGTCATGAGTCGAGCCTCAGCGGACAGTCCCTGGCGCCAATGAGCAGTGACCGTTGGCTGCAGGAGCTGTCAACGGCCTACACCATGCCGGAGCAGCACGCCATTCATGGCGGTAAAGCGCCTGCCCAGGCCGCTGCCAACGAAATCACGTTTTTCTAGAGGAGTTTTTCCGATGAGCAAAACCATTCTGATCGTCGACGACTCGGCCTCCATCCGCCAGGTGGTGAGCATCACCCTCAAAGGCGCCGGTTACGACGTGATCGAAGGCTGTGATGGCAAAGACGCCCTGAGCAAACTGGACGGCCGCAAAATCCACCTGATTGTCAGCGACGTGAACATGCCCAACATGGATGGCCTCAGTTTCGTCAAGGCCGCCAAGCTGTTGCCGGCCTACAAGTTTACGCCGGTCATCATGCTGACCACCGAAGCCAGCGATGCGATGAAGCAGCAAGGCCAGGCTTCCGGTGCCAAGGCCTGGATGGTCAAGCCCTTCCAGCCTGCGCAAATGCTGACTGCCGTCTCCAAGTTGATCCTGCCATAGCGATGACCAGCGACCGCTGGCCAGGAGGTTTGCATGAAAAGCTCCGTCCCGATGCTACGTCGAATCCAGGTCATGGAGGGCCCCTTGACGATCTACACGGCTGCCGAGCAAAAGGACGTGCTGTTGTCGTTGTTTCCCCTGGCCCATGAAGTCGAGTTGGACCTGTCCAGTGTCGATGAACTCGACAGTGCCGGTTTGCAGCTGTTGATCCTCATCAAGCGCGAGTCTCTCAAGGAGGGCACCCAGCTGTTGCTGAGCAACCCCAGTTCGACGGTGAGCGAAGCCTTTCGCCTCAGCGGCCTTGACGACTACTTCACCAATGCGAGTTTCACCCAGTCGGTCGGAGCGTAAGCGTATGAACATGGATGACGTGCTGCAGACGTTCATTGCCGAAAGTCGCGAGCTTCTGTTGCAAATGGAAGATGCGCTGCTGCAGATCGAGAAGTCGCCCCAGGACCTGGACACCATCAACGGCCTGTTCCGCGTGGCCCACACCATCAAGGGGTCGGCCGGCCTGTTTGGCTTGATGCCGATCGTTGAGTTCACCCATGTCGCCGAAAGCGTGCTGGACCGGGTGCGCAGCCTGGAAGTGCGCGTCGACGAGGCGTTGAGTGCGTTGTTCCTCGACGCCCGTGACCATATCGGCCAATTGATCGACCTGCTGGCCGAGGACGGCAACCTGGATCGCCTGGACGAACCGGTGCGGGCTCAGGGTCAATCTATCATTGAGCGGCTGTCGCTGTATCTGGACGCGGCGGTCTCGACCCCGGCGCCTACCCTTCAAGCGCCGGCGCCGGCGGATGAGCCAGGCGCCAGTCCCGGCCATTGGCATTTGTCGCTGCGCTTTGGCCCGGATGTGTTGCGCAATGGCATGGACCCCTTGGCGTTCCTGCGCTATCTGAGCACGCTGGGGCGTTTGCTGCACACCGTTACCTTGTTCGATGGGTTGCCGCCCATGACCGCCATGGACCCGGAAACCAACTACCTCGGGTTTGAACTCGCACTGGCCAGCGACGCGTCCCTGGAGGTCATCGACGGCGCCTTTGATTTTGTCCGCGAGGACGCGCTGGTTCGCATCCTTGCGCCGAATGCCACGGTGCAGGCGTGTCGGACCCATCTCGACGAGTTGCCGGAAGACAACGCCGCGCTGATCGAGCTGCTGGTGCGTTGCGGCACACTGACCGAGGCCCAGGCCTTGCTCGTGACCCAGGACGCCGAGCAGGCACCGGTCGAAACGCGCAGCGAGCCTGATGTCCAGGATTCGACAACGCCGCCGGTCAAGGCCGGCAAAAGCGCGGCGAGTAACGAAGGCAACCTGATTCGGGTCGATGCCGCCAAGCTGGACCAACTGATCAACCTGGTCGGCGAGCTGATCATTGCCGGTGCCGGCGCCAACCTGGTGGCGGTACGCAGTGGGATTGGCGAGATGATCGAAGCCACCAGCCTGTTATCGCGGCTGGTCGAGGAAGTACGCGACTCGGCGCTGACCCTGCGCATGGTGCAGATCGGCGCAACCTTCACGCGGTTCCAGCGGGTGGTGCGGGACGTCTCAAAAGAGTTGGGCAAGGACATCGTGCTGCACATCGGCGGCGGTGAGACCGAGCTGGACAAGACCGTCGTCGAACGCATTGGCGACCCGCTGACCCATTTGGTGCGCAATGCCATGGACCACGGCATCGAGCCTGCGTCGACGCGCCTCCAGCGGGGCAAGCCGGCCCAGGGCACGGTACGCCTGAATGCCTATCACGAATCCGGCAGCATCGTGATCGAGGTGTCCGACGACGGCGGTGGCCTGGCCAAGGACAAGATCCTGGCCAAGGCCCGTGAGCGTGGTTTGGTGGGAGAGGGCCAGCAGCCGTCGGACAAAGACATTCTGAATCTGATTTTCGAGCCGGGATTCTCCACCGCCGACCAGGTCAGCAACCTGTCCGGGCGTGGCGTAGGCATGGACGTCGTGAAGCGCAATATCACGGCGTTACGCGGCAGCGTCAGCCTCGAGAGCGAAGTCGGGCAGGGCACCACGGTGCGCATCCGCCTGCCGCTGACGCTGGCGATCATTGACGGTTTCCTGATCGGGGTGGGCAAGGCTTCTTACGTGATTCCGCTGAACATGGTGGAGGAGTGTATCGAGCTGGCCCCTCAGCGGAGCACCGAAACCGGCTACCTGGACCTGCGGGGCGAGGTGCTGCCAATCCTGCGGCTACGCGACATGTTTGATGTGCAAGAGCCTGGAGGCAACCGGGAAAACGTGGTCGTCGTGCAATACGCAGGCTTGCGTGCCGGCCTGGTGGTCGATCGCCTGCAGGGGGAGTTCCAAACCGTGATCAAGCCACTGGGCAAAGTGTTTGGTGATGCCCATGGGCTGGGCGGGTTCACCATCCTCGGAAGTGGAGCCGTTGCGCTGATCCTGGATATCCCGAATTTGCTAGGACAGGTTGCCAAGGAAACCCCACATCGTTCGATCCCAAGCCCTTTATCGACTCATTGAAGCGTCATCAGGAGTGCCTCGCCATGACTGTTATTAGAAATATCATGTTGCTGGTTTTCACAGCCATGCTGGGTGTCTGCGTGTTGGGTGGCACCAGCCTGTACCTGGCCGGTGAAATCAATACGAGCGCCAGCTATGCCAACGTCAACACGGTGCCCAGCCTGCTGGAGATCGACCGCGCCGCCGCGGCCTTCACCGACCTGCACGCCTTGCAATGGCAACGCTTGAACGAGACCGACAAAACCAGCGTGCCGGCTTACGCGGCCAGCGTGGCGCAGGATTTCAGTGCCGTAGGCAAAGCCCTGGATCGCTATCAGGCCGAGTTGACCTCCGACGAGCACGATACGGCGTTGTTGAAACAACTGCGCGGCCACTTGGCTGAGTTTGCGGCGTTGCAGACGCACTTCGACAAGCTCATCGATGACGGTGACCAGGCCTCGGCCCGTGCATTGATCGAGACGAGCCAGCCCCTGCAGACCGCCGTGCTCACGGCGATCGGCGAGCTGCGTGAATACAACCTGGAACTGGGGCGCAAGGGCCAGGTGCTTGCCACCACCACCGAGAAGAACGCACGCACCCTCATCCTGCTGGTGAGCGGCCTGACCCTGGTGGCTACCCTGCTGATCGGTGTCTTGCTGGGGCGCAATCTGATGCGCCGGCTCGGGGCGGAACCTACCGTGGTGCAAGCCTATGCGGCACGTCTATCGGCTGGCGAGTTGAATGCCAAGGCAACGCTCAAGGCGGGAGACACCACCAGCCTGATGGCGAGCATGCAGCAGTTGGGCGCGAACCTGCATGAATTGATCGTGGAGATGGACCGTATGTCCAGTGAACACGACAAGGGCGAGATCGATGCACAGATCGATGCCGGCCGTTTTCATGGCAGTTACCGCTCCATGGCCCAGGGCATCAACGATATGGTCAACGGCCACATCGCGGTGAAGAAAAAAGCCATGGCCTGCATACGCGCCTTCGGTAACGGTGATCTGTCTGCGCCCCTGGAACAATTCCCCGGCAAAAAAGCCTTTATCAACGACAACATTGAGCTGTTGCGCACCAACATCCTGGCGCTGATCAATCAAATGCAGCACATGTCCAGCGAGCATGAAAAAGGTGACATTGACGTGATGATTGACGTCCAGGGCTTCTCGGGTTCGTACCGGGATATCGGCCAGGGCATCAATGACATGGTCAACGGCCATATCAACGTGAAGAAAAAGGCCATGGCCTGTATTCGCGCGTTCGGCGAAGGGGATTTGTCCGCGCCTCTGGAGCGTTTCCCCGGCAAGAAAGCCTTCATCAATGAAAACGTCGAGCAACTGCGCGCCAATATCCTGGCCCTTGTGGAAGATACCAGCGAGATCAGCGACAGTGCGCTGATCGGCAAGCTGGACACCCGCCCTGACGCCGCCCGGCACCAGGGCGATTTCCGCCGCATCATCCTCGGTATCAACGGTTCTCTGGACGCGATCATCGTACCGATCACCGAGGCCATGGAGGTGCTGTCGGCGATGGCCGCCGGCGACCTGACCCGCAGCATTACCGGCGACTACCAGGGCAAGTTCCTGGAGCTGAAGCACTCGGTCAATGGCACCGTGGAAAAACTCTCGGAAATCATCGGCGAAGTGCGCGGCTCGGCGGACTCGCTGTCGAGCGCTTCGGAAGAGATCTCCGCCACCGCCCAAAGCATGGCCCAGTCGGCTTCCGAGCAGGCGGCATCGGTCGAACAGACCTCGGCGTCGATGGAGCAAATGTCAGCGTCCATTTCCCAGAACACCGAAAATGCCAAGGTCACCGACGGCATGGCGGGCAAAGCCAACAAGGAAGCGTCGGAAGGCGGTCGAGCCGTGAAGGACACCGTGGCGGCGATGAAAACCATCGCCGAAAAAATCGGCATCGTCGATTCCATTGCCTACCAGACCAACTTGCTGGCGCTCAACGCGGCGATCGAAGCGGCACGGGCCGGCGAGCACGGCAAAGGCTTTGCGGTGGTCGCGGCCGAAGTGCGCAAACTGGCGGAACGCAGCCAGATTGCCGCACAGGAAATCAGTGAAGTGGCCAAGAACAGCGTGGCCCTGGCCGAACGGGCGGGCAACCTGCTGGACGAGATTGTGCCGTCGATTGCCAAGACCTCCGACCTGGTGCAGGAAATTGCGGCTGCCTCGGAAGAACAATCCATCGGTTCCGAACAAATCAACAGCGCGATGTCGCAGATGAGCCAACTGACCCAGCAAAACGCGTCGGCCTCCGAGGAACTGGCGGCGACGGCCGAGGAAATGAGTGGCCAGGCCGAGCAGTTGCAGGAACTCATGGGGTTTTTCACCGTGCAAAGCAAACGTGCCGGGCGCAATGTCTCGATGCCCCAGATCAGCCGAGCCATGTCCACCCAGGACCTGGACAGTCGCTCCTCGGACGGCGGTTTCGTCCGCTTCGGGAGTTGACCCATGGGCACCTCAGCGGTCATGCAGGGCGCTGTCGAACCTGTGTCGCCAGTGGATGAACCCTTGCAGTACCTGACCTTCCTGGCGGCCGAGGAGATGTACGCGGTCAATACCCTGAGCGTTCGTGAAATCATCGAATACAACCAGGTGACCAGCGTACCGATGATGCCGGAATTCCTGCGGGGGGTTATCAACCTGCGCGGCTCGGTAGTGCCGGTCGTGGACCTCAAGGCGCGTTTCGGCAAGGGCACGACGGTACTGGGCAGTCGCACCTGCATCGTCATCCTTGAGGCGGCGAAGGAGGGCGAATCCCAGGTCTTGGGGGTGGTGGTGGACTCGGTCAGCGAAGTGATCGAGATACTCGAGATCGATATCAAGCCCGCTCCGGCGTTCGGCAATCACATTCGCACCGACTTCATCGGGGGGATGACCAAGGTGCGAGGCGAGTTCGTCACGCTCCTGCAGATCGAGCATGTGCTGTGTGTCGATGAGATAGCCGGCCTGATCTCTGTATAGGTATCTCAACGCTGAACCCCCGGCGGATAGGGCTGTTGTGGTGAGCGGGCTTGTCCCGCGCCGGGGTGCGAAGCGCCCCTGATGAAGACGAAAACGTATTTGAACCGAGGTGAATCATGGCCCCACCCATCGACAGTCCAGGCAATGCCAGCGTCTCGAGCCCGAGCCAGTACCTTACCTTTGTGCTGGGGGAGGAGATGTTCGCCGTGGGCACGCTCAACGTTCGGGAAATCATCGAATACGGGCCGATCACCAGCGTGCCGTTGCTGCCTCCCAGCATACGCGGGGTGATTAACCTGCGCGGCGCGGCGGTGCCCGTGCTCGACCTGGGGGTGCGCTTCCGTGGCGAACGCACGGTGCAGACTCCAAGGACCTGCTTTGTGATCCTTGAGGTACAGGCCAATGCCCAGCGCAAGCCGGTGGGCATCATTGTCGATGCGGTCAGCGAGGTCCTGGAAATCGCCGACCAGGACATCGAACCCTCGTTGAATTTCGGCACCGATGTCAGGGCCGACTTTTTACTGGGCATCGGCAAACTGGAGAGCGGTTTCGTGCTGTTGCTGGACATCGGTCGCGTGTTGTCCCTGGAACAGGTCGATGCGCTGGCCAACCTTGAGTCTTCGCTACCTTCGATCGCCTGAACAGGCTGGGGAATGTCCTGATGAACGTGATCCTCTCTGACGCCGAGTTCGTGCAGTTTCGTGACCTCATTTATCAAATCGCCGGCATCAGCCTGTCCGACGCCAAGAAACAGTTGGTGAGCGCTCGCCTGGCCAAGCGGCTGCAAGTGTTCAAGCTCAATACCTACGGTGCGTACTACAAGGTGTTGATGAAGGACAGCGTGGAGTTGCAGGTCGCGGTGGACATGCTGACCACCAACGAAACCTACTTTTTTCGTGAGCCCAAGCATTTTGACTTCCTGCGCGATGTCGCGTTGCCCGAGCTGCGCGGCAGCGGGCCGTTGCGCATATGGAGTGGCGCCTGCTCGACCGGCGAAGAACCCTACACCCTGGCAATGGTGTTGGCAGACAACCTCGCCGGCCGGCCCTGGGAGATTGTCGCGTCGGACATCAGCAGCCGGGTATTGGAAAAAGCCCGCCTTGGGCGTTATCCCCTCGACGGCATACGCGGCATCCCCGAGGCGCTGTTGAACAAGTATTGCCTCAAGGGCGTGGGCGCCAACCACGGTTGTTTCATGGTCGACCCGGCGCTGGCGGCGAAGATCGATTTCCAGTCGATCAATCTGAATAACCCGCTGCCGAAACTGGGGATGTTCGATGTGATCTTCCTGCGCAATGTGATGATCTATTTTGACAACGACACCAAAGTGCAGGTGGTCAAGCGCCTGGTCAGCCACCTCAAGCCGGGCGGGTACTTTCTGGTCAGCCATTCGGAGAGCCTCAACGGCATCACCGATCAGCTGCGGCTGGTCAAGCCTTCCATCTACCGGAGGCCGCATGCCTGACAGTCGACCGCCCAACGAGGTGTTTCTGAATCCCGGCGATTGGTTTTTCGGCTCGGGTGCGATTCGCCTGCGTACGGTGCTGGGATCGTGTGTTGCATTAGTGTTCTGGCATCCCCGGCGCTTGCTGGGGGGCATGTGTCACTACCTGCTGCCACAGCGCGCCGTGACCAAACAGGGCGTCCTGGATGGTCGCTACGGCAACGAAGCCTTTGAACTGTTGCTCGCTCGAATACAGTCGATCAAGGCCCTGCCGACGGAGTTCAGGATCAGCGTATTCGGCGGTGGGAACATGTTTCCCGGGCTTGTGCGCTCGGACAATGATTACGTCGGCCAGCGCAATGTCGAACAGGCCATGCGCCTGCTCGACCTGCATCAGTTGCGGTGTCAACACTTCCATGTGGAAGGCGTGGGTTATCGGACAATTGTGTTCGATCTGGCCAACGGCGAAATCGAACTCAACTACCTGGCCTTGAAGTGAACCCCCAGCAGCCCTCATGGAGAGCGTGCGACATGAGCCTTATCAAAGTGCTGATCATTGATGATTCCGCCGTGGTGCGTCAGGTGCTGACGGCGACCCTGGGGCAAGACCCCGCTATCGAGGTTATCGGCGCGGCGGCAGACCCGGTGTTCGCCATGGACAAAATGAACAAGCAATGGCCGGATGTGATTGTGTTGGACGTGGAGATGCCACGGATGGATGGCATCACGTTCCTCAAGAAGTTGATGGCCGAACATCCCACGCCCGTGGTCATCTGCTCCACGCTGACCGAAAAGGGTGCGGCCACCACCATGCAGGCGCTGGCGGCCGGCGCGGTCAGCATTGTGACCAAGCCACAACTCAACCTGCGCCAGTTTCTGACCGACAGTGCCGATGAATTGGCGGGGGCCGTCAAGGCCGCCGCGCGGGCCAATATGAAACGCATGGTGCCTTCCAGCGAGCGCGCTCCCGCCAGGCTGACGGCTGACGTCATATTGCCGGCGGGCGCCCAGGCAATGGCGCGCACCACCGAGAACATTGTCGCCATTGGTACGTCCACGGGCGGCACCCAAGCCCTGGAATTGGTATTGACCGCCTTGCCCAGGGTCTGCCCGGGCATCGTCATCGTGCAGCACATGCCCGAACACTTCACCGCCGCGTTTGCCGAGCGCCTCAATCGATTGTGCGAGATCGAGGTCAGGGAGGCGAAGAATGGTGATCGGGTTATCCCCGGTTGTGCGCTGATTGCCCCTGGTGGTCGGCACATGGTGCTCAAGCGCAGCGGTGCCCAATACCAGGTGGAAATTGTCGACGGACCTCCGGTCAGCCGGCATCGACCTTCCGTTGATGTACTGTTTCGTTCGGTGGCCCGCAGTGCCGGGAGTAACGCGCTGGGGATCATCATGACGGGGATGGGCGACGACGGCGCCCGGGGCCTGAAGGAAATGCACGACAACGGCGCCCGCACCCTGGGCCAGGACGAAGAGTCCTGCGTGGTGTATGGCATGCCCAAGGAGGCGTTCAAACTGGGGGCCGTGGAGCGTGAGTTGCCCCTTGAGCAGATATCGGCGGCGATTCTGCACTCCATGCATCAGCGCCGCTGACGGTTCGGGGTTCTGTGCTGATTGATGAGGCGTTCCGGCAATCCGTTCCGGGCCCGGCTGGCGTTTCAGTATGGGGCATGGTGGGCTCAGGGCAGGGAATCAATAGCCTGTAACACCGCACAGGCAATGGTCTTCGTAATGGTTCGACGTTAAGCGTTATCGAGCATCGGGCTTAACCAGGTGGGTAGACTGTTCAGCATGGGCAAAATGGCCGTGAGCGCACCCTCGCGCAACGGCCCGCCCGGTGGATGGCCTGCCTGGCCGATCAGATCCATTATTTCCGACTCATAGGCACGCCGCAGTTGCTGGACGCTTGCCTGCATCGAGTCGCCCAGGCAATTGGCGTCCATGACCGCCAGCTTGAAGTGTCCGGTCATGTGTTCATGCAATTGAAGGTGACAGTCGATCAGTTGGGCCAGGCGTTGATCGGGTGCCAATCCGCGATTCTTGATGCCGTGCACCTGGGACAACAGGGTTTGATACAGCTCCATCAGCAGTTCGTAAAGCAGCGCCTCTTTGCTTTCCACATGGTGATAGATCGCCCCCGGGCTTATACCGACATGCGCGGCGAGTTCACGCATGCTGACCTGGTTGAAACTGCGCTCCTTGAATAACTCCGAGGCTTTGCGCTGGAAGTCTGATCGGTTCAGCACACGCCGTGCCTCGGATTGCGCACACGCCTGGCGCTCCGGCACACCGGCCACGCGTTCATGTCCCGGGCGCCTGCTGCCGGGCAATTTCCTGATTGCGCAGGATAAAGCGCTGCAACTTGCCGCTGGGGGTCTTGGGGAGTTGCTCGACGAACTCCACTTCCCGGGGATAGGCATGGGCAGCCAGGCGCTGCCGTACATGCAGGCGCAGTACTTCGGCCAGCTCGGCGCTGGGCTGGTACTGGCTGTCGAGCACGACAAAGGCTTTGATCAGCTCGGTGCGTTGCGGGTCAGGTTTGCCGATCACCGCCGCTTCGATCACCGCGGGGTGTTCGATCAGCGCGCTCTCGACGTCGAACGGCCCGACGCGGTAGCCGGACGTCGTGATCACATCATCATTGCGGCCGACGAAGCTGATACTGCCGTCGTCATTCAGCTCCACACTGTCGCCGCTCAGGTAATAGCGCCCCACAAAGGCCCGGGTGGGCATACCCAGGTAGCCATCGAACCAGCACAGGGGCGAGCGCTCGCGATCCACCGCCAGGACGCCCGGCTGACCCGCTGGCAATTCCCGATGCGCCTCGTCCAGCACGACGATGCGGTAGCCGGGCACCGCATAACCCGCCGAGCCCTCACGGACCGGGTGACGCAAACCATGGTGATTGCACAACACCATGCCGATTTCCGTCTGACCGTAATGATCGTGAATGGTCACGCCGAGCTGCTCGGCAAACCAGCGGATCACGTGTGGGTTGAGCGGCTCGCCGGCACTGCTGACGGCACGCAGGCGACCGCGCACGGCGTCGGCGAACGCTGCCCCCTCGGCGATCAGCAGGCGATAGGCCGTTGGGGAGCCGGCCAGATTGCTGATGGCGTACTTGGCAATGACTCGGCAGGTACTTTCCACCGTGAAAGGGCCGTTGTAGAACAGCGTGGCATGACCACAGGCCAGCGGGCCGGTCACCGCGTAATACAGGCCATAGGCCCAGCCGGGATCGGCCAGGTTCCAGAACCGGTCGTCCTGCTGCAGGCCAATGGAGTCGCGCATATAACCCTTGAAGGCGAGAATGGCGCGCAACGGCACTTCCAGAGGCTTGGCCGGCCCCGTGGTACCCGATGTGCACATCAGCAGGAATGGCGCGCTGGCGTCCAGCAGTACCGGTTCGCACTCGACGTCTTGGCCGTCCAGGATGCTCCAGAACGGGTAGTCGCCGGGGTTCTGCGGGCCCTCGCCGGTTACGATCACGCTTGGGCAGTTGCCGATCTCATCCAGCTTGGGACGGTTCTGCGCATCCGTCACGATCCAGCGCGCGTTGGAGCAGCCCAATCGTTGCTCGATCGCCTTGGGACCGAATGCGGTGAAGAGCGGTTGATAGACCGCGCCCACCCGCCAGGTCCCCAAGATGGCAATCAGCAGTTCAACCGTGCGCGGCATCAGGCCGGCAACGCGGTCGCCCGGTTTTACCCCTTGCTCGCGCAAAAAATGGCCGAAGCGGGCGGCGCTGGCCTGCAATTGGCTGAATGTGTATTGGGCGGCGCTGCCATCCTGCGCTTCGCAATACAACGCCACGGCGTCGTCGTGGGCGTGCCGGTCGCAGCATTCGACGCAGGCGTTCAGGGCAGTCAGGTCGCCTTGCAAAGCCAGTTCGGCGGTCTGCTGGTAATTGAAGGATGTGGCCACAGCTTGATAATCACGCATAACGACACCTGGTTCTTATTGTTGGGTTTGTACGGCCAATAGTTGCGCTGCTCACGACTCGGCCCGTGGCGCTAGCTGTCCATCATGTCGGCCGCTTGCTGGGTCGCCTGGCTGGTGCGGGTCGCCAGCTTGCGAACTTCATCGGCGACCACCGCGAACCCGCGTCCGGCTTCGCCAGCGCGGGCGGCTTCAATGGCGGCGTTCAAGGCCAACAGGTTAGTCTGGCTGGCGATGCCCTGGATGGTGGCGACAATGTGCGTCAGCTTGCGCAGGGTCTCCTGCATTACTCGGTGCTGGTGTTCCTGAGCCTCACGCATGCTGTTTTCTTCATGGTGGGCATGGATATCGGTGATGGCGCCCACCACTCTTTGCGGGGAACCGTCCTCTGCGCGTCGCGTTTGCCCACGGCCGCGAAACCAGCGGTAATTGCCACTGCTGTGCTTGAGCCGATAATCGACATCAAAGGGTGTTTTTCCGCTGCGGTCTTCGACGTGGGCGACAAACGCCGCGATTGCCCGTGCGCTGTCGTCTGGATGCAAGCGTGAGGTCCAGCTTTCCAATGTGTTGGGAAATTCCTCAACCGTGGTGTACCCCAGCAGTCGCCGCATTTGCGAAGACCACCAGATGGTGTTGTTCGGGTTCGCCGGATCACCCGCCACCACCTCTATGTCCCAGAGCCCGTCATGGAGCATTTCACGGGAAATCTCGAAGCGTGTGGCCGCCAGTTCGAGTGACTCTTCGTGCAGGCGCTGTTCATGAATGTCACGCAGGCTTCCGCCGATGGCGACCGGTACGCCTTGCGCATCCCGGCGCGCCACACCGCTGATCCTGCGCCAACGATAGTCACCGTCTGATGCAAGGGCCATGCGTACGTCCAGCGCAAAGGGCGTTCGCCCGCTGCGATCACTCAGGTGCCGGGCCAGCGCGTCGAGAAGGCGTTGCCGGTCCGTCGCGTGCAGGTGCTCGTTCCAGCGGCCAAGTTGATCAATACCTTGGGTCGGGATCGACGCGGACCCTGTCCACCTCATGGCCCACTCCGGTGCGGGTGCAGCAACACCTGCCGGTTGCAGTTCCCAAAACAGGTCACCTGCGCCTTGAGCGATAAGTGCCCAGCGCGCCTCCTGCTCCTGTAAAAGCGCGTCGCGGCGGGCCAGGTGCTCGGCCAGTTGGGTGGCTTCCAATGCCAGCGCGTGTGTCTGTGCTTTTAGGGCTCGCCGCTCTTGCAGCAATGTCTCTACGCCCGCCAGGATGCGACGCAATAACGGGTTGCTCGACGACAGCGGTGTACTCGCCTGGTCAGGCTCATCCAGTCTGTCGGCAAGCGGAGCCAATACCCAGCGGCTGGTTCGGCTGAAAAAGAGCATGGGGCACCTCTATCTCGGATCAAATGGGGTCAATCGCCATGGGCTGTGTGGGTATGCGGACAAGGGCCTGTTGGTCAAAGGCTGTCGCCCCTGGCAGCGCTTGCCAGGCCAGTGGGCCGGCGGCGATTTCCGGCGCGCTCAGCAGGCAGTGGTCGAGCTCGCGCTGTAACGCGTCGGTGTCGAGTCCCTGGCCGATAAACACCAACTCCTGCCGGCAGTCGCCGACCACGCTGTCCCATTTGGCCCTGATGCCCCGCAGCCGGTATTCGTCCCGGGGCCATTGCGACGGCTCGATGAAGTTCCACCAGCGCCCGACATAGTCCCACTGGAACCGCTTGCCGCTTTGCACCAGCAGGCCGGTTTCCAGGTGGCGGCTGGCGAGCCAGAAGTAACCTTTGCTGCGCAGCAACCGCCCGTTGCACCAGGGCTGCTGGAGAAAGTCGAGCAACCGTTGCGGGTGGAAAGGCGCGCGCTCACGGTACACCCAGGACGTCACGCCATAGGTGTCCGATTCGGACAACGGCGCGTCGGTCGCTTCCATTTTCCGCATCCAGCCCGGCGACGCCGCGAGGCTGGGTAAATCAAACAGATGGGTGCCGAGGAGGCTGGCTGATGGGATGTTACCGTGGGCCATCGGCATGATCCGCGCCGTCGGGTTAAGCCCTGTGAGGATCGCCTGCACGGCCTGGTACTGCGCGGCATCGATGAGGTCCAGCTTGTTGACGAGAATGACGTTGGCGTACTCCACCTGTTCGATCAGCAGATCGGCCAGGTGGCGCTTGGGTGCGTCTGGCGTGGCGTCGTCGCGATCAACGGTGTCCGGCGATTCGAGCAGTTCCTGGAAGCGACTGCCATCGACCACCGTCACCAAGGTGTCCAGGCGCGCCAGTTCGCTGAGGCCGAAGCCATCAGCGTCAAGGAAGGCGAACGTCTCCGCGACCGGCATCGGCTCGGAGATCCCCGTGGATTCAATCAGCAGGTAATCGAAACGCTGTTGGCGTGCGAGCATACTGATCTGCTCGAGCAAATCGGCGCGCAGGGTGCAGCAGATACAACCGTTGCTCATCTCGATCAACTCATCGCGACCACGGTGCAGCGCGACATCGCGCTGCACCTCTTCGGCATCGATATTGACTTCGCTCATGTCATTGACGATGACGGCCACGCGCAGGCCTTCGCGATTGCGCAGGATGTGGTTGAGCAGGGTGGTTTTGCCGGCGCCGAGGAAGCCCGAAAGGACCGTCACCGGCAGTCGGCTTGCCTGGGCGCCGTCTGTCATGGGTTCACCGCGTGCGCGCCGGCGGCCTTGTCCAGGTAGCTTTCGAACAGGTCGACCACCACAAAACCCTCATCGGCCGCATCCCCCCACAGGTCTTTCACGGAAAACTCGACGTGGTAGGTGGGTTGATGGGCGGCGCTTACATCGCCATGCCCAATCGCGTCGGGGAACGGCCATTTCTCTGACGTGCGGTGCAGGACCACGCCTTCCTTGCCGCGCACGTAGGCGGGCATGCGGATGTGCCCAGCCACATATTCGTCTCGCACCACCACCCGATCCCCCACCTCGAAGGGCGGCCGCCCCGTGATCGCCGGGCGGCCCTCGGCATGGGCGGGATTCGCCAGCTTGAAGTGGGAGCCCAAGGCCTGATCAAGCTCCGCCTGGGTGATCACGCCGGTTTCGACCAGCAGGGTGGCGGTCGCGATGACGTAGCGTTCGTAGTACTGGGTGCCGACATGCTGGCGCACATCCAGGCGTTCGACGGCGTGACGCACTTCGTCCACGCTGAACTTTTTCAAGTGGTCGGCACCGATGAACATCAAGCTGTAGGCCAGATGCTCCCAGTCCTGCTTGAACACCTGTTTGTAGCTCAGGCTGTTGATGGTGTGAGGGACTTTTCCAAAGCCTTGGAAACCGCCGAGATCGTGAAAGCCATCCATAATCAAAACTCCGGGAGTGAACGATGATGAGGTGTTGTTTTCAGCCCACGCGGGGCAGGGCGACGCCGATCAGCACGTCTTTGGTCACCAGCGCTTGAAGCTGCTCTTCGCTCATGTGTTCTGAGCCTTCCGGCCTGACCGGCAGCACCAGGTAGCGGCTTTCGGCGCTGGTATCCCAGACCTTGACCACCATGTCCCGGGGCAACTCCGTCCCCAGCTCGCGCAGTACCGTGCGCCCCTCCCGGACCAGGCGTGCGCGGAACTCGAAACCCTTGTACCACTCCGGCGGCAGGCCGAGGACCGGCCAGTTGGTGCAGGAGCACAGGCTGCAGACGATCACGTTCTTCAGCGTCGGCGTATCCTCCAGGGCGACGATGTATTCGCCCTGGGGGCCGGTGTAGCCGAACTGGGCGCAGGCCGCGGTGCCGTCCTTGAGCAACAGTGCCCGGAACTGCGGATCGACCCATGCCTTGGCCACCACACGGGCGCCGTTCTCGGGGCTCCAGCCGTGCTCCATCAATTGCGTGAGCTGCTCGACATAGCCCTCCGGGATGAGTTCCTTGCTCTTGAGGACTTGAAACAATGCCCAGGCTCTTTCGCCGGGCGTTGAAGTCGCTGTATTCATGGGGTCACTCCTATCAGTCAACACGGTGGTAAAGTCATTGGATTTCTTATTGTTCTACGGGCGCCGGCGGCGCCCGTAGACGGCTCAGAGCGTGCGCCAGTCCACGGATGCTTCAAACGCCGCCGCAGCCTGGTAAAGGGTGCCTTCGGCATAGTGTTTGGCGACCAGCATCAGCCCGACGGGCAGGCCGTCTACCCGCCCGCACGGAATCGACAGGGCGGGATGCCCGGTGATGTCCTGTGGCGCGGTGTTGCCGATCATTTCCAGCGCGCGCGCCACGTACTCAGTGATCGAGCAATCCGCCGGTGGGTGAGGTTGGGCAATGATCGGCGTGGTCGGCATCACCAGCAGGTCGTAGGTCTGCAGCGCCTTGTCATAGCCCTGCCGGGCGAAGCGCGCGAGGTTTTGCGCCTTGGCGTAATAACGTCCGTTGTAGTGGTTCAGCCCGTATTGGCCGACGAACATGCACAGCTTGAGCGACGCGGACAATTGGTCGGCCTGCTCGCGCCAGCCGACCTGTTTGTCCAGCAGGCCGACATCGTAGAGGCCTTTCCAGTTAAAGCCCGCGCCGTTGCCATGCATCATCTGCATGGTCAAGCCTTCGCAGCCGATGGGGTGCCACAACGAGCCCGCCAGGTTGTGCTCGGGAACGGACACCGCCTCGACCTGTGCGCCCAACGCCTCGAGACGGGCGATGGCGTCACGCACTTTCTCGGCGACGCGAGGGTCCTGGTTGGCCAGTGCGAAGCCCTCTTGCAACACACCGATTTTGAGCCCGCGCACGCCCCTCGACAGGTAGCTGTGATAGTCGTCGACTTGCGGCGCAGCCTGGCGCGGGTCAAGCCCATCCGCGCCGGCCATGGCTTGCAGCATCAGCGCGTTGTCGCGCACGTTGGCGGTAATGGGGCCGACATGATCGATCGTGGCTTCAATCGCCATGACCCCGGAGTAGGGCACCAGGCCGTGGGTCGGCTTCATGCCGTAGGTGCCGCAGAAGGACGACGGGATTCGGATGGACCCGCCTTGATCACCGCCAACGGCCATGTCCACCTCTCCGGCCGCGACCAACGCCGCACTGCCCGAGGAAGATCCACCGGCGGCGTAACCGTGACGATGGGGGTTGTGCACGGGGGCAGGGTCTGAGGTGTGACTGCCGCCGGACAAACAGTAATGCTCACAGGTGGCCTTGCCCAGGATCGTTGCCCCGGCATCCAGCAGGCGCGTGACCACGGTGGCGTCGAATGACGGTACGAAACCGGCCAGCGGCGCAGCGCCATTCATCAGCGGCACGCCTGCCAGGGCGATGTTGTCTTTCAGCGCGACGGTTTTTCCGGCCAGCAGGCCCTCCCGGGCCCCGTTCACTTCAGCCCGGTAGTACCAGGCGTTCAACGGGTTTTCCTTGTCCGAGGGCCGATAGCCCGAACTGCGTTCGTAGCGTACGGGCGGAACGAAATCAGGCAGCTCGTCGACCAGGTCGTAGGCATCGAAACTCGGTTGCATCAGGTCCAGGTACTGCGCAGCCTGCTCAGGTGTCAGCTGCATGTGCAACTGGGTGGCGAGGTCCTGCAGTTGATCAAGCGTGGGTCGAATAATGGCCATGATTTTCCTTGATTTCATCGATGATCGGCGGGAAGACTTGAGGCTGTTCAAACACTTCCAGCACTTTCGGGGTCGGATCGTTCCGGGTCGTAATGGAGAACAAATTAGGCCTCTTTTGCCACTGCGGCTTGGTTGAACAGGACACTCGCTTGGCTGAACAGGACAGCTCAGCCCGGTGCCACTTCATGGTCAGATGCCTGTCAAAAAGTGGCCCCGACCCCATGCGCTAGAGATGAGGGCCAAAAAATAATCGGGCCGAATGGGGCGGTGCCGGGTGTCAGCTTTGCGCGACACCTGCATCACGCAACATGCCGGTCTGCGGGTGGCAGTTGATGTACTCGAACAGCTGGCTCCTGGCGTCCGAGACCGACACTTCGTGGTACAGCCGCAACTTCACCAGGCCGGCCGCCACGCGGAAGAAGGTGACAAAGATGCGCAGGTGGGTGGGATGGGATTCCGCCCAGCGTTCCAGTTTCTCGACCGAGCGCCAGTGGCCGATGTTGTAGCTCATGTCGAGGAAGTTGCCGTCGAGGTCGATATTGCGCACGAATCGATTGCTGTAGCAGCCCAGGGGGGCTCCGTTATCGCGCAGGAAATCCATGCCGTCCTGCAATGTCGGCAAGATTTCGTCGAGGTACAGTGAACGCTCGTCAGCCTCGGCGTCAGCCCAATCCTGGCCGGAGCGAATCAGCGCGATGTTGTCATGGCCCATGACGATGACACGGCCACCTTTGGCCGGGTCTCCCTGCACCACCTTCAGTTCGCCCGTGGGGCTCATCCAGTCGGTCTGGGACGCCGGGAAACGATCGCGCATCGAGCCCCAGTAACCGTGCTCTTCGATCTCGCCGCTGGTGGTGTCCATGATCGCGCCCACCCCCGGCAACTGCGTCTGGAACGCATAGAGGGTTTCGAACTGCTCGGCACGCGGCGCGGTGATTTCGCGAAAATAACCCAGGCCGTCGTTCAGGCGATCCGGCGATGCCCACCAGTCATTGACGGGCGGTGATCGCAACCAGCGGCAATAGGCCGCCGCATCCTTCCAGTAGCCGACGATCATCAGGTTGTCGTAGCCACTGTTGTCCGTGTGATGGGTCAAGTCGTGGGTCTGCGGGCCGTCGGGCAGGCTGAAGCTGCCGACGATGTCGCGCATGGCCTTAAGGGCACGCTCACGCTGCGCCTCACCGCGAAACTGCACGCCCAGGTAAGCCATCGCTACCTGCTTCAATTGTTCGCCAGCGCGGCCGACCCACATAGGGAAGGGCGGCTGGTAGTCCTCGGGCACCCGGCGGGACAACGTCCGTGGGCATCTAAGGTGTTTGTCGATCGCAGATTCCATGGGCGGCTCCTTGTTTTTTTCAGGTTCAGGCGTAGCGGGCTGGACAGGCTGTGAGGTCATAGTCAGGCAGGTACGAACCGCCTCGCTTTGTTCGCCAGGACAACCGTTTGGTTGGAAAAGACAGATGCCCGATGCCAGGGCTCAGGAGCGATATAAGGGGGCTGGGCGTGGTCTGAATTTTGCTTTCCAAGATCGACCGGCAGCGTGTCGCTGCTTCAAGTCGTTGCATTAAGGTGAGTGCCATGGCTCAGAACAATCACTATTCCACCCTTGCCGTTTCGCAACCGCGTCGCTTCGATTACTGGAAAGAAGTGGTGTGTCGCCATTGTCTTATGGCTGACAGCAAACCCTCGACCCAGAGCGATTTCAACGGAACGCTCCAGGTCTCCGGCGTAGGGGCGTTGGATGTCTCCAGGCTGTCGTCCCCGCTGCACCATTGGGTCCGTTCCGAGCGGCATTTACGCAGTGGCCCCGCAGACGACCTATGGCTGGGCTTCACCCTCAATGGGTATGGCGAACTTGAGCAAGAGGGGCGCAAGGCCACACTGGGTGCGGGTAATTTGTTCCTTTATGACGCAACCCGGCCGTTCCGATTCAGCCTGGGGGGGAGCGAAAACCACTTGATGCGCATCCCTCGACAGTTGCTGACTGAGCGGTTGCCGCGTGTGGCGGAATGCACCGCAATGGTGCTGGATGACCGCCGCCCTGGCGTGGTGCCGCTGCGCGAGATGCTGCGCCAGATGGCGAACACTCCCGTGCTTCTGGAGGATGGAGGCATTTGCAATCGTTACTCCAACACGATAATCGACCTGCTCGTGATCAGCCTGGAACTCCAGGACCTGAAGACGACCCATCAGGAGCTGGATCTTTATGCGCGGATAATGACCTACATCCAGCACCACCTGAGCGAGCGAGAACTGTCGATCGAACTGATCGCCCAAGCCCACCACGTGTCCACCCGCACGGTGACCCGTGCATTCGCCCGTCATCAGAAAAGCCCGGTCGCGGAGATCTGGAAAGAACGGCTGAATGCCAGTCGCGCGGCTATCGAGTGCGGCCAGGTGCGCAGCGTTTCCCAAGCCGCACTGGACTTCGGTTTTTCCGATTTCTCCCACTTCAGTCATGCTTTTCGCAAGGCGTTTGGGGTTGCGCCGCACACGCTCTTGACGCGCAACTGACGGGGCCCCAAAAAAAGGCGGGGGTTATTAGCGTCCTGCTCGATAAAATTGACGAGATAAAAGGGTTAAGTTGCTAGCGATCCCCCTGCCCACCTCACGGACTTGCCCCCCGTAGATACCGTCTTATCCAACCCCCATCAAGGCCCCCCGTAGCAGCTGCCGAGCGCAAGCGAGGCTGCGTCGGGCGCGCTGCCGATTCAAGCCCGAGTCGCGGCCGACGCCGCCTCGCCAGGGCTCGGCAGCTACGGATTGACAGGCGTCAGGGTGCTCCCACCTCAGGAATGCTCGATCACCATCACCGCCGTGGTGTCCGCCTCAAGTGCCTCGAACACATGCGGCACATTCGCCAGGTAGCTGATGTAGTCGCCGGCGTTGAGCAACACCGGGCCACTCGCCGGGCCGATACGTGCACTGCCACTGCACAGCACCACATGCTCTACGGTGCCCTGCGGGTGAGGCTGAGACAAACGAACTTCGCCGGGCTGCACCTTGAGTCGGTAGATGTCGCGCTGTACGCCGGCCGGGCAATCGGCAAGCAGGGTCGCTGCGTAATGGGCCGTCTCGGCATAGGCGGTCATGCCCTCGTTGGCGCGAATCACCCGCAGGGCCTGCCGGGGTTGTTCGAAGAACCGGGTGACTTGCAAGCCCATGGCCATCGCCAGCGACCACAAGGTTTCGATGCTGGGGTTACCGATACCCGACTCCAATTGAGACAAGGTCGACTTCGCTACCCCGGCGCGCTTCGCCAGCTCGGTCAAGGAAAGCCCGGCGGCCAGGCGCTCGCGCTTGATTGACAGCGCCAGCAGATCGATTCGACTCAGATTATTTTCCGGCAGATTGTTCGTTATATCGGTCATTTGTTTTATAAACCATCCTTAAATGGGTTGACGCTCTTGGGCACCATGTTCAGTATATCGGCCATACGTTCATTATAAAGTTGTATTTGCCAGCCTATTTCCCCGCGAACGGTGGCTTGGGCCATGGCGATGTCGATAGCAAGGAAGCCGTGAGTGATGAAGTCGCAAACCCGTGGGACGCTCGAAATGATCTCGGCCATGGTCATCTCCGGCACAGTCGGCTGGTTCGTCGTCATGTCGGGGCAGAGCCCGGAGGCGGTGGTGTTCTGGCGTTGCCTGTTCGGCGCCCTGGCGATGCTGGTCGCGTGCCTGGCGCTTGGGGTGCTGCGTCGCTCCCGGATCACTGCCCGGCAATTCCTTCTGGTGTACCTGGGCGGGGTGGCGCTGGTCCTCAACTGGGTGCTGCTGTTCGGTGCCTACACCCATTCCTCTATTGCCATTGCCACGGTGGTCTACCACGTTCAGCCGTTCATGCTGGTCGGCCTGGGTGTGCTGTTTTTTGCCGAACGCCTCAGCATCGCCAAGGTCGGCTGGCTGCTGTTGGCCTTCGCCGGGCTGATGCTGATCGTGTCCGCCAAGGGCCGTGGGCAGGCCACCGGTGCCGACTACGTGCTGGGCGTCTGCCTGGCCCTGGCTTCAGCCTTCTTCTATGCCGTGGCGGCGGCGATCACCAAGCGTCTCAAGGATTTGCCCGCGCACCTGATCGTGCTGATCCAGATGGTGGTCGGCGTGCTGGTGCTGGCACCGTTCGTGGACTTCACTGGGGGCGAAACGCTCAAGGGCGCCTGGACTTACCTGATCATTATCGGCGTGGTCCATACCGGGCTGATGTCGACCCTGCTGTACAGCGCCATCCAGAAAATCCCCACGGCGCTGGTCGGGGCGCTGTCGTTCATCTATCCGATTGTTGCCATCCTGGTCGACTGGGTAGCCTTCGCCCATCCCCTCAGCACCCTGCAGGTGATGGGCGCAGGCGCGATCCTGCTGGCGGCGGCGGGCATGAATTTTGGCTGGTCGCTGGGCCGCGCGGGGCGTCAGGACGTGATGTAAGGTCGGGCGCCCAACCGCCATCGAGTCAAAAGACGTCACGCCAACCACTGGCGACGACGCGCCTGGGAAGAACATCGATGAATGCGCGTGGTTCTGGCGTCACGGCCTGTCATAATCCGGGGCGCGCCTGGATCCGGGAGCGAGTGGCGCAGTGAACTGCCCATCTCCATGGCTTTCGGCCGTCCGGCCTGATTTCACCCCCCTCAAGGAGTCCGTGCCATTCATGGTGCTGTTCAATCGATTGAGCGCGTTTTCGACCCAGGCGCGCAGGGCACTGGGACTGGTGTGGGAAACCTCGCGGCCACTGTTCACGGGGCTGTTGCTGGCGACGATTGTCGCCGGACTGCTGCCTGCACTGGCCGCCTGGATTGGACAGCGCATCGTTGATGGCGTGGTCCACGCCATGCAGGTTCATGCGGCCGGCAGCCAGGCCCCCGTGTGGCCGGTGATGCGCTACGTGCTGGCCGAGGCCGGGGTGCTGGCTTTGTTGGCGGCGGCGCAACGGGCGCTGTCGATGCAGCAGTCGCTGTTGCGGGTGAAACTGGGCGTGAAGGTCAACCTGATGGTCCTGGAGAAAGCCCAGACCCTTTCGCTGCTGCAATTTGAAGACGCCGAGTTCTACGACAAGCTGGTGCGCGTGCGCCAGGGGGCTTCGACGCGCCCGCTGAGCCTGGTGACCAAAGGACTGGGGTTGGTGCAGAACCTCATTTCGCTGGTCAGCTTTGCAGTCCTGCTGGTGCACTTTTCGCCGTGGGCCCTGTTGATTCTGGTGGTCGGTGCGTTGCCGGTGTTCTTCGCCGAGACGCATTTCTCCGGCAATGCGTTCCGCCTGTTCCACCGGCGTGCACCGGAGACGCGCCGGCAGAACTACCTGGAATCGTTGCTCTCCCACGAGTCCCATGCCAAGGAGGTCAAGCTGTTTGGCCTGGCACCGCTGTTCCTCCAGCGCTATCGCGACAACGCCCAGCGTTTGTATACCGAGGACCGCCAATTGACGTTGCGCCGCGATGCCTGGGGCTTCGCATTGGGCCTGCTGGGCACCGCAGCGTTTTACCTGGCCTACGCCTGGGTGGTACTCGACACCGTGCGTGGCCAGACGAGCCTGGGCCAGATGACCATGTACATCGTGCTGTTCAAGCAGGGGCAGGCCGCAATCACCGCCAGCCTCAGCGCCATTGCCGGGCTGTACGACGACAGCCTGTTCCTCTCGGACCTGTATGAATACCTTGAAACCCCCGTGATCACGCCACATGGCCGGCTCACCCAGGGTGCGCGCCCTGGCGATGGCCTGCGCTGCGAGCAGGTGGGGTTCACCTACCCAGGCGCCGGATCCGCCGCGCTGCGCAATATCAGCCTGCACCTGGCACCGGGGAAAAGCCTGGCCCTGGTGGGTGAAAATGGTTCCGGCAAGACCAGCCTGATCAAACTGCTGACCCGTCTGTATACCCCGGATGAAGGCCGCATCCTGCTGGATGGCAGCGACCTGCAGGAGTGGGACGAACACACCCTGCGCCAGCGCATCGGCG
Source organism: Pseudomonas marginalis (assembly GCF_900105325.1). NCBI lineage: Bacteria > Pseudomonadati > Pseudomonadota > Gammaproteobacteria > Pseudomonadales > Pseudomonadaceae > Pseudomonas > Pseudomonas marginalis. The sequence continues at coordinate 825,993 of NZ_FNSU01000003.1, forward strand.
TTATTTTCCAGGACTACATTCGCTACCAGATGAGTGTCGGCGAAAACCTCGGCGTGGGGGACGTCGAGGCCCTGGACGACCAGGCACGCTGGCGCAGCGCTGCCACTCAAGGCGTGGCGGCGGAATTTATCGAGCGCTTGAGCCATACCTATTCAACCCAGCTGGGACGCTGGTTTGGAGGCCAGGAACTGTCCGGGGGGCAGTGGCAGAAAGTGGCCTTGTCGCGGGCGTACATGCGTCAGGATGCCGATCTGCTGATCCTCGATGAACCCACTGCCGCGCTGGATGCCGGGGCTGAAGCGGCGGTGTTCGAGCACTTCCGTGAGCATGCCAGGGGCCGCATGACCCTGCTGATTTCCCACCGTTTTTCCAGTGTGCGCAGTGCGGATCACATTATTGTGTTGGAACGCGGGCAGATTCTGGAGGAGGGCAGCCATAACCAGCTGATGGCTGCGGGTGGACGTTATGCCGAGCTGTTCGACGTTCAGGCGCGGGGCTATCGCTAGAAGACCCACCGCCGCGTATCTGCCGATCCCTCCAAATGACCTGTACAGATCGCTATTTGGCAGGGCTGGATTTGAATACGCCGCTGAGGACAAACGCATAGCGTTCCGGACGGATAAAGAAGGTGGTGCGGTCGCAGCAACGGCCGTCGGCAAAGTAAGAGCTGCGTTCCATCACCAGCAATGCGGCACCGCGTTTGACGTGCAGGGCACTGGCCAGGCTTGCATCGGCTGCTTGCGCACGGATGGCCAGGTCGGCACGGGTGACGGCCTGGCCGGTGATCGACTCCAGGATCGAGTAGATCGGTTGATGCTCGACGTCCGTCCAGACCACGCCGGCCAACTCGGCCGGTAGATGGCTGCGGCCCAGGGCGATAGGTTCGTCATCCACGAAATGCAGGCGCTCCAGCAGCAGGCAATCGTGGGCGCCTTCAAACAACTCCTTCAAGGCTTCCGGAACGGGCTGCAGCGTGTGGCTGATCACCTGCATGCTCGGTTTGAGCCCTTGCAATAACAAGGCTTCATGGAAACTGCGCAACGCATCCAGGCCATGCCGAACCTGCTTCGCGGCGACGAACGTGCCCTTGCCTTGCTTGCGCTCCACCACGCCGTCGTCGCTGAGCTTGCCCACTGCCAGGCGCACCGTGACGCGACTCACGCCAAAGCGTTCGCCCAGTTCGGCTTCTGACGGCAGTTTGCCGGTGGGTTCGAAATCGCCGCGCTGAATCTCTTCCAGCAAACGATGGGCGATCTGTTCGTAGAGCGAGGTGGTGCTGTCGCGCAGAATGGACGTGGACACGGTCGGCTTCCAGGGGCCTCGGAGTGGGGCGTTGCGCCTTCACTTCTAAGGTTATAAAAATAGGTTATTGGGACAACTTGTATTAATACGTATTATGTCAGGCATTCCCATTGTAAACGACCTGACGATACTTGCCATGCCCGACTCCTTGCCTTACGCACCAACGCAAGCCGACGCCCTGACGGTCGATCACATCAGTTTCAGCTACCCCAACGGCCATCGGGTGTTCAACGCGTTCAGCCTGAACGCCAAACCGGGCGAATTCGTCGCGATCCTCGGGCCGTCCGGCTGCGGGAAAACCACGCTGCTGAATCTGTTGTCGGGCTTTCAGCAACCCCAGAGCGGCCGGATCAGCATCAACCAGACCGCCGTGCGCCCTGAGCGCTCGGAGTTGGGGTATGTGTTTCAGGCGCCGCAGCTGTTCCCCTGGTTGAGCGCGCTGGAAAACGTGCGTTTCGGCCTGCGAATGACGGCGCAGCTCAGCGAGGCGCAACAGCGTGCCCAGGCGTTGCAGTATTTGCGCCTGGTCGGCCTGGAGAACGCGGCACAGCGCTTGCCCCATCAGTTGTCGGGCGGCATGCAGCAGCGCGTCTCCCTGGCCAGGACCTTGGCATTGGAGCCCAGCGTATTGCTGATGGACGAACCCTTCGCCGCGCTGGACGCCATCAGCCGCAACAGCATGAATGAAGAGACGCTGCGGATCTGGGCCGAGCTGGGTCAGACGGTGCTGTTCATTACCCACGACATCGACGAAGCGGTGTTCCTGGCCGACCGGGTCATCGTGCTCAACATCGCCCCCGGCGGTATCCATAGCGAACTGGATATTCATTTGCCGCGCCCGCGTTCCAACCTGAAAACCCGTCGCCTGCCGGCCTTTCTCGATTACCGCAATGAGCTGATGGAGCGCATTTCCCAGGTCATGGGCGCGGCCGAAGCCATCGCTAACCCCACCCGCCAACCCGAGTTAACCCCATGATCAAACGTTCGCTGCTTGCTCTTTCCTTGTCTGTTGCCGCCTTGGCAAGCAGCACAGGTGCCGTGGCCGCTGAAGAGAAACCCCTGCGTGTGGGGTATGTGTTCGCCATGGCCAACGCCCCGGCGCTGATCGCCGACAAGCAGGGTTACTACCGCGAGGAAGGCTTGAATGTTGACCTCAAGGCCTTGGGCGATGGCCCGGTGATCCAGCAGGCGCTGGCCGCCAATGAGCTGGACGTGGCCTATGTGGGCACGCCGCCGGTGTACCAATGGTTTTCCCGAGGTTTGCAAAGCCGGATTCTGGCCAAGGTCAATTACGGCCAGGCGGCGGTGATTGTCGATGCAAAAAGCCCGATCAACAGCCTGGAGCAGCTCAAGGGCAAAAAGCTCGCCGGGGTCAAGAAGGGCAGTGGCATGGACGTGCTGTTGCGCGGCTATGTGCTGAAAGAAAAAGCCGGGCTCAACCCGGACAAGGACCTGGACATCATCGACATGCCACCCGGCAACATGAACGCGGCGCTGGAGCGCGGCATCGTCGACGCGGCGTTTTCCTGGGAACCCTTTGTCAGCCAATCGTTGCTGCGCGGGTCGAGCCGGATTCTGCTCGACGTCAACCAGGCACTGCCGAACTACCCGTGGTATGTGGTGATCGCGCTGCCCAAAACCTTGCAGGAACGACCGGACGACGTGGTCAAGCTGCTGCGTGCGCACCGCAAGGCCATCGCGTTCCTCAACGAGCATCCCGACGAGTCGAATCGCATCATCGCCGAGGCGTTCAAGCTTGAAGCGGTTCAGGGTCCTGACGGCAAGACCATTGCCCCGGAGGCCATCGTCGCCCAGGCGCGCACGCGATTGGGCTGGTCGGCGGACTTGCAGCCTGCGGATATCCAATTCATCCAGCGCCTGATGAATTACTCCCACGACCTGGGCTTTATCGACACCACGCTCAAGACCGAGCAGATCGTGGATACCGCCTACCTGGAAAAAGCCTCGCGCTGAGTCTGAGCCTGTCATGTCCTTGCCAAAACCGAATTGGGGATGGGCTTCGCTGCCATTCCTGCTGTTGATCTGGATGGCCCTGGCCAGCCGCTTTCCCACCTACATCCTGCCGCAGCCCTGGGATGTGGCGCGCGAAGCGCTGCGTTGGCTCAGCGACAGTTCGCTGTGGCAGCACCTCAGGGCGAGCGTCCTGGAGGAAGTCGGCGGCTTCTGTGCGGCGGTGCTTGTCGCGATCGTGCTGGGCACGGTCGGCGGCTTGTCTTCGCGCTTTCGCGATTTCATCTCGCCGCTCAACAGCCTGTTCATGGCGATCCCGCCGATAGCCTGGGCGCCGCTGATCATGATCATTTTCGGCCTGGGTTATGTCTCCATTGTGCTGGTGATTTTCATTGCCGCGATGTTCCCCATGGCGGTGACCATCCAGGAAGGCGTACAGAGCATTCGCGGTGGCGAAGTCCGCGCGGCGCGCACCTTGGGCGCCAACCCCTGGCAATTGCTGGCCCACGTTTACCTGCCGGCCTCATTGCCCTTCGTGACGGCGGCCTTGCGCATCGGTTTCAGCCAGGGCTGGCGGGCACTGGTCGCCGCAGAAATGATCGGCGCCTCCCAGGGCATCGGTTGGATGGTCTCCACCGGCGGGCAGATCGGCAACAGCAGCCAGGTGCTGCTGGGCATCGTGCTGATCGGCCTGATTGCCTGGCTGATGGAGAGTTTTGTGTTCCGGCGCATCGAGCGCCACTACCAGAAATGGCGCGTGCAGTAAGCATCGTCCTTTGCTTTCGAACCCTTTCAAACCTTCAGTGGACCACTGCACGAGGTGTCATGTGAGTAACGTATTCGATCCCCGCGAAGCCGGGCATTACATCGCCCCCCAAGGCCTCTACGAGCGCAACAAGAAACGCCCGTTCCTCGGTAGCATCGACTGTGACCGAGACACGCTGATTGCCGGGCAATGGGATGAAATCACCCTGGTCTACGAGGTCGGCGGCAGCGGCCTGGCGGATGGCGCCTGGTTGAAACTGGCGTTCAAGTTCTACTCCGATTGGGCACTGTTCCAGACCTCGAACCCGGCCGGTCCCAACTACGTCAGCGCCGAGTACCAGGCGGGCGAGTTGGTCCCCGGGCAGAGCCAGGCCACCGTGCAGCACCTGAAAGTGCGCTTCGACCAGAAGGGCCACGAACGGCCGTTCCAGAAAGCGATCATCATCGACATCATCGACGGCTACCTGAATCCCGGCGACAAGATCACTATTCGCCTGGGCGACCGTCGCCAGGGCGGGGCGGGCACGCGGGTGCAGAGTTTCGTCGAGAAAGACTTCCGTTTCCGGCTGTTTATCGACCCCTTGGGCAGCTCGAAATTTGCCGAGGTGCCAGGCGATCCGTTGCTGAACATCGTGCCGGGACCGGCGCAGCGTGTGCAGCTGATTGTGCCGCGCCTGATCAGCGCCGGTGAGGCGTTCGATGTGCTGCTGCGGGTCGACGATGCCTGGGGCAACACGTGCCGCAACCTGCCGCTCAACGGGGTGCTGACCCTGGTTGATCCGGAAGGCGGCGAGCGCCAGCAAGCGTTTACCCTGGCCAATGAAGGGTGGTCGACGGTGCGGCTCGAGGGGTTTGACCTCGGGGCGGTGGGCGAGTGGCGTTTGTCCGCCGAGGTGCAGGCGCCCGGCGTGCGTGGCGCCCAGGCGTTTGTCACGGTTGACCCGGCCGGCAGCGCATTGCGCCCGCTGTACGCCGACCTGCATGTGCACTCCGATGACACCGTGGGCACCAACGACACGCTCTACAACCTCAGCTATGGCCGCGATGTCGCCGGCCTCGATGTGCTCGGCTACACCGCCAACGACTTCAATATCACCGAGCAACGCTGGGATCAGGCGGTGAAGCTGATTCACGAACTCAACGAGCCCGGCCGCTTCGTCTGCTACCCCGGCACCGAGTGGTGCGGCAACTCCTGCGCGGGCGGCGACCGCAACGTGGTGTTCCTGCATGATCGCAAGCCCGAGTTTCCGTTCGATAACCAGGGGCGCCTGGTGCGCTCGTTCGAGTGGAACGAGTTCACTGCGGGCACCATCAAACCGGGGGCCTGGCCGGTGGACGAATTGTACGCGGCCTATGCAAAAGACCCGGAAGGTCACCTGATGATGCCCCATGTCGGCGGGCGCCGTTGCAACCTCGACTGGCACCATCCGGAGCTGGAACGCTTGATCGAAGTCGGCTCTGCCTGGGGGCAGTTCCATTGGGTCTACGCCGAAGCCCTTCAGCGTGGCTATCGGGTCGGCGCCGCGGCGAACAGTGATGAGCATCAAGGCCGTTGCGGCGGCGGGGTTCCGGCCACGGCGGTGTTTGGCTCTCGCGGCGGGCTGACCGGTGTGATTGCCGAGTCTTTCGATCGTTCGAGTGTCGGCAAGGCCCTTCGCGCCCGTCGCACCTTTGCCACGACGGGCGAGCGTGCGTTTGCCAGCCTGCGCCAGGGCCAGCATTTCATGGGCGAGGTCTTCACGGCCGATTCGAATGCCACCCTGGACTATCGATTGCTGGGTGAGGCGGGCTGGGAGCAGGTGGACCTGTTCGACGGCGATAAACTGATCTGGTCGCGCAACCTGCATCAGGAGCTGGGGTTTTCCGCCCAACGCATCCGGCTGCGCCTGGGCGGCGCACGCATCAAGGACCGTTATCGCGGCGCGTACTGGACCGGCGAAATCCGGGTGACGGGCGCGGTCATCAATGGTTTTCGCGCCCTGGGCCTCGATCATCCGGAGCAAACCGTATGGCGCAAGGACGCCACGACCCTGGCCTTTCGCACCGACACCAACGGCGACACCGACAGCATCGAAATCGACCTGTCGCAATTGGCCGGCGCGAGGTTGCAGGTCCGCAGCCGCATCGACAACTACATCAAGGTCGGCGATCCATCCGAACCGCAGCCCTACGTGCATGCACCGACGGTGCTGATGGAACTGTCCGGCGAAGAACTGCTGGCGCAATCCCAGGTGATCGAAGAGCTGCCCGGGGCTGAACTGAAAGTCTCCCTGGAAAGGACCACCGCCGAAGCGCTGCCCCGTGAACTGCAGGGGCAGATCGAGCTGGCACCACTCAATCTGCAAGCGGGTCGCGAGCATCCATTGTTCATCTGCGCGCGTCAACGCGACCAGTCCCGGGTCTGGACCTCGGCGCTGTTCCTCACGCTTGCTTAAGGCCGCCGTGTTCGAACCCGTTCGAGAGCGCGCAAAGAACCCTGTGGCGAGCGGGCTTGTTGTGGCGAGCGGGCTTGCCCCGCGTTGGGCTGCGCAGCAGCCCCAAAACCAGGCGCAGAGGCGTGCCTGATACACCGCATTCGTCTTCATCAGGGGCTGCTTCGCACCCCAACGCGGGGCAAGTCCGCTCGCCACAGGAGGCCGATTCAATCCAGGCATTGCGCCCCGGCTAGATTGCTGTGGGCTTCGGTGCGTGCAGCCGCAAGGATTCTGCAGTACCTGGTGAGGGCAACGCGGCCTCGACCAGTTCGATCCAGTGCCTGACCGGGGTGCGTCCTGCGCCGTCGAGGTGGGACTGGCAGCCAATATTGGCGGTGACGATGACGTCGGGGTGGCCGCTTTCCAACGCATTCAGCTTGTTATCGCGCAGTTGCCGCGACAATTCGGGCTGGGTCAGCGAATAGGTGCCCGCCGAGCCGCAGCACAGGTGGCCGTCGGGAACCGCGGTCAGGTTGAAGCCCAGGCTTGTCAGCAGGGTTTCAACGGCGCCGCCGAGTTTTTGCGCGTGCTGCAAGGTGCAGGGGCAGTGGAACGCCAGGCGCTGGTCGCTGTGTACGCCGAGCTTATCCAGCGGCTCGCCACGCAGCACTTCAACCAGGTCCCTGGCCAGGGCACTGACCCTTTGCGCCTTGTCGGCATACGCCAGGTCGGTGCTGAGCAGGTGGCCGTAATCCTTGATAAAGGCACCGCAGCCGCTGGCGGTTTGCACAATCGCCTCGACCCCGTTTTCAATGCTCGGCCACCATGCATCGATGTTGCTCCGGGCGCGCTCAAGGCCCATCGCCTGAGCGTCAAGGTGATAGTCCACGGCACCGCAGCAGCCTGCCTCGGGGGTGGATATGACGCTGATCCCCAGGCGATCCAGCACCCGCGCCGTGGCGGCGTTGGTATTGGGTGACAGGTGCGGTTGCACGCAGCCCTCAAGCATCAATACCCGGCGGGAGTGGCGCGTGGTCGGGCGCGGTTTGGGCGGGTAGACGCGGCGAGGCAACTTGGCCTGCAAGGTGTTGGGCAATAAAGCTCGAAATAGCTGGCCACTGCCGATCAGCAGGTTGAACAGCGCGGGATTCGGAACGACGCTGCGCAACCCTTCGCGCAGCAAACGCTGACTGAGCGGGCGTTGCACTGCCGCGTCGACCACCGCCCGGCCGATGTCGAGCAAGTTGTGATAGTCGACGCCGGAGGGGCAGGTGGTTTCGCAGTTACGGCAAGACAGGCAACGGTCCAGATGCTCCTGGGTCTTGCGCGTGACTTCATTGCCTTCGAGCACCTGCTTGATCAGGTAGATACGCCCCCTCGGGCCATCCAGTTCATCGCCCAGCAGTTGATAGGTCGGGCAGGTGGCATTGCAAAAACCGCGGTGCACGCAACTACGCAGGATGCTTTCGGCTTCTTCGGCGCGAGGCAGTCGGCGGGCGTCTTCGCTCAAGGTGGTCTGCATGGTTCAAAGCTCCGCGTACAGGCGACCGGGGTTGAAGATGCCCCGTGGATCGAGTTGCTGCTTCAGGTTCCGGTGGTAGCGCATCAACGTGTCGGGCAGCGGTTGGAAGGGACTGTCGATCAGGCCCGGGTGGTAGCAGGTCCCATGCCCGCCGGCTTTTTCGACCACCGCGCGAATGACGCTCGCGTCGGCGTCGGATTTGAGCCAGCGCTGGGCGCCACCCCAGTCGATCAATTGGGTACCTGGCAGCGACAATCGGGGTGTGTTGTGCGGCAAGGACAGGCGCCAAAGGGGCTGATCCTCATCGAAAAAAACCAACCGGTGTTCGTTCAGGTCTTGCCAGTAGGTCGCGTCCAGCAACTCGCCGCCCAAGCGCTCATGGGCCGCCGCCACCGAGCCTTCACCCCCTTCGAGCCGTAGGTGCAGGCGCTGGCCATCGTGACACGCGGCGCTGATCGGCAGCGGTTGCTGCCCCCATTCCGCCAGGCGCAGCAAGGCACGGTCGGTGTCCATTTCCAGGCTGATACTCAAGGTTTGCCGTGGTTTGGGCAGGACCTTGAGGGACACTTCGGTCACCACCCCAAGCGCGCCGTAACTGCCGGCCATCAAGCGCGACAGATCGTAGCCGGCGACGTTCTTCATCACCTCGCCGCCGAAGCGCAAATGCTTACCCTGTCCGGTGATGACCCGCGTCCCGAGGACAAAGTCGCGGACCGATCCTGACCAGGGACGCCGCGGCCCCGAGAGTCCGCAGGCAATCATGCCGCCGACGGTGGCGTGCTCACCGAAGGAGGGTGGTTCGCAAGGCAGCATCTGTTGCGCGGCGTCCAGCACTTCTGCCAACTCCGCCAATGGCGTGCCGCAACGGGCGGTGATCACCAGTTCCGTCGGGTCGTAGCTGACGATGCCCCGGTGGGCGCGGGTGTCGAGGACTTCCCCGGTGACTGCGCGGCCGAGGAACGCCTTGCTGTTGGAGCCCTGGATACGCAGCGGCGTGGCGTCGTTCAGCGCCTGGTTGACCTGCTCCAGCAGCGCTGCGCTGGCGTCGATAGGGTGTTCGCTGCGCATCAGAAACGCTCCAGGTCGGGGAAGGGCATCTGACCCAGATGAACGTGCATGGCGCCAAACTCGGCGCATCGATGCAACGTCGGGATGTTCTTGCCGGGGTTGAGCAATCCGCCCGGGTCGAAGGCGGCTTTGACGGCGTGGAACACGGTCAGCTCATCGCTATTGAACTGGGCACACATCTGATTGATCTTCTCGCGGCCCACACCGTGTTCACCGGTAATGCTGCCGCCGACCTTCACACACAATTCGAGGATCTTGCCGCCCAGGGCTTCGGCGCGGTCGAGTTCGCCCGGTTGATTGGCATCGAACAGGATCAGCGGGTGCATGTTGCCGTCGCCGGCGTGGAAAACATTCGCCACCCGCAGGCCGTACTCGCTGGATAACGCCGCGATAGCGTGCAGCACCCCAGGCTGTTCGCGACGCGGGATCGTCCCGTCCATGCAGTAATAATCCGGTGAGAGGCGGCCCACCGCCGGAAACGCATTCTTGCGCCCGGCCCAGAAACCCACGCGTTCGGCCTCATCCCGAGCCTGGCGCACTTCGGTGGCGCCGGCCTGTTCCAGCACCTGGCGCACGCGGTGGCAGTCGTCGTGGACGTCGGCTTCCACGCCATCGAGTTCACACAACAGAATCGCTTCGGCGTCCACCGGGTAGCCGGCGTGAATGAAGTCTTCGGCGGCGCGAATGGCCAGGTTGTCCATCATCTCCAGGCCGCCCGGGATGATGCCGGCGGCAATGATGTCGCCCACCGCACGGCCAGCCTTTTCGACGCAATCGAAGGCGGCCAGCAACACTTTGGCGGTTTGTGGTTTGGGCAGCAGCTTGACCGTGACCTCGGTGATCACCCCGAGCATGCCTTCGGAGCCGGTGAACAATGCCAGCAGATCGAAACCCGGAGAGTCGAGAGCCTGGGAACCCAGGCTCACGTGTTCGCCGTCGACGGTCAGGATGTCGACCTTGAGCAGGTTGTGCACGGTCAGCCCGTACTTCAGGCAATGCACGCCACCGGCGTTTTCCGCCACGTTACCGCCGATGGAACAGGCGATCTGCGAGGAAGGGTCCGGCGCGTAATACAAGCCAAACGGCGCAGCCGCCTGGGAAATCGCCAGGTTGCGTACCCCCGGCTGAACCCGGGCGGTGCGGGCGGCGGGGTCGATGTGCAGAATGTTGTTGAAGCGCGCCATCACCAGCAGCACGCCTTTTTCCAGCGGCAGCGCACCGCCGGACAACCCGGTGCCCGCGCCGCGAGCCACCACCGGTACACGCCGCTCATGGCAGACTCGAAGCACGCCCTGGACCTGATCGATGTGGCGCGGCAGCACTACCAGCATGGGCGTGGTGCGATAAGCCGAGAGTCCGTCGCATTCGTACGGCTTGAGCGCTTCGCGCTGGTGCAGGATTTCCAGGTCAGGCAAGCGAGTCTGCAGGGCGTGCAGGAGTGCCTGTTTGTCGACGTCAGGCAGGACGCCGTCGACGCGTTCATCGTAGAGAATGTTCATAGTCGGTAGGCAACCCTCCGTTGTTTTTATTCGAGGTCTGTTCCGATGCAGCTGGCTAGCATCATTTGCCTGGATCATTTATTCATTTTAGGAATAAGCATAATAAAATATAGTCCTTGATCGTATTAGTCATCATGCTACCTTGCTGTCACCGGACCGCCGGATATGTTCAATCCTATTGTTATGGTACGACTATGTCCGGCGCCCGAATCTTCCAAATCAGCCTTGAGGCTCTGTCACATGATGGCGCCCATGTCGCGATTTCTCACGCCGACAATATCAGCACCCGTCCTTTTTCCTCCATTGCCGTTCCATCCGTTACCGGCAAACCTCTCCCTTGTCAGGCCAACAGCGAAGCCTGCAGTGCAATCAGCGAAGGCTTGGCGTTTCTTCTCTACGCCATGTGAATCGTTGTTGTTGGGCACTTCCATACCGTTAGTCCAGCCAATCATCTTCAGGTAATCCCGGTTTATGGGTTGCAGCTTGAAGTGTGAGTGATTGGGCGCCCGTTCCGAGCACGTTCTATCGCGACTGACAACAATGCCAAACTATTTGGATGACGCTCATCGAGCGGAAATCGTCAAGCTGAGCACTACCCTGACCAGTAGAACCGAATGGCCCACCTGGCTTTTGTTAGTCGGGTTCTATCTGGCCTGGGCGTTTATTGTTTTTTATGGGCAAGTACTTGGCGAAGTATTCAGCCTTGTCCTGCTGGTGCCACTGGTGGTGCTGTGGATGTCGATTCAGCATGAGCTTATCCATGGTCATCCAACCCGTTGGCCCGCCATAAACAAGGCCTTGGGATTTCTGCCATTTGCCGTGTGGTACCCCTACGACATTTACAGGGACACCCATTTGGCACATCACAACGACGAAGTGCTGACGGTACCCGGGCAAGATCCGGAAAGTCGTTATGTCAGCGGTGCTTTTTGGTTGCGCTCGCCTCGATATATCAGAACGTTGTTATGGGTAAACAAGACCGTGGGCGGTCGTTTGCTTATGGGCGCGCCATTGGCGGTGACGGCCCTTGCGGGTAGCGAAATCAGAGGGCTGTTTCATACCGGTCGAATCGCTTGGCGGATGTGGGCCGCGCATCTACTCAGTGTTGGCGTAGTGCTGGCTTTGGTTGAGGAATACAGCGCCATCAGTGCCATACAGTACTTATTCCTGGTTTTGTTGCCGGCTTTGTCGATTGCCATGATCAGGTCGTTTTACGAACATCGTCCGTCAACGTATCCGGAACACCGCACGGTTATCAATGAATCGTCGGGGCTGTTGAGTTGGCTGTTTCTCAACCTCAATCTTCACCTGGTTCATCACGATCTTCCCGGTTTGCCCTGGTTTTACTTACCCAGGGTGTATAGAGCCAGGCGTGAACAATGGATCGCGCGAAACAATGGCTATGTCATTCATGGCTACTTCCAGTTATTGCAGAAACATCTGGTCAGTCCCGTGGATTGTCCTCGCCATCCTGCTGAGCACTAACACTAGGCAAGCTAATATGGGCGTCGGAAAATGATACGTTTTGAAGCCATCAGGAAAACTCATAAAGGCAGCCCGCGAATGGCCGTGAGCGATTTAACGCTTCATGTCCGCGAGGGTGAGATCTGTGTATTTGTCGGGCCGAGTGGCTGCGGCAAAACCACCATTTTGCGCATGATCAACAGGCTGGATACCCAGGATAGTGGCCGCATCTGTGTCAACGGCGTGGCGACCGATGAACTTGACGTCGTTACGCTACGCCGCGGCATTGGTTTCATGATGCAGAGCGCCGCCTTATTTCCTCACCAGACGGTTGCCGAAAATATTGGCGCAGTCCCACGGCTGCTGGGCTGGAGCCAACATAAAATCCGCCAGCGCGTGAGCGAGCTCATTTCCCTGGTTGGGCTTCAGCCGGAATTTCTGGACCGCTACCCTAATCAGCTCTCGGGCGGGCAGCAAAGTCGTGTCGCCCTGGCAAGGGCATTGGCCTCGGACCCACCGGTTGTATTGATGGACGAACCCTTTGCCGCGCTTGATCCGGTGATACGCGAGCGACTGCAGGATGAACTGGTTGCGCTTCAGAGACGTTTGCATAAAACCATTATCCTGGTGACCCATGATATGGAGGAGGCCATCAAGATTGGTGATCGGATTGCGATCTTCGAGGGCGAAGGGAAACTTGTTCAGTTCGATACCCCTCACAACATCCTTGCCCATCCTGCCAGCGAGTTTGTGAGGAACTTTATCGGCAAAGATCCGCTGTTAAAAAGACTTTCGCTGATGAAGGTTTCTGATCTTCCGGTGGATGAGGTCAGTTGTGAATTCAAACTTCTACTGGATGACAAGTCCAACCCGTTGAAGTGGGTCAGTGACTCGGACATGCCTGTTCCGGAGCTGACAACAGTGTCGAGTCACGACTCGTTGCATCACGCACTGGTTAAGATGCTAACGGCGCCTATGGGTGTGGTTGTTCGCGTGGACGAGGCCGGCAGTTACGAAGGTTGCCTGTCGATTGCCAGCCTTCACAGCGCACTCAATGAACGCCGCTTCGGAAGTGCGCAATGATTGACTGGTCCTGGATCGTTGAAAACTGGCAGCAGATCGGCCAGCTGTTAGTCGATCATATTCAACTGGTGACCCTGGGCCTGTGTATAGGGATGCTGTTAGCGGGTGCAATGGTGCTCTTGACGTTGTGGCAGCCAGGACTGGCGCGGCCGATGATTTATGTCTGCGGCCTACTTTTTACCATTCCGTCGCTGGCACTGTTTATTTTGATAATGCCTTTTACCGGGTTATCCAAGACCACGGCGGTCATTGGTTTGAGCCTGTATGCCTTGCTTATTGTGTTGCAGAACACCTTGGCGGGACTTGCGAGTAACCCTGCGGACGTATTGGAGGAAGCCCGTGCGCTCGGGTATACGCGCATGCAGAGATTCCTCGGGGTTGAACTTCCACTGGCGCTGCCTGCGTTATTGGCGGGCTTACGAACAACCTCGGTTACTTTGGTGGGACTGGTGACGGTTACTGCCTTGATTGGTCAAGGTGGACTGGGCCAGCTGTTCATTACCGGGCTGGCTCAAAGTTTCACCACACCTGTGGCGGTCAGCCTGGTCCTGACCGTGATGTTGGCGTTATGTTTTGATTTTCTGTTTTATTCAATCAATAAATGGCTGGTACCTTGGGTGCGCTGATGAACATGATCGCAAGTGTCTACCTTTGGTTTTCTCTACCTGATAATTGGTTGGGTGAAAACGGCATACTGACTCGGCTGGCAGAGCATATTTATTATGTGTCCTTGAGCCTGGTTATCGCTTGTGCAATAGCGTTGCCGCTCGGCGTACTGTTGGCTAACTACCGAAAAGGCGCGCAGGTGGCGATAGGGCTGTTCAATATTGGGCGAGCATTACCGTCCCTGGGTATTGTGATACTTGCAATCATGCTTATTGGCTATGAAACCAGCACGGTGATTATCGCGTTGGTGACCATGAGTATCCCGCCGATATTAACCAATACCTATGTTGGCATCGATCAGGTGGATACATCCCTGAAGCAGGCTGCCAGATCGATGGGCATGCGCAGAGGGCAGATGTTTTTTCAGCTCGAGTTGCCGCTGGCTTTTCAGTTGATCTTTGCAGGGTTCCGATCAGCCCTGGTGCAACTTATCGCCACGGCCACCATCGCCGCGTATGCAGGCTTCGGCGGGCTGGGCAGGTTTCTGATTGATGGACTGGGCCGAAATGATACGCCGCAAATCATTGGCGGCGCACTGATGGTGTCGGCACTGGCGATTGTCAGTGAGTGGGTTTGTTCAATGATAGAAACATTCATGGTTAGAAAATGGCGGGCGGGAAAAATCGAACTAAGCGCTACATGACCTGAGGCATTTGAAAGTGTGTATTAACTCTGCAGAGGTGCAAACCCACATGAAAAACAAACAACGTTCGAAGGTTCGCTCAGCGCACGCGGTTTCATTGTTGCTGGGGTTAGGCTTGCTGGTGGGCAGCGCGTTTGCCAGCGCTCAGTCCATCACCATTGGAGGGGCCAATTTTTCCGAGCAGACGATTCTCGCCAACATCTATGCGTCAGCCTTGAAAAATCAAGGGATAGACGTCAAGCCCCGACTCAATCTGGGCAACCGCCAGATCATCGCCCAGGCCCTGGAAAACGGCGATATAGACGTCGTCCCCGAATACCTGGGGTCACTGTTGAGTTTCTATGACGACAAGACCGCCCTGACCACCCAAAAGGAGATCCTCAGCGCTTTGCAACAGAAGTTGCCGGCGGACCTCCAGTTGCTTGAACCTTCGTCCGCGGGCTCCATTACCGCTTGGGCCGTCACCCAAAAGACCGCAGAAAAGTACAACCTGCGTACCTTGTCCGACCTGGCGCCCGTCTCGCGAGATTTCACCCTGGGCGGGCCTCCCGAAGTTGCCACGGCTGCGTTAGGCCTGCCCGGGTTGAAGGCGGTCTACGGCATCAACTTCAAGAGCATCAAGTCGCTGGACATGGGCGGGCCCTTGTCGCGGCTGGCGTTGAACTCCGGTGCTATTGACGTGGCCACGGTGGTCTCCACGCAAGGCATCCTGGCGAAAGAGCCTTGGGTTGTCCTCGAGGACGACAAGCACCAACAGCCCCTGCAAAACATCACGCCACTGGGTCGCAAGGCGTTGCTGACCCCGGAAGTCACCCAGGTGCTCAACGAGGTCTCTGCAAAACTGACCGATGACGACCTCAAGCAACTCAATCGCCTGGTTGATATCGATCACAAGGACCCCGCGAAAGTCGCGGCGCAGTGGGTCGCCGAACATACCGTCAAGACGGCCCGGTGAAAATCAATGCGACGTGGGTAAGGTCGCGGAGGCGTTATGTCGAATAAAAGTATGATTTTGAATTTGTTCTTTTTTAACCCCCAGGGCGATCATCGTTTTTCCTGGCGCCACCCGCTGGCACCGACCCAAGAGATATTGACCCTGGGTTACTACGTAAAACTGGTGCAAGCGGCGGAGGCGGCGAAGTTTGATGCGGTTTTTGTTGCGGATCACGTTGCGGTCTGGGATTCCGTGGCCAGCGGGCTGAGGCACTATGCCAACGCCCGCCTGGAACCGATTACGCTGTTGTCCGCACTGGCTGCGGTTACCGAGCACATCGGGCTGATGGGCACGGCTTCGACTTCCTATAACGAGCCCTTCAACCTCGCGCGCTATTTTGCTTCGCTGGACTACCTCAGCGCAGGGCGAGCCAGCTGGAATATCGTGACGTCCTGGCTGGAAGAAGAAGCTTCGAATTTCGGATTGTCAGGCGTGACGAAACACGGTGATCGTTATCAGCGGGCCGAGGAATTCATCCAGGTCGTCAAGCAGCTTTGGGACTCCTGGGAGGAGGGGGCGCTTGAATTTGACAAGGGCACCGGCGCCTTTGCCGACCCCTCGAAAATTCACCCGATTAATCACAAAGGCGCGCATTTCAGCGTACGTGGGCCGCTTAACGTGCCGCGTCCACCCCAGGGCCACCCGGTCCTTGCCCAGGCGGGTTCTTCTGAAGCCGGCAAGAACCTGGCCGCCGCCCATGGGGACGTACACTTCTGCTTTATCAATTCGGTCGAGGAGGGACTGGCGTACAGGGCCGATTTGAATCGCCGACTCGAGTTGAAGGGCAGGCATTCCAGTGATCTGAAAATCATCACCGGCGTGCTGCCGGTGGTGCTCGGGGATGAGACTGAGGAGGAACGACGTCGGCACCTGGAGGACAGCCTAATTATCGATGCGGTGGCGATTGACCTGGTCTCCAGCTACACCCGCCTGGACCTGACAGGACTATCGCCGGACGGTCCGTTGCCAGCGTTGCCGGATGAGTCCGAGTTTGATGGCATTCGAACCGAGCTGGCCCTGCTCAAGCAGTACGACACTTCCCTGTCCATGCGCGAGATAGGGCGCCGGTTGGTCAAGAGCTCCAGCACCTGGCTGTTGATCGGAACGGCGGAGCATATTGCCGACAAGCTTTCAGCGTTATACGAGTCGAATGCCGTCGATGGCTACAACCTCATGTTTCCGTTTTTGCCCACTGACTTCGAAACCTTCACCCGTGGCGTGGTGCCTCTGCTCCAAGCCAGAGGGGTGTTCCGCCAGGAATATGAGCCCGGGACACTGAGGGATCGCTTGGGCTTGAAGACGCCGGCCAACCGTTTCCTGCTGTGAGCAGTATCAATCGCACCCTCTGAATGGATGTCATATGACCAGCGATCTATCCATGTACCTCGCTCCCGCCAGGGTTCTACACGCACAGGATGCCTGGCTTGAGCGCATCCTGGCGATTCTCGGCGAGCGCCGTGGGCATAAACAGATCGTTGATCTTGCGGCGCACTGGCTTTCCCCGGATCTGTTGTTATCCCAGACCTGCGGCTATCCATTCGTTACGTCGCTGCGGGGAAAGGTAAAGCTGGTAGGGCGCCCGAGCTATGAGCTTACCCATGGCTCTGGAGGGGACCATTGCAGTGTGCTGCTCTGCAGGGCTGATTCGGCCGTGACTGACCTGGCGGGTTTCCAGGGCCGCCATGGCCTGATCAACGCCCCGGATTCCAACTCTGGAATGAATTTATTTCGCCACACGCTGGCCGGGATCAGCGACCGAGGTTTCTTCTCGAAACTCACCTTCACCGGATCCCACAGGGAGAGCCTGCGAAGGCTTAGAGAAGGCGAGGGTGATTTGGCTTCCATCGATAGCATCACCTACGACTATCTTGCGAGAGATCACAGTGCCGAGATCGAAGGCCTCAGGATCCTGACACGAAGTGTGCGCAGTCCCTGCCTGCCTTACATCACCTCGATTGGCCAGGACGCCGCCTCAATCAGGAACGCAATGAACGATGCCTTGGGGCAGCTCCCTGAGGTGTCCCGTGACCTGGCGATCAAGGAAGTCCTGCCCGCCAGTGAGGCTGACTATGAGTGTCTCCTGGAATATGAGCGCAGTGCGGCCAGTCGCGGCTTTTCGTTTGTAGCGTCCTGAGCGGCCCCATCTCAAACACCTGCTATGCAAAGGCCAACCCTTGATCTGCGTGCACACAGCCTGGGTGGAAATACCGTAGCGATCGTGCAACGACGGAAGCGCACCCGCATCGAAAAACGCGTCCGGCAACAGCTGACAGGGATTGACAGGGGAGACGCCCACGCTCGGTGGAGCGGGGTGTTTTTGGCCGGTCAGATTGAAGCCCCTTGGCTTGGAGGCCGCCGTTAGTGAGCTAGAGAGTTCGATGGCGGGGTACGGCGTTTGCACAACACGTCGAAAAAACTGATTGGGGGATGTGTTTGACCCTCCGCGTAGAGACAATTGACCTGAAACCAACCCTGATCATTGCGAGCTTGTGACAAAAGTATAATTTGGTCACTCGTTGTCAAGCGCTTTTCGGATGCGTAAGCTAGCTCGTATGAACAAGACATCCATAGCTTCCCCCAGCATCCGTGGCCCTGCCGATCATGAGATCCGGAATCAGATCGTCGCGGCGGCCAATCAGCACTTCAGTCAATACGGCTATAGCAAAACTACGGTTTCCGACCTGGCGAAAGCGATCGGGTTTTCCAAGGCGTACATCTACAAGTTTTTTGATTCCAAGCAGGCGATTGGTGAGGCTATCTGTGGCAATTGCCTGGCGGAAATCATCGCGGCCGTAGAACAGGCCATTAATGTAGAGGACATCTCGCCGACCGAACGTTTTCGACGTTTGGTGAAAACGCTGATCGCTACCGGGGTGAATTTGTTCTTCAGTGATCGAAAGCTCTATGACATCGCCGCATTTGCAGCGTCTGAGAACTGGCCCTGCGCTCAGCAATATGATGCCTTGGTCAGGGGCTTCGTGTTGCAGATTGTGCGTGAAGGCCGAGAGATCGGCGAATTTGAACGCAAAACACCCTTGGACGAAACAGTCGATTCGATCCACCTTGCGCTGCGCCCTTTCGTCAATCCGTTGCTTTTGCAATACAACCTTGACTTCGTCGAGCTGGCTCCGGTCCTCACCTCCAATCTCATTCTGCGTAGCTTGATGCCGTGAGCCTGCGTTAATCATCTCTATCACTTTGCTCTGATATCAACGCTTGGATGATGGTGAACACCGATCCAGGTGGACACCATTTTCCGGGGCGCGGTATTAATTCCAATCCGGGGCCTGATCCCCACATTCACAGCCATGTATCAACCTTCACTACGTAACTGAGTGGATTATCCGCGCAGCATTTGCCGCGTAGCCATGCATGTTCATTTGCTGAATTTGTGACGATTGACATAAATGGTCACATGAATAAATATGCTGTACCTATCCTGGAGGAATCGCTGTGGCGTGCACGATCTTCGTAAATCTGCGCTGCGGCCCCTCCCGGTAGCCCGCGCTCAGCGTGACGCTCTCTACCGCTTTATCCCGATGATCTATCGAGTCCTAATAATGAAAAAAATACTGCGCAGGACCCCGCTTGGCCTTGCTGTTGCCCTCTCGTCGACTCAATTGTTCGCGAGCGGTTTCGCTCTCAATGAACAAAGCATCAGTGGGATGGGCTCCGGATTTGCCGGCCGTTCTTCATCTGCAGAAGACGCGAGTACCGTCTTCGGTAATCCGGCCGGTATGTCTCGCTTGAAAAAAGAGCAGGCCAGCGTCGGGGCGGCAACGCTTTTCGCAAAGGCCCATATAAGCCAGACGCGCAGCACATTCGGGGGGCAGGAGGACGGGGACATGGTGCCGACCACCACAGTGCCCATGGGTTACTACGTCAAACCCATCGATGAGCACTGGGCGTTCGGTGTGGGTTTCTATGTGCCGTTTGGGCTAATGACCGATTATGGCAGTGGGTTCGCCGGCCGCTACTACGCCAACAAAAGTGAGGTCACGACCCTTACGTTTCAGCCCACCATCAGCTATGCGTTCAACGACAAGGTCTCGATCGGTTTCGGACCGACCATCAACCGTATCAGTGGTGAGCTTTCCGGGATGGTGCTCAATCCACTCAGCCCGGGCCGCAATGACGGAAAACTCAAAAGCACCGGCGATGACACGGCGCTTGGGTTTAACGCGGGTATTCTAGTGCAAGCGACAGATCGAACTCGGTTGGGTCTGACCTATCACTCCAAGGTCAGCTACCAGTTGGATGCCAAGACCAAGCTCACCGACGGCATCTTCAGTGTGCTGGGTGTAAGCGGTACGAGCTATGACGCTTCCTTGGATGTGGACACCCCGGAATCAGTCGATTTTTCCGTGACTCATCAACTCAACAGTGACTGGACGCTCTACCTGGGCAGTACGTGGACGCGCTGGAGTCGCTTCAAGGAGTTGGTGTTCGAAAACAGTGGTTTGCCTGCGGCGTTGAGCGGAACACTGAGTCGCATCACCGAGGAGCAGAACTGGCACGACACGTGGGCGCACGCTATCGGCACGGCGTATAAGCTGAACAATCAGTGGGTTCTTCGCGCCGGCTTATCGGTTGACCAGTCCCCCGCCAACAACGTCAACCGTGGGCCGCGAATCCCTACCGGTGACCGGAAAGTCATCAGTGTCGGGGCAGGGTGGACGCCGGCAGAGAATGTCACGATCGATGTGGCGTATTCCTACCTATGGGAGGAAAGCGTACAGGTCAATGACGTATCCGCCTCAAGAGGCGCCTATAGCTCGAAGTATAAAAATAGCGCGAGCGGTTTGGGGACTTCTGTCAGCTATCGATTCTGACTCACTGCGGGGCCTGAGAGCGGATACCTACTGGATCAGGTGTCCGTCGTCGGGGGTATTGCCTGGCCCGCTCAAACACCCATTACGCGTGACATCAGGCCCTGATGAAGTCGACGGGGTGTGGCCCAGGTCAAGACCGCAATAGCCTTGTTGCCAAAGCCCGGCACGACGCTCATGCGGCCTGCGTGCAACGCTTGTATCCCCGCTCGCACTACAGGCTCGGGTTGCATCATGACCCTCTTCAAGACCGGTGTTATCTTTTGTTTGGCACTTGCTGCAAACCCGGTATCCGACATGCCTGGACAAAGCGCTGTGACCACCACACCGTCTTGTTTGAGTTCACGATGCAGGGCGTCGGAGAATCTGAGTACGTAAGCCTTGGCGGCAGAGTAAACCGCAAAATTCTTCACGCCCTGGTAGGACAGCAGGCTGGCAGTCATCAAGATATGCCCCTTGCGCCTGGCCCGCATATCCTCTGCAAACAGACGAGTGATGGCGGTCAGGCTGGCGACGTCCAGGTCGATCATCGCCAGGGAGCTTTCCAGGGGCTCATCCAGGAATGCTCCCTGCAAGCCGTAACCCGCATTGTTGATCAGGACATCGACCACCGTATTGCTGTCACGCAGGCGCCGATGCAGATCGATAATCACATTTATCGATGAAAGATCTGCTTGCTGCACCATCACGTCGACGTCGAAACGACTACGCAATTCGTCCGCGAGTGCTTCAAGCTCGTTCAGCCTGCGGGCTACCAGAATCAGCGATTTCCCTTTTGCGGCGTACTGTCGGGCAAATTCCTTGCCGAATCCGCTGGAGGCTCCAGTAATGAGCACCCATGAATTTTCTCTCACTGTCATCTTGCATACCCCTTGTTTGAGTCTCGAAAACCACCCGTGTCATCGGCTCGTCAGTCGGCCATCCGAGGGCTGCCAGCCGCCGCCCAGCGCCTTGAACGCGGCGACTGCCGCGCGTGCCGATTCGGTTTGTGCCTGCGCCCGAGCGTCGGAAGCCTGAAGCAGGGTCTCGTCAGCGTGCAGAACGTCAATCAAGCTGGCCGTGCCTTTCTCATAAGCAGTGAACGACGATTGGCGCGCTTGCGTCAGAGACGTCTCGCCTCCAACGAGGGTGGTCGCTTGGGCGTCCCGATTCACCAGTGAGGAGAGCGCGTTCTCGACATCCTCGGTGGCGCGCAGCACAGACTGACGGTAAGCGGCCAGGGATTCGGCTTCCTGTCCCTTGGCTTGGTCGATTTGGGCGTTGATGCGGCCAAAGTCGAAGAGTCGCCAGCGCAGTCCCAGTACGCCCGACGATTGACTGGCGCCGCCGGAAAAAAGATTGCCTGCCGATACAGCCGTTGCACTCCCCAGTAATGCGCTCAGAGAGAACTTCGGGTAGTACTCGGCAATCGCCTCTCCGATGCGTGCGTTTGAGGCGGCAAGGCGGCGCTCGGCCACTATGAGGTCAGGCCTGCGGCGCAGTAAGTCGGCTGGCGTTCCCATGGCCTTTAACTGCGGCGCTGCCGGAATGCTTGCGACCATGGCAAGTTGCGTGCGATGAGTACCGGGTGGCGTGCCGAGCATGACATCGAGTGAATTCATGGCCGCATCCAGACCGGTCTGCAGGACCGGTACGGTGGCTTGGACCTGTGCTAAAGCCCCCTCGGTCTGACGAACCTCATGGCTGGCGGCAAGTCCCTTGCTGTAGAGCAATTGGACTTTCTCCAGCAGCCCCTGCTGGGTTTTGACTTGTCGATTCGCGATGTCCAGCCGAGCCTGCAGTCCGCGGACAGTGATGTAGATATCCGCAGTCTGTGCAGCGATGGCCAATCGCGTGGCTGCGGCGCCAGCCTCGGACGCTTGGTACTCGGCCAGTGCCGCCTCGCGTCCGCGTCGCAGGCCGCCAAAGACATCCACTTCCCAGCTGGCATTGAGGTCGGCCTCGTAGGAACTGCCATAGCGATCATAGCCGGGGGTTGAGTTCAGCACCTGGCCGAGTGGCGTCTCGACTGATTGGTAGGCGCGGGCGGCCTGACCGCTGATGTTTCCCGAGGGCCATAAAGCGGCATTGGCGGCGCCTAGTCCTGCCCGCGCCTGCGCGACTCGTGCCTGGGCCTGTGCCAGATCAAGGTTCTGTTCAAGCGCCTTGGCGACGAAGTCGGCGAGCAGTGGATCACCGAAGCCCTCCCACCAGATGACGAGGCTGGCAGGCGTCGCCCCTGGTCTCTGCTCGACAGAAGGCTGGCCCAGGTAACGGTCCGGGAGCGGGGTGTCCGGACGGCGATAGTCCGGACCGACCGCACAACCTGTCATCAAGCTGGCGCTGATCAAAAAAGCAGCGGGGCGGAGGGCGTGCATTGAGATTCCTTGAATCGAACATTGTTGGTGACCATAGTACTGTATGGTCACTCTCTGTCAATTGAGGCCTCTGGGCTAAATTCAGGCATGACTGAAAAATATCGTTCATCTCCGTCATGTGCTCCTTTGGAATATGCAGTCCTGCATTCGTCGGGTCTTGTTTCAAGGGGGGGCATGAGCGATTGCGTTGCGGGGGAGCGCATCCCTCTGCGTTATTTGAGATCTCGAGTGTGACCATTGACAATAATGGTCACCGGTATGAATATACGATCCCTGTTCTTTCTATTCAATAAGGGAACCTATGCTCCGGCTCCGACCCATCCCCCTTGCAGCCTGCTTGCTGCCTCTCGTCCTGACGGCGTGTGGTGACTCATCCAACATTGACGATCCGCGCACGCAGGCTCCTCTGGTAAGGCCCGGAACGGTTGAGGGTTCCTCAGAGACGTCACGTTCATTCACGGGGGTAGTGGCGGCCCGCGTGCAGGGTGATCTTGGCTTTCGGGTCTCCGGCAAGATCCTCGAGCGGCTGGTCGATACCGGCCAGAGCGTTAAACGCGGTCAGCCGCTTATGCGCCTTGACCCTATCGACCTGGGGTTGCAGGCGCGAGCACAGCAAGAGTCGGTCACCGCCGCCAGGGCCCGCGCCAGGCAGACCGCCGATGACGAGGCGCGATATCGCGACCTCGTCGCCGCAGGGGCTGTTTCTGCATCGGCCTACGACCAGGTCAAGGCCGCAGCGGATAGCGCAAAGGCGCAGCTCAGCGCCGCACAAGCCCAGGCCGATGTCGCCCGTAACGCTTCCGGCTACGCGGTGTTATTTGCGGATTCCGACGGTGTCGTGGTGGAAACACTCGCAGAGCCCGGGCAAGTCGTCAGCCCGGGGCAGCCCGTGGTTCGACTGGCCCGCGCAGGCCAGCGCGAAGCCATCGTGCATCTGCCCGAGACGTTGCGTCCTGCAGCCGGATCCACCGCGCAAGCGACGCTTTACGGCAGTACCGCAGGGGCTGTTACAGCGAAGCTCAGGCTGCTTTCTGATTCTGCCGACCCAGTGACGCGCACGTTCGAGGCGCGGTATGTGCTTGAGGGCGCGCTGGCCAATGCCCCGATAGGCTCGACGGTCACGCTGCGGATCGCAGAGGGCGCCGCGCACGGGCAGGTGCTGCAAGTCCCCATCGCAGCCCTTTATGACCCAGGCAATGGCACCGGTGTGTGGGTGATCGCAGGCTCGCCGGCAAAGGTGAGCTGGCGTCCTGTTCAGGTGCTGGGATTGAGCGACGATGCCGCACGCGTGGCAGGCGATCTCAAGGTCGGTGAGCAGATCGTCGCGTTAGGCGCCCATCTGCTGCGCGATGGAGAAGACGTGAGAGTGCCCCGGCAGGATGAAGCCCATGTTGCCGGGAGTCATCCATGAGCGAAGGCCGCTTTAATATTTCTGCGATCGCCGTTCGTGAGCGATCCATTACGGTATTCCTGATCTTTCTGATCGCGGTTGCGGGCACCCTGGCGTTCTTCCAGCTGGGGCGTGCGGAGGATCCACCGTTTACGGTCAAGCAGTTGACGGTCATTACTGCCTGGCCGGGGGCTACCGCGCAGGAAATGCAGGACCAGGTCGCAGAGCCACTTGAAAAACGCCTGCAGGAATTGAAATGGTACGACCGCTCGGAAACCTATACGCGGCCCGGTCTCGCTTTCACCATGGTGTCGTTGTTGGACCGCACGCCACCCTCACAGGTGCAGGAAGAGTTTTATCAGGCACGCAAAAAGCTCGACGACGAAGCCACCAAGCTACCGGCGGGTGTAATCGGGCCCTTGGTCAACGACGAATATTCGGACGTGACGTTTGCGCTGTTCGCCCTCAAAGCCAAAGGCGAGCCGCAGCGGCTGCTGGTGCGTGATGCTGAGTCGTTGCGCCAGCAACTGTTGCATGTGCCGGGCGTGAAGAAGGTCAACATCATCGGTGAGCAGGCCGAGCGAATATTTGTTTCGTTCTCCCATGATCGGTTGGCCACCCTGGGCATTGCGCCTCAGGACATCTTTGCCGCGCTGAATAATCAGAACGTGCTCACGCCCGCCGGTTCGATTGAAACAAATGGGCCGCAAGTCTTCCTCCGCCTGGACGGCGCCTTGGACAAGCTGGAGAAGATTCGTGACACGCCGATTGTGGTTCAGGGGCGCACGCTCAAGCTCTCCGACGTGGCCACTGTCGAACGTGGCTATGAAGACCCGGCAACCTTTCTGGTGCGCAGTAACGGAGAAGAGGCCCTGCTGCTGGGGGTCATCATGCGCGAAGGCTGGAACGGCCTGGACCTGGGCAAGGCGCTGGACGCCGAGACGACCAAGATCAATGAAGGCATGCCACTGGGCATGACGCTGACCAAGGTGACCGATCAAGCCGTCAACATCGACTCGGCCGTTGGCGAGTTCATGGTCAAGTTTTTTGTCGCGCTGCTCGTGGTGATGCTTGTGTGCTTTCTCAGCATGGGCTGGCGTGTAGGCGTCGTGGTCGCAGCTGCCGTGCCATTGACACTGGCGATCGTGTTTGTGGTGATGGCGGCCACCGGAAAGAACTTTGACCGTATTACCCTCGGTTCATTGATCCTGGCGCTCGGGTTGCTGGTAGATGACGCGATCATCGCGATCGAAATGATGGTCGTGAAAATGGAGGAGGGCTACGACCGCATCAAAGCCTCCGCGTATGCCTGGAGTCATACGGCCGCGCCGATGCTCTCTGGCACACTGGTAACAGCGGTTGGCTTCATGCCAAACGGTTTCGCCCAGTCCACTGCCGGCGAGTACACCAGCAACATGTTCTGGATCGTGGGCATTGCTCTGATCGCTTCCTGGGTTGTCGCAGTGGCTTTCACCCCTTACCTGGGCGTGAAGTTGCTGCCAGACATCAAGCAGATAGAGGGTGGGCATGCGGCTATCTACAATACCCCGCGCTACAACCGCTTCCGCCGGGTCCTGACCCGGGTCATCGAACTCAAGTGGCTGGTGGCTGGCACGGTTATCACGCTGTTTGTCGTGGCCGTCCTGGGCATGGGCCTGGTGAAGAAGCAGTTCTTCCCGACGTCAGACCGTCCCGAGGTGATGGTCGAGGTGCAAATGCCCTACGGAACCTCCATCGAGCAGACCAGTGCCACTGCGAAAAAGGTCGAGGCCTGGCTGCAAAAGCAGGAAGAGGCAAAAATCGTCACGGCCTATATCGGGCAGGGCGCGCCGCGTTTCTTCCTGGCGATGGCGCCAGAACTGCCGGATCCGTCATTCGCCAAGATCGTGGTGCTGACGTCCAGCCAGGAGGCACGTGAAACCCTCAAGCTGCGTTTTCGCGAGGCGGTCGCTGCCGGGCTCGCCCCAGAGGCCCGTGTCAGGGCGACTCAAATTGTGTTTGGTCCGTATTCACCCTATCCCGTCGCCTACAGGGTAATGGGGCCTGACCCGACGAAGCTGCGCGAGATTGCGGGTCGTGTACAAGCGGTCATGCAAGCGAGTCCGTTGATGAGGACCGTCAACAGCGACTGGGGCCCTCTGGCGCCGACTCTGCATTTCAGCCTGGATCAGGATCGCTTGCAGGCGGTTGGACTGACCTCCAGCGCCGTCGCCCAGCAGTTGCAATTCCTGCTGACGGGCGTGCCGATCACGTCGGTTCGTGAAGACATTCGTTCAGTGCAGGTGGTTGGGCGCGCCGCAGGCGATATACGTCTGGACCCTGCGCGGATTGAAGGGTTTACATTGGTGGGCGCCGCGGGCCAGCGGATCCCGCTGTCCCAGGTCGGAGAGGTGGATGTGCGTATGGAGGATCCGATCCTCAGGCGCCGTGACCGTACACCGACGATCACCGTGCGTGGCGATATTGACGAAGGCCTTCAACCACCTGATGTATCGGGTGTGATCATCAAGCAACTGCAGCCGATTATCGACACGCTCCCCGCCGGCTATCGGATCGAGCAAGCGGGTGCAATCGAGGAGTCGGGCAAGGCAGGCCAGGCGATAGTGCCGCTGGTTCCGATCATGATTGCACTGACGCTGCTGATCATCATCGTCCAGGTGCGTTCGATCTCGGCAATGATCATGGTGTTTTTCACCGCACCGCTGGGACTTATTGGCGTGGTGCCGACGCTGCTGATGTTTCATCAGCCGTTTGGTATCAACGCCCTGGTTGGGTTGATCGCGCTGTCGGGCATCCTGATGCGCAACACGCTGATTCTGATCGGGCAGATCCATCACAACGCCCAGGAAGGCCTGGATCCCTTTCACGCCGTCATCGAAGCCACGGTACAGAGGGCCCGCCCGGTACTGCTGACGGCGATGGCGGCCATCCTGGCATTCATCCCGCTGACCCATTCTGTTTTTTGGGGCACGCTGGCCTACACACTGATCGGCGGTACTTTGGTCGGCACCATCATGACGTTGGTGTTCCTGCCGGCGATGTACGCCATCTGGTTCAAAATCCGCCCAGGCAACGCGAGCAAGGCTCAAGCAGTGCGACCTGCCTGAGCAAGGGGTGTTCGAGGGGAGGGCGCCGGTGTCCTCTCGTCGGTCAATTCGCCAAAGCTGCTGCTTCTGTAGGCGCGGACTGAACAAGGACGAGGATTCAAATGGTTACAGTGAAGTAAGCTGCTGCATGAGCTAACGTTCATGCATGCGCTTTTCCTATAACTCCCTGGATCCTGCCCCGATGAGAGACCTGCCGCCTACCGCGACCTTGCGCGCCTTTGAAGTTGCCACCCGCCACCCGACGTTTACTGCAGCCGCACAGGAACTGCATGTGACTCAAAGCGCGGTCAGCCACCAGCTCAAGCACCTTGAGGCGCTTTGGGGGCTGCCGCTGTTTGAACGTGGCAAGGCGTTACGCCTCACGGCAGCGGGGGCTGCGCTGGCGCCCATCGTGCGGGAGTTTTTCATCAGCCTGGAGGCGACTTTGGGTGACCTGCGCGAGCAAAAGGGCCGGGTTCGGCTCAGCGTCAGCACCACCTATTCCTTTGCGCTCAAATGGCTGCTGCCACGCTTGCCGCGTCTGTCTCGCCAGCACCCCGAGCTGCTGGTCTCGCTGGACACCACGGATAAAATCATCCACTTCTCGCACGGCCAGGCTGATGTTGCGATCAGGCTCGGCAAGGGCAATTACCCAGGCCTGTATTCGGAGTTCCTGTTTGGGGAGCAGGTATTTCCCGTGGCCAGTCCCGAACTGCTGCGGCGCGTTGGCACACCGCAAAGCCCGGCAGACTTGTTGCATTTCCCGCTCCTGACTCGGGATGGCGCCGAGTTGGTGCCAAAGTGGGAGGTGTGGTTTCAAGCCGTCGGGTTGGCCTATTTGCCGCTCCAGGAAAGCGTCAGGTTTGGCGATACCAACATGACGGTCGAGGCGGCTTTGCTCGGCCAGGGCGTTGCATTGGTGCGCAGCGGGCATGTGGAGAACGAAATCAGCGATGGCCGTTTGGTGCGGCTGTTCGACGTACCGCTTCCATCGCCGCTTGCTTACTACTTCGTCTGCCCCAAGGGCATCGAATCCCAGCCGCACATCGCCAGCTTTCGCCAATGGCTGGTCAGCGAGGCACTGAAAGTCCAGCGACCGGATGAGTGAGTCATGAGTTTCCGCTCATGCTGCGCTGAGGAGACTTCGCTTTAGCCCCGGCGCCGGATTGCCTACAGTGGGGCATGCCTACTCATCTCATCCTCCTCGTGCTTTTCGCCGCGCTGCTGCATGCCAGCTGGAATGCGCTGCTGCGTAGCGGCGCCGACCGGCTGTGGTCCATGACGGTGATGTGCATTGCCATCGCCATCGCCAGTGTCGTCGCCGCAGCGTTCATGGTGCCCCCCGCGATTGAAAGCTGGGGCTACGCGGTGCTGTCGGGGTTGCTGCATGTGGGCTACAACCTGTTTCTGGTGCGCAGCTACCGCGTCGGCGACCTGGGGCAGATCTATCCGATTTCACGTGGATCGTCGCCGGTGCTGATCACCTTGGGTGCCGCCGTGTTTGCCGGGGAAAGCATCACGCCTGGCGAGTTGCTCGGTATTGCGCTGGTGTCCGGCGGGATTATTTCGCTGGCCTTCAGAGGGCGCAGCCTGTCGGTTCCCAGCCTGCCCTATGCGCTGGGAACGGGCGGCTTTATCGCGGCCTACAGCGTGGTCGACGGCATCGGCGCCAGGCTCTCCGGTGCGCCGCTTGCCTACACGGTATGGATGTGCGCGCTGTGGGGCGTGCTGATGCCGGTGGTCTACATCGGCCTGCGCGACACCCGCAGCTTGTTCCGCGTCCGGCCTGGAACAGTGACCGCGTTGGTCGGCGGGCTGGTCTCTTTGCTCGCCTATGGAATGGTCATTTACGCCATGAACGAAGCGCCACTGGGCGCGGTATCCGCATTGCGCGAAACCAGCGTGCTGTTTGCGGCGTTGATCGGCTATGTGTTCCTCGGCGAGACGCTTACCGCACGCCGGATACTGGCATGCGTAGTGATCGCCAGCGGCACCCTCATCATCGGCTGATACAGCCAACGGCTCAGGAGCAATGTTTAATGGTCAATGTCTCGCAGGCACCGCTGATTCTAATCACGGGTGGAAGTCGTGGAGTGGGGGCGGCAACCGCCCGGCTGGCCGCCGAAAGAGGTTATGACGTCGCGATCAGCTACGTTGCCAACCAGTCCGCAGCGCTGGCGGTGGTGGCGGATGTAGAAGCATTGGGGCGCCGGGCGTTGGCGATGCGGGCCGACAGTGCGGACCCGCAACAGGTGGCCGATATGTTCGCGGCCATCGACCGCACGTTCGGTCGCATCGACGTACTGGTCAATAACGCCGGGATGCTCGCACCTCAGTCACGCCTTGAGGACCTTGGCTTCGAGCGGATGCAGCGCATCTTTGCGGTCAATGCCATCGGGCCGATACTCTGTGCCCAGCAGGCGGTTAAGCGCATGTCTTACCGCTACAACGGCCCAGGCGGGGTGGTGATCAATGTCTCTTCGGCGTCGGCACGCCTCGGCAGCCCCAATGAGTACGTCGACTATGCGGCGTCAAAGGGCGCGCTGGAGACTTTCACCATCGGGTTTGCCAAGGAGGTGGCCCGGGAAGGCATACGCGTTAACTGTATTCGCCCCGGACATATCTATACCGACATGCACGCCAGCGGCGGTGAGCCGGGGCGGGTGGATCGTGTCAAGGACTCGATCCCCATGGGGCGGGGCGGTCAGCCGGAGGAAGTGGCGCGCGCGATTCTATGGCTGGCGAGCGCGGAGGCATCCTTCGTTACCGGTACATTCCTCGACGTAACGGGGGGTAAATGAGTCAAAGGCTCGGATCATCGGCTACCTGCGCTCGGCCTCACGTAACAGCGTGCGGCCTCACCTTGCGACTCAAACCCGGTGTCTTGCCCGTAATGCGCTTGAATGCGCGGCTGAAAGCGGCCTGGGAGGTATAGCCCAAGCGCTGCGCCACCTCTTCAATCGGCAGCCTTTCGAGCGTCAGCCACTGGCTTGCCAGCCGCATTCGCAGTTCGGTGACGTAGCGCAGCGGGGTCATGCCAATCGTCACTTGAAAGCGGTCCGCGAAGGCCGAACGCGAGGTATTGCAGTGCTCGGCCAGCTGCGCAACGGTCCAGTCGCGGCCCGGTTGTTGATGGAGCGCCAGCAGGGCACCGGCCAAGCGTGGATCGCGCAAGGCGGCGACCAGGCCAGAGGCATTCCCGCAGGCGCACTCCACCCACCCGCGAACGACCATGGCGGCCACCACGTCGGCCAACCGCGCGAGGATACCGGCGAAGCCGATACGCGCGGCGCTGACCTCGCGCTCCATGGTGGTCAGGATCGGCACCAGTCCGGGGTAACGCTGGCCGCCGGCATCAATCAGCATCAGTCCCGGCATCAGCCGGCCAAGGCCATGGATACTGCCTAGTTCGAACTCCATGCAACCACTGAACAAAATAGTGCTCGGCGTGGGGCTGGCATCGGTTCCGGTATCCACCGCGCTGACGGTGTCACCTAAGGGCGCGCCGTCCAGGCGGTCGATGTCTTGAACAGGTGCGTCCGGATCGGAAAACAGTTGGTGGGCCGCGCCGTGGGAAATGAACACGGCGTTGCCGGCAGATAAAGCGTAGGTGCTGCCGTCCTCCATTCGCAGCACTGCGTTGCCCACGGCAATGAAGTGGAACCAGGCGTGCCCAGGTTTTTCCGCGAAGCTCAAACCAAAGGTTGGACCTGCCTGGATACGCCGGTATTCGACGCCACGCAGGCGCATGCCGCGCAACAGCTCGTTGATGAGGTCCGAGGAAAGAGCAAATTGATCTGCTGGCATTATTCAGGTGTTTTAGTCAAAAAGGAGAGATTTTTGATCATAGATCATCCAGCTTCCCGCGCCTAGACTTCGGCTCGCCATGAAGATTGGGAGATCCGTGCAATGACTGACTGTGTATGTAACACCGTATCCGACCGCCATTCCGGCGTCGGTGCGGACGTAGAGCCTGCGACGCCCGCGTGGATGGCAGTATTTTCGTTGGCAATGGGCGTATTCGGATTACTGACCGCTGAGTACCTTCCGGCCAGTTTGTTGACGCTGATGGCTAACGATCTGGGGGTGTCCGAAGCGTTGGCTGGCCAGGCGGTGACGGTGACAGCGGTGGTTGCGCTGTTCGCTGGCTTGCTGGTGCCAGGCCTGACCCGCGGCATCGACCGACGCTGGGTGCTGCTGGGTTTTTCCACGTTGATGGTCGCCTCCAATCTGTTGGTCGCCGTTTCCTCCAGCTTCGCGGTGCTGTTGGTGATGCGCATCTTGCTGGGCATTGCCCTTGGCGGGTTCTGGAGCATGGCGGCGGCGGTGGCGATGCGCTTGGTGCCGAGTGCGTTGTTGCCCCGGGCGCTGTCGATCATTTTCAGTGGCATTGCCGTCGGGACGGTCGTTGCAGTACCGCTGGGCAGCTATCTTGGCGGGCTGTACGGCTGGCGCAGCGCGTTCTTTGCCGCAGCGGCGGTAGGCATGGTGACCCTGGCTTTCCAGTCGTTCACGCTGCCGCGCCTGGCGCCGCGCCGGCCGGCACGTCTGCGCACTGTGCTCGAGGTGTTGCAGCGCCCGGGCATCGCCATGGGGATGTTCGGTTGTGTGCTGGTGCACAGCGGCCACTTTGCGATGTTCACTTATGTTCGGCCATTCCTTGAAGGGACGACTGGCATCGGCCCGCAGGGGCTGTCGTTGATGTTGCTGGGTTTTGGCGTGGCGAACTTCGCCGGCACGCTGTTGGCCGGCAGGCTGCTGGAGCGCCACCCGCTGGCCACGCTGGTGTTGATGCCGGCGCTGGTCGGCGTTGCAGCCCTGGCGTTGGTGCTGTTGCCGGCCTCGGTGCCGGGGCAGGCGCTACTGCTGGCGGTCTGGGGCTTGGCCTTTGGTGGTGTGCCGGTGGCGTGGTCGAACTGGGTCGCCAGCGCGGTACCTGACCAGGCGGAAAGTGCCGGAGGGATGGTAGTGGCCTCTGTGCAGTCGGCCATCGCCACGGGCGCTGCCGCTGGCGGTGCAGTGTTCAGCGTCGGTGGCAGCGCAGGCGTATTCGTAGCGGCGGCCGTACTGATGCTGCTGGCCGCGCTGCTGATTGCGCTGCGTGTCCGCGTCCCTTCTGCCCAGGGCGTACGTCAGCCCAAGCCCGCGTTGCACCTTTGATCCGGTTTGCCAAACCGCTTCGATCCCGTTCGTCACCAGGAGATACCCCATGAACAATACGACGTCTCACCAAGGACGCCTCAAATCGTTGCGCGCAGCCGGTATCGGCAATGCGCTCGAATGGTTCGACTGGACCCTGTACGCCACCTTTTCGGTGTACCTGGCAAGCAACCTGTTCGACAAGACCGATGCGCGCTCGGCGATGCTCGCGACCCTTGCGGTGTTTGCGGTTGGCTTTGTCGCACGCCCTGTCGGCGGCTGGTTGTTTGGCCGGCTGAGCGACCGACTGGGGCGCCGGACCATCATGGTGCTCACCATGCTGCTGCTTGCGATCAGCAGCCTGGGCATCGCGCTTATCCCTGACTACCAGAGCATTGGCCTGTATGCGTCGGGCGCGCTGCTGTTTTTCCGGCTGATGCAGGGGCTCGCCCATGGTGGCGAGACAGGGGTGTCCTACACCTATGTCGCCGAGATCGCCCCAAGCAAGCACCGTGGCCTATGGTCAAGTTCCGTCTACGTGGGGGTGACGCTCGGGGTGATGGCGGCAACGGCCGTGGCGGCGACGCTGACCTGGCTGCTGGGTGCCCAGGCCATGGGTGACTACGGCTGGCGGGTCGGCTTCGCCATTGGTGGAGTGCTCGGTATTTACGCGCTGTTTTTGCGCCGTGGTGCGCAGGAATCTCATGTGTTCGTAGAGCAGCAAGGGCAAGCGCGGCCGCCGCGCAAGCTGTCCAGGGGGGAGATGCTACGGGTGGCGCGCAACATCGTCATGCTTGCTGCGGCCGCCAATGTCACTTACTACGCGTGGGTCACGTTTGGCGCTTCGACGGCGATTGCCCAGGGCATGGACGCCACGGGTGCCTATGTGGCCAGTCTGCTCGCGCAGCTCCTCTGTGTGTGCTGGTTGCCGGTCTGCGGGATGGTGTCCGATCGGGTAGGGCGCCGGCCCATGGTTATTGCCTGGGGTCTGGGCGTGATCGTGCTGACCTATCCCCTTTCGATAATGGTGACCACTGAACCCTGGACGCTGTTCCTGGCCCAGGTGCTGGGGCTGGGCGCCTGGTCGCTGATCGCGGCGATTTTCCCTGCTGTGCTGTCCGAGCAGGTGCCGACCCAGGCACGGGCCCAGGGCGTCGGTTTGGTCTCGTCGGTTTCAGTTGCGATCTTTGGCGGCACCGCCCCTTATCTACACAACTATCTCAGCGGCGCCGACCTTGGCTATCTGTACGTCAGCTATGTGATCGGGTTGGGCGTTGTCACCGTCCTGGCAGGGTTTCTTATCGACGAAACAGCGGGCATCGACCTTGCGCACATCAAGGCGCCTGGCGCTCGAGTCAGCGTAAATACATTGGCTGGTCGAGCTGCAGAATCAGCCGATCAAAGGAGTACGACTCAATGAATTCCACAGACCTCAAAAACGCCGCTGCGCGAGGCGAACGCCCGGGCGCCAACGTGACCGTCAGCCAGACTTCGGGCCCACGTCAGGCCGCACGCGAGACCTGGGTCGAAGTCCCTTGCGAGTCGGGCCCGGCGGCCGCCTGGTGCTATTCGGACCGCCGCGCCTATAGCCCGGGTGATTCGGTTTGCCTGTATCTGTCGTCGAACCGCCCGCACGTGCGGCTGCGGATCTATCGTGATGGCGCCATCGCCCGCACGCTGCATACCACCGACAGCCTTGAGGCTCGATTCCACCCCATACCCGAACGTGCCTATGAGCATGGCTGCCAATGGCCTGTCTTCATGCAATGGTCAATTCCGGCGGATGCCGAGCAGGGTGGCTACATAGTGGAAGTGCGGGACGGCGACGACAGCGTCCTCGGGCATCATCTGTTTATCGTCAAGGCGCTGCGCAAGCGTGCCGATGCCTTGGTGCTCGTTGCGGCCACCTCGACGTGGGCTGCTTATAACGACTGGGGCGGAGCCAATCATTACTTTGGCGTTCATCCCGGCACGCCACGTGGCCGCTCACCGTTGCTGTCGGCACAGCGCCCCTGGGCGCGAGGGCAGGTGTGGCTGCCGGCCGACGCGCCACGTTGCGTCAACGCGAGCCGGCCCCGCACGCCAGGGCCGGCGCGCTATGAGTTCATCGAATGGGCCTCCCTTAACGGCTACGCCAAGTACTACGCGCTGGCGGGGTGGGCTTCCTACGAGAGACCTTTTGTGCTCTGGGCCGAGCAGCAAGGTTATACGGTGCATATCGTGACCCAGGACGATTTGCATCACGACCCCCACGCGCTCGAGGGCTATGCCTGCGCCGTCTTCATCGGGCACGACGAGTACTGGACGCGGGAAATGCGCGACCATGTCGACGCCTTTGTCGAGGAGGGCGGCAAGGTCGCGCGCTTCGCCGGCAATTTCATGTGGCAGATTCGCCTGGAGGATGAAGGCCGGCGGCAGGTGGCCTACAAGTACGACGCCGGTGCGCTCGATCCTGTGGCCGCTACCGAGCCTCATCGGCTAACGGGGGCATGGGAAGATCCGAGGGTGAATCACCCCGGGGCAACGACGTTCGGGGTGAATGCTCTGCGAGGGATTTACGCCAGCTTTGGAGGCATGGCGCCGCGCAGCCCGCGCGGCTACACAGTCTTCAGGCCCAAGCACTGGGCGTTCCTGGGGACGGGCCTGGGTTACGCGGATATGTTCGCGGACGAAGCCAACATCTTCGGCTATGAGGTGGATGGCCTGGAATACACCTTCGTCGACGGCCTCCCGGAACCGCTCTACACAGACGGGGCGCCCTGCGGATTGCAAATTCTCGCCATGGGCTGGGCGACCAATGCCGAGCATGGTCGGTCCGAGGATGCCTATTCATTCATGCTCGGCGATGGCGATGCACGGTTTCGTGCTTCCATCCTGGCGCCCGACCTCAGCGACGCCAGCATCGATTTGCATAGCCGCGGGGCCGGCATGGTGGTGCACTTCCACAAAGGTCGAGGCGAGGTGTTTACCGCCGCCACGTGCGAATGGGT
Source organism: Pseudomonas marginalis (assembly GCF_900105325.1). Taxonomy (NCBI): domain Bacteria; kingdom Pseudomonadati; phylum Pseudomonadota; class Gammaproteobacteria; order Pseudomonadales; family Pseudomonadaceae; genus Pseudomonas; species Pseudomonas marginalis. Next base: position 861,175 of record NZ_FNSU01000003.1, read on the forward strand.
GCATGGGCTCATGCAGGCGGACATTTACACGGTGATGATCACAAAAAATGTGCTTGAGCGTTTCTTGCGCAATACGTAACTATTGAGAGCTAGGTCCGCCGCGTGCTTAACCACCGTTGGCGCCGTTGACCTGCCGATGTTTGGAACGACCGTCAATGCCTGTCAGTCTATCTATACCTACTCATTTGGTAAGGTATAGCGCCATGGATAAGACCATCACCGTGGATCAATTGGATACTACCGACCTTGGATCAATCAACGAGATATGGCTCGGCGCAACTCATGCCCAACTGTGCCTATGGCGTGGCGAGCAGGTCTTCACTCACGAGATGATGAGCGAGGGCACCCACGATCAGAATGTCCGACGCCTGTGCGTGCAGTTGGTCAATCCTGATGATCAAGCCGCAGTGGCCCGGGTTGAGATAATGGTGCGCGAACGGCTGAAAAAGAGTGGGAAGGCTGGCGAGTTTTATCCCGCTGAGGAGGCGGACTCTCATCAATAGTAAAAGAAGTATTGGGCAGGCAGAGAGGTCCTTGGGATTACCCACTTATTTCAGTAACAAGACGGAGCAGACCACTGTTTATGGATATCGAATTTCGCGGTAATGGCATGCGTGAGAACCCGTCTGTAGGTACATGCGATGAGTACGGCGTAAGCGGGATTACCCGCTTTGACGATCTGGCTGAAGCCCATCGTAGGATTGCTGAGTTGCACCCAGGCTTTAAACCTCTGTTCTCGCTCGATGACTTGCACCAAGCCCGCTACACCTCGGGGCATGCGCGCAACAATTCAGGAATGGACGATGCATCGGAGCAGGACATCGCGGCGTTACCGCCGGAATGCTTTGAGAATGGTGAATACATTGGCTATCCGACAACGAAAGCGGAATTTGCAATGTGCTTTCGCAATTTCATGAACCTGGTTGCATTCACCTCTTTCGAATATGCTTGCGCCCATGGCTTGACGCTTGATGAGCAGGCCCTACAGGAGTGGATCGCTTACCAGAACGACCCTGTCTCTCTTCTAGATCAGCCCCTTTCAGCGCTCTTGGTACCCGTTCAGCAGTCGTGCGAGGCACTGGCGGCTTTTCCGAACGGCTATTTCACTTCAGATCTTGATCCTGCAAAGAACTTTGCGGTGGCGCATCATTTTTTACTGGCGCATGGTTATGAACTGATGGGAGTAGGTGCCTCTTACATCGGCTTCATTCGTGCTGAGCCGCCTGACCTGGCCCTGGCTAATCTGGTTGCCAAAGACATTTGTGCGCTCTACAACACTAGCGATGAATACCTGCAAGCACGCCACCTCGCAGTCGCCCAGGCGATCTCCGGTCGGACCCATCTTTGGCTGCGTTATGTGGAATGACCGCGATCGTGGCACGTACTTGGCCTTAGTTTGCATTGCTGCAAAATGGCCACGCCTGGCGAGTTGACTGGTATTTCCAACTTGCTCCCTTGCGTGGGATTCAATTTATCAGTCAGGGCGCACGTCGACAGATCCGGAGCAGCTGCGTGGGCACTGGCTAGTCAGATGTTTCCCGGCCTAGCCGCGTGATGCAGGGGGCCTATCGACGAGTTTTGGCCCAAAGCGTATGTGGTCGCAGGCCGGAGGGGTTTTGGGCTGCTGCGCCAGGTATTAAATGTCGAGTTCAAGGTGTCGATGCAGTTTATTGCCGATAGCAGGCAAGATAAGGTTACTCAGCGCACCACTAGACCCTGTAATGGATTTGGTCACCCGTTCGGCAGACTTAAATGCTAGCCATTGCTTGGCGACATACTCGAAGGTGCGCTCTTCATTGAGCAATTGTGCCTCGAAGTTGGCGGTCTTGGCCTTGAGCGGGGCGATGTGGTTGACCACGTCGCAGCGTGCTTGTCGGGTTCATAATGTTTTATATCCGTTTATAGAGCCTGGTAGAGTTTTTTTACAAACTCTCGGGGTCCCCAAAAAACATTTTGACTTGGCTCTAGAACAATGTTTTCAGGCAGAAAAATTTCAAATATGCCCCCAGTTTTGCCCCCGGTTGCATGCGATGAACTCGCAATTGCGAGTGCGCGCCCTGGCGGTGATGCTACGTGAGGCTTGATGGCTTTCGGTGGCACAGCCCCTTTGAAATTGGCTGGTTCGCCCGCCTTGTATATGTTCACTGGCTGCCAGTCTGCCGGTATCTACTGATGCATCTCCGTCACGGACATGGTGAACACCAACTTGGATCTGCCAGCGTTGGAATAGGAATGAGGTACATCGGTTTTCGCCACTGCCGAACTCCCCGCAGGGATGACCAACTCTGTTTCCCCTACCACGCATTTCAGCGTGCCTTTCTCCACATGAAACAGTTCAAGCGTGCCCTGAGGATGCCCCTGTGAAGCGAAAGATTCGCCTGGATGCATTTCCCAACGCCACAGCTCGATCATATCAGGGCCGGATGTTCCCGCCAGGAGGCGCGCCGTTCCTCCCAGGTCACCGGTCCAGAGCGTGGGGATGTCTTGGCTGTCGATGATATGGGCGGATGGGGCTTCGGTCACATTGACGATGTCTGCAACAGACAGTCCAAGCGCGGCGGCGATTTTGCAAAGGATGCCGATACTGGGGTTCGCCGTACATTTCTCTATTTCGACGACCATTCCTTTGCTCACCCCTGAGCGGCGGGAAAGCTCATCCAACGTGATCTTCTTTGCTTTGCGCGCCTGTTTGAGCGTGCGCGCGACGGCCAGGCTGACGGCTTGAGCGTCAGCACCAGAGGTAGTCGACAGGCTGGTATTCGTGGTCATTGATGAGGGTCATTAGAAAAAGTTGCTGGGATTTTCGACCTTTATCAGTAGCTGCGTCAATCGGCTCAGCCGTTATATTAGATGTTATTGGTCATTATACTGACTTTATTGGTCGTCGCTGACTAGCATGAAATGACATTTAGGTTCCTGGAGGTTTTTGATGCTGTCCGTACTGCCGTTGATCGATCAAGCCGTTGCAGAATTGGCTCCGGAGTTCAGGGCCCTGAGCATTGTGGTGGGAGCTGCGCCGCTGATTCATCCTGAGGTTGCTCAGTCTGCGCTGGATCGCGCTTGCAAGGCCGTGCAGGAAGGTGGGCCAAGCTGGGGAGAAGCGCACCTGGCCGCATGGGCGGAGACATTCCGAAAGTTCGGCGCAAAGCCGCAGCGGACGCCTTGTTCAGCTGAGGCGCTGCGTAAACGGGTTCTACGTGACGGAAGCTTGCCGAGCCTGGATCCCATCGTCGATCTCTACAACGCAATCAGTATTGAGTACGCCATCCCTGTTGGCGGGGAAAACATTGAAGCCTATGTGGGCTCCCCACGGCTGGTAGTCGCCGATGGCACCGAGCCTTTTGACACCATGAAAGAGGGCGCTCCTGCTTTCGAGTATCCAGACCCCGGCGAGGTTGTCTGGCGCGATGACAAAGGCGTGACCTGCCGTCGCTGGAATTGGCGGCAAGGTGTCAGAACCCGTCTTGGTGCTGACGCGAAGAGCATGTGGTTCATTTTGGAGAGCTTGCCGGCGATGCCGCTTGAAGCCTTGACGGAAGCGGGGGACAAGCTGATCGAAGGGTTGCAGCAAATGATGCCAGGCGTCCAGATCGAAAGCTCACTGATTGGTCTTGGGGTCAAATAGTCGACAAGCCACTGCAAGGAGTGATGACGATGTTTACCGGCCTTAGTGCATTTCCTCTGACACCTATGAATGAGCGAGGGGTGGACGAAAATGCGTTTACCCGTCTTGTGCAGCAACTGGTGGCGGCGAAAGTAGATTCCATCGGGGCTCTCGGATCCACCGGAAGTTATGCGTATCTTTCTCGCGCCGAACGTTCTCGAGTTGCGCAGTTGGCGGTAGAGGCGGCGGAGGGTGTGCCTGTGATGGTGAGCATCGGAGCGCTGCGTACACGCGACGTTTTGCTGCTGGCCGAGGATGCGCAAGCCGTGGGAGTCAAAGCCTTATTGCTGCCACCCGTGTCGTATCAAAAACTGACTCAGGACGATGTTTTTTCGATGTGCGAAATGGTGTCGGCCAACGTCTCAGTCCCGCTATGTGTCTATGACAATCCGGGTACCACCCATTTCGATTTTACCGATGAGTTACATGGGCGTATCGCGGAGTTACCCAACGTCAGATCAATCAAAATTCCGGGCGTCCCCGACGCGCCGCACCTGGCCAGGACTATCGTCGTGGCTGAGTCGCGTCCGTTTCTAGGTTTTGTCTGAAAAGAGAATGAGTTCATCTGAACTTTCACTTGAAAGGGCAATGGTGGTGCTGAAGGAAGAAGGGCTCAGTTGCGTAGTCGTCAACCTCGGAAGTTTGCTGCGCAGCCGCTAGCAACTCGAGGTTGAACGGCAGCTCCTGTCCGATGACTGCCTATCGCCACCGGCAGCTCTGGGTCGAAAGCAGTCAGATGAAATGGCCAGCTATCGGCCAAAGACTTTACTTCTAATATTTGCGTTATGGCAGAATGATCTGATTACTTTGATGCTCAAGCCAGTGGTAGCTCATTTGAAATTTTGGCTAATTTCTAGCGAGCAATTCTAAGGGTTAAAACAGACTAAGGCGGTTAGACCACTAATACGTGAGGTAAACATGAGCTATCACGTCACACACAGATACGGTGCCATAAGCCGCATCTCTGGCATACGCCTATTCCTTCAGCTTCTCGCCGAACTGATAGCTCGCTTGGAAGATGAGGGCCACGGCGATGTTGCGGTGAACCTGTCACGAACCGTTATTTTTGAAAACCTAGTAAAATCGAGATCAGACGACACTTTATAAGTGTGGATTTGAGAATACCTGGATAACAAGTCGCTGTTTGGGTATTGGCGGCTCCAGAGATACGCGACGGGACGAAAGATAAATCAAAGGCGTTCATGCGCCGGACAATTTCCTTCAAGTGCTTGCTTTAACCTTCTTGGCATGAATGGGGGATCTACGCGCAGACGAGCCACATTAAGCCAGGTCGATTGTGCTGCGATCATCCCGTTCAGGCGGTTTGCAGCATTTCTTCATCGCACACCGGCAAAGTTTGTTCGAATCTGCTCTTCCTAGCGGCACAGCTTTGTAATGTCGATTTAGCGTGTGCGCGGTTGGTCGTAGGTACACGCGATCATGGGAGTGTGGCATCCTTTATATGGCGAGCGTCACTCGTTGGCGTGGAGGAACTCACCAACGCAGGTTTGCGACCACCGAGCATGGGCAAGTGTTCGTGGTGCATCGTTCGGGCAAGCGGTTTATCTGCCAGAATCGCCTTCTCATGAAGTGCCGTTTCCAGCGCTTCCAAATGTCGCGAGAGTATTTTCACCGAACCGTCCAAATTGGCGGGATCGAAAGGGATCTTACCATTTGCGATTAGCACCATTGCCAGGTCCCACGCGCGCTGAGAGTCTTTCATCACGCCACCTCCTTCTCGCGCTTGGCAACTTTTCCGTCCTTTGCCGCCGCGCTTATTGTGGGCGCTGGGAAATATTTATTGAGCACGCCGAGATGATCAATCGCTTCATGGAAAAGCGCTTCGGCTTTGCCGCGAAGGCGCAGATATTCATCAAACATTTTGCTATCGAAATCAGGGTGCTCCAGCAAGTCGAACGCGCTGTTGCTAAGGGCATTGGCCTGGTTGAAAAGCTTTTGATTTTGCTCCATGGCCAACTGCCGGCAGGCCATCATTTTTGTGTGGCTGTTATTGTGTTGCATGGCTTCAATCCTTCATCAGCAGGTCTCTCTATGGTGGTGTGACACGCTTGCGAGGCCCTTGTATCAAATTGGTTTTCTCTGAAATATCGATTAATTCAGCGATTCAGCTGCGCCTAAATTATCGCCTTTTTAGATCGACGCTTCGCCATCTCAAAAAAACTGAACCTCATCGCCGCGCCTCAAACCTAACGACTTATAACCAGTAACCGGGAGGTACGTCATGCAAGTTACCTATTTCTGGATTGGCCTGATGGTCATTCTGCTGTTGCTGGACTTATGGGTCCTCAATAGCGTCTGGCGTAGCGATAACAGCACGGGCAGCAAGGCGGGTTGGACGGCGTTGGTCGCAGTATTACCGTTTGTGGGGTTGGCTATTTGGGCGATTGCGGGTCCGCGCGGCATCACCAAAGGTCCGTCCTCTCCAGAACACAGTAAGGGTTGATCAAGGGACCGTATGAAGGAGCGTGTTCATCGGGATCTGCACAGCCGCAATTACCCGGTCGATGAGGACATGGTCTTGCAACGCAAGGTCTGGTGCTTCGAGCGATTGGGCTGGTACGGCTTGGTAGCGCTGATCGGGCTCACCTTGGCAGGGGTATTCTCCAAAGGGCCGCTGAGCAGCGCAGAGGCACGCAGTGCCGATGGGCAGCTGCGGGTCGAGTACCAGCGGTTCCTGCGCAATGGTTCTTCCGATAAGTTGATCGTCCATCTAGAGGGCAAACCCCGCGAGCCCTTGGAAGTGGAAATCAGCGGCGAATTGCTGCGCGGCTTTGAAGTTGAAATGCTGCAACCGCAGCCGCTCAAGGCAAGTGCCGCAGGCGAGGGCGTAAGGCTGTGGGTGCTCAGCGACGACGCAGGGCAGGCGATCGTGCACCTGACGGTGCGCAGCGACGGTGTGGGCAGTTTTACGACGCGCGTTTCGCTGCCAACCGGCGCCTCATTGGGATTCTCACAATTCATCTATCCCTAGGGGGCATCATGGATTCGGTGTTACGGGCAGCGGCTATCTACTTGGTGTTGATGATCCTGTTCAAGATCGCTGGCCGGCGTTCGCTTGCGGAGCTGACCACTTTCGATTTGGTGCTGTTGATGGTCATTGGCGAGGCGACCCAGCAGGCGTTGCTGGGCGACGACTTTTCGCTGACCAATGCGGTGCTGGTGATCGCAACGCTGATTGCAATAGACATTGGTTTCTCACTGGTCAAACAGCGTTCACGCTGGTTTTCCCGCCTGCTTGATGGCGGCCCGACGATAGTCGTCGAGCATGGCAATGTGCTCCATGAGCGCCTCAAGCGTGCGCGATTGGATGAAAGCGATATTCTTGAAGCCGCCCGATCCGCTCAAGGCATCGTGGAGATCAATCAGATCAAATTCGCGATCCTTGAACGCAACGGAAAAATTTCCGTCATTCCTTCTGAATAGACCCAACCTAACGCCGTAAGCGACAGAGTTTTTCGATGAGATCAATCAAGGAGTCGTGCGCGACCGGCTTGTTCACATGGGTGCTGAAGCCCGACTCAGCCGCCTTTTTCTGGTCACTGCCGGCACCGTAACCTGTGAGGGCAATGGCGGGCACTTGGTGCAGGTGGCCTATCGTGCGCAACTTCTGCATCAGCTCATGGCCGTTCATTTTCGGCATGCCAATATCAGATATGATCAAGTCGTACTGTGCATCGCGGGCTGTTTCCAGCGCAGTCTGTGGGTCATTGAAGGCGCTAACCTGAGCGCCTTCCATCTCCAACAACAAATTCAGCACTTCGAGCACTTCGGCAGAGTCATCCACCAGCAATACCTTGACGCCATGAAGGCGTTCATCGTCGCCCCGCGCACCGTCAGCAGGTGGCAGATGATTCTGTTGTTCGCACAATGGCAGCCATATCGAGAAGGTGCAGCCAAATCCCAGCCCTCTGGAATGGACACTGACCGAGCCTTCGTGAGCCTCAACTAACTGACGTACCAGGGACAAGCCTATTCCGAGGCCCTCGCGTTGATGCGTCTGGTGCTGGTTTTCCGCCTGCCCGAACAGGTCGAAGATCTTCTCCATGCTGTCGTCGGCCAGGCCGATGCCACTGTCGATCACGTCCAACTGGGCGCGCCCGTCCGCGCGGCTGAGCACCAACTGCACCCGGCCACCCTCCGGGGTGAATTTCAGGGCGTTGTTGACCAGGTTCCAGATCACTTGCTCAATGCGCGTCGGGTCGACGTCGACGATCAGTGGTCCATAATCCGAAGGCGTCTGCAGTGTCACCTGGCGTCGATGCCCATCGGCGAGCACCACGCCATAAATGTCCTGCAGCGTGCGAATCAGATCAATTTGTTGCTTTTTCAGCTTGAGCTTGCCCGTGCGAACCCGGGCGACATCCAGCAGGTCATCAATGATCCGCGCCTGGCTGGACACCGCCTCGCAGATGGTATTCACGGCTTTGATCGCCGGGCCTGCGGCCTTGGTGGCGGGCAAGCGACGCAGCAACTCCGCGTTCAGTTGGATCAGGTTCAGTGGATGCTTGAGTTCGTGCGACATAACCGCAAAGAACTCGTCCTTGAGATGGCTCTTTGTCTGAGTTTCCATCAGGCGCTGGCTTTGCTCATCCTGGGTGCGTTTGTGGCCGGTGAGGTCGCGGGCGATTTTGACGTAGCCCTGCAAGCTGTCGCTCTTGAGCTGTGTGACCTCACCGCTGCAGTAGAACCGGCTGCCATCCTTGCGCACATGCCAGCGCTCGTCTTCACCCCGACCATGTTCGCGCGCCGCGCGTAGCTCGCTCTCAGGTACGCCGGCGGTGCGATCCTCCGGTGAAAAAATCAAGTCGTAATAGGCGCCCAGCACTTCGCCCTTACTGTAGCCGAAGATCAGCTCTGCACCGGTGTTCCAATCGGTGATGGCACCGTGGTCATCAAGGATGATAATTGCAAAATCGTGGGTACTCTCGGCCACCAGGCGCATGCGCTCTTCCCCTAGGCGCAGTTCCTCCTCTGCCTGGCGTCGTTTGGTGATATCGATGAAGGTCAGCACCGTGCCGTCGATATGATCCTCGCTGGAACGGTAGGGCAACAATCGTGCGATGTACCAGCGATCGTCCTTACTGCTGATTTCCCGCTCGATGATGCTCAGCGACTCAAACACAGTCGCAGCGTCTTCAGTGATTTCCGGGTAATCCAGGCGGTGCGTGATGTCCATCAACGAGCGTCCGGTGTCCACCGGGAGCATGCTGAAGATATCGGTGGCACGTGGCGTGAACCACCGGATGCGCATATTGCGGTCGACGAATACGGTGGCGATATCGGTGGAGGCGATCAGGTTGGTCAGGTAGTCATTGACCTTGTCGGTCTCTTCTACCTTGGTTTTGAGTTCATAGTTGACGGTCAACAGCTCTTCATTGATCGACTGCAGTTCTTCCTTGCTGGTTTCCAGTTCTTCGGTGGCCGAACGCAACTCTTCATTGACCGCCTGCATTTCTTCGTTCGAGGCCTTTAGCTCCTCGCTTGAGACTTCCGACTGTTCGATGGTGTCCTGTAAGTGCAGCTTGGTGCGTTGCAGCTCCCGCTCAAGGTTGCGCAGGATGGCGTTCTCTGCGTGGCTGACAATCGTGGTATCTGCCTGTTGTGGATCGATTTCGCTTTCTTGGAAGATCACCAGCACATAGTCGCTTTCGGTCGCGTCATCGCGATAAGGGCAGGCGGTAATGTCCACCATGAAGGAGCCCTGCTCGCGCTGGACGCGGACTTTGCGGGAGGTCACAGGCATATTCGATTGCTGGACCTGGAAGAGTGTGGTGCGGATGTCGAGGCGCAGGTCGGGATGAACCAGGGCCAACAGATTGTGGGTAACTTCCCCGGCGACATAGCGCAAGAACCGCCCGGCACCTTCGCTCATGTGCAGGATGTCGGCGTGGATATCGACGATTACGCTGGGTGGCGCGGCTTTTTCCAAGGCTCGCAGGTGGATATCCGCGAACGAAACTTTGCTGGGCGCCTTGATTTCAGTCGCAATCGACGCGGTGCTTGGGCGCAGGTAGCCGCCTCGCGGCATGGTTGGGGCGCGGCGCATAGCGGAGGAGCCGGCACGCACCCGAAAAATGCGGTTTCGTTTGTCCACCGGTACAAACAGGTCCAGGCAACCGTCGGCCGATTCCGAGGAACCGAGGAACAGATAGCCACCGGGGCGCAGCGCAAAGTGGAACATCTGCAGGATGTCGCGTTGCACTTCGCGGTCCAGGTAGATCAACAGGTTGCGGCACACGATCAGGTCGATCTGGGAGAACGGCGGATCAGCCAGCAGGCTGTGTTTGGCGAACAAGACCTTCTCGCGAATTTCCTTGCGTACCCGGTAGTGCTGGTTTTTCTCTTTGGCGAAGTACTGGCGCAGCCGCGGTGGCGGTACGTCGGTGATGATCGCCTCGGGGTATACGCCGTTGCGGCCGTGGGTGATTGCACGCTCGTCAATATCAGTGGCAAACACCTGCATCTTGGCACCGCCGGCATCCAGCGCCAGTTGCTCGGCCACCAGCATCGCGAGGCTGTAGGCTTCTTCGCCGGTGGAGCAGCCGGCCGACCAGATGCGCACCTCCTCACGGTGCGGCACGCTGTCTTCCAGTGACTTCACCAGGTTGGGTATCACGTCACGTTCAATCGCTTCAAAGGCTTCGCGGTCGCGGAAGAAGTTGGTCACGCCGATCAGCATGTCGCCGAGCAACGCCTTGGTTTCGTCTGGGTGTCCCTGGAGGAAGTTGTAATAGGCCGCCAGGTCCGGCTGGGCGGTCACTTGCAAGCGGCGCTCGATACGGCGCAACACTGTGGCGCGCTTGTAGTGTTTGAAGTCGTGCCCAGTACTGGCTCGTAGCTGAATCAGGATGTCCAGCAATAACTGCTCCGCAACGGCGGCATCGCGTTCGGTTGCGGGCGGGGTGGTATTGATTTCGGGATCGCCAGCGGTGGGCAGGATGATCGATTGAGCATTACACCACAGCTCCAGCAATTTCTGCGGCATTTCCACCACCGGAAGCACTAGATCGGCCATTTGCGTTTCGATGGCAGCCAACGGCATGCCATCGAACTCTGCATCCTCCGGGCTTTGTACCAGAGTGATCCCGCCCTGCTCCTTGATTCGAGACAGGCCGACCGCGCCGTCTGATCCGGTCCCCGACAGGATCAGGCAAAACGCCCGCTCTTTATGCGTGTCGGCCAGATCGCGAAAAAACAGGTCGATAGCGATATGCGAACCACCTTCGCGAACCGTTGGCGATACTGTTAGATAGCCATCGTTCATGTTCAAAAGGTGTGCTGGCGAGATGACATACACCTGATTCTTTTCGATGGGTGTCGTGCCACTCACCTGTGACACCGGCATACGGGTCGATTCCTGGATGATCTTGTCCGCCACACTCTGATGATCGGGGGACAGGTGCAGAATCACCACGAACGCCATGCCGCAGTCTTTGGGCATGTGCTCAAAAAACGCCTTGACTGCTTGCAGCCCGCCCGCAGACGCGCCAATACCCACCACCGGAAAGTCCAGGTTGCTGGGAATCAGATCCTTGCGTTGCGGAACGTTAGGGGACCGCGGGGGGGCAGACTTCATAAATACCAACCTTGGTTAACTGCGCACGCGAAGAGCGTGGAGGGAAAATCTTAAGCGAGGGCGAGGGCTGAACAGGAAGTGAAATATAGCTGAAAACCTGCGTGCAGAAGAATGCCTCGAATCTCGAATGTCGCTGACCCTACAAACCTTTACCTCCCGGTTGAGGCGCGCAACCTTCAGAAGGTTTATTCAGACTGACAAATGGCATGGCTGCGCCTGAACGGTTATCTGATTTTATTAAAATCCATCTGAACTTACCCTCCCGGCCAACCCTCGCAAAAGTAATCACAGCCAGGAGGGAGACCGATGAACAGTTATCCAAAACCACCATTCAAGGCGCAACAGCAGCCCGTACCCGGTCAACAGCGCAAGATGGATCCGATGCCTGATTGCGGTGAGCAGACCTATAAAGGCTCGGGCCGCCTCGCCAACAAAATAGCCTTGATCACCGGGGCCGACAGCGGCATTGGCCGTGCGGTGGCCATCGCCTTTGCACGCGAAGGCGCGGACGTGGCGGTCTCCTATCTGGATGAGCATGAAGACGCCAAGGAAACCGCGCGGTGGGTCGAGGCGGCGGGTCGTCAATGCCTGTTGCTACCCGGTGACCTGGGCAACGCGGATCAGTGTACGGCGACGGTCAGTGACACCGTGGAGAAGTTCGGACGCATTGATGTACTGGTCAATAACGCGGCGTTCCAGATGACCTACGAAAGCCTGGAAGACATTCCCGACGAGGATTGGCTTAAGACCTTTAACGTTAACGTCACCGCGATGTTTCGCATCTGCAAGGCCGCGCTGCCGCACATGGCCGAGGGCAGTTCGATCATCAACACCAGCTCGGTCAATTCCGATGCGCCCAACCCCACGCTGTTGCCCTATGCGGCGAGCAAAGGCGCGATCGCCAACTTCACTGCAGGCCTGGCGCAGATGCTCGGCAAACGCGGTATTCGCGTTAACAGTGTGGCGCCCGGGCCAATCTGGACGCCATTGATCGTGTCGACGATGACCGAGGACTCCGTCAAGAACTTTGGTGGCAATACACCGCTGGGGCGCCCCGGCCAGCCAGTCGAAGTCTCGCCCATCTATGTGCTGTTGGCGTCGGATGAGGGCAGTTATATCTCCGGTGAACGCTACGGCGTAACAGGTGGCAAACCCATTCTTTGAATGAAGCGAGGCATTCGATGACGACGACAGTAGGCGACTTTCTGGTTGAGCGACTCAGCCAATGGGGCGTTACCCGAATGTTTGGTTACCCGGGTGACGGTATCAATGGTGTATTCGGCGCGTTAAGCCGGGCGCAGGGCAAGATCGAATTCATTCAGGCCCGTCATGAGGAAATGGCCGCGTTCATGGCGTCGGCCCACTCCAAATTCACGGGAGAGCTGGGCGTTTGTATCGCGACTTCAGGGCCAGGAGCCTCGCACCTGATCACCGGGCTCTATGACGCGCGAATGGACCATATGCCGGTGCTGGCGATTGTCGGGCAGCAGGCACGGGCGGCGCTTGGGGGGCATTACCAGCAGGAGCTGGATCTGGTGTCGATGTTCAAGGATGTGGCAGGGGCATTCGTGCAGCAGGCTACGGTGCCATCCCAGGTGCGTCACTTGGTGGAACGGGCCGTACGTACGGCAGTCGGTGAACGCCGAGTGACGGCGATCATCCTGCCCAACGATTTGCAGGAGGCGACCTACGAACCGCCCGCCAGGGCCCACGGCACAGTGCACTCGGGGGTAGGTTATTCAAAACCGCGAGTGGTGCCGTATGAGGCGGATCTACAGCGCGCCGCAGACGTGCTGAATGCCGGTGAGAAAGTTGCGATTCTCGTCGGCGCAGGGGCGCTGGCGGCCACCGATGAAGTCATCGCCGTCGCCGAAGCGCTTGGCGCCGGGGTGGCCAAGGCGCTACTCGGCAAGGCTGCAGTCCCTGACGATTTGCCCTGGGTTACCGGCAGCATCGGCCTGTTGGGCACCGAGCCCAGCTACAGGCTGATGACCGAATGCGACACCTTGCTGATGATCGGCTCGGGTTTTCCTTACTCAGAGTTCCTGCCCAAGGAAGGCCAGGCCCGTGGGGTGCAGATTGACCTGCAACCCGACATGTTAAGCCTGCGTTATCCCATGGAGGTGAATCTGGTGGGCGATGCCGCCGAGACCCTGGCTGCGTTGTTGCCGTTGCTCACCCACAAGACTCAGCGTAAATGGCGCAAAAAGGTCGAGGGGTGGCGTGCTGGCTGGGAGAAAACCCTGGAGAAACGCGCCCTGGCAAAAGCCAAACCGATCAACCCGCAACGCGTGGTGTACGAGCTGTCTCCACGCTTGCCCGACCACGCAATCATCACCAGCGATTCCGGCTCCTGTGCCAACTGGTATGCCCGCGACTTGAAGATCCGCCGTGGCATGCAATGTTCTCTGTCCGGTGGCTTGGCGTCCATGGGGGCTGCCGTGCCGTATGCTATCGCCGCCAAGTTTGCGCACCCGCAGAACACCGTGATCGCGCTGGTGGGCGACGGCGCGATGCAGATGAACAACATGGCCGAACTGATCACCGTGGCCAAATACTGGCGGCAGTGGCAGAGCCCTAAATGGATCTGTGCGGTGTTCAACAATGAAGACCTGAACCAGGTCACTTGGGAGCAGCGCGTGATGGAAGGCGACCCCAAGTTTGAGGCTTCACAAACCATTCCTGATGTGCCGTATCACCTGTTTGCGATTTCGCTGGGGCTGAAGGGGATTTTCGTCGAGCGCGAGGAGGATGTGGCTGCGGCCTGGGAACAGGCGTTGGCCTCGGATGTACCGGTGCTGATCGAGTTCAAGACCGACCCCGACGTGGCGCCACTTCCCCCGCATATCAAACTGGAACAGGCCAGGAAGTTCGCCACCACGTTGCTCAAAGGCGACCCGGATGAAGCCGGGGTGATTGTGCAAACCGCCAAGCAAGTGCTGACCAGCGTTCTGCCAGGAGGCGCAAAAAAATAACGAACGCCTGCGCACCCGCGCAGCCAAAGCGTTAAGGACATGGACATGAGAATCCGGCAATGACGCAGATCTTCAGGCGCTCGGCCGATACTTGGCTGCGCGTAGGACTGTTGCTGCTGATCGCCGGGCTCTCGGGAGGTTTGCTTGTGGCGTTGACTCTGGACAGCACCGACTACCGCACCGGCCGTAACTGGGTGGTCGAGCAGCCGTTGCCCTTCAGCCATGCCCACCATGCGGGCGAACTCAAGATCGACTGCCGTTATTGCCACAGCGCGGTGCAGTCCTCCGCGATGGCCAGCCTGCCGCCCACTGAAACCTGCATGAGTTGTCATTCCCAGGTATGGACACATGCCGATGTACTGGAGCCGTTGCGCAAGAGCCTGCGTGAACTTGAGCCCTTGCACTGGCAACGCGTCGCCAAGCTGCCCGACTACGTGTATTTCCATCACGGCGTCCATGTGAACGCCGGCGTCGGCTGCAGTGAATGCCATGGTCAGGTCGACCGCATGCAACTGATGTTCAAGGCGCAACCGTTGAACATGGGCCAGTGCCTGGCCTGTCACCGTGACCCGGCGCCCCATCTGCGTCCCCTGGAGCAGGTCACCAATATGCAGTGGAAACCTTCCGAGGACCGTCGCCAATTGGGTGAGCGCCTGATGACCGCGCGGCACATCGATACCCGGGGCCTTACCGACTGCGGGACGTGCCACCGATGAGTAAGCCGCTGGACTTCTCCGTTTTGCGTGAACAACTGGCCGGACTTGAGGGACAGGCTTATTGGCGCGGGCTTGAGGCGCTTGCCGAGTCCCCTGACGCTCAAGCACTGATAGAGGCGGAATTTGCAGGTGTGGCGCCTCTGATGGATCGACGGCGTTTCCTGCAGTTGATGGCGGCGTCCATCGCCATGGCGGGGTTGGCCGCCTGTGGCAAAACCCCGGAACAGGCGGTGACGGCGGTCCGTCAGCCGGTCAACCTGACGCCAGGCGTGCCGGCTTGGTACGCCACCGCCATCCCGTTTGGCGGTGTTGCCCAGCCCGTTTTGGGCAAGACCGTTGCAGGCAGACCGATCAAGCTTGAAGGCAATCCGGACCATCCCGTGTCGGGCGGCGCCTGCGATGCCTTTACTCAAGCGGCGATCCTGCAACTCTATGACCCGGACCGTTCCCAGGCGCCGCGTTTCAAAGGCCGCGAAGCCAGTTGGCCGGACGTGCGCGCGGCGCTGGCCCATGAGCAGCAGGTGTTGGACAGCGCTCGCGGCAAGGGCTTGCACATCGTCTGTGGGGCCAGCAGTTCACCGACCCTCAAGCGCCAGCTCGACCAGCTGCAACAACGCTGGCCTGAGGTGCGCCTGTACCATGGCGAAGCCTTTGCCGAGACGGCCGCCCTGCGAGCCAGCGAACGCGCGTTCGGTCAGCCATTGGCCACGCAGGTTCACTTGGAACAGACCGAGGTACTGGTGTGCCTGGAGTATGACCCGTTGGGCAGCGGTCCGTATCAAACGGTGCTCCAGCGCGGCTGGGCTGAACGTCGCCGCCAGGCAGCGAAGGGTGAGGGCGCCGCGTTGGTATTCGTGGCTGAAAGTGTTCCGAGCCTCACCGGCGCTGCCGCCACCGCGCGCTTGCCTACGGCGCCATCGCAGTTGCCCAGCCTGCTGCTTGCGCTGAGTCAGGCGCTGGGCCAGGACCTGCCCGGAACGCCGCGCCTGAACCCGGCGCAACGGCAGTGGGTGCAGGACGCCGCAGCTGCGCTCAAGGCCCACCCGGGGCGCGGCCTGATCGGTATCAGCCAGCAGGCATCCGAGGCGTTGCAGGCGCAGGTCATGCAGCTTAACCAGCGCTTGGGGCACGCAGGCCAAGCGTTGGACTGGCAGGTGCCGAGGTTATTGGGTTACGAGCCCAATCAATCGTGGGGTTCGCTTGAGCAACTGAGTCAGGAAGCGGTGACTCATTTGCTGATACTCGACTGCAATCCGGTGCTAAATGCCTACCTGCAAGATGTGCTGCCCCAGGTGCCATTTCGCTTGCATGTCGGGCTTTACTACGACGAAAGCGCCGCGCAGTGCCATTGGCACCTGCCGCTCAATCACGCCCTGGACGGTTGGAGCGATGGCCGCGCGGCGGACGGCAGTGCGTGCATCGTCCAGCCGCTGATCGAACCGATGTATTCGACGCGCACCTTGCATCAGGTCCTCGAATTGCTGCTGCACTCAACCGAGGCCGATGCCTTGGCGCTGGTGCGCGCAACCTGGGCGCATATCGCGCAGCAACAATGGCGCGAGGCATTGGCCAATGGCTGGATTGAACCGGCCTCAGCGCCAGTCAAGGTGGAGGAAATGACGCCAATTGCCCCCTCGGCGGCGGATGTAGGCGAAGAATTAGAGGCCGTAATACGTCCCGACCCGACCGTGTGGGACGGGCGCTTCGCCAACTCTGGCTGGCTGCAGGAATTGCCCAAGCCCATCAGCACACTGACCTGGAGCAATGTGATCGGGCTTTCGCCACACCTGGCCGAACAGTTGGGCGTGAGCAACGGTGACGGCGTGGAGGTGACGCTGGCCGATCAGACCGTGCGCGGACCCGCCTGGGTTGAACCCGGGCAGGCCGACCACGTCATTGCCTTATACACCGGCTACGGTCGCAGCCACGCCGGGCGCGTCGGTAATGGCCTGGGTTACACGGTGAAGCCAACTGAACAACTCTCCGTCAGCGCCTCCCTACGAAGCACCGGCGAGCGCTTTCCCTTGGCGGCCACCCAGTCACATCACCGGTTGCCTGAAGCGCGGGAACCGCCCATCCGTGTGGTCTCACGCGCCAAACCACAACTCGCGACCCAGGCCATTCCCGCGTCGCTCTACAGCCCGGTGGCCGACAGCGGCCCGCAGTGGGGCATGGTCATTGATCTGGACCTGTGCACCGGCTGCAATGCCTGTGTGGTGGCCTGTCAGGCCGAGAACAATATTGCTGTGGTCGGCGCCGAGCAGGTCGCCCAGGGGCGCAGCATGCACTGGCTGCGCATCGACCATTATTACCAAGGGCCGTTGGAGGCCCCGCGTTCGCGCTTCCAGCCATTGCCCTGCATGCACTGCGAGCAGGCGCCCTGCGAAACCGGCTGCCCGGTCAACGCCACCGTGCATAGCCGCGATGGCTTGAACCAGATGGTCTACAACCGCTGCATAGGCACACGCACGTGCGCCTCTTACTGCCCGTACAAAGTGCGACGCTTCAATTGGCTGGACTGGAGCGCCGACGCCGCGCCGTCGATTCAGGCCCAACGCAACCCCGAGGTGACGGTACGCTCGCGCGGCGTGATGGAGAAATGCACGTACTGCATCCAACGCATCAGCAACGCCCGCACGAACGACAAGCAACACGGCGACGATTTCGACCCCTCTGCGGTGGTCACCGCTTGCCAGCAAACCTGCCCCAGCCAGGCCATCCAGTTTGGCGACATCAACGCCCCCGCCAGCGCTGTCAGCCTCGCGCGCCGCGATCCCCGCCATTACCGCTTGCTGGAAGCCCTCGGCACACGGCCGCGTACCAGTTACCTGGCACGCATCGAGGAGGAGGGCGCCGGCGATGAAGGCTGAGCCGCTGCTGCACGCCACCGGGCATTTCCTGCCAAAGGACTTGAGCGACCAGCAGGTGTCGCGGCAGGTGTTCGGGCCATTGCAGCAGTTCCCCCGGCGCGTTGCCTGGCGCTGGATCTTCGGTGTCGGCCTGGTGTTGTTGCTGGTGTACCTGGGCTCGGTCGCTGTGCTGCTGGGCAATGGCGTGGGCATGTGGGGCAATAATCAGCCGGTGCATTGGGGCTTTGGCATCCTCAATTACATCTGGTGGCTGGGGATCGGCCACGCGGGCACCTTTATCTCGGCCTTGCTGTTGCTGATCGAGCGGCCCTGGCGCCATACCCTCAACCGGCTGGCGGAGCTGATGACGCTGATGGCAGTGATCTGCGCCGCGCTGTACCCGATCCTGCACTTGGGTCGACCCTGGCTGTTCTACTGGACCATGCCCTACCCGAATGAAATGGGGCTGTGGCCGCAATTCAAAAGCCCGACGGCCTGGGACATGTTTGCGATCCTGTCGTACCTCACGGTGTCGGTGCTGTTCCTAATGGTGGGTGCCGTTCCGGATTTCGCCACCGCCCGTGATCGGGCCCGGACGCCGCTGCGCCAGGTGGTTTATGGCTTGCTGGCGCTCGGCTGGCGTGGGTCGCAGCGGCATTGGGCGCTGTGGCGGCGCACCACACGGGTGTTGGCGATCCTCGCGATACCGCTGGTGTTTGCGGTGTCGAGTGGCTATTCGTTTTTGCTGACCATGGGCACCCAGAGCGGTTGGCATTCAACCCTGTTTCCCGCGTATTTCGTGGCCGGTGCGGTGTTTTCCGGGTTCGCCCTGGTGGCGCTGCTGGCGATTGCCGTGCGCTGGATGTTGTGTATCGAAAGCCTGATCACCCCACGCCATCTGGACATGCTCGGGCGCCTGTTGCTGGCCACCGGCTGGATGACCACCTATGGGTACCTGGCCGATCTGTTCATGCCGTTCTACAGCGGTGACGCTCATGAAACCGAGGTGTTGCTTGCGCGCATCAGCGGCGCGCATGCCTGGAGTTTCTGGTTGGCGATCGTCTGCAATGTCGGGGTGCTCCAGGCGCTCTGGTGGCGAAACGTGCGCCAAAGCCCGCCGCGATTGGCACTGGTGGCGCTGGCCGTACTGGTGGGGATGTGGGCCGAGCGTTTCATGCTGCTGATCCCGCCGCAGATGCGTGATCTGCTGGTTTCCCGCTGGGGCGATTACACGCCGTCCCTGTGGGACTGGACGCTGTTTATCGGCAGTTTCGGGGTGTTTCTGGTGCCCTATAGCCTGTTCCTGCGCTATGTGCCGATGGTTTCCGCGTTCGAGGTCAAGCAGGCGCTGCATCAGGAGCGCGGCGATGGCTGAGTGCCTGGGTTTACTCGCGCGGTTCCCGGCGCCCCAGCCCCTGGTGGATGCCGCCGTGTGCGCGTGGGGCCTGGGTTATCGGCGGCTGGATGCCTTCGCGCCGTTTGCGCTGGAAGCCTTGGAGCCGGTACTGGCAGTCGACGCCAAGCGAGTAGGGCGCATGGCCAGCCTGGGGGCCGGGCTGGGCATCGTCCTGGCGCTGGTGATGCAGATCGGTTCGGTGTGGGCCTATCCCTTGAACATCGGCGGACGACCCTTGGTGGCGTTGCCTTCATTCGCCGTGGTGACGTTTCTGTTTGCCGTGGTGTTTGCAGCTATGGCGGCCGTGTTGACGTTGTTGCTGTGCAGTCGCCTGCCGCGCTTGCATCATCCGTTGTTCGGCGTCGAGGGGTTTGAAGCGGCCAGCGATGATGGGTTCTTCTTGTTTATCGATGCGCGCGACCCGCTGTTTGACGCACACCAGACCCATGCCTGGCTGGCCGAACGCGCGCAGAGCGTGCAGGAAGTGGCGCCATGAATGCCTGGCCATGGGCATTGAGTCTGGTGCTGCTGTGCAGCGGTTGCGATGACATGTCGCGCCAAGCCAAGGTACTCGAACAGCGCGCCGGCGCGTTGTTTGGCAATGGCCTCAGCAGTCGCCAGCCTCCCGCCGGCAGTGTGGCGCGCGGGCAACTGCAACGTGAAGCGCTGGCGCGCCAACGGCCGGCCCTGAGTGCGGACTTGCTGGCACGTGGCGAGGCGGGCTATCAAACATTCTGCACGCCGTGCCATGGCCTGAGCGGGCTCGGCGATGGGCTGGTGGTGGGCCGTGGTTTTCCGGCACCGCCGTCGTTTATCGAACCGCGCTTGCTGAACGCCTCCGATGACCAATTGATGCAGGTGATTGCCGACGGACGAGGCTTGATGTACGGCTACGCGTCGCGCATTCAGCCCGATGAGCGCTGGGCGATTGTCGCCCACTTGCGTGTGCTGCAGTTGAGCCAGCACGCCAACCTGCAAACGCTGCCGCCGACTGTGCGCCAGGCCTTCGAGGAGTCTGGCCAATGAGCCGGTGGTGGCTACTGGCTGCCGCTATCGGCCTTGGCGTGCTTGGCGTCTGGCAGCCTGCCTGGGTCGGTGCGGGCGCCCTGGCGGCAGCGGTCAATGGCAGCAATGTCACGCTGGGTTGCCTGCTGCTTGCGTTGCTGACGCCACTGGTCAGCGGTCGCTGGCAGCCTTTGCTGGATCCCGGCAGCCGCTTGGGGGCAAGCGCCGTGTTGTTGATCATCCCGATGCTGTTGCCGGTGCTGGTCACGATGCCCTGGGTGTACCCCTGGTTCGATCAGGCGGCTCCGGGGTTTCGTGGCCTGTGGTTATCGCCGTGGTTTTTTGTGTTACGCACTCTGGTGTACGGCGGGCTTGCCTGGGTGTTGCACGGCTGGGTGGGTAAGCGCAGTGCGGCGGGGTTGATCCTGTACGCGCTGGTGGCGAGCCTGGCCGCCGTGGACTGGCTGATGTCGTTGCAGGCGGGGTTTGTCTCCAGCGTGTTCGGCCTGTTGTTGATTGCCCGGCAACTGCTCGACGGCCTGGCCTTCGCCGGGCTGTGTGTGTTGTGCTGGAACGTGGTGCTGCTGCCCGCACGCCAGTGTGTGCTGTTGCGCGGTCTGCTGGTAAGCGCCTTGGCGTTCTGGATCTACGTGCAGTTCATGCAGTACCTGATTATCTGGTCGGTGGACCTGGCGCATGAAACAGCCTGGTACCGCGTGCGCGAGACGGGTGGGTGGGGCGCACTGACGGCGCTGTTGGTCGCCGGGCAACTGGTGTGCCTGGAGGTACTCGCGTCGCCATGGGGCGGGCGAATGAATGTGTTGACGTGGGGCTGCGCCGCGATCCTGTTGTTGGGGGCTGTTGAGTCGATGTGGATCAGCCTGCCGTCTATTTTTCCCGAGGCTACCCTCGGCGTATTCCTCACTGCGGTGCTGTGCCAGGGCGTGTATGCCACAGGCTTGTTCGCCATCTGGCGGCGGCAGTGGCAAAGGAGGCGTCATGACCGCTGAATACCAACCCAACGATTTTGACGGTAAAAAAGCCGCCCGGGTAATGGTGCTGCTGGGTGTGGCCATAGTTCTGAGCCTGGGCGGCGTGGCCTGGTTGTTGAGCGCCTACCGTCAACAGGTGCAACAACCGCCGATGAGCCCACTGGAACGTCAGCGTTTGCTACCCCCTGAGCCACGCCTGCAAGGCGATCCCAGGCACGCAGGTGAGCAGCAAATCGCGCGCCAGCGTTTGCACTTGGACAGTTATGGCTGGGTCGACCGTGAGCATCACATCGTGCACCTGCCCTTGGCACAGGCCCGGCAATTGCTGCTGGAGCGAGGCTGGCCTGATGAGCATTGAGCGCGTGCTGCTGGTCGTCGTATTGGTGTGCTGTTGGCTGCCGCAAGCGGGCGCCGCGCAGCCATTCGACCCCTTTACCGCCGCCGGAATCGATACGGCCCACGTCGGCCGACCCTTGGCGTTCGACAGTCGCTTCACTGACCAACAGGGCCGCCTCGTGCGTCTTGGCGATCTGCTCAAGGGCCAGCCTACATTGCTGGTGCCGTTGTACTACCGTTGCCCGAACGTCTGCGGAGCGGCGCTTTCGACTTTGTTTAGCCAACTGGCCAACCAGCCTTATCGCCTGGGCCGTGACTTCCAGGTAATCGCCTTCAGTTTCGACCCCCGCGAAGACGTGGGCGCCGCCCGGGAAGAGTTGGCCAAGCTCAGCCAGCACTGGCCAGCACTGGCTGACGAACCTGGCGTGCATCTGCTGACTGGCGATGCGTCGGCCAGCCAGGCATTGGCGGACTCGATCGGCTTCGGCTATCGCTTCGACCCGCAACAGCAGCAATACGCCCACAGCTCGGCAGTCGCGGTGGTAACGGGTGACGGGCGCCTGTCGCGCTGGCTCTACGGCCTGGGCTATCAGCCCAGCGACCTGCGCCTGACATTGACCGAGGCTGGGCAGGGCAAGTTGGGGGCCATCAAGGAACAACTGTTATTGCTGTGCTACCACTACGACCCGCAGAGCGGCACCTACAGCAGCCGGATCATTCTGATGCTACAAGTGGCAGGCGTGTCGACGGTGCTGGTGCTCGGCCTGCTGATTTTGCGGGCGGTGCGGCGCGAACGTCAGGAGGCGCGATGAACGAACATTTTCTGCGCCTGTGGCCGGCGCAAGCCTCGGATTACGCGGTATCGGTCGACTGGCTGGTGATCGGCTTCACCGCCATGATGGCGCTGTTCGTGGTGCCGGTGTTCGTCGCGCTGTGGGTGTTTATCTGGCGCTATCGGCGCGGCCGTCCGGCCGACCGCGACCATCGCCCGCAAAGTAATCTGCCTATCGAGCTGGCCTGGATCATCTTGCCGTTCATAGGTTCGCTGGTGGTCTTCCTGTTGTCGGCGCGGCTGTTTTTCATCGCCCGCACGCCGCCGGAGGATGCCCTGGAAGTGCAGGTCACCGCGCGCCAATGGATGTGGAAATTCCAGCACCAGGGCGGTCAGCGGGAGATCAACACCCTGCACGTGCCGGCCCGGCGCCCGGTGAAGTTGACCATGATTTCCGAAGACGTGATCCACAGCCTGTTTTTCCCCAGCCTGCGTATCAAGCAAGACGTGTTGCCGGGGCGCTACAGCATGCTGTGGTTCCAGGCCGAACACAGCGGCACCTACGAGGTGTATTGCGCCGAATACTGCGGCACCGACCACGCGGCAATGCTGGCGCGCCTGGTGGTGCTCAACCCCGCCGATTACGAGCTCTGGCTGGCAGACAACGGCAGCAGCGCCGACCTTGCCCGTCAGGGCGAGACCCTGTATCGCCAATACGGTTGCGCCAGTTGCCACGACTCAGGCAACGCGCCGCCGCTGGCCGGTGTGTTCAACCGTTCGGTGCAACTGGCCGACGGCAGCCAGGTAAAAGCGGATGAAGCCTACCTGCGCGACAGCATCCTGTTGCCGCAAAAACAGTTGGTAGCCGGCTACCTGCCGATCATGCCGACCTACAGCAATCTGTTGGATGAAGAGGCCGTGCAGCGGCTTGTCGCTTACCTGCGCGAACTTGCGGAGAAACACCAATGAGCCAACCCAGCTATTTGCATGCACAGGGCCTGCGGTCATGGTTGCTGACCCGCGATCACAAACGTATTGCGGTGCTGTACATGCTCACCGTGACCTTCTTTTTCTTTGCCGGCGGGCTGGCGGCGAGCCTGATCCGCATTGAACTGGTCACGCCGGAAGGGGATTTGCTCACCGCCGATGGCTACAACCGCGCGTTTACCCTGCACGGGGTGATCATGGTGTGGTTTTTCCTGATTCCGTCGATTCCGAGCGTGTTCGGCAACTTCCTGGTACCGATCATGATCGGCGCCAAAGACATGGCCTTTCCGCGCCTGAACCTGTTCAGTTGGTACTTGCTGCTGGGTGGCGGCCTGTTCACCTTGCTGGCGCTGCTGCTCGGCGGGGTGGACACCGGCTGGACCTTCTACACGCCGTTGTCGACGATGTTCAGCAACGGCCATGTGGTGGCGGTGATCTGCGGCGTATTCATTGCCGGGTTTTCGTCGATCTTCACCGGCGTCAATATCATCGCCACCGTGCATACCCTGCGCGCGCCGGGCATGACGTGGATGCGCTTGCCGCTGTTCATCTGGTCGATGTACGCCACCTCGATCATTCTGGTGCTGGCCACGCCCGTGCTGGCGATCACTTTGGTGCTGGTGGCCGCCGAACACTTGTTCAACATCGGTGTGTTCGACCCGAAACTGGGCGGCGACCCGCTGTTGTTCCAGCATCTGTTCTGGTTCTACAGCCACCCGGCGGTGTACATCATGATTCTGCCGGCCATGGGGATGGTCAGCGAGTTGATCACGGCGGCAGGGCACAAGCGCATTTTCGGCTACCGCTTTGTCGCCTGGTCCAGCGTGGCGATTGCGGTGATCGGCTTTCTAGTGTGGGGCCATCATATGTTTGTCGCCGGGCAGTCGATGTATGCCAGCCTGGTGTTCTCATTGTTGAGTTTTCTGGTGGCGATTCCGTCGGCGATCAAGGCCTATAACTGGAGTGCCACGCTGTACAAGAGCGACTTGACCCTGCATGCGCCGTTTCTGTTTGCGTTGACGTTTATCGGATTATTTATCGTCGGCGGCGTCACCGGGCTGTTCCTCGCGCTGCTGGCCGCCGACTTGCATGCCCATGACACCTATTTTGTGGTCGCGCACTTCCACTACATCATGGTCGGCGCCGCCGTGGCCGGGTATTTCGGGGCCTTGCATTTCTGGTGGCCGAAAATGACCGGCCGGCTTTACTCGCAACTGTGGGGCAAGATCACCGCGATCCTGATTTTCTGCGGCTTCAACCTGACGTTTTTCCCGCAATTCCTTTTGGGTTACCTGGGCATGCCGCGCCGCTACCACAGTTACGACCCGGACTTTCAGTTCCTCAACGTGATGTCGTCGGCCGGCGCATCGATCCTGGCGCTGGCCTACGTGTTGCCGTTTTTCTACCTGCTCGGCTCCCTGCGCTGGGGCGAGCGGGCGCCGATCAATCCCTGGGAGGCGGCCGGGCTGGAGTGGCGCGTGGCTTCGCCGCCGCCGCTGCACAACTTCGAAGCGCCGGTGACGGTGGATTTCGAGGCCTACGATTATTCCCCTGGGGCCCGCCGTGATCCGCTCTGACGAGAGGCCCGCCGAACCGTTCGTGGCCTGGGCCCAGCAAAGCGAGGCCGCCCGCCTGGGCATGTGGCTGTTCCTGGCCAGCGAAGCGATGATGTTCGGCAGCCTGATCATGGTGGCGTGGTTCTTTCGGCTGCGTCATCCGGGCGGGGTAGCGGAGGCCGTGGCGAGCCTGCATTACCTGTTGGCCACGGGCAATACAGTCCTGTTGTTGACCAGCAGCTTGTTGATGACCCTGGCCGTCAGCGAGCCACGCCGGGTGCGCTGGTGTCTGCTGGGTGCGGCCGGATTGGGCGTGTTGTTCCTGGGCTGCAAGGGTGTTGAATACGGCCTGGAGATCCACGAAGGCGTGCTGCCCGGCTTTACCGATCACTCAACCTGGCGGGCGCCGTCGGCGCAGCTGTTCATGAACCTGTACTTCATCGCCACGGCGCTGCACGGGTTGCATGTGTTGATCGCCGTTGGCCTGGCCCTGTGGCTGTACAGCGCGTTGAAGCGCGACCGGTTGACGCCTCACCAGCGCGCGATGCGCCTGGAAATGATCAGCCTGTATTGGCACCTGGTGGACGGGATCTGGATCCTGTTGTTTCCCACTCTCTACCTGGTGGGGCGTTGAGATGAGCAAGGCGGGCGCGTTGAAAGTCTATGGGGCGCTGCTGCTGTTGCTGGCCGTGCAAATATTGTGCGTTCGCTATCAGCCCAGGTTCGGCGGCGTGATCATGCTCGCCGCCGCCGGCCAGTTCCTGCTGTTGTTGCTGTTCTATTCAGGGCTTTACCGGCACCGCGGCTGGGTACGCCTGTTTGGATGGGTGTACCTGCTGTGGTTGCTGGTACTGGTGGTGTTCATCCTGGGTGAGTCGGCGACGCGCTGAGCCGCACCGGCACCGATTTGGCGGCCGGCACCTTGCTGCGTTCAGCGTGGTGCCAGAGTGGCACCAGCGGGTTGCATTCGGGGTAATACGCGGCGGCGCAGCCTTCGGGAATGTCGTAGGCGATGATTTCGAATGGCCCGACCTGGCGCTTGACCTCCGGTTCGATGGCAGTGGTCAACATTACCTGCGCGCCGGGCGTGAAGCCCAGGCGCACGATGTCGTTGCAGTGCATGAAAATCACCTCGCGCGTGCCGCTGACCCCGCGAAAGCGATCGTCATAACCGTAAATGGTGGTGTTGAACTGATCGTTGCTGCGCAGCGTCATCAGTTGCAGGACATCCCGTGCCGGTTGTGCAAGGTTCACGTCGTCATCTTCGGCCAGGGTCACGGGCTTGACGAACTGCGCCTTGCCGCTCGGGGTCAGCCACTTGCGCTGCGCGGCGGCAATCGGGCGATGGAAGCCGCCAGGCTCGGTCATACGGCTTTCCATGTCGTGAAATATCTGCGGGTAGATCTGCCCGATGGCCGTGCGGACCTTGGCGTAGTCGGTGCTCCAGGCCTGCCAATCGATGTTGCAGGGGTGGGAGAGGGTGGCCATGGCCAGGCCGGCGACGATGCTGGCTTCGGCGCGCACATGAGGGCCGACCGGCTCGCTGCTGCCACGCCAGCTGTGGATGCAGCCGGTGCTGTCTTCTGTGGTGTAGGTTTGCGCCACGCCATTTTGCCGGTCTATTTCGATGCGACCCAGGCATGGCAGCAGCCACTGGTGACGCGCTGGCAGCAAGTGCGTGCGGTTGAGTTTGGTGGCGACCTGTACGTTCAGGTGCAACCCTTGCCAGGCGGGCTCCATGCGCGAGGTGTCCGGAATTGCCCGTAGAAAGTTGCCCCCCAGGCCGACAAAACCGCGCACCTGGCCGCTGAGAATCCCTTCGCACGCATCCACCGTGCAGACGCCCATTTTCTCTGGCACCTTGAAGCCGAAGTGCTGCTCGATCAACTCCGCCGGTACTTTTTTCGGGTCTTCGGTAATGCCCACCGTGCGCTGCCCTTGCACGTTGGAGTGGCCGCGTACCGGACAGATCCCGGCACCGGCCTTGCCGATATTGCCGCGCAGCAGCATCAGGTTGATCAGCATCTGCACGTTGGCCACGCCGTGTCGATGCTGGGTCAACCCCATGCCGTAGACGAACATCACGCGTTGGCTGTGGGCATACACGGTCGCGGCGGCTTCCAGTGCGCCGCGCGTCAGCCCGCTCTGGTGCTCCAACTGTGGCCAGGCACAGCCACGGACATAGGTGGTGAAGGTTTCGAAGCCGTCGGTGTGGCTGGCGATGAAGTCATGATCGATTACGGCCGGGCTGCCTTGTTCGGTGGCGAGGTCATCCATTTCCAGCAACGCCTTGGCAATACCGGTGATCGCTGCCGTATCACCGCCGATTGCCACCTGATGGTACTGGGTGCTGATCAAGGTCGAGTCGGGCGTAAGCATTTCCGTGGGGGACTGCGGGTTGACGAAACGCTCCAGGCCGCGCTCGCGCAGGGGGTTGAAGGTGATGATGGGCACATCGCGTCGACGCACGTCCTGCAGTTGATGCAGCATGCGCGGGCTATTGCTGCCAACGTTCTGGCCAAAGAAAAACAGGCAATCGGTGTGCTCGAAGTCTGCCAGGGTCACGGTGCCTACCGGCACGCCGATGCTTTCCTGCAACCCTACCGAGGTACTTTCGTGGCACATGTTGGAGCTGTCGGGCAGGTTGTTGGTGCCGTAGGCGCGCGCGAACAACTGGTACATAAACGAGCTTTCCAGCGACGCCCGCCCGGAGGCATAGAACACAACGCTGTCAGGGTCCATGGCCTTGAGTTGGGCGCCGATTTCACGGTAGGCCTCTTCCCAGGAGGTTTCCCGGTAATGATCAGTGTCGGGGTCGTAGCGTAGCGGGTGGGTCAGGCGGCCATGCTGCTCCAGCGCATAGTCGGGCCAGGTACGCAGGTCGCTGAGGCTGTGCTCGGCAAAGAACGCCGGGTCTGTCTTGAGGGACGTCAGTTCCCAGGCGGTGGCCTTGGCGCCGTTCTCACAGAACTCCAGCGCATGGGGATGGCCGGGCTTGGCCCAGGCGCAACTGACGCAGGCAAACCCGTCGGGCTTGTTCTGTTTGAACAGCGCGGCGGGCGCCTTGGCCAGCGCTTGTTCGCGCCACAGGATCTGCATCACCGACTTGGCCGAACCCCAACCGCCGCAGGCATTGGTATAAGGCTGGAAATGGCTTTTGGGGTAGATAAGCATCAGGCACTCCCGGGTCTTGGCTGAATACAGTTGGGACGGGCCGGTAGACGCAAAGGTTCGAGTGGATTCGTGGGTGGAAGCTGCCGTTTGTCAGTGTTGCTCGACATCAAGTGAACCCCTGGACATCGACGGTCCTCCACACCCCTGTGTGCTTTGAACAGACAACGAGGTGCGTAACATGAAAGCAATCAGGATTGAGCAGTTTGGCGGCCCCGAGGTCATGCGGTTTTGTGACGTCGAGGTGCCGGAGCCTCTGGCAGGCGAGGTGCTGGTCAAGAATTTTTTCGTGGGCATCAACCCTGTGGACTACAAGATTCGTGAAGGCCAATACCCGGAGGTCAAGCAGGACAAACTCCCGCTGACCCTCGGCCGTGAAGTCGCCGGCCTGGTAGAAAAAGTCGGGCAGGGCGTCAGCGATTTCAAGAAGGGCGATCGGGTGTTTGCGATGATTGGCGCCGACGGTGGCTATGCCGAGTATTCGCGGGTACCGGCGGTGCATCTGGCGCGTATTCCTCATGCGTTGGATTGGCCGGTCGCGGCTGGCGTACCGTTGGCGGGCCATACCGCTTGGCAGGCCCTGGTGGAGCACGGACAGATCGAGCAGGGGCAGAAGGTCCTGATCCATGGCGGGACCGGCGGAGTGGGCCACTTGGCCGTGCAGTTTGCCAAGGTCAAGGGTGCCGAGGTATACGCCACCGCGTCCACGGACAGCCTGCCGTTCTTGCGCGAGCTGGGGGCAGACCGCGCGATCGACTACAAGACCGAGCGTTTTGAGGACATTTGCAAGGAGTTTGACCTGGTGATTGATTTGATCGGCGGCGACACCCAGGCGCGTTCGTGGCAAGTGCTGGGGGAGGGGGGCCGACTGGTGTCGACCTTGACGATGCCCGACGCCAGCCATCCGCAGGCAGCCGGCAAGACCGGCGCACGGTTTACCGCGGCGCCACGTGGCGAGGAGCTGACAGAGATCGCCGGATTGATCGAGGCCGGTAATGTGCAGGTCTACATCGCCAAGGTTTTCGAGTTGGAGGCCGCGGTGCAGGCGCTGGATTATCTGGCCAATGAGCATGTACATGGCAAGGTCGTGCTGCATATCAGTGATTGAGGAGGCGTCATGAACCAACCATCCAAACCCCACACCTCGGGGCATGCCGGGCAAAAGGTGCGTCCCGATACGGCAAAGCGTAACGACAAGTCGGAGAACCCGACAGTCAACCGCCCCTGGGAGGCGGACGTCGATCAAGGCGGCGTCGCCCCTGGCGGGCCTTCAAAAGACCCTGAGTCAGGGGCGTGATACCTGGCCGGGCGTCAGCCCTGTTTTCGACAGGGCTGTCAGCTACCTTCGCTTGGCGCGGTGAATGCGCATCCACTCTTGGTAAGCGGCGGTGCGGTGCGCATCTGCAGCTTTCTTCGCTTCGATGAAGCGCGCCCATGTCTGCGCGTCGCCGCTGTAGGACTCGATGATTTTGTACGCTTGCGCATCCAGTCGATCGGCTTCGGAAAACATCTCGTTATTTCGCGCGACCTCATCATCGCGTGCTTGTCTCATCGTATAACCAAGCGTCTGGCTGTTCATCATGCGAGACCCTCCGCCCACTGTACCTGCGTCGCGGCGCTCCAGCTTACATGGGTAATGCCGTATTTTTCCGCCATGGGTTTAGAGACGCGCTTGAGGGTGTGTTGGCCAAATTTGGGTATGACGGCGACACCTGCATCGCAGCTGGCCCAATGCCAAGCCTCGGCATTGTTCATTTGCGACGCGCGCACGATGAAGGACTTCGGTTCACCGTGAAGCTGATACTCGATGGTAAATAGATTGTTATCTTTCATGAGACCTCCCTATGCTCATGAATTACAGATATTTGACGTCAAAGAAAATTCAAAAAAATTGTCCGACAATGCTATGGATGAGCCTCGGCGCTTATCACACCTCAATCATCTACTGTAAACGTGACCCAGCCGGGCGCATCCGTGGGCCGATCTATATCGACGATGACGCCACTCACGGTGGAACCATCGGGTAAATGGACTGCGACAAAGTTAGGATTACCCGGCCAATCCAGTGGCTTGTCGAAGTCCAAACGCGCAATCGTTGGTTTTCCACTGCTGCTCAAATGGATCTCTGCTGACTCATTCAAACATTCATCCGAGGGTGTGCCCAAATGACGAGAGGCAGTCATTACGCTCGCGTTACCTTGGAAGTTGTAAGACATGCTGATTTACCTCATTTAAACGGGGCGGCTGCCCCCGATTTCAGTTATGCGGCTTGTTGTTTGTTGAATGCTTGCGCGCAATGACCACACCGCCGAGTAACAACGCTGCGCTTGCTGCAACCAACCAATACGGTGTACGGCGTGTTTGCCGCCACCCGCCTTCAATGCGGCGCTCACCGCTGGCGGGTCCAAACAGGTTGCCCGACGAAGTCGCTGAGTGGGGTGCCCGTTGCAGGGCGGTGCGGGTGAGCCAGCCGGATACCTGGGGAAAGGCGGGCAGCAAAAAATGCGCGACTCGAGCGATGGCTGCGGCGGTACCGACAGTGGTGCTGTTCCTCGGTTGCAGCGCGCAAGCGACCATCGCCCGCGCCACCTGACGCGGATCATAGACCGGTGGCGGCGGCGTCAATGCATGGCCGGTAAAATTTGCGCCATCGCGAAAGCCCGGTGTATCCATCACGGCGGGATAGATGTCGCACACATGAATATTCGGGTAGCCGACCAATTCGCCGCGCAGTGCTTCGGTCAAGCCACGCAGACCGTATTTACTGGCTGAATACGCGGCGGCAAAAGGCTGGGCGACCCAGCTTCCCAGCGAGAGTGTATTGATCAGAATCCCGCTTTTCTGGGCTTTGAAATAGGGCCACGCCACGTGGGCGCCACGCAGGTAACCGAGCAGGTCTGTTTGCAGTACTTGTTCGTGTGCTTCCAAAGGCGTGTTTTCGAAGCTTCCGACGGCCCCTACACCGGCGTTATTGATCCAGATATCGATGCGGCCATTTCCGAAGGCTGCAGCCTTTTCCGCCAGCGCGCGCATTTGGTCGCCATGTGTCACATCGGTCTTAACGGCGATCGCCTGCGCGCCGCGTACAGCACATTCCTCGACCACTTCTGCCAGCGCCTTTTCATCACGAGCCGCCAAGACTAACCGGGTACTTTGTTCTGCAAATGCGTGAGCAGCAGCACGACCTATGCCGCTTGAGGCGCCGGTGATCACCACCGTTTTGCCGTGTAACTGGCCATTGTTTTTTCCCATTACAGGCGCGCGTGCAGGCAAATCCTCGGGCACATGAACAGGTATCGGATGGAGTTTCAAACGGGCACCGTCGGCCAGCACGAGGGTAAGGTTTTCAATCGTGCCAGCGACACGGTCGGGGAATACCGGGTCGCCTAAGGCGTCGAGCTCGTCGTAAATAAATGTCTGGCCCTCAAGCCACCCGACAGCCGTCAAGAGTTCGGGACCCAGGTAATATTTTCCATCCAGGAAAAAACCGCAAAAGCTCCTTGTTCGCTCCAGGCTCTCCACTGCGTATCGTTCGCCAGGATTCATTCCGGTTGCTGAATCAATCATCATGACATCCTCCTATCGCTGGTCTTGCGATAGAGAAGGGCCAGCAAATGATCGTTCAATCCAAATGACTGAGTGGTGCCTTCAGTGCTGATGGGCCGTTACAGTCGGATCGGTGATCTGAATAACGGTGCCCTGTTGCCATGCGTCCGCACCCGGTGCGATGGGTGGCGCAACTATATCGATGCGTGTCTTCTTCTTTTCGGTGCTGTCGATACCCATCCGCTTATCTCGCTCGGCGACCATCCGAGGGTCGGCCTGGCCATCGGTGGTAAACCCCATCATCAGTTGCGGCGCGCCCAGCGGCAGGCGTTTGTTGAGATCGGTATGCCAGGTATGCCAAGTCTTACCGTAGGTATGTACCAGTTTTTCCATCAACGCGTGCTCAGCCCCTTCGGGGATTCCCGGCGCGACCAGTTGTCCTGATTTCACTTCATGCACATGGCTGTGCCAAAGCGCCTTTTCAGGGGTAGGCAGTGTGGTGAATAACTGCTCGCTGATGATGTATTCCACGCCCATCAACTTTGCATCCTTGCGATTGCCGTCGTAGATCACGCATTGAATCACCTCTTCATTGAGAATCGCGCAGTAGTGATGCGCTTCCATCTGCACCTCAGGATGGCCGTTATAAAAGTGAAAACCGTCCAGATAGGCGTTCAATGCATCAACAGGCAGACGAGATTGGAGCAGGGCTGCCCCGGCTTCCAGTGTTCGGGTAGATGGAGCAGTGGGTTTACCGGGTGCCCCCACGTTCGAGGGAGAATCATTGCCAGCGCAGGCGCTTAACAGGGTAAAGGTTGCCGCCAAGGAGCATGACTTGGCCATTCTGGCTGTTTTGGTAATCATTGTCGTAGGTTCCATCCTCTTGCCTTCTCTCAAGCGAAATTTGGGAAAGTCAGGTTCAACTCTGTAGACGTTGGAAAACCTGACGCCGTGCACGTTCAAAACACTTTCGCTTGAACATTGATTGATTTGAAAGGTCGTTTTTTGGAACAGGGTAATAGCGCAATCGCTCGCGCGCAGGAGCACTTATCATGTTTGTCGCCGCTTCTATCGTGGAGTACCTCAAAGGCAATCGACTGGTTATTACGACGGCCGAATCTTGTACCGCGGGAAAAATTATCACTTTGCTTTCGGAGGTCGACGGAGGTGGGTCATGTATTGAGAGTGGTTATGTCGTCTATTCGCCAGAAGCGAAACAGCGGCTATTAAAAGTACGCGCATACACCATAAATACCTTTAATCTCACGAGTTGTGAGGTTGCTCGGGAGATGGTTCTCGGGGCACTGGACGACAGTCCGGCAAATGTAGCCATCGCGACCACGGGCATACTGGGTCCGGATGTGATCGATGGGATACCTCCTGGAACTGTTTGTTTTGCCTGGGCCTATCGAATAGGGCGGAGTCTGAGCGTGTTCAGTCGAAAGGAACGGTTCATGGGCTCGCGCCAAGAGGTCCAATTGGCGGCATCCCTCCATGCCCTGAAATCATTGCCGCATTTTCACCAGCTAGCGATGGCGGGTGAGGGCGCTTAGCGATCTCTGACCCACAGCCTGCGAAAGGCACCTTGATCGCCCGTTACTGGCCCCTCATCAGGAAATGGTAGCTGTTCGATATTCCTCAACTGTGCCGGGGTGGGCGCCTCGCGGCAAATATCCCCATGCTGGCCTGGCGGATAGGCGCCTACTACGAGAAAGTCTTTACTGGCGCTCAGGCTGCAATGCCCGGTGCCTGCCGGCAACAGCAACACATCGCCTGTACTCACGTTCAGAACCTGACCGTGCTCGCCACCCAGCATCAGCTGAGCATCGCCGCTTGCGACACCCAGCACTTCGTGCCCTTGTGTATGGTAATGATGATAGCTGTAGATCCCATCACGCCACTGAGGGGGCCAACCTTGGCTGGCGAACATTGCTTCAAAGAGTGCCGCAGGGTCGTCGAAGGGCTTGGGCAGTGCCTCTGAATAAAAAAGTACGGGCAGGTCCGGGTTATTGGGCACCGTATCACCGCGCTTAAACATAAGCGGTATTGGCGCAGCTGTACCATTCTCAAAGCCGTTCATATGGGATGCGCCATTTGAAATCTGGTTATTGAGCTGATTGCCACGTCCACTGCCCGCCGTCTTTCTCACAATCGATTTTGGCTTGCTTAAGGTCCTGTGCGGCATAGTGATAAGTCACCACCCCAGCGTTGCTGGGAAGCATCGCGCCTGCGTGGCCAGGAACTTTGGCGGTTGCATGAGGATTCGCAAGTGCCTCCTGTGTGAGTGTTGCCTTGCAACTGGCCGCATAGTCGCCGGCGCATTGAGCGATCTTGGTTTTTTTTGTGTTCATCATGTCCTTGTTTTCGTTGCTGCACGACCAATCGATAGCGTCGGAAGGCACGCCTTCGTACGTGTAGCAGGTGTGCTGTTCAACCACGGGTACCTGATCGCTCTGAGGGTGCGTGTAGACATCACACGCCGCAGCCAAGGCGTTTGAAAAGGTAAAGCACAACATCAAAAACATGGGTAGACGCAGGTTCATGATTGTCATCTCCACGCAGCGTTCACACTGTCGGATTCAATTGAATCGATTCATCCAGGAGCAAATACTTTTCTCCACAAAGAGTGGGAGAGGGCAACAGGAAATAAAGTTTAAACGCTGTGCATATCCCTCGACGAGTGGCGTGCAGCGCTATCCCTCGGCGTAACAACAACTGGCGCAATTTCCAACTTCTTCGCCATCACCACTAAGGTTGAGGGGCAACGTCCAGCAGCAGCTCTCCACTGGGCAGTTTTTCAGTGTGGTGCACCAGCCCACGGTAGGAGCCGCCCTCCCATTCGAAGGTAAGTGTGTGGGCATGTTGTAGCTGGCTAGGCCACGGCCGTGCGAGTTGCAGCTGAAATCCAGACGCTTTGCGCATTATGCGCGCCCTGCATTCGCTCGCGAGTGGATTCACTCCGAACAGCGTGTCCACTAGGTATTCAATTTTGATTGAATGCATCGTCGCTTCAGTAGAGTCCGGCATATGAATTCCTGTTTATTACCCTACAGATGAACGCCTGGAAGATTGTCTCGATATGACCATTTCTTCCAGTATTTCCCGTATGAGCCTATTGATTCCTGATTCCCCGTGATAGTGGGCGCGATTGATATTGGCGATGGTGAACTGATCAGCATCGTGCGCCGTCACGGTCACCGCAAGGCTGCCGTCGGGATTGAATGCACAGTTAACTGCGCAGTTAGGAAGTCGAGCGGAAAGGGCTGCTTCGACCTCCACTTTGGTTAGCGTGTCCATCAGTTCTCCGGATTAAAAATCCTAAACACGACAAGGCTAGTTCAGAATGCCGCGGCGTAAATACTGGCAGGATAATGGCGCTCCGAAACGTTCCTTTAGATGGAGCTGCTCTCGCTACGATAGATTCTTTAAACCTTCCTTATCAGGGCGGTGTCGATTGCTGGGCACACTTCGCGAGGTAAGGGAGAGAAGATGATAGGGATCGTGATACCTGCTCATAACGACGAACGCTATATCAGCCAATGCCTTGAGTCCGTACTCCTCGCGGTTGAACACCCGTCGCTAAAAGATCAGTTGGTCGAGATACTTGTCGTCGTGGATGACTGCTCAGATCGCACGGAGGCAATGGTCGCGGCGATGGGCGTACAGTCGATTGGTGTCTCCTTTCAAAACGTGGGTAAGACGAGAGCTGTAGGTGCTGAGCAGTTACTGAAAGCTGGTGCACGGTGGCTTGCTTTCACGGATGCCGATACCGTTGTACCGCCCGATTGGCTAGCGCGTCAGATTGAGTTTGACGCTGACGCGGTGTGTGGAACAGTTGAGGTCGACAGCTGGAGAGAATACGGCGAGGCGGTTCGCACTCAATACCTGGCGTTGTACCCGTTCATCGAGAACCATCGCCATATCCATGGGGCCAATCTCGGCTTGAGTGCCGAGGCTTATCAGAACGCTGGTGGGTTCAAGCATTTGATGGCGCACGAGGATGTTCAACTGGTTGCAGACCTTGAGAGGATTGGAGCACGTATTGTCTGGACAGCCACCAGCCTCCCAATACCGACATGGGTGTCGAGCCGTCCATGAGTTCACACGCTGGCCTCGGGTGGGGCGTGACCTTGTGGATCTGATTGATTGGGTGCAATGGCCCGCCATGATAGTGACTGTCATTTCAGCTTGGTATATCGGTTCTCAACAACCGCGCCGGCGCATGATTGCCTTTTGGGGGTTTATCCTCGGCAACGCGCTATGGGTTATCTGGGGATGGCACACAAATGCTTTCGGATTGATTGTGCTCGAGTGCATTTTGCTTGGCATGAATGTTCGTGGGTTCAGGAAAAATCAGCGCGGTCGCCAGGCCTCCGAATGAATCGCGCCTACTGATTCTGAAAGTTCTTTTTAAACCCACGTAGGTTCATCGAGCAAAGACAGATCTGCAGCACGATCAGTGCGTAGGCCTCCGCATAAGCCCCCCAAATGACCCATAGGACATTACTCAAAATAAAACAGAAGAACCCGGCCATTCTTCTCGCGGGGCGTTGAGACCCGATAAGCCACGCGGCGATCACTGTCACTGCCATGGCGGGCCACTGAACCCAATCCAGATAACTCAAGCCAACCTCTCAATCTCTATCGATAAAAAAGAGAGGGATACGAGGGCGAATAATTCAGATTTTTTGAGCGATTTTGAGAATGTACCGCTCGTCAGACATGCCTCGAATTTCTTGAACATACGATTTGCTCTCTCGGACAGATTAAACATGTGCTGACGAAAAATCCCTTTCGTCTTGCCTCTGGGAGAACGCAATGAAAGCCATCGTTTACAACGGCCCCCGTGACGTCAGTGTGCAAAATGTGCCGGATGCCAAAATAGAAAAACCTACGGACGTTCTGGTGCGGGTGACGGCCACCAATATCTGCGGATCTGATCTGCATATGTATGAAGGCCGAACCTCTTTCGAAACCGGCAGAGTCTTTGGCCATGAGAATCTGGGCGAGGTCGTTGAAGTAGGCGCCGGCGTAGATCGAGTCAAGGTAGGAGACCGCGTATGTCTGCCATTTAACATCGGCTGCGGTTTTTGCGAAAACTGTGAAAAAGGCCTGACCGGATTCTGCCTGACCGCTAACCCAGGTAGTGCGGGCGCGGCCTACGGATTTGCTGATATGGGGCCATATCAGGGCGGGCAGGCAGAGCTGCTACGGGTGCCGTATGCCGACTTCAATTGCCTGGTGCTGCCCGACGACGCGCAAGAGCGTGAAGAAGATTACGTCATGCTGTCGGATATCTTCCCAACGGGCTGGCATGCAACCGAGCTGGCGGGCCTCCTTCCTGGGGAGAGCATTGCCATCTATGGCGCCGGCCCGGTGGGTTTAATGGCCGCCCACTCAGCAATGATCAAGGGCGCCTCTCAGGTGTTCGTGGTCGACAATCATCCCGACCGTTTAAAGCTCGCCGCTCAGATGGGTGCTACGCCCATCAACTCGCTTGAGAAAGAGGCAGTGGCCCAAATCTTAAATCTGACTCACGGCAAAGGCACCGATCGAGGATGTGAGTGTGTTGGTTATCAATGCTGCGACCGCCACGGTCATGAAGCCAATCACCTCACTATGAATAACCTTGTTGCCTCGACAAAAGCGACGGGGGGTATCGGAGTCGTTGGTGTGTTCGTACCTCAGGATCCCGGCGCTAAAAATGAACTCGCCAAAGAAGGCAAGATGGCCTTCGATTTCGGCGCTTTCTGGTTCAAGGGGCAGCAGATTCGAACTGGGCAGGCTAACGTCAAAGTCTACAACCGTCGCTTGGCCGAGCTCATCCATCATGGTCGCGCAAAACCTTCTCAGATTATTTCTCATCGCCTCAAGCTCGCCGAGGGCCCAAATGCCTATAAGCACTTCGACGCACGTGACGATGGCTGGACGAAGGTCGTACTCAAGCCAGCAGCATAAAATGAACAGCCAAATTCGCTAGTAGGTAAACGATCATGAAAAAGTTGAGTATGTGCTTGGGCTTTTGCAGCGTATTCATGCTTCATGGATGCTTTGACAGCGCCGATAATGCAACCAAAGACAACTCCAGCGGTACCAAGTCCTCTGTACAGATGCAGGAAGGAAAGTCGGACGACAGTAAGCGATAATTGATGGCCCAGGCCGTTATGAACCGCTGGGCCAAAACCCTTTGACGACAATAAAATGTTGGGTTGGATGCTCCACAAATGTAGGCAATGTGCTCAGCCACTAAGAGGATGCGATCATGCCGCGCGGGGATAAAGACAAGTACACCGATAACCAAAAACGCAAAGCGAAACATATCGAAGATAGCTACGAGGCTAAAGGGGTTCCCGAAGATGAAGCAGCACGTCGTGCTTGGGGAACAGTTAATAAACAGTCAGGTGGCGGCGAACTGAAGGGTGGGTCTGGGCAGAAAACCACCGAAGCAAAAAAGGCTAAAGCCCGAGAATCATCAGCCCGGCGAGCTGCAGCAACACGACAGGGTGCCCCGCGAACTGATCAGCGATTAGAGGATATGAGCAAAAATGAGCTTATGGAGCGAGCTCGTAAACACCGAATAGCCGGGCGTTCGACTATGCGTAAGATAGAACTGATCAAGGCGCTGAATGAGGTGAGTTAAGGACTCAACCGAAGTGACCACGTGGCATGAGCGGTGCGACCAATGAATTCACGCTGGCCGCTTCGGTGTAACGGCGCTGGCTGGCCAAGTTTACCCCTCAGGGGCCACCGGTCGTAGGATAGGTGCGCCTGCAATAAACAAAAAACCTCACGCTAAGCCCCTAACTGAGTAATAAAGGTCAATGAAGGTCCGAAAAAAACCTGGATAGGTTGAGTGAGTTCAGGAGGGCGGAAAATCCGACTGTTTTCAACAGAATCGTCCGAAAGCTGCAGCTCGCCACGTCACCTGTTTTCAGAGCTTCCGAAGAACATTTTGACTAGGCTCTAGGGCGGTATTTTTGCGCCGTTAGAGTTTTAGTTTGCCCCCACTTTTGCCCCCATTCGCAGGTGATGTGCTGATAATCGAGATGGGAGCCTCTGACTGCGCTCCAGTATGGCCATCGATGCATTTCAGTGAAGTGAGCGGTATCCGGCTGATTGCCCCGCACTAAGGCGAGCCCCTGAGTAAATTGCAGCAGGGCGTTACCGGGTTGCTTGGTTACCCTGTCGGACAGCAGTGCCGGAGCTGTCCTGCCGCCAGCGGCTATGCACGCCGTGGCAAAGATGACAGCCAAAACACGCATTCAGAACAAAGATCGCCCAGTATTCGTCCGACCCTAACGCAGAACTCTGGAGATAATAAAATCAGTTCCAAGAGTACGGAATTCACGTGCATAAGGTGCCAAGTTCATTTCAATGCCGGATCTGCGGGGTTAAGTTTCTTCCAGGCCTGCATCACCACCTGCGCCTTGGGCTCTTTGCCGTTCTCCAGGTAATACTGAATCAACGACAGCCGCGCATTGCGGTTATACGGTTGCAGCGTGAGCAGCTTTTCCAGTTGCTCACAGGCCTGATCCACCCGCCCACTGTCATGCAGCGCGACTGCCAGCACATAGCTGTACTGAGGATTCGCCGGCTCCAGGCGTACCGCTTCACGCAGATGCGGCATGGCTTTGGCCGTGTCCCCGGCCCGAATCAGCATCAGCCCTTGAGTGTGCTGCAACAGTGCCGCTTCTGGGTGCTGCTTGAGGTTGTCCGATATCAGCGTGCGCGCCTCCTGGGCACGTCCATTGGCCTCCAGCCATTGCGCCAGGGTCACCAGCGCCGGGAAGAAATCCGGGTCGCGCAGCAACGCCGCACGCAACTGTGCTTCAACCTTGTCGCCCCGATCACTGGCCTGATACAGCATTGCCAGATTGAGATTGGCTTCGGCCCGCTCAAGCAAACTCAACTGCACATTTTCGTATTCCACGATCGCCTTGTCCCAGGCCGGCCCCAGGCCTTGTGCAGAGACACTCAACAGGTCTCGCGCGGCGATGATTCGAACCGCCAGCACCGGGTCCTGGAGCAGCGGCCCATACAGCGCAACCCGTTCAGCCGGGGGCAGGAACGCACTGATCGCCCGTACCGCGCTCTCACGCACTTGCGACGCCGGGTTGGCGAGGTCCCTGGTGGCCAGTTTCAGGGCTTGCTCACTTGGGTAGTTGGACAGTTCAGCCAGCAATGTCGCGCGCTGGATCGCCGGCAGGTTGTTGCGTGCCAACTGGTCATACAGCGCCTGCGCCGCGCCAGGCTGGCCACCGCGGATCAAGGCCATGCTCTCTTCGTAACGCGGTGCATGCTCGGCTACAGTGCTGTTCCAAAGCTTGAACTGTTCACTGACCTTATCGCCGGGCCGGGGGATGCTGAAGCTGTGGTCATGGCGAAAGTCGTTGCCCATGTAGAACTTGCCGGGCATATGGCAATCGACGCAGAACGAACCCGGCTCACCGACAGCGTGGCGAGTGTGTTCGGGGGAGTCGTAATTCTTGGCCTGCAGCCCGCGACCGTCCACTGTGGCCACAGCAGTTTTGCCCGCGGTGTTGTGGCATTGCAGGCACACGCCATTGCCCGGTGCCTTGAGTTCGGCGCTGTGGGGGTTGTGGCAGTCGCTGCAGCGCACGCCCTTGTCGGCCATTTTGCTTTGCGCGAACGAACCGTGTTCGAACACTTCATCCTTGATCTTGCCATCCAGTGCATACAGCTCGCGGGTCAGCACGCTGGGCAGGTAGTCGTCCATCAGGCGTTTGCCGACGGTATAGCCGTCACCCAACGGCGCACGGCGGGCGTGGCAGCGGGCGCAGGTTTCGATCTCGGCCGTGGCGTCCTTGTCTTTCAGGTCCACGGCGAAACCTGCGTGCAGCAGGTCACCTTTTTTCGCCGCCCACGCCACATGGTTCGACGCCGGGCCATGGCACGCCTGGCAGCCGACGCCCAGGCTGTTCCATTGGCTGTTGAAGCTGTTCTTGGCCGCATCGAAATTGCGCTTGTAACCGGTGGTATGGCACTCCACGCACATGAAGTTGGCGTTTTGGCTGGGTTTGCTCCAGTGCAGCGGGTTCTTGAAGTTCACGCCCTGGCCGGGGTAGAGGTGAAACCAGCGGTTTTTTTGCGTGTCCCAGGCCACGCCCAGGGCCTGCAAGCGCCCGTCACCGACCTCAATCAGGTACTGCTGCAATGGTGCGATGCCGAAGGTATAGGCGACCTTGAAGTCTCCGGCCTTGCCATCGGCGCCAGGTGTGTTGACCCAGAACTCGTCGCCCCGGCGCGAGAATCGGGTGGTCTCGCCTTCGCTGCTGAAGGACACATCGTTGAAGTCAGCCGGTACAGTCTCCGGTGCGGCAGCCTGCATTGCCAGTTGGTGGTGCGAGCCTTGCCAGTCCTTGACCTGGGCCTGGTGGCAGCCTTGGCACTGCTGCTCATCGACCATTTTTGCAGGCGGCACCACCGCCACCGGCTTGACCACGGGCGCAGGCGCCGAGACCGGCAGCCTGGGCGTACTGGCCTGCAGGAAAAACCAGATCCCGGCCATAGCCAACAGCAAAAGAGCGATCACGACGGGGTACAGGTAACGGCTGGATGAATCACGGCGAGGTACGGCTTTATTTTCAGGCTTGGGCATTACGACTTCCGATGTCCGATGCATTGACGCTCTGATGGCGCGCTTAAGCTCCTTGCAGCTTTGACGGTGGGCGCTTGCCTGTCAAATCCATGCTGTGAAATTCCCAATAACTTGCAACGCCCAGCGGGTTATTTTTCCAGAGTTGGCTATACCTACAGCTCAGCGTTCCTTCGATGACAGCTAGGGAGTTCCACGATGAAGCTAGGACTAATGATCGGCACGGCGTGCATCGCCTCAATCGGGGTTGTGGGTTGTTCCAGCAAGGTTACGCAGCCGGACGAATACTCCGGGTTTCTCTCCGACTACAGCCACCTGAAGGAAGCCCAGTCTCCATCGGGTGCGGAAGTGATGCGTTGGGTGGACCCTAAACTGAACCTGAGCCGCTATACCTCGGTGTATATAGAACCCACCCAGTTCTACCCCAAGCCGCAAGCCACCACCAAAATTCCTGAAAGCACCTTGCATGGCATTAACACCTACTACAACCAGGCGCTCAAGCGCGAGCTGGAAAAATCACTGCCTCTGGCCAGCGGGCCTGGCCCGGGCGTGATCGTGGTGCGGGCGGCTATCACGGCGGTCAGCAGCAAGACCGAGAGCCTCAAGCCGTATGAGTACATTCCTGTCGCGCTGGTGGCCGCTGCGGTGAGCACCGGTACCGGGATTCGTGACCAGGAAACCACCCTGGGCACCGAAGCCCAATTCCTAGATGGCGACAGTGGCAAGGTGATCGCCCAGGTCGTGCGTAAAGGCACCGGCAAGCCGTTGGCAAATGACTCCCAGGTAATGAAAGCGGACGACGTGAAAAGCGTCATCGACGGCTGGGCATCGGACCTGCATCAGTCATATCTGAAGCTTAAAAAGCGCTAAGCCTCAAACACGTCGTAGCGGTGGGTGGCAGGGAGTCGTCGTCACCCAGTTGCTGCGACGTTGCTTGGTTATTGGCCAATAAACCAACGGTAGTAAGGGTTGGCATTGTCTTGTTGCAACACCGCCTGAATGTCCCGGCCCCAGGCAGTGCGGTCGCCGTCATAGGCATGCAAACTGGCGCGATAGAACTGCATCAGGCGTTGTTGTTCGCTGGCCAGGGTGCGGGAAAACGCCGGGGCGGCATTTAGTAACGGCGCCGGCACCCGTAAATCCAGCAATGCCGGGAGCACCCGGGCGATCTCCTTGCTGCGTACCCATGGTGCGTATTCGATGCGCGGCTGGTCGTCGGTAACCGGCAGTGCATTCCCGGCAAAGCGCTCCAGGCCTTGGCGATCGGTGACCCAAGTGGCCAGCAGGGTTGCTGCCGAATCAATGCCCACGTCACCTAACGCACTGCTGACGGTCGGTTGCTCAAAACGCTGGCGAATCCGTGTGGCATCCAGTTCGATGGGCTCCTTGGAGCCCACCAGCAGCATCTCGTGGAACTCGCTGGTCCACAGCGTCGCGTACGGGAACACGTCGAGGAAACTGCGTACCAGCGACCGCGAGTCCTCGATGTTTTGTGTCGGAAGCGGCAGCCATTGGGCCACCAGGCCGTTTTTCTCCAGGCGCCGGGCGGCCAGCTGGTAGAAGTCGCGGGAATACAAATTGACCACCCCAGCCGCCGACGGTGGTGGCGGTTCTAGGGTGATCAGGTCGTACGCCTGCGGGTTGCGCAGCAGCTCCTGGCGACCGTCCCGCAGGCGCACGTCGACGCCCGGATCAGTGGCGGCATTGAAGTTGCCCTTGA
The DNA here is from genome assembly GCF_900105325.1 of Pseudomonas marginalis. Taxonomy (NCBI): domain Bacteria; kingdom Pseudomonadati; phylum Pseudomonadota; class Gammaproteobacteria; order Pseudomonadales; family Pseudomonadaceae; genus Pseudomonas; species Pseudomonas marginalis. Next base: position 904,073 of record NZ_FNSU01000003.1, read on the forward strand.
ACAGCGGCGCCGCCTGGATCACCGACGGCAGCAACTCGGCGACCACACGGTGTTCCAGCCCGGGATAACGCAGCAAAGCCCCGGCGGTAATCCCGGTGCCAAAGCCGATCACCAGCGCCGAACGGGGCTCGCCGTTATGGATCAGCAGCGGCAACAGCGCCTGGATCCGCATGTAGCGTAGGGACGGCATCGCGTCGCCAGTGTTGGATACGCCCTGAATGTACAGGCGCTGAAAGCTGCGGGCGCCCTCGCCCTGGGTGACCACGGCGACAGTGGCGCCACGACCTTCCTGGTAAAACGCTAGGCTCGCATTACGTGCCCCGGGCAGCAGCTTGGCCAGGCGATCCACCGGGGTCAGCAGTGCCACCGCCAGTGACAGCAAGCCGAGGGCAACCACTGCCTGACGCCTGCCTTTCTTGACCCCGTGACCACGGCGCACGGCCATATAGCCCACGACACCGGCGATCACCGCGAGCAGGCCCAGGGTACGTACCAGCCCGAGCCAGGGAATCAGCACAAAACCACACAGTATCACCCCGATAATCCCGCCCAGGGTGTTGAACGCCACCACAGCGCCGACGTCCCTGCCCACATGCTCGCCGCCCACGCTCAATCGCAGGGCCAGGGGAAAGGCCGCGCCAAGCAACAGGGTTGGCACAAACACGATGCACAGAGCGGCCACCGCAAAACGCGCGCTCATGCCCGGCAGTTCGGCGCCGCCCAAGCTCAACACCAGGGCTTCGGCCTGGGTTTGCAGTAGTACCAGCCAGCGGCCCAGCAGGGCGATTTCCAGCAAGGCCACCAGCCCGGCACCGGCTATCAGCAGGCCGAACACGCCCCATGGGTCACGAATGCGTGCTACCCGGCGCGCCATCCACTGGCTGCCGATAAACAGCCCGGCCAGATAGGTGGCTAGTACGACGGCGAATGCATAGGTTCGGGTGCTCATGAATTGCACGATGGATTGCGACCACACCACCTCGTACCCCAGGGCCACGCCACCGGCGATGGCATACAGCACCAGCGCCAGGCGCGCCGGTTTGGCGGTGTGGGTGTGGGGCAGCGGCGCAGGTGTGTGATGCCGCACATACAACAGCGCACCTACGGCGGCCAGTAGGTTGAGCATCGCAGCCACCAGGGCACTGCCGCGTACGCCAAACGTGGCGATCAGCACAAAGGCGGTGAGCAAAGTACCGGCAATCGCACCTGCGGTGTTGGCGGCATACAAGCGGCCACCGGCTTGGCCCAGAGCCTTTGGGTCGATGTCCAGCGAGCGCACCAGCACCGGTAAGGTGCCGCCCATCAGCAGTGCCGGTATGCCTACCAGTACGAACGGCAGTACCCAGGCCAGCAGGCCGATCTGTTGTTCCAGCCAGGCAAACGGGCTGGCAGCCATGCTCAGGGCGACAGTGGCGCCCACGCCGAGCACGGCGACAAGAATTTCGAGGATTGCGTACAGCAGCAACGGTCGTGACAGGCGATCCGCCCAGCGTCCGAACAGCAAGCCACCCAACGCCAGCCCGGCAAAAAATGCGCTGATGCCGGTGGTGATGGCGTACACCTCCACACCCACGACCAGCGACAGTTGCTTGATCCACAGCACCTGGTACACCAGCGCGGCCATGCCGGAGATGAAGAGCAGCAAAGTGGGGATCAGGGTGGTGGAGGTGTGAGCCAGTGCAGCAGGTTTGCTGACGGTGCGTGACGACATTGCGTAGAGCCTTGTAGTAAATACAGATAAAAGTGTTGGGGGGAGCTGACTCCCTCCCAACAGATCCCGACTTTATTGCGCCGGGTTAGCCTTCATCTTCTCGGCAATCTTCGCATCCACGCCTGCGCGGATTTGATCGATGCTGAAGCTGGCCGGTTTCTGGCTCGGCGGGTACTCGATAAAGGTCTCGAGGAACTTCGCCGACTTGGTCACCGCCACTGCTACGAGATAGACGTTTTTGGTGGTCCAGTCGTAATACTGATCGGAGACTATGTCTGCGCGTTCATACGGGTCCATGCGCAAGTTCAGAATTTTCGGTACCCGTAGACACACGAATGGCTCGCTCCATACCTTGAAACCTCCGGGCGCGCGTTGTTCGCAGTACACGGCTTTCCAATTACCGAAGCGCGCGGACACCAGCACCCCGTCGTCGTTGAAGTAATAGAACTCGTCGCGCGCTCCTTTCGGTTGCTGGCCGGTCAGGTAAGGGAGCTGGTTGAAACCATCCAGATGCACCTTGAAGTTGTTGCCACCCGCAACCGGTGCCCATCCTTTGAGCAACTTGTCTTTGACCCCCGTGTCGCCCGCAGCCGCCAACAAGGTCGGGAACCAGTCCATACCTGAAAACATTTCGTTGGAAACCTCGGCAGGCTTGATTTTACCCGGCCAGCGGATCATCGCTGGCACGCGATAGGCGCCTTCCCAGTTGGAGTTTTTCTCATTCCGGAACGGCGTAGTTGCCGCGTCCGGCCAGGAGAACTGGTTCGGCCCGTTATCGGTGGTGTAAACCACAATGGTGTTATCGGCAATTTTCAAGTCGTCGAGGGTTTGTAGCAATTTGCCGACGTCGCCGTCGTGCTCAAGCATGCCATCGGCATACTCATTGCCAGGCATACCGCTCTGGCCCTTCATCGACTCGCGCACGTGCGTGAACAAGTGCATCCGCGTGGTGTTCATCCACACAAAGAACGGTTTGTTGGCTTCGGCCTGTTTTTTGATGAATGCCTGAGCGGCGGCGGTGGTTTCGTCGTCGATGGTCTCCATGCGTTTGGTGGTCAGGGCGCCGGTGTCTTCGATCTTGCCGTCGGCAAAGCTGTGGATCACGCCGCGTGGTGAGTTGGCCTTGACGAACTCAGCGTCGTCCTTAGGCCAATACGGACGCTCGGGCTCTTCTTCAGCATTGAGGTGATAGAGGTTGCCGAAAAACTCGTCAAAACCATGATTGGTCGGCAGGTATTCGTCTTTGTCACCGAGGTGGTTCTTGCCGAACTGGCCAGTCGCATACCCAAGTGATTTGAGTGCCTGAGCAATGGTGATATCACGTTTTTGCAAGCCAACGGAGGCACCTGGCGCGCCCACCTTCGACAAACCAGTGCGCAACGGCGTCTGGCCTGTAATGAAGGACGAGCGCCCGGCTGTGCAGCTGTTTTCCGCGTAATAATCGGTAAACATCATGCCTTCTTTGGCAATACGGTCGATGTTGGGCGTCTTGTAACCCACCACGCCCATGGAATAGGCGCTGATGTTGGTTTGCCCAATGTCATCGCCGAATATCACCAGGATATTCGGCTTATCGGCGGCCCAGGCTGATGCCGAGACCCCCATCACCGATACCGCCACCAGGGCGAGTTTCGGCAGCCACTTGCGTATGCGAGTCATCTGACTTGCTCCTTTCTCGGCTTGAGTCGCATTGCCTGCGACCAACGTTTATTACAGTCCATCGCGACGTCTTTTCTTATTGCACCTGCTTTTGCACAGCAGGCTCGAAAGGGTAGATACGGTTCCACTCGGTTGCCATGTCCACCACGTTCCAGCCTTTTGTCTTTGCTTCATCCAGCGCCTTGTCCAGGCGCCCGACCTGAGAATTGCGGTCATAGGCCCACTCGCGCTTGGCGTCGGTGTGGTGCACCAGGCCCATGAAGCGTTTGCCCGTGCCTGCGGCCGTCCACTGGAGCATTTGCAGGTCGCCGTCGGAGTTGCCGAAGGCCAGGATCGGCCGGCGACCAATGATCGAGTCGATGCTTTCCGGTTTGCCCGGCCCATCGTCGTTATGGGCGAGCTTGGCGGTGCGTAGCACCTGCGGAGCACCGTCCTTGAGCTGGAACGCGGTGACAAAGTTGGAGCCGATCACCTGCTCCGGCGGCACGCCGTAGACCACCTCGGCGAAGGCGCGCATGAAGGCGGTGTCGCCTCCGGAGACGATGTAGGTCTTGAATTGCTGGCTGCGCAGGTAGTCGAGCGTCTCCAGCATCGGCTGGTAGATCATCTCGGTGTAGGGCTTGCCGGTTTTCGGGTGACGGGCCTGGGTGAGCCAGGTTTTGGCGTTGTCGATAAACGCGTCGGTGGTGATGCCGGTGTGGGTTGCGCCGATGATTTTCAGCAGGCCTTCCATGCCGCTTTGGGCCAGAGCCTGATGATCGTTTTCGATCACGGCCTTGAACGGCTGGGTGGTTTTCCACTCGGGATGCTGGGGGGCCAGGCGCTTGATTTCGTCGAAGGCAAACAGCACCTCAAAGTAGGCTGGCTGTTCGGTCCATAGCGTGCCGTCGTTATCGAATACAGCGATGCGCTCAGCGGGTTTTACGTAGTCCTTGGAGCCTTCGGTAGTCACCGCTTGGACGAATTCAATGATGTGCTTTTTGCTTGGGCCTTCGTTCCACGAGGGCAGCGGATCGGCCGCCAAGGCAGGCAGGCTGAACAGCAGGAGAAGTGGCAAGACAGAACGGAGGGACGTCATGGGAAATCCTTTTCGCGACGGGGGTTCAGTGGTAGCAAGCGTAGTCGACGAAACAGCCAACGCAATGCCTCGCAGCCACGTCGCCACAGCGGCAGAATGCGTGGCCAAATGCCATGTACGAGGTATGCCGCCAGCACCAATAATACGAAGCCTGCGCTCCAGGCCAGCCCGTGCCGCGACAACTGCCAGCGGCTGTGCTGGCCGAGTTGCTTGAGGTCTTCGGCGATGGAAAACGTCGGGGTGTAGGCGTTAGCTGCTCGTGCCTCGATGTTGATCTCTGGCACTCGCGTTATTTGCAGGCGATGGTTGCGGCTGTCCCACCATTTCACGCTGATGGCGGGCAGTTGGAAATGACCGGCTTGCTCGACGCGATACACATGCCGGTCGATGCGTTGGCCTCCGCTGATGTTGCCGCGTCCGTCATCCAGATTGCTGATAACCGGTGACTGTGGGTAACAACGCAGGCCTATTACCTGTGCCTGGTCAGGCGGTGGCAAGGAAAGACCGGGTGTATTGTCAGCTTGCAGGGTGAGCGTACGGGTGAAGGTGTCGCCGATCTTGAGCGGTGTTGTGGAGACCGCCTGGGTCAGGCGCAAACCATCGGCCACCAACACAGTTTCTCCGGGTTCGAACCCCGGCGGCTGAGTGGCCTGGAATGACAGCGGTGCAGTTTGCGCACTCAAAAGTGCGCTTGCCTGACCGGGCTGGGACTGTACAGTCAGGGCCGGAATGTTAAAGGCCTGGGCCACGGCGGGCGTGATGCGGTAGCGGTAACGCATGCCATTGAAGGTCTTGCCCTCAATCACCTGGTTCACGTGCTCCGACTCACTGTCCGGTGCCTGCACCCTTGCGCCGGCCAGTTGCAGCGGCGGTAGGCTGGCGGCGGCGGTGAACCAGCTGTCGGTCAACACATCGACCTGCAATTGCACTTGCTCGCCCACCACCACGTTATTGCCGGGCACCAGTTGCGCTTGCACCCTAAGTTGCGGTTCGGCAGCCCACAACGGGCCTGCGATAACGAGCAACAGCCAGCAAAGCCTGTTCATGGCTGGTCTCCCTGATCTTGCAGGCTGAATTTGCGCCGCAAGAAGTTCGCCGGCGAAGTCGTCAGGTTCTGCAACCACAAGGCATCGTTGCTTGCCTGTTCAGTTTGGACCGCCTTGCTCTTGCCCTTGCCGGCGGCCTTGTCGAACTTGACCGCATCGGGCTTGACCTCCGGGGCATTGTCCGAGGCGTTTTCGGTGTCCTTTTTCAGCGCCAACGCCAGGGCCAAGTTGGCACTCGCTTCGGGGAACTGCGGCTGTTGTTGCAGCGCCTGTTGATAGGCTGCGATGGCGTCGTCGAACTTGAAGCGGCGTACGTGGATATTGCCCCGGTAAAACGCAGCTTGCGCGGTGTCGAGTTGGGCAAAAGTCGCCATGGCCAGGTCGTAGTCAGCAGCGTTGTAGGCGGCGATACCTTTCCAGTACGGGTCGACAAACAGCGCTGCAGCGTCGGGATAGTGATGGTGTTCAAAGGCCCAGCGGCCTTGTTGGTCGCGGGTGAAGAACGCGTCGGTCAAGGCATTGGCTTCGGCGGGCGCAGGCTGCAGGAACACCCCCAGCACTAGCACTGCCATCCAGTTCAGGCTCCAGCCCCGGCGCACACTGAAAAACGCCAACAGCAATAGCGGCCAACACAGCCAGTAACCAGCGTCTTTCCATTGCAGGTTGCGCTGTTGTTCATCGGCGTTCTGGAAATGCTGTTGGGCGTGCAGTTCGACCCAGTCCAAGTCGTCATCGTTGAGGGTAAGGCTGCCCAACGGCGCATCGGTGGCGGAGGCCAGTTGCTTCAAGGCGCCGGCATCGAAGGTCACGCCAACCGCCAGTACCAGTACCTGCAATGGGCTGTCCGCCAGGTGTTGTTTGAGCTGCGGCAATTGCGCCAAGTCAGCGCCGTCGGTGATCAGCAACAGGCTACCCGGGGCCTTTTCGGCCGCCAGCAAACGCTTGGCCTGATCGATCACTCCGGCGACATCCCGCCCGGGCTTGCTGATCAGGTCCGTAGCGAGCGCCTGGATAAAGCTATCCAGCAGCGCCGGGTCGTCAGTCGGCGGCAATACCAGATGCGCGCTGCCGGCGTATACGATCAACGCGGTTCGTGCACCCTGACGGCGCTGCACCAGGTCTTGCAACTTGTGCTTTGCGGCTTGTAGCCGGGTGGGCGGCACGTCGGCGGTGTCCATGGACGTTGAAAGGTCGAGGGCGATGATCAGCGGCGCGCGATTTTCCAGGAAGTCGGGACGGTCCTGTTCCCAAGTAGGCCCGGCACTGGCCAGTGCGCCGAGAATCAGCAGTGAGCTGACCAGATGGACTGGGCGCAGACGATGAGGGTCTGTGGGTGTCAGCAGTAAATGCGGTAACAGGTGCGGTGCGATATTGCCCCGCAGGCGTCGTTGCAGGTCCTTGCTGCGGCGCCACAGCAGCGGCAGCAACAGGCCAAGCAACGCCAGCAGCAGCCAGGCCGGGCGCAGGAAGTGGAAGTCACTGAGGTTGAACGCCATCGCGGACCTCCCGATGGCGCAGTCCCAGGTGTGGCCACAACGCGGCGATCAGGTGATACAGCGAGAGTAGCCCGATGGCCGCCGCCAGTGGCATCCAGAACAGGTCACGTTTGGGCTGGTGACTCAGGGTTTTCACCTGGTGAGGGGTGATCTTGTCCAGGGTGGCGTAGACCTGGTCCAGGGTGTCGCGGTTTTCGGCACGGAAATACCGCCCGCCGGTGGCTTCGGCAATCTGTTGCAGGGCGCTCAGGTTGACCTTGGACTCACCTGAAGCGCCCGGATCGCCAATGCCGATCGTATGAATTTCCACACCCTTGGCCGCCGCCATCGACGCCGCGTGGTCGGGCGGGATCGCGCTACTGGTGTCATTGCCGTCGGTGAGCAGGATCAGCACTTTCTCTTGCTCATGGGCCTGGTCCAGCAGCTTCAGGCTCAGGCCGATTGCATCGCCAATCGCGGTGTTGGGCCCGGCCATGCCGATGCCGCTGTCATCCAGCAGCAGCGACAGGCTGGCGTGGTCCAGGGTCAGCGGTGCCTGGGGGTAGGCGCCGCTGCCAAACAGGATCAGGCCGATGCGGTCATCGATGCGGCGCTGGATGAAGCCGTGCACCACTTGCTTGACCGCCGCCAGCCGGTCGATTTTCTGACCGTTGGCGTCGGTAAAGTCTTGGGTTTCCATGGACTGCGAGATGTCGATGGCCAGCATCAAGTCACGTACCGGCTGTCGGCGTTCGATGGGTTTTTCGATCCATACCGGACGGGCCGTGGCCAGCACCAGCAAGGTCCAGACCAGCAGGTTGAGCAGCAATTGCAGGCGATTGCTGCGAATGCCGCTGGCTGACGGCGTCTGGCCCACGGCCCGACTGAGGCTAGCAAAAAAGGGGACGCGCACGGCGCTGCGGGCTTCGCGGTATTCCGGCAGGTAACGGAAGGCGAGCCACGGCAGCGGCAGCAGGAGCAACAGCCAGGGGTAATCAAGCTGCCACATGGTGATGCTCCACCCAGGCTTTGCACTGGGCCAACAGCTCTTCACGCTGTGCACTGGACACATCAGCGGAGCCATACGCCAGGCTCGCCAGTTGACGGCTGAAATCCTCCTGCACAGGCGCACCACCATGGCGCTGCAGGAACGCCTGCCAGTCGGTACCACTCAAGGTCGGGACACGTTGATGCTCTTCAGGCGCAAGCGGCATCGACAGGGCCACGCGTTTGAGCAGTTCCGGCAATTCCCGCAGGTCTTCAATCACTTTAAGACGCGCCAGTGCTTCACGGCGATAGGCATTGCGCCGCCAGCGCAGCCAGGCGCGGATGCCCAGCACCAGCAGGGCAATCGCGAGCAACCCTAGCAGCATCCACCAGCCCCAGGTATGCGGCCAGTAACTGACTGGCGCAGGCAAACCCATCTCCTTGAGTTGTTCGATACTTGGCACATTGGGGTTCATCGCCGGGCTCCATTGCGTCGGCCCAATTCATCGCGCAGTTGGTCAATGGCAAGCAGCGCGGTGCTGATCATCAACAGCGGCACCTGGCTGCGGCGCAGCAGGCTGGCGACGTCCTTGAGCCGACCACCGAGAAAGTCGCCCAAGGGCTGGCGTACCTGGCGTTTCTGTACGGCCAACTCGACCTGCAATTGGCCTTGGGTGACCATCAGGTGCCCGGTGTCGGGCACGTTCAGCGCCAATGGGTCGTAGACTTGCAGGGCGATCACATCGTTGTGGGCCGACAGTTGCCGCATCAATTGCAGGGTGCGGTCATCGGCGCCGGCGAAGTCACTGACGATGCAGATCAGGTGATCATGCCCGGCCAGAGTCAGGCATTGTTGCAGCACCTTGTTGAGTTTGCCGTCGGCCTCATGGTCCGAGTTACTGGCACTCAGCGCGGTGTTCTGCTCGACGATCCGGCTGCACAGCGTTTCGACCCGTTTGCGGCTGCGCAACGGTGCCACACTGTCGATGCGCTCATCGTTGAATACCAGGCCGCCGACCCGGTCACCGGCGTTGAACACCATCCACGCCGCCAACGCACCCAACTCAGCTGCGACGGTTGATTTGAAGCTGCGCACCGAGCCAAAAAACATCGACATGCGCTGGTCGACCACGATAAGCGCCGGTCGGTCGCGCTCCTCCGTAAAGGTTCGGACCACCGGTTTTCCGGTGCGCAGCGAGGCGCGCCAGTCCAGATGACGTAGATCATCGCCGGGCTGGTAGCGACGCAGTTCGTCGAAGTTCAAGCCGCGCCCACGCAACCTCGAGGCATGGTTGCCGGCAAGGATGCTGCCTTGGGGCTGGCGCGCGACAAAACTCAGGCCACGGGTCTGGAACTGCAAGGCCATCAACTGGCCGAGGGACACGTAGACCAGGCCGTCGGCGTTCATGCCGGAATCGCCACTTTGTCCAGCACGCGGTCCAGCACCTGATCGACGGTTACGCCATCTGCCACCGCGTCGTAGCTCAATTGCAGGCGATGGCGCAGCACCGGATGCGCCACTGTGCGCACGTTGTCCGGGGTGACGAAGGCCTGGCCTTGCAGCCAGGCATCGGCGCGGGCGGCGCGGTCCAGGCCGATGCCGCCACGGGGGCTGGCGCCGAGGCTGATCCAGCGCGCCAGATCGGCGTCGTAATCGGCGGGATGGCGAGTGGCGTTGATCAGGTCGATCAGGTAGCGGTCGATGGCGGGGGACACCTGGATCGCGCTGACCTCCTTGCGGGCAGCGAAGATCACCTCGGGCGAGAGGGTGAAGCCCTGGGTCGTCGCCGTGGCGACGTGTTGTTCTTCTTCGCGCAGCAGGCGCAGCACCTGGCTTTCGTTTTCGGCGCTGGGGTAATCCAGCAGGACCTTCATCAGGAACCGATCCATCTGTGCTTCGGGCAGTGGGTAGGTGCCTTCCTGTTCGATGGGGTTTTGGGTGGCGACCACGATAAACAGCTCGGGCAGCGGATGGCTGGCGCCGGCCACAGTGATCTGGCGTTCCTCCATGGCTTCGAGCAGGGCGGCCTGGACTTTGGCCGGGGCACGGTTGATTTCATCGGCAAGAATCAGGTTGCCGAACAAGGGGCCCGGCTGGAAGCGGATCTGGTTCTGGCCGTCCACTTGGTGCAGCACCTCGGCGCCGGTGATGTCTGAGGGCAACAGGTCGGGGGTGAACTGGATACGGCTCATCTTCGCATCCAGGTGCCGGGCCAGGGCCTTGACGGTGCGGGTCTTGGCCAGCCCTGGCAGGCTTTCCAGCAGCAAGTGACCGTTGGCCAGCAGGCCGATCAGGATCTGCCGGATCACTTGGTCCTGGCCGAGTACGCTTTCAGCGATGCTGGCTTGCAGGGCGGTTAAATCTTCGAGCGCTGTCATCACAATCATCCTTGAAACGGTGGGTCACCAGGGCGCGGCGACCACGATGTACTGCACGGAGCTGCCGACGTATTGCGGCTGGTACCACGTGGACCCGCAGTGCTGGTAAGCCACGCCATTGGCGATCACCGAGACGCAATCCACCGGAACCGTGGCAACGCGGGTGCCGATGGCGAGGATGGTCGCCGTGGTCGCGCCGATCACGGCGGCGGTGGCCCACGGGTGGTACCAGTCATCCCCGTGGGGTGGCGGAGGTGGTGGCGGTGGTGGCGGCATCGGGTAAGGATGCGGCCCCGGTTGTGGCCCGGGTCCCGGATAGGGATGTGGGCCAGGTTCTGGATGTGGTCCCGGTCCTGGATACGGATGTGGACTTGGCTCGGGGTGCGGACCTGGCTGAGGATGGGGCTGCGGATGCGGCTCCGGGTGTGGGGGCATCGGCCGGGGCGCGGGCATCGGGTGCGGTGCAGGCATCGGCGGCCGGTAACCGCCGCCGCCATGGGGCACCACAAACGTCCTCGCGCCGCCACCGCCCCGCAGTTGCCACGCTTGGGCGGCCAACGGGTCGAACAGCGTCAGCAGCAAACTCGCGGTCAGCACCGCCGCTGTGCTTTTCATGGCTGTTCTCCCTGAGGCTCCAACTGTTGCAGGGGGACCGCACGGGCGCCGGCCGGTGGGGTGAATTCAAAGTCGGCAGGCTTGGCCGGCCTGTTGAGCTGCCACTGGTAATTGACGGTGTGCCGCGGATGTTCGGCGGTGTCGCGGCGGCTGATCACCAGTCGGCACGGCAGCGGCTGCGAGCCTTGGCGAATCCACAACTGCCAGTCGATGTCCGGCTGGCGGTAGGCGTAATGAGTGCAGGCCTGGCCGTCGATGGTTTCGCTGCCGATCAGCACGGCGTTGCTGATGCCCACCTCCTTGGCGGTGCCGGGATTCCAGCGGAATAGGTCCGACAGGGGCAACTCGATGCCGTAGCGTTCGCTCAACTGATCAAGCAGCGCGCCGATGTTTGCTGGGGCCGCCTGGTTGGCGAAATAGCCGCTGCGGCTGTCGTACAGCGTGAAACTCTTGCCGTTGTAGAACAGACTGCGGCGCGAACCGTCGCTTTCCACCGAGACTTGCAGTTTGTCCGGCTGCATCGCCGCGAGACGGGTCTGGTGGCTGAATTCGATGGTCTGACCGTTATCCAGCACCTGGTCGGTATGGCTGTGGGCGTCGATGCGAAACTGCTGCAGGCTGCGCAGGTAGCCGCCCATCTGCTCCAGGGCTGTCACGGCCTTGGGTTCAAGTTCGTCGGCCCAGGCCGCAGTATGGGCACCGAATATCAGTCCGATCAACAAAACGCGTGTGCAATGAAAACTGCGCATGGCGCACCTCGTTCAAAGCATGAGGATATTGTTAAGGCTCACGCCAACGCTGCCGAGCAAGCCGGCGCACAGGGACGCACAAACGCGCGTGTTCACCAGACGTACTGCAGGCGGAAGGTCCAGGTGTTCACGTCGGGTGAGCCGGTGCGCTCGGAAACAGTGTCGGAGTAGGCAAGCAGCCCCCCGAACTGCGGCGTCAGCATAAAGCCAAGGCTGGTGCCCAGCAGGCCGTTTTCCTGCTTGTTGTCCTGCCAGTCGCCGTCGATCCTGCTTTCGCCGCCACGATTGTAGGTAGCGTCCAGCGAGACCCAGAGTGCGCGGTTGATGGTGTAGCTGTAGTGGCCTTCAATGGCATACAGGGGCTTTTGTTCCAGCTTGCTGTCGCCGTGGTAATCCTTGTTGTCGCCGAACAACGACACGTAGGTGTTGATTTCCAGCCAGGTTGGGCCAATGGGAGTACCAAAGCCGATTTCTGGCTTGAACACCCAGCGATTGGAGCCGATGTTGATGATGCGGTCCTTGTCGTAATCGCCGGTAGGCATCGTCAGCCAGACGGCGCCGGTGAGGAATGTCTCGGGCGTCCAGTTGGCAAATTCCGCGGCGGTCAAGGCGGGACCGCCGAAGAAGTTGTGGGCAAACACGACCTGGGTATCACCCATACCGCCGTTGTGCTTGGTGCCGCTGAAGAATTGCGCGTTGTCGAACGACGCCGAAATATCGGCGTAGGGTTGGATGAACTGGATCGCGCTGTTTCGCCCGTCAATGCCAAATGAACGGGCGTAACGAAACAGATAGAGATCGGCATTCAACGACAGGCCGGTGATCGGCAGCGAGGTGTCGATCGGTGTGTTGGTATCCAGCCGGTTGTAGTAGCCGAAGACCATGTTCAGATCCGTCGGGGTGTTTTGCCAATCCCTGGCATTGTCGGCAGACCCTATCCCAGGCATCAGTGCCAGCGTGGCAGCGGTAATCGCACTCAGTTGACGACGTGAAACCATGGCTCTACTCCTTGTAAATACCTGATGTCAGGTGTGCTATGTGATCAGGCGCTATTTGATCGGTGTGAGCGGTGGTAGCTTCCATTGCCCGCTACCTACTTCAGGCTTAGGCAGGTAAATGCGCAATATGGCGTAGAACGGACCGGGTGGTGCTGGCAGCCAATTGCTTTGTTCGGCTTTCGGTGGCTCGTGGTGCGCGACCAGCAGCGTGAGGCCGCCATCCGCGTCGAGCTTGAAGTTGGGTAACATCCGCGAATTGAGCAGGTAGCGTTTCTTCAGGTTGGGCACCAGCAGCTTGGTCTTGGCGTCGTACATGGTCAGTGACCAGAACGCGTCGGCGGGTGGCAACTGATCCTTGGCGAAGTGCAGGGTGTAACTGTGACGTGCACCGTTGACCGGTTTGCCTTCACTGTCGACGAAATAACCGAGGTAGGCAGCTTCATCGGTGGAGTTGCCGAAAATGCCCATGTTGGCGCCAGCGTAGCGGTATAGGTAATTGTTCTGCAGGTGATCGCGGCTGCCGAACAATTCACCGCTCGGCACCTGATGGGTGTCGACCTTGTCTTTCTTGAACGCGGCAAACTCGGCCTTGCCGTCGGCAATCCCATCTTCCAGGGCTTTGCGTTGCTCAACCGTCAGGGCCTTGAGGTCAAACGGTTTGCCCGCCTTGACGCCGATCTTGGCAAAACGCGCCAGCACGTCTTTCTCACTGTCCTGAGGGGCTGCGTAACCCAGCATGAAGTTCAGGTAGCGGAACAAGTGGATGCTGTCGCTCATATTGGGTGTTGGCCTGGGCCAGGCAATCCTCGGCGGCTTAGTGGGTTTTGGTTGGTTCACATAGTGGCTGAGGGTCTGGACTTTGTAGCCGCTTTGGACCAGCTTGACCTTGCCCAGGTCCTTGTCATCGAACAATTGCGTGCGGTACAGCGCGTAGGCGATGTTGCTTTCGCTGTGCACCACACGGTCTATCTCGCTGGGCTGCTGACCTGTCCAGTTGGGACCGGCGATCAGGTAGTGGCCACCGTTGTTGCCAGTGCTGCGGGTACCCAGGTAGCCGAAGTTCTGCGTGTAGAGGTCGATCAACTGCACCGAGTAGTAGCGGTTATCCTCAATCTTCGGCAGAGTCAGCACCACCGGCTCGGCGCGCAGGTCCAGCCAGACGAAGGAGTAGGGCGTGTCGGAGTTCGGCGTGACGAATGCAGTGTCTTTCGGCGTGAACACCTGCGCGGTATTGCCGATATGGTTGAACGGCGCCTTGAAGTTCGGTCCGGTCTTGTCGACGGCCTGGGTGTAGAGGGTCTTGTACATCTCTACCACCGGGAAGCCATAGAGGTAGGCTTCCTTGGCGATGGCCCGGGCTTCACTCGGGGTTGCGGTGAAGTCGGCCCAGGTGCAGGTACTCATGAGAATCGAGAGGCTCGCCAACAGCAGTCGCGTCGGTGTTCGAATCATGTTGTTGCGTCCTTACTGAATCAGGCTGATGTCATCGAGTTTCCAGCTTTTATCGAAGTAGGCCTCGGTGGGGGCATACAGTCGGAAATAGCTGAACCAGTGTTTGCCGGGCAGGGTTTGCACCCAGTTGCTCTCGAAGTCTTTTGGCGCGTGAGGGCCAAAGTAGAGATCTACCGATCCGTCGGCATTTTTCTTCAGGTCCTGGCGTGACGACAGGTCCGCTTTACGCTGCGGGTTGTCGATCAGGCACCGGCTAGCAATGTCATACACGGTCAATGACCAGAACTGTTTGGCCGGTGGGTTGGCTGGCACGTGCAGCGTGTAGGACTGGCCGCCGTCGAGCCATTGGCCCTTGTTGTCGGTATAGGCGCCCAGATAAGTCTGGCCCAGGCCCGGGGTCTTGGAGACCATGCCCTTGGTGTTGGTCACCGCCTCATAGAACCAGGCGCTGCGTTCCCAGAGCTGATCGTAGTAAGCCACTCGCTGGGAAGGCTCAGTAATGTTTAGCACTGTGTCCCATTGCCGGTCTTTCCAGTACTGGGCCTGGGGGAAACGCTTGGCGAATGCGTTGGCCTTGGCGATCAACTCGCCCATCTGCGCACCTTGCTCCAGCGCCTGGCGCTGTTGATCATTGGGGTTGAACGGTTTGTCCTTTTCGATACCCAGGCTGGAGAGCATCGCCATATAGAAGCGGTCACGTTCGTTGACCGGCTCCTTCTGGATAATTCCGTGCAGACGCTCCCAATAGGCCATGCCCTGTGGCTGGGTGCCGTACCAGGGTTTGCCGCCAGGGGAGAGCAAGCGGGTTTTGGCCGGGTTAGCGCGTTGGGCGTAGGGGTACATCTTGAATTGCTCAACCAATGCCTTGCCCTTGGCCGGGTCCGGATCCAGTACGCGAAAGCCCACCAACACATTCATGGTTTCTGACTTGGCTACGTAATACTTGCCGGCATCGGCGGGTGGCTGCTGGCCTGGAGGCAGTACCAGGTACTTGCCGCCTTTGCCCTGGTCGGGGCCGGTCTGGCCCATATCGATGATCGCCCGTTGCCAGAAGTCGCCAATGCCGCCGGCTGTTGGGCCCGGCGGTAGCTCGATCACTAGCGGGCCGGTCTCGTTGAGGTCAACAAAGCCGAGAATGTAAGGCGTGGTGGCGTTGGCAGTGATAACACCGAGCTTGTCTTCGTAGGTGGTCAGCACCATCAGGTCACCGCTGCGCGCGCCAAGCTTGGTGCTGAATTCATCCTGCCATTGGGCGTAGGACACCAGCGGCAAGGCCCAGAGAAAACTCTGGGTGGCCTGCTGGAAATCCAGCTCGCCATACAGTTTGGCGATGTCGCTATGGGCGGGCAGCTCACCGTCCATGCTGATCGGGCCGATGCGCGTATCCAGAGTCTGAGCCTGTATGCCGGCGGCCAGAGTGAATAGGCAGAAACCGGTACTACGAATCAGAGCGTGCATAAAACATCCTTGTGCCTCGCAGCAGCAGGTGATTGGTGTGGGCGTTGCTGTCGAAAAGTTTGGGGGTGTAGTAACCCTGCAAATTCGCGCCCGGCGCGAGGTTAAGAGGGTTGTTGCTCTTGTTGGCCTTCTCGGCGTTATCGGCGTAGGCCACAAACATCGGCACTACGGATGACACTAGCGCGAATGTAGGAATACAGAATGACCTGAACATGACAACTCCCCCAACTCCCTGGTGATGGACCTGATAGCGCGCTTTTGCAGGTTGACAGGCTGTCCTTATTCGCTATTTCTTGTAGGACATGTCGTTTGAAGCTAGCAGTAAAATCCCAACGCGCTAGGAGCTCGAAAGAATTAGTCGGTTTGTGCGGGGGTAATCGAAGGGATTTTAAGGGGTGGAAATAAGTTCAAGTGCGACAGTGCTTGGCGGCCCTGAATTGAAGTGAGGTCACGCCAGCATGGATTTTATTTTGTCGTGCAAATGATGAGTCGAGAAGGGAACTGTTGGACCTCAGGCTGGGGGCATCCTTTTCAAACCATCCAAAGCATGCCCTCAGATGTGCCCCCAGTGTAGCGATCCACTGGAAGTGAATGGAACTTCATGGTTTTGGAAAGGCAGAAATGATCAGCCGAACAGCCTGCCCGACGACGCCTAAAGACTCTCAGGGTCGCCAAAAAACATTTTGACTAGGCTCTAGAACGATATTTTCAGGCAGAAAAACATCAAATATGCCCCCAGTTTTGCCCCCAATTGCATCAGTTTTGCGAGTGATGGCGAATGGCGATTTCTTACATAGACCAAGATGGATTCGGATGGCTTTCAGTGTACCTTCATCTCAGATTGGACTGTTTGGCATCGATCATCGGTTGGTGAAGGCAGAGGGAGCGGCGCGTTTGAGCACTGCTTTTCGTGGTACACCTGAAATGATGTTCACTGATAGCATGTGGCCATTGAATAATCAGCGCTGATTTTCACATTCAATTTGGTGAACGCAATGGTCGATGCTACAGGGAAGTACTTAGACGTATATCAAAGCTGGCAGCAACACCTCTTCAACTTCAACCTGGCAGTCCGGGATACCAATACGCCGGGCTTGCGTAAGCCTCAGCTTGCCGCCCTATACGCTTCACTGGGCCACCTGGTGATGTCTCCGGCCACGACGGCAACGATCGTGATGCCAACGGGTACCGGCAAGACCGATACCATGCTTGGTCTGCTTATCGCAGGGCGGTTGGCAAGGACATTGGTGCTCGTCCCATCAGATGCCTTGCGTTCCCAGCTTGTCGAAAAATGCCTCGGGCTGAAAAAACTTCGGGAGATCGGTGCTGTTTCTGCCATAGCACTTAACCCTGTGGTTAGGGCGATCGGCTCAGGAATGTCGGCTGAAGATGTCCAACAGCTTGCCGAGGCGAATGTAATTGTCGCTACCCCGCAAGCATTGCAGCGATTCGACACAGAATCCCTCCAAGCCTTGGCTGAGCTCTGCAGCCACCTGATCATCGATGAAACCCATCATGTGGCAGCCATGACATGGGGGCGGGTGAAAACCGCGTTTAAAGAGAAGCCATGCCTGCAGTTCACTGCTACGCCTTTCAGGGAGGACAATCAGCCCCTTGAAGGCAAGATTATCTACAACTACCCGTTGAAGGATGCGCAGATCGATGGCTACTTCAAGTCGATCGAATTTCACCCAGTGCGCGAATACAACCTCGAGTTGGCTGACCAAGTGGTTGCTGATAAGGCGGTAGAGTTGTTGCGAGGCGATCGAGAGCAAGGCTTTAACCACCTACTGATGGTACGCGCACGATCGCAAAAACGTGCTGAAGCCCTGTTTGAGCTCTACAAAAAGCATGAGGACCTCTCACCCATTCTCATCCACAGCAAGGTGCCGAATCGGGTCAAGCTGCTGGGTGAAATTGTCGAGAAGAAATACAAGATCATCGTATGCGTGGACATGCTGGGCGAAGGCTTCGACCTGCCAGAGTTGAAAATCGCGGCTATTCACGACCAGCATCGCAGTCCGGCCGTCACACTACAGTTCATCGGTCGGCTAACCCGGGTTGATGACACGCTAGGCGACGCCAAATTCGTCTCAAACATAGCCAACCAGAAAGTCGACTACCAGATGGCAGTGCTTTACAAGGAAAGTGCCGACTGGAGCGCCGTGATTCGAGATGTGAGCCAAGACAAGATCGCCCGCGAAATCGAAAAAGAGACGTTCACTGAACAGTTCCCGGATGATGCCGACTCCGAGGAGATCTTCGGGTTGAACCCAAACCCCAAGATCAGTGCGATCGCCTACCATGTGGAGCGCGACCAGTGGCGGCCAGAGAAAGCGAATCACTTCTCCCAGAAGAAAGAACCGCTGCAGTTCCTTTCTATCAACGACGATTCAGACACCATCATCATGGTGACGCGACGAGAAACACCCGTCGGATGGGCTCAAACCTCGGCGATTGTGGACACGAACTGGATTCTGTACCTGGCGTACTACCACGCGCCCGACAAGACGCTCTTCATTCACTCCTCTGGTGATGAGTCGCAAGCGACGCGTTTTTTGAATTTGATTGCAAAGGATGCCAGGCGAATCAACGGCGAGCCTACCTTCCGAACCCTGCACGACATCAAGCTCATGAAGCTGCAGAACGTAGGGCTGTCCAGGACACGCAAGGATCTGAGATTCACGATGCACGTCGGGCGGGACATCAATACCGTCATCAGTGAAATCGAGAACGGCACGGCGAAAAAGTCCAACATCTTCGCAACGGGCTATGAAGATGGACATCGCACCACCGTTGGCTGCTCTCACAAAGGGAAGATCTGGGAGATGAACTCTTCCAGCATCATTTACTGGATTGAGTGGTGCAAACGTGCCTCGCAAAAACTCAACGATGCCTCGATCAACCCTTCTGAAGTGCTCAAGGATGTGATTCGCTCGGAGAAGATCGAAGGGGCTTGGCCAACGGGACTTTTCTATGCTGATTGGCCGGAGTCCATTGCGATCGAAAACGAGCAGAAAATTTCGCTAGCGTTCAACGGTGAGATTTTCAACCTGCTTGATGTCGAGCTTGGCAAACCTCGGCGAAGCGATGACCTGACACTAGAAGTGCCCCTCATCGCCATTGCAGTAGATGGCACGGAGCGTCTGTTGCCTGACATCACGATACGGTTACTGAACGACAGCTACAAAGTCTCCTGCCCTGGGGTCAAGATCATTTTCGCCGAAGAGAGCTCGTTCGAGCAGTACCTGGATATGAATCCTTTGGTCCTGCTAGCCGTGGACGGTTCGATGATCGAGGGCAATTACCGGTTCTACACACCCAATAGCTTGGACTTGAAGCTTCCCATAGCGCTGATTGAGGCTTGGGACTGGGGAACCACCCAGATCCACAGCGAGTCGATGAGGGCTACCCGTAACATGGACACCGTCCAAGGGTTCACCTACAGCCGTATTGAGGACGACTATGCATTCATTTTCAACGATGATGGCGCTGGTGAGATTGCGGATCTTGTGGCAATCAAAGAGAGCAAGGACGCAATCTTTGTCGACCTTTACCACTGCAAGTATTGCCCCCAAAAAGATCGGCCTGGTGCTCGTGTCTCCGATGTTTACGAGGTCTGCGGTCAGGCATCACGATCGGTGAAATGGCTGCACACCGAGGAAAAATTCTTCAATCGATTGATGGGGCGGTACCAGCAATCGTTGCCGAAAGGGTTCGACAGAATCCTCAAGGGTGACCCAATAGATTTGGAGCTGCTTCGCAACAAGTGCCACGACCACGAGATGATTTTCAGATTTGTGATCGTACAGCCTGCCATTTCAGCAGCGAAGATCTCCGCTGATCAGCTCGCTGTCCTCGGTACAAGTTATTCCTACATTAAAAATGTGTCTGGTTCAGATGTCAGGGTTATAACCAGTGTATAACGCGAGGGCGAACTCATAATCCCGATTGTCGTATCTAGGCGGGAGAAGCGTTAAATTTGCCGTTCGCCTTATATGCTATAGGCATACGGGCCTAGGCTCTGGCCAGAGCAATGTGTCGAAGCTTTCTTCCCTTATATTTTTTTGTTCTCATCTTGGTTCTCTTGGCTATGTATGAAGAATTTGCGCAACCCACCATGTATTTCTTTCGGAAGCATCACTATCTGTAAGGTTTTTTTTATGCGTGCTGATTTTACTGTGAGTGGCTACGAAAGATTTTGGGAGTCCCTCTCAAGTCTAGGCCCTTTTGCCAATGAGGCGGATGTCGAACATCGGTTGGTTGCTCCTTTGCTCGCCGCATTGGGTTACAAGACAGATGATATTCAGCCGAAAGTTCCGGTGTCTTTAATTAAGGGGACTAAGAAGGGGCGGTCGTTTGAAGCAGATATGGTTGTCTATGCGGGCTTGCCGAAAAATCGTGATACTTCTCTGTTGGTCATCGAAGCTAAATCGCCAAAAAAAACTCTGGAGGATGCCAAAGATCAAGCCGAATCATACGCGGTTGCGTTACGTACTCCTGTGTTACTTTTAACAAACGGAGTGGATCTGCAAGTTTGGCAACTTCAGCGTACCCATGAGAGCGCTCTAATATTTGAATACAATGTCATGCGTCTAGCTGAGCAACGTCCTCGGCTTGAACTCCTGTTATCTAGGCAATCGCTGATAAGACAGATCGAGGTGTTGGAAATCAAAAAAGTTTCCGCCGAGCTGAGTTTTAAAGATTACAAACTTGCAGAGCTGTCCAGGAATGAGCAGCGTGCCATTGCCCGAAGACTGGTAACGGAGCTTGGAGACGTGGTGCTGTCAACATCGATGATGGAGTCGTATAGTACGGGGGCGCTTATCATTGCACCTTCTGGGTACGGAAAAACTGTACTCTGTAAGCAACTTATGGAACAGGCAATAGAGAAAAGTTTTTATAATTTTGAACATGTCGGCGCTATTGACTTTCCGTTGTTCGAGTTTGCGCAATCGAATTGCGATGTGATGGACTTTATCTGTCAGCGCATCAAGGCGAAGCAAGCGCAAATATCGCTAGCCAGCGTTAGATCTTCCGTGCTGCGATTTGGTGTAACATTAGTTTGCGATGGTTACGAGTATGTGCCTTATTCCTTGCGTTCGTCTGTAGATTCTAAACTTCGCCTGTTCAAGCGCGACTATCCCGATTCCCAGATTTTCATCTTCTCTCGTTCTTCGATGCCAGTCCGGCTAGAACTTCCCTGCCTTTTGCTGGAAAAGCTGGACAGTCAGGAGCAAAAAAATATGGTCGTGGAAGCCATGGGGAAAGAGTTTCCAGTATTTGGGATGCCAAAATTCCTAACTGTATTAAGTGAAGTGCCTTTGTTACTGAGTCGTATAATAAATTTCTTTATGGTCAATAGCGCTTTTCCAAGTCGTTTGGAAGAGCTGTTTGAGCACTGGCTGACTCAGTTGAGTGAAGGCTTTACGAGTACGCCTACGACTAAGATTTATTTAAATGAAGCCATGCTTTTGATCGCAGATTCGAGTGTGAAGCGCCGATTAACTGCTATAGAAACTTATCACCGATGCCGGACTGGGTAGCGAGTGCTTTGACAACCTCCACAACGCTGGAATAATCGTGAGTACCGGTACTGGCGTAGGCTTTTTACATGACGCCCTAGGAGACTACCTTCATGCCCGAGCATTAGCGAAGAAACCTCAAGCAGAATTTCTTGAAAGTATTGATGCGTTGGATATTCAACCTGACTCATTATTGCCAGTCATGCTCATCTCGCTGGTGCTTGAGTCGGCTTCCCGCAAGCGTCTATGGGGAAAAATTGATGCTTTTCCCTTACGCCAATATATAAACGTGGCGCGAAGCTGTAAGGCCGCGGGTGATCCGGATCAGGATAATATTCAAGAGTTTTTGAATGAAGTGTTAAGTGGTGTCGATATCATGCAAGCTCGCTACTTTCCGGATATCAGTCACGAGCTCCGGTCTAGCCTTGCGTATGTGCATGTTCCGGTCGATGACGTTGCGATACATGGTGATATAGATTCAACGAGCTCTTCGAAGCTTTCATATAAAATCACGCCGTCAGATGGCTTGTGTTTGCGCGTAAAGCAGACCTCTCCAATTGATAATCGCATGGTTCATGATGTTGATCTGACGCGCTCACGTTTGAATATAAATGGGGGTAGATATGCTGCGGCACTAAACATAAAAGGTGCGCTTAACGAGATTGTCCGGCAACGAAATTTTCGAGGCGGAGTTTTACTGGCCAATGAGCGTTCACTTTCCCGGATACGTTATCTGACATCGCTCGGTTTTAGAGAATTCACTCCGGATGACTCGCTAGCTTATTTGCTGGACCAACTCCGACCCTTTGCGAACGAGGTTGTGCCGGCTCGTCAGCATAGTGATATTGCCTTTCCGATTAATTCATTGATAGATGATTTAAGGTGTCTTCAGGATGCAGGTCGTGAAATTATTGAGTGGTGGTGGCTACCGCACTGGGATAATGAGGATCAAATGTTTGAAAAGCCGGAGCTTGTGAAAGCTTATCTAGATTTTCATTTTTCACGAGCTGCTGATCTGTATATCGAAGTCGTGAATGCCAGCTTTGGGAGTGTGGCCAACGAATTTTCTTACCTGAACGCAATGCCTTTCCGAAGGGAGGCACTAGTGTCGGGAGGGGCGGGTGAACGGGCCATAAATTGGTACTGGGTCCCGGTGCAAAAAGTTGATGATTCTCGCACTATCTGCTGGTTCGAGCATGAGCTTCCTGATGGACTGTTTATGAATTCCACAAAAAGCAAGCACATAAGCACTGAGTTGTTGCGACTTAATCGTTCAGTGGGTGGGATCTATACCTCGGGGGGAGGAGGTGCTTTTCCCGCGCCCAATAAGTTTTATCAAGGAAGGCAATACAATTTCGAGTCACCCACCCTGAGCGAGGTGGCGGAGATGGTAAAAAGTGATATCAGCGGTCTTTTTTGGAATTTGCTTCACTGATTGGTATGTCGGCGTTCGCTGTCTTTATTGCCGCGTTTAGACTTTGAGTGTTTTTTACAGTTGTCGGTGAAGCGTAATGTTCTTGTAGCTGAGCAGAATCTCCTCTGACAATACTTGAATAAGGACGCTCATGAAAAACAAGATAGGGACGATTTTGATGAGGAGTAGGTGAGCGCTTGGTTGCTCTGCGCTTTGCTCTGCGGAGTGACGCCATTGTGCTCTTGCTGGAGCGGATTGATCCAGCGACGCAGCGCGAACTCGACAACTCCAAGCAAACGGCAGGCTTCGATATGGCTATAGCCTGATCGAGTAAGAGGCCTGCTGCCGCGTGTTTGAATTCAGTGGAAAAGGAACGACGTTGTTTGGTCATCAGGCACCTCTATCTGGCGAGCATTCTCGCCTAAATGGGGGCCCGGTTTCGTTAGACTACAAACAGGGCAGCGGCTCGACGCCAAAAATCGGTGGCGGCCAAGGTAACGGCATGCCGCTTAGATTTACAGGCTTGGATGCTTGATCAAAAAGACTTAAGCCTCTGCTTCCCAAGGGCGACGCACGAATCGGACATAGACGCCCAAGGCGTCAACTGGTGATGAGTATTTCCTTACCCCGACGTCGGAGCTGATTAGAAGGATCGGTGCACTCGGTTTCGCGGGGACCTCAGTGACCAACCAAGGGGCGAGGCTTTGCACAGGCCTGTGTAGGAATGCTGTTTCGCGCCGTAGCCCCAGTGCCTCACGTACGTTCTCCTTCGAGGAACTGCGCACGTCTTTGCAACTGATGCCCGCAAAGACCTGCAAGTGAGACGGACGCTCTCCCGCGCCAGGTTCAAGTACACAGACGTCAAGCTCGTGTCGGGCCTGGCGGGGGGCGTTTCCCGGATATCCGCCGTTATGCGCCCAGCTCAGCGACTCAAACTCGACCGACGTCCAAGCTTCCCCTACTGGTCGGCCAGCGGCATCGAGCAGATCAAAGTGTGAGAACCTCTGGCGATCAGCTAGAGCTGGTTTACTCGCCACAATCACCTCAGACGCTTTACCTCCTTTGGAGGGTGGCCGATGAATGATTGACCCTTTAGGGTGTGCACGCCGAAATACCCTCAGCAAACGAGCTAGAACCAGCATTTCGTACAGCTTATCGCGGGTCATCGCTTGTAGTTGCAGAGGGGGAGGCGCTTTCGCGGCAATATCGAAGAGCGCGCCCACAGCTTTGACCAAGTCATGTGCTGCCGGTTGGTTCTTCTTATTTTTCTTGGTGCTTGCAGCCAGGGGTGATGGAGTCGTACTCATAAATCCTCGTTGGTCTCTCGTGGGAGAAATTTGAGCAACGCTTCCCGTAACGCAATTTGCTGCTTCGTCGGGCGCCGTCCAAGGTTATGTCGTAGGTTGGTTTTTCGGTTGCCGACGCGCATATGCATTGACTCGACCTGCTGATCGCGTGCGAGCAACTCGTTGAGTTCGCGGCGAACTGCTTGTTCGGTTCCGCTGTTCACCGGAAAAGCGAGCACCATCAGTAACGACAGGGCCTCTTCAAATCGCTCTTTGGTCTCGCTGCGCCTCGCGGCTTCCGCGTAGCCGCTGCTTGACCTATTACGCTGTGGCTCCTCTCCAAGGGGCTCATCAGGCTCGACTGGCGCGCTGAGCTTGGCCAGCTCCATGAACTGGTGCACCAATGGTCCCTCATACGTGCAAGCTCGTCGATGTATCTCGCGAAGTGCCTGTTCCAGGTCGTCCTCACCTTGTAATGTGATCTGCATGTTTTCCTCCATGATTGTTTCAGTGTCGCGGGTCAGACAGCTATGCCGTATTTTTTCAGAGACGACTGTGCGACCTTGACTCATCCACTGATGTCTCGAACTTCTGTCCTGCTGGCTCCGCAACCAGGTTTAACGCAGTATCGAGTCAGACTTAGTCTCTGAAGCAGCGCTGCTGAGCAGCCAAATCAGCGCAGGGGATTGCTTGACGTGTTCTGCCATGGTTGTCATTGCAACCTTGAGAGGCGGAATAGTCGACACCACGACATCGTAATTCTCGGCAGGCTGTAAACGAACGCCAATGATGACACTTTTGTCTTCTTGTTCGCGGGCGTAAGCAATAAAGCCATTCTCCAACGGATGCACATATTCTCCAGTCCGCACGTCGGGATAGTTTGGGGCCTTGTGGAAATCACTTCGTAGTGCAATGACTTTGGTCACGGCCTTGAAGGCCGGGCTGAAGTTGTCGGTAAGGTAGTCGTAGCTTATGGCAAATAGCACGCTAATGATAAGAGCCCCTGCACCATGGAACATGATCATACTGCGCGATTGCTTGAATTTAGCCTGAAAGCCGAGGAGCGCGGCCAAGCGGGTCATATGTTGCCAGGCTGCTTCGAATGACAGGCTGATCATCGCGATGACCATGATCAGCACTGCTGTCAGACCAAGGAGTATTGCCACCACAAGCAGCCACGATGGAATGTAGAACAGCAACGCGAGAAAGCCGACTGTCAGATCAAAACTTTGAGGGGGCAGCCCTAACGTCTCGGCAACCGCGAAACGCGCGCATGCTGTCGACATCAGCAGTGCAAGCAGATGCATAATGATGATGGGCGTTTTGGCGAATGGCTTATCCCATGCTGTATGGAGCCAGCGGGCGAAAGGGATGCACCAGGCAATGAATCCGCAGATTATCAATGCAGCCGCGACCGTTGTCCCGATGGTAAGCGCGGATATGCCCGTGTATAGGGAAGCTGCAATCGTGATGAGGTACGTAACTACCGAGGCGAGATAGAACCGTTGGGATACGGAATATTGCTGGAATTTGGCGAGCAGTTT
Source organism: Pseudomonas marginalis (assembly GCF_900105325.1). Lineage (NCBI taxonomy): Bacteria > Pseudomonadati > Pseudomonadota > Gammaproteobacteria > Pseudomonadales > Pseudomonadaceae > Pseudomonas > Pseudomonas marginalis. The sequence continues at coordinate 929,449 of NZ_FNSU01000003.1, forward strand.
TGCTTTCAGAGCTATCATTTTCATCCTTGAACTTCTTTTCAGTGCTTCTAAAATCCATGCGGATAGCAATGCTTGGCCGCCTTGATGTACGTCTCGTTCTGCCAGTTGAGGTGGATGACCCCGTGGCGGCCCATCAAACCACCACGAGTTCAGCTTATTTATGTGGGCACGAATGGCGAATCAATCGGCTGGCAGACAATTCGCCACATCCCGCGTACGCCGCCTTCGACCCAAGTGCCTTCCAGCACATTCGAGCCTTCGAAGCGGTGCAGCGTTGCTCTGCCGTCGAAGCCTTCTGCTTGCAGTTCGTAATGCCCCGGGCCTTTTGCCTGGCCTCGATATTGCCAGGTCTGCCCCGCGTCGTCATAGGAGACGGTGATAAACTCGATGTCGATCGTAACCTTGCAGGGTTGATCGAACGACGCGGCACTGCTGGGGCGGAAGGTGTCCATTTTGGCGTACATGTTGGCGTCCTTGTAAAGATATCAGGAGCGGTTCAGGGCAGCAGCCAAGTGCTGTTTGGGGTGGTTGACCGGATGCCGACTGCCTGGCACTGCTCCAGAATCGGCAGAATGTAGGTGATGTTGGTACGGCCCGGCTTGCCTTCTGCTCTGTAACGAGCCGCCTGGCAAAGTGGGCCGGCTTTTTCGTACGTATGGTTGGAGCTGATTTCCACAGCTTGTGCTTGGCCGAAATGATTGTTACCAGCGAGGTAGTCCAACGTTTGCTGGAAAGCTGCTCGAGTCAGCGCCAACTGCGAGTCTTCCGATCCGGTCTCAATCACAACGCGATTTGCATCAACGGTCGTGATACGGAAACGGGCGCTACGCGACGGTGTTTGCAGTTCCTTGCCTTCCAAGCGGCTGATCAATGCCCAGAGAGTGTTGTCGACTTGAAAGATGTGCTTCATGGGATAACTCCTGAGTTGCTAAATGGACGCTAGCTTTAACCTGAAACGACTTATGGAATCTTAATTCCCAATGCGTTCAGCGATGCCGTATCCATCCGGCCATTTACGGTAAGTCCACTGTCCATCTGAAAAGCCATCAACGCACCACGTGTCGCCTTGCCCATCACACCATCAATGGTGCCTTGGTAATACTGGCGCACCATCAGTGCGGTCTGCACACGGGTGACCAGGTTGCTTTTCTGCTCATTGGTCGCGCGGCTCTTTGAAGTGCTCGAACTTATCCCGCTGGTAGTGCCAGACGACTGATAAAAGCTATTGCTGTTGGAGGTGCCGCTCGAAGCACTCGGCGTGCTGTAGCTTCGGGTACTGGTAGCGGGTGGGCTGTAATAGCGAGGTGCGCTATAGCCACCCGATCCGCTGTAATGAGAACTGTGCGAACTGTGGGATCGGTGCGAACTGTGCGAGCGATGTGCCGCATAGATGTTGACGGTGTCCGGCGCATTGAGCGTATCGGCAAATACCGGGGGCTGGAGCTTGTCGTTGGGTTGCCAGTTCGCGTCGGCGAGCGACAGATGGCCCGCCTGTGCCAGGGTGGTACCTGCCATTGGCAATAAGCTGATCCCACTGATCAGTACTTTCCAGCGGTCGAGCAATTTCACTGTGCACTCCTTGCGTAGGCGCTAAAGGCCTCGTTCGATAGTCGTTGTACGCCGCGGCTCTGCCAGCGGTCAGTGTGGGATTTGAAGAAGCCAGAGCAATGATTGATGGCTGCGCATTGCTGGCAGGTATCGATGAATAAATTCTTCCAGTCCGAGATGCTCTGGCGGGCGAAACGCGAGAGATGGGCCGGGATCAGGCACAGCGGCAAGTTGTAGATCGAAATCGGCACTCCGCGGTTGAACAGGAAATACACTGCCTGGCTCAACGACTCCTGATAGTCCAGCGGGTCAATCCACAGTTCTTCATAGTTCTTCCTGGCGAGGCCGGTACTTTCGATACCCATCAGAGCAACATGCCGCACGAAGGGCAGGTTCCTGAACACGTAGTGGGCGAGCTCCGGCAAGCGTGGCGTAGTCAGGCGATTGAGCACCACGCGTATCTCGATGATCTGGTTGGCGCGGGCCAGGTTGTAAAGACCTTGCAGGGTTTCATTGAATGCGCCTGGAGCCTGCACCACATGGTCATGGTCTTCAGCATTGTCGGCATACAGCGGGATGCCCCAACTCACCTGGGGGTGGCCGATGGCAGAAAGAGCTGCGATCCAACTCGGGTCTTGGAACAGACGCCCGTTGCTGAGCACATGAATGGATTTCTGCGGCAAAACGGCTTTGCACTTGGCCAGGATTTCGAGCAGGCCGTCGCGATAAAGCGTTGGTTCTCCGCCGCTGATTCCCAGATCTTCCTCGCCCGGGTCCATCAGGTCGATCAGCCGTAGGTTCTCCTCGATGTGCCAACGGTCATCGATATCTTTGGGCGGCTGCGAGCACATCAGACAGAGGCTGTTGCAACGATCGGTCATGAACAGCAGGTTGCTGTCTGAGCCTCGTCGATAGAGCACTCGCACCATCGCGTTGCCTGGTGTGACGGCAATGACATCGCCGGGCTGCACGACATCCGCATCTTTAGGGGTGTGCAGGTGTGGCCGCACGCTGTCGAAGTCGCCGATCAATGGCTCCGGGATCAGGAATCCACCCACTGGTAATGAGAGCAGATGCGGGCTCCTTAGCCGTTCTTCGTTTGGCAGCCAAAGCAGCAGGTCACCGAACTCAGCGCTTCCGGCACAAACAGCCAGGCCTTGTTCGATGAACTCATCCACAGTGATGACCTTGAGCAGTTTCGGCTCATTCAGGTGATGGATTGCGAAGTGGGTATCTTTGCGCAGCATCGCCATCAGCCCCTGTAACCCGGAAACCGGACATCGTTGTAAGAGCGCCTGTTCAACCAAGACAGCAGCCCCCTCTGCACGTTGTCGTCGCCATCGCAAAGCAGGCCGAAAAGATGCTTCAGCAGCCCCATGTTCTTCTTGCAGAAGCTGCTGAACGCTCGGTGTCCAATCGGGTCAGCTTGGCGGGCATAGTGTTCGACGGGGTCAGCACCACAGAACGGGACAAGTGCGCAATCGGAGCAGCCCGGCAGCGCCTCTGCTACACCACTGGCGAGCAACGCATTCATAACGGGCGATGCGAGTAATTCGGACAAGGGTTGCTGCACGGTGCCGAGCCTCAAGCCGTCTTCACCCATCTCCAGCAACATTCGGGCTTCGTCCGAGGGATAGACGAAACCGTCATAGTTGTAGACCAGCGCCGCAGTGCCTGCGCCAGTGGGGGAGCGCAGGTCTACATAGCCGGAGGAGAAGGGTGTCAGGATATTCTTCAGCAACAAGCTCGTATAACTCTCTGAGAGGTATACGCCCTGTTGGTTGATATGCAGCAAATAGGCCAGTGCTTTCTTGTAGAAGGCCAGGTATCGCTCAATAGGGTAATCAAGTCGATGGGCACTCTTGGTGGCAAACCCATAAGGGCTCAGAGGCCGAAGTGAGATGCTGGAGAAGCCCTGGCTTACATACTCATCGATGATCGCTTCAGGCTGTTCGAGGCTTCTTGAAGTCAGCGTGGTCAGCGCGGAAACTGCATCATGGCCAAGGCGCTCACGGACCCACTGGATGCCTTTCACAGTGCGTTCGTAGGAGTCTCGTGACGGGGTAGGGCGGTTGGCGTTGTGCAAGGGCGCCGGCCCATCGAGCGAGGTCGAAAACTGGATACGATTTTGCTCTGCGAAGTCGAGTATTTCCTCCGTCAGGTGGTGCAGCGTGGTGGTGATGACGAACTGGATATCCCGTTGTTCGACCACGTTCCGTTCGACGATCCATTCGACAATCTGTCGGACGCGCTCGAAGGCCAGAAGCGGCTCGCCACCCTGAAACTCCACAGTCAGGGCGGGAGCGTTCGATTCGAACAGGCGATCGACCGCCGCCTGCGCATCCGTTTCCGACAGGTCGTGGCCGGATCCTCCCAGAGGGGCCCGCGACACCTGGCAGTACTGGCAGGTATGGTTGCAGCGCAATGTCACCACGAACAAGTGCAGTGCAGGGCCCTGGAAGAGGAAGTCCTTGCGGCTGCGATACTGCGCGGCCATTTCCGGGAACGGGTCGTGGCGGCCTGGTTCATAGATGAAGTGGCGGGCCAGCAGGTCCTTGTAAAAAGGCGTACTTGCTTGAACGTCGAAGTAACTGAGGGCTCGTAATTGCGCGTCGTTCACGTGCATGTACTCACCGGTATCGGAGGTGAGCAGGATGTCACGGTCATGTCCCGTGTTCATGCGCATGAATCGAAAAGGCAGCAAGCGGTAGTGCTTGGCGTCTGTCGCAATCAGTGTCACTGGGAAATCCCACATCCAGCGAGAGCGGCTCGGGCCAGGACTTCGCGCAACCCTATTGTTTCGCGGTTGATATGGTCGCGTAGGGCGAAGTCGTTCAGATGCTGAAGGATCAGCGAGTGAGCCTTCTCCGGGGAAAGCGTTAGCCTTGCTTCAGCGGGGTGGGCAGTGAGACTTATCTGATTGGTTTCAATACCGACCTGGATCGCGACAGTGTCGGCCAAGGAATAAGCGGCGCGTTGCACCACGCTGAGCGGGTAGGCTGCGCTGTCGAGTTTCAGCGTGACTGGCCATGTCATCGGAACCGGTCCTTCAAATCCGTTGGAAACGTGTGGATTTTGCAGGTTGCCGAGGCATTATGCCATCATAATTTTTTACATTTGCACGCATTTATCCAGCGTGGTGGGTGGCGTGCTCACTACGGCCCGGTCATTGATATGGGGTAGGGCCGAGGGTTCATGTGTCCCTCAGTCCACTCATCCTCATCGATAGGCTGCTTGGCCTCAGGCTGAGGGCATCCTTTTGAAACCCTCCAAAGCATGCTCTCAGATGTGCCCCCAATGTAGCGATCCACTGGAAGTGGATGGATCTCCATAGTCTATGAAAAGGCTAAAATGATCAGCTAAACAGCCTGTCCGACAAAACCTAGAGACTCTCAGGGTCGCCAAAAAACATCTGAATCCGCGACCTCAACCACCGCTCCCCCGGATCATTGTCCTGCGACCCACGCCACGCCATGTGCAATTCGAACGTGCGCACCGGCAATGGCGGTTCTTCTGCACGCAAGCCTCCCGCGGCCGTCAGTGCTTCGGCCGCGTAGTCCGGCACGATGGCAACAATGTCGGTGCCTGCCAGCAACGTCCCCAGGCCGTTGAACTGCGGTACTGCGAGCACCACATGGCGCTTGCGGTCGAGCTTTTCCAACTCTTCATCGATAAACCCGCTCAAGTCGCCGGCGAACGACACCAGGGCGTGGGGGCGGGCGCAGAAGTCGTCGAGGCTCAGGGCGCCCGGCACGCTGTCGGCGCGCAGCAGTTTCGGCAGGCTGCGGCGCAGTACTTTGCGCTTGGCGTTGGCCGGCAGGTCGGCGGTGTAGCTGACGCCGATGGAAATTTCGCCGGAGGCGAGCAGGCCGGGCATCAGGATGTAGTTGACGCGGCGCACCACCAGTACGATGCCGGGGGCTTCGGCGCGCAGACGTTTGAGCAGTTGGGGCAGCAGGGCGAATTCGACGTCGTCGGACAGGCCGATGCGGAACACCGCGGTGCTGGTGGCCGGGTCGAACTCGGCGGCGCGGCTGACGGCGGTGGAAATCGAGTCCAGGGCCGGGGAGAGCAGGGCGAAGATTTCCACGGCGCGGGCCGAGGGTTCCATGGTGCGCCCGGTGCGTACGAACAACGGGTCATCGAACAGCCCGCGCAAGCGCGATAACGCTGCGCTGATGGCCGGCTGGCCAAGGAACAATTTCTCGGCAGCGCGGGTCACACTGCGCTCATGCATCAAGGTTTCGAATACGATCAAGAGGTTAAGGTCGACACGACGCAGGTCGTTACGGTTCATCTTGTGTCCTGGAAGAGTCAGCTTTACTTGACGAGAGCGGCCATATAAGAGCCCTGAAGGTCCATTCAGACGCGTGACCGGTATGAATCTTACGGGGAAAGGCTGGTACTCTGCACCGGCTAATTGAGTTTTCCTACGATACTTGAGGTCTATTCCTCAGATGCGGAATCAATGACAGACATGTCGACTATTAACGGCGACCGGTGGTCTTAGCCGGAAAGCCCAGATAGAGTTCATGGCAATAGAGGTTACTTTGACGAGGTTTGCGATGTCCCGCACGATCCGTTTTCACAAGTTTGGTCCGGCCGAGGTGCTCAAGTGCGAAGAGCATGCAGCCGCGCAGCCCGCACCGGGCGAAGTGCAGGTCCGTGTCGAGGCGATTGGCATCAGCTGGTATGACATTTTGTGGCGCCAGAACCTGGCGTCTTCCCACGCACGCCTTCCATCCGGCCTTGGCCATGAGATGGCCGGGGTGGTCGTAGCCTTGGGCGAGGGCGTGGATGACTTGGCAGTGGGCGATAAGGTGGCCAGTTTTCCGGCCGAGAGCCCCAATGATTACCCGGTGTATGGCGAGCAGATCGTCCTGCCCCGTTCGGCCCTGACCCGCTATCCGGACGTCCTGAGCCCCATCGAAGCCAGCGTGCACTACACGCCGCTGCTGATCGCCTACTTTGCGTATGTGGACCTGGCACGGGTCAAGCCCGGGCAGTTTGCCCTGGTGACTGACGCCAGCCACTGTGCCGGCCCTTCGTTTGTGCAACTGGGCAAGGCCCTGGGTGTGCGGGTGATTGCCGCCACCAAGGACAGCGCTGAGCGCGAGTACCTGCTTTCTCTGGGCGCAGAAAAAGTCATTGTCACCGAGGAACAGGACCTGCTGATGCAAATCAACAAGTTCACCGACAACCGCGGTGTCGACGTGGTGTTCGATGGCTTGGGTGGCCCGCAGATGTCGTTGCTCGGTGATGTGCTGGCGCCCCGTGGCAGCCTGGTGCTGTATGGCTTGCAGGGCGGTAACCAGACACCGTTCCCGGCGTGCGCGGCGTTCCAGAAGAACATTCAGTTCTTCGTGCACTGTATCGGCAACTTCACCGGCAAGCCGGAGCTGGGCATCATCCAGGATCAGGTGGCGTTGCAGCGTGCGTTGCGTGACATCAACCAACTGACCGCCGATCGTGTGCTCGTGCCCCTGAAAACCACGGTGTTTCCGTTCAATCAGTTTGTCGAAGCCCACCGTTACATGGATGAATGCCCGTGCCGCGAGCGGGTTGCGTTGCAGGTTGCGGCTGTTTGAGCTGTAGGAGTATTCGTAAATGAGTACTCCGACGCCTGAGTGAATGGGGCAAATGCGCCATTTGACAGGGCTTAACCCGCCCGCTCCAGAAGCTGCCGACCTGGTACTTTCAGCCCACAAATCCGGCCCTCTCTCCCTGACGCCGCCCTGAATCCCAGTGCGGCGTCGTTGCATGTGCACCTTTTACGCGACATCGGTTGTTCATCTGAACTGGTTTTCGGCCCGCTTCTGTATCTATTAATCATTATTCCAACACTGATAATTGCGCCTTCACTTTCATCTCAAGGACTGAGCAATGATTGAATCCATGACTCGGCTGCTGATAGTTGCTCGAACTATCGACGCGGCCCACAGGTGTACTCAGCAAGACAGGTACTTTCATAAAGCGTACCGGCCATGCAAATGGAAAAGTTGTTTGAGCCTATTGTCGGACACTTCTTTAAAAGGCTGGTTAAAAACGCGTAGGACCTTGTCGGAAGCCTCCTAAGGCTAACCTTTTAGAAATTTTTACCAATATTTTCATTAGGTTATGCGCTTTTACGGGTGAAAAATGCTTCCCGGCAATCCCTGTCGTTTTGTTGCGTGGTGCTAGTGTCTAATCATCGGCGCACAATGCGAGGCGCGATTTTCCTACACGCAAAATAGGTCAAGCAAACACTGTCAGCAGTTGCTTGAAACTGATATTTCAACTCGGGTAGTAGAACTATGAGCACTATTCACGAACAGGCTATGAATCATGTTTACCAGCAAGTTCTGCAACGTCTGATCGGGCACTTCACTCGCGCGGGACGTACCGCTCTCCAGTTACTGGTCCAGCGAATCATTGTCGCGGCAGGCGGGATGGAGCAGGTGGGGGATTTCAAGGTACTGGTGGCCCACGGTGGCGGTGAAGTCAGCAGCTATACCCTGGCGCTGCTCCGAGCGGCTCAACTGACCATTGCCGGTCGCGCGCCACGTACCTTTCAACTGAGGGTCGCGACGCTACGGCACGCGGGCATGACCGACGGGCAGCTCGATACCCTGAATCGCGGCTACGGCCGGCTGTTTCTCCACGATGACCCGCGTGTCGAGTTGTTGATGGTGGAAAACCAGGAGGTACAACCCTTCAATCACCAGCGTCCGGTCTCAGCGATCGGGCGAAAGATCAGCCAGCGCAATATGTTGATGGTGGGCCATGTGAGTGCCGGGGACTGCCGCGCCACCCTGTGCAACGACACTTACCTGGCCGTCGGTGATTTTTACCAGCGTGTCACCACGTGCAATGGCGGCGTCCATGCGCTGGTCAGTGGTGACTCCCCGCGTAGGCAGAGTCAGTTTCTCGCCTGGCTCAAGAAAACCGCCCAGGGCGCAGGCGTCCATGTTCCCAAGGGCCATCCGCTGTCGCTCAACGCGTTGTTCGCCCACATGGACGAGTGGAGCACCGGTTATTTCCAGGATGTGTTCGGTGAGCATTACGTGGCCAGTGATAACCCCAGCACGGCGGGGCATCGTCACTTGGCCTACATCGGCATCGCCGACCTGCTGGAAGATGTCGACATCGCGTCGACCTCCCTGCTGACCGAGTTCATGGCCTACGCTCCCGATCCACTGGGCTTTCACTTCAGCCATCCGGCCTATTCCAATCCGTTGCTGATGGCTCATCTACGTGGGTTGCAGGCCGAATGCCTGCGTGCGCTGGATTATGAGGAAGGCGTCGAAGGTTTTGTCCAGCAGGCCGCCGCGTACATGCGCCGTCTGCGCATGCCCGACGACTTGCTCGTTCAGGCCGGGACCCGCGAAGGGCGCATGCTCTGGAGTACCTACGCCCAGGAGTTCTTCGGCTTGGATGAGACCCAACTGACCTGCCTGCTGTTTTCACCCTTTGTTCATCACGGAGAGCGACTGGAAGGTTATCTGCGCCAATGTCACCCGGGCATGCTGGTGGCGTTGCCTGAGTTGCACAAAGTCCTCCAGGGCAACGGTTCCGCCGAAATGCTGCAGCAGTGGGTAACGGACACCAGCGGTTTGCCGATGCCCTTGTTGCAGCACCTGTACCGCAAACGGCCGCTGGCCAGAGAAAACGGCATGTGTCGCGCCGCTGCGGCCCAGGGCGCCGCGCAGGCCGTGCCATTGTTCGGGCGATGACGCTGCGCGGCGAGCGTCAGGCGGATTTCGCGTATCAGGCGGTCTATCGCTACATGATCAGCCTGATCAACGAGGTCAGTACCGACACCCGGGTAAAACTGCCGTCGTTACGGCAGTTGGCCGGACGCCTGAACGTGTCCATTTCGACGATCCAGTACGCCTATGCGCTGCTGGAGAAGGAGGGCAGGGTGTATTCGGTGGCCAAATCCGGCTATTACGCCTGGCCGATGTCGGCAAACCCGCTGGCGTGGGCCGGCGGGGGCCTGCTTGATCGCCTCTACGCGGCGGCCCGGCGCCCCGGCATGCTGGTACTCAGTGGTGACGAGCCGGCATTGCTGGGCTCCCTGGATGAAACACTGCTGCGGCTCGAGCGGGAACTGGTGCGCCAGTACCCGTCGCATTTGCAGCCCTGGTCCCAGCCCTGCGGTGTATGGGAATTACGCGCAGCCCTGGCCGCGCGCTATACCTCGTCGCCCACGCGCTGCTGGCATGCCGACGACGTGTACATCGGCGCCGACCTGCGCGGCGTGTTGGACATCCTGATCGAAGTGCTGGGCCTGCGGGGCACCACCGTGATTGTCGAGTCGCCCTGCGACTGGTTGATCCTGCGCCTGTTGCAGGACGCCGGGGTGCGCATCATCGAGTTGCCCTGGACGCTGGAGGGCCGCCTGGATCGAACTGTGCTGGGGAAGCTGTTGCGTGATGAGCCTGTGCATCTGGTGTTGCTCTCGTCTTCCGTCAGCCTGCCCAGCGGGGTGGCCATGTCAATCGACGAGCGTCTCGACGTGGCACACCTGCTGGAGCAGTCCGGTTGTTGGTTGCTTGAAAACGACACCTTTGGCGAGCTGGGTTTTGAAGCCCCCCACACCGCATTGCGTGAACGGGTAAACCCTGAGCGGCTGATCGTGTTTTCTTCGTTCGAGAAAGTGCTCGGCTCGGAAGCCCCCTACGGCTACCTGCTGTGCCGGCGCATGAGCAATGAGTTGCAGCGTCAGTTCCTGCTGCGCTCATTCCGTTTATCGTCGATCCGTCAGCGCGCGATTGCCCGTTTGTACCAAAGCGGGCGGATTGACCAGCACCTGCACACGCTGCGCCAACGCTTGAGCGAGCAGGCGGCGCACATGAGCCAGCGTCTGGAACAGCACTTGGGCGACCAGGTGACTTATCGGATGCCGGCCGCCGGTGCCGCGTTCTGGCTGGCCTCCACCCGTGCCGTAGACATGCGCCAGGCATTTCAGCGCCTGCTGGCACGGCAAGTGGTGATCGCCCCCGGGGAGCTGTTCAGTGTCAGTGGCTTGCACCAGCAGCACCTGCGCGTGAGTCACACCTTCCACGGGCAGCCCAATCTGGATATTGCCCTGGAAGCATTGAGCGACGCGTTGCGCCAGGCGCAGACTGGGTGAAATTTCTCTTAACGATGTAGGATCGATACCATCGCGCAGCAGTCCAACTCTCAGTAAACTGGCATTTTTTCCGAATCCTTCTATCCGAGGTTTATGCATGACAATCAGTCCTTTTGCGGGCAAGCCGGCGCCGGCCCAGTTGCTGGTGGATATCCCGCGACTGGTCACGGCCTATTACACCGGCCAGCCTGATGCAGCGATCTCTACCCAGCGCGTAGCCTTTGGTACCTCCGGGCACCGTGGCAGCTCGTTCGAACTGAGCTTCAACGAATGGCATGTGCTTGCCATCAGCCAGGCCATCTGCCTGTATCGCGAAGCCCAAGGCATCAACGGCCCGCTGTTCGTTGGCCTGGATACCCATGCACTGTCGACCCCGGCCGGTGCAAGCGCGCTGGAAGTGTTGGCCGCCAATGGTGTGCACGTGATGCTCGCCGAAGGCGATGAATACACGCCAACCCCGGCAATTTCCCACGCCATCATCTGCTACAACCGTGGCCGTACCAGCGGCCTGGCCGACGGCATCGTTATCACGCCGTCCCACAACCCGCCGCAAAGTGGTGGCTACAAGTACAACCCGCCCAACGGCGGCCCGGCCGATACCCACGTCACCAAGTGGATCGAAGCCAAGGCCAACGAGCTGCTGGCCAATAAACTGGCGGGGGTCAAGCGCATCACCCATGCGCAGGCGCTCAAGGCCGACACCACCCATCGCCATGACTACCTCAACAGCTACGTGGCCGACCTGATCAACGTGATCGACATGGACGCCATCCGCAGCGCCGGCCTGCGCCTGGGCGTGGACCCGCTGGGCGGAGCAGGGGTGCGCTACTGGTCGGCGATTGCCGAGCACTATCGACTGAACCTGGAGGTGGTGAACACTGAAGTCGACGCCACGTTCCGCTTCATGAGCGTCGACTGGGACGGCCAGATCCGCATGGACCCGTCCTCCAGCTACGCCATGCAAGGCCTGATCGGTCTCAAGGAACGCTTCGACGTGGCCTTCGCCTGCGACCCGGACCACGACCGTCATGGCATCGTGACCCCGTCCGGCGGCCTGTTGGCGCCGAACAACTACCTGGCGGTGTCCATCGACTACCTGTTCCAGAACCGTCCAGACTGGCGCGCCGATGCGGCCGTGGGCAAGACCGTGGTCAGCAGCGGCCTGATCGATCGCGTGGCCGCGCGCATCGGTCGTCGTCTCTATGAAGTGCCTGTGGGCTTCAAGTGGTTTGCCGATGGCCTGTTCGAGGGTTCATTGGGCTTTGGCGGCGAAGAAAGCGCCGGGGCGTCGTTCCTGCGCAAGGATGGCACGGTGTGGAGCACCGACAAGGACGGCCTGATCCCGGCCTTGCTGGCGGCGGAAATGACCTCGCGCAAAGGCCAGGACCCGAGCCAGATCTACCGTGGTCTCACCGATGCCTTGGGGGAGCCGTTCGCCATTCGTGTCGACGCCAAGGCCACCCCGGCGCAAAAAGCCTTGCTGGGCAAGCTGTCGCCGCAACAGGTGACTTCCACCGAGCTTGCAGGCGAAAGCATCCAGCAGATCCTCAGCCATGCGCCAGGCAATAACCAGGCGATCGGCGGGTTGAAGGTGATGACCGAAAACGGCTGGTTTGCCGCGCGGCCGTCGGGTACCGAGGACATCTACAAGATCTACGCCGAGAGCTTCATTGGCGAGGACCACCTCAAGCAGCTGGTGGAAGAGGCGCAGGTGCTGGTAGACGGCGCTATCTCGGAATAACCCCAATATGGGAGGGGGCAAGCCTTAATGCCAGTCAGTTAAGGCTTTTTGTAGGAGCGAGCTTGCTCGCGAAAAACTCACAGGCGCCGCTTTCATTCAGGAAGCACGCGTTATCGTTGACGTTTTTCGCGAGCAAGCTCGCTCCTACAGGAGGCGATGTACGCTTAACTGACTGGCATTAGGGCAAGCCTCTCCCATAGTTTATTGGGCCAAAGCGTTGGATCAGGCCAGATCGACCAGCACGATCTCGCTGTCTTCAACCGCCGTTACCCGCAACACTTGCTCATCCTCAACCGCCACACCGTCTCGAGCGTGCGCACGCAAGCCGTTGACCTCAATCACGCCGGTCGCCGGTACCAGATAAGCCCGACGCCCAATGTCCAAGCGGTATTCCGCGCTTTCCCCGGCTTTCAGGTTCGCCGCTACCAGGCGTGCATCCGCGCGGATGCGCAGGCTCTCGCTGTCACCGGCCTTGCCACTGGCCAGGGTCACAAACCCTTCGCGATCACCTTTCGGAAACGGCTTGGCGCCCCAGGAGGGTGGCAGGCCGGCCTCGTTCGGGATGATCCAGATCTGGAAGATCTTGGTCGGCGTGGCTTCCAGGTTGTACTCGCTGTGGGCGATCCCCGTGCCTGCGCTCATCACCTGCACATCACCGGCCTCGGTGCGGCCCTTGTTGCCCAGGTTGTCGGCGTGGCTGATGGCGCCTTCACGCACATAGGTAATGATCTCCATGTCGCGATGGGCGTGCTGCGGGAAGCCGGTGCCGGGGGCGATGATGTCGTCGTTCCAGACCCGCAGGTTGCCCCAATGCATACGCTCGGGGTCGTGGTATTCGGCAAATGAAAAGTGGTGATGGGCGTCAAGCCAGCCATGGTGGGCGCCGCCCAGGGCGTTGAAAGGTCGAAGTTCAAGCATGATCGTCTCCTGTTGATGGCGCCTATGATCCGTGAGCCCATGATCGAAAAAAAGCGTAAAAAATGCCTGATTCCTATCGGTTAATTAGATTGATTGCTGGCGTTTTGACTTTCACTTCATCGCCTAACTGCATGACGGTAAAGCAATTGGCTGGAACTGAGCGCCGATTCCGGCGACCATGGTGCCCTTGTCAAAACCCAGCTCATCGCAGGAGTCCGCGTGCCGCAACACAAGCCTGATCTGCCCCCCGAACTGCGCCCATTGGCGGAAATGCCGCTGCTCAAACGCCTTGCCGCACGCCTGTTTGGCCATGGCCTGACGCGTTTGCGCGCACAGCATCGGTTTTCCTGGTTGCACGGGCAGGCCGATGGTTTTCGCAGTGGTCACGAGGCCGGCGTGGAGTATGGCTATCGCGAGGGCAAGGCCGATGGCCTCGAGGAAGGCCGACAAGTCCTGTTGATCCGCGACTTCCGTCCCGATGAGCACCGCGCGCCCGGCGTCGATGACAGCCTGTTCGACGATTGGCGGCTACCCTTGACCGCCGACGTGAAGAAACGCATCAAGGCTGATGTGGCCCGGTTGCTGCCGGCCCATGCCCAGCCGAGCGCGGCGCAATGGAAGATGATCTTCAGCGATACGCCGTCAACCTCGGTGATCGCCGGTGCCGGCGCGGGTAAATCCACCTCGCTGGTGCTGCGTATTTTGCTGCTCACCCATTACCTGGGGTTCGAATTGAGCTCGATGACCGTGGTGACCTTCACCCGCGAGTCGCGCAAAGACTTCATCAACAAGCTCATGGACATTCTCACCCTGTGGGGCCAACCCATTGATATGAAAGAAGCCCAGGCGGTGGTACGCACCTTTCACTCGCGCATCCTGCCGATGGTCCGCAGCCTGCCGGGTTTTGAGCGCCTGCAGGCGTTTGAAAACCTCAGTGCCGGTTTCGAAGACGCTGACAGCAACCCGTTCGACCTGCGCATCAGCGACGCCCAGCGCCAGCAGATGAATGCCTGCTACCACCAGTTGCAGGGGCGACATGCACGGTTTCGTGAACTGATTGCACCGCTGGCACGCCACGGCCTGCAACTGCGCGAACTGGAGCGCGATCATCCGGATGTACAAAAGCGCATAGCGGTGACCGAACTGGCGGCCAAGCGCGATGAAGAACTCTGCGATGTGATCGAGGACCTGTGGTTTCGTGCCGGCGCCTGGCCGATCAAGGGGATTGAGCCCAGTCGCCAGCGCTTCGAAATCAATGGCGCGCAGTTCCATTGCCACGGCTATATCCCGGCGCTGGATGCGTGGGTAGTGCTGGGCTTTGACGCCAGGGAAAACCCCCAGGTCAGCCGGCCGAATTCGAAGCTGTCGGTCCGTGCAGAGTGGGCGGTAAAGCGCACCTTGTTTCAAGCTTTCTGTCGTAAGCCATTGATATGGATGGATAGTTATGATGCATCAAAGCGTCTTTTGAGCAGCCTCGCCGGGGATGCCAGCGCGGGTCCCGGCTTTGATTACAAGGTCAAGGGTGAGCTGGCGTCGGCGCCGCTGCTGGACAGTTTCGTGATGGCCGCCGGCTTTATCGAGAACCTGGGGCTGGACGTGCCGACCGCCGTCGGCCAGATGAGCTTCGCCAAGGACGACCCGGACCGGTTCTTCTTCGAAGCCCTGAGCATTTTCTGGAAGGCCCTGGAAGACCACCTTCTCGACCAATCACCGCCGATCATGACCTATAACCGCATGTTCTCGCTGTTCGGCGAGAACACCCCGGAAAATCTCAAGCTCCTCAGCGATCCGCTGCTGCGGCCAATGTCGCACCTGATGATCGACGAATTCCAGGACGTATCGCCCCAGATCGTTTCGTGGATACGCGCGAGCCTGCGGGAAATCCGCAGTCGTGGGCCGGCGATGCATGTGGGCCGTGGTGCGCAACGTTCGTCCTTGCTGTGCGTGGGCGATGACTGGCAGTCGATCTACGGCTGGCGCGGCAGTTCGCCCAAGTACTTCATGGAATTCAACCAGCAATTCCCGGCGCCGAGCACTACCCGCGTCATGCTCGGCGAGAACTACCGCAGCCATCAGCACATCATCGACGCCGCCGAACATATCGTGCGCGCCGCACCGGCCATCCCGGGGAAAAAGGCCAAGGCCAGCGGCACGCCAAAAGCCTTGGTGCCGGTCACGGTATTGGAGCGGGACGATGCGGCGTTGGGGCGGCAACTGCTGGAGCATTATCAACGGGGCGATTCGATATTAATGCTGTATCGAAAAAGTAGCGATAAGTTACTGATTCAAGAGCATATTCAGTCGATTGTTAATGTTGATTCTAGCTTGCCCGTAGCGACGCGCAGGTTGAAGCAGCTGACGTACCACAGCGCCAAGGGCCTGCAGGCGGATGCGGTGTTCCTGCTCGGTGATTGCCAGCATGTGACCAGCTCGCCCTACAAGAACCAGGTCTACCGCATGGCGGGCCTGGGCAAGGACGGGAACAGCGAACCCTACGACACTGCGCAAAAGGACGAAGTGCTGCGCCTGGCCTACGTCGGGATTACCCGGGCCGTGAGCCATTGCTACTGGTATGTGGAAAAAACCGAGGGCCAGGCGGTGAATGTGCCCAAAGCCTCGGAGCGGGTCGACGGCAGGAAAGCGTTTTTCGACGATCAGCGCCATTAGTAGGGGACAAATGCGATTCCAACGTGGGAGGAGGCTTGCCCCCTCCCACAGTTGAGCTTCTTTCTGCTGGCTGGACCGGAATCAGGCCCTCAGCGACAACGGCGGCACAAACGACTCCAACTCATCCTCCACCGCCTCGATAATCCGCTCCACATCGGCAGCATTCATCACGGTGGCGCAGGGGATGCCGGCGATGGCAATCAGCGTCTCGCCGCTGGCCCGGTCGAACAGGCGGGCGACCATACTGCCGGGCGCATCCATGCTGCCCTCGAAGCCCATCGGATGAAAATGCCAGCGCATCAGCTGGCAGGCGTTGGGGAATGTCACTTTGTTCATGTTGCCCACCTTGTTCATTGAGCGCTTCCTTTAGCTCGCGGCAGGGGGCCAGGACCGTCACTGGTCGTGGCGTCGTAGAAGCTAAAAATAGCATTCGTTCGCAAGTACAAGGTGACTTTTTCTGCCCCGTTCGGCGGTTGTCAGCCATTCACTTGATGTGGGTCATCTCTTACTCACGATTGGGCACAATGCCACTAATGCGAAGTTCCAATTGGCCATTGTCGGCAGTGGCAAAATTCGGCAATCTCCGAGGTTTACCCGCCTCAGAGCCTTCCATGCCCGACATCGCGCCAGACGATGATTGCCATAACACCCACGCCACGCGTGAGCTGGTGTTGCGCCACCACCTGTGCTGGCGTCATCGCGACCTTGACGGCGTGATGTCCTACTACCACCCGGACATCCAGTACCACGACTTTTTCCAGAACCGTGTGGTCGGTTACGCCGAACTGCGTGAGTACCTGCAAGCCAGCATGCCCCGCGAAGCCGACGAAGCCATTGAACATACCGACCGCATCCGTGCCGATGGCGACACGGCATTCATCCAGTACCGCATCACCTTGCGCGGCGGTCAGGGGCTGGTGTCATTCCGTACCAGCGAGGCCATCACCGTCCGCGATGGGTTGATCTGGCGCGTCAACGAGTACGCGTCATTGGTGCATGAACAACCCTCCCAGGCCCAGCGCCCCAGCGTCAGCCGCCTGGGCCTGTCACCCCAGCAATTGGGGCATATGGCCAATGACTTGCAGCAGTACTTCGAGTGCAGGCAGCCTTATCTGGACCCGGAACTGGACCTGCAGCGTGTCGCCAAGGAGTGTGGCTACAGCCGCAATCAGATTTCCTACCTGCTCAACCAGGTGCTGGGGCAAAGCTTCTACCGCTACGTCAACCAGGCTCGGCTCCAGCACCTGCTGGCCGCACTGGATACCGCGCAACCACCGATCAAGGTCGACGACCTTGCCTTCGCCGCCGGTTTCAATTCGTTGTCGGCGTTCTACAGCGCCTTCCGCCAGCACACCGGCCAGTCGCCCAAGGCCTACGTCAAACAAATTTCCCTGCGTGCACGCGCGCAAGACAGCGAATAACCCGGAGTTCTAGGATCCCTCCATCGAAATGTGGTTGGGGAACTTGGCATGCCGGCATGGCGCACTATCAGTTTATGGATGGACCAACTGGACGACCCGCTGTTGGCGCGGCCGGCCCTTGAGCATGACCTGGACGTCAACGTGGCCATTATCGGCGCCGGTTACACGGGAATGTGGACCGCCTACTACCTGAAACGCCAGGCGCCTGAGTTGAAGATCGCGATTATCGAGGCGCAAACCGCTGGCTTCGGCGCCTCGGGCCGTAACGGCGGCTGGCTGATGGGCAATCTGCTGGGCGAAGACCGCCTGCTGGCCGGCCTTGCGCCTGAACAGCGCCGCGCCTCCTTCGACCTGCTGCATGGCATTCCCGACGAAGTGGCCCAAGTGCTGGCCCGGGAAGGCATCGACTGCGACTACCGCAAGGGCGGCGCGCTGTACTGCGCCGCACGCTACCCCGAGCAGGAAGGCAGCCTGCGCGCTTACCTGGACAAGCTCTACGCCCAAGGCCTGACCGAAGCCGACTATCGCTGGCTGAGCCCTCGACAGTTGGCTGAACAGATCCGCATCGCCAAGCCCTATGGCGGTATCCATGCCCCCCATGTCGCCACGATCAACCCGGCCAAGCTAGTGCGCGGTCTTGCGCGGGTGGTGGAGAGCATGGGCGTGACGATCTATGAAAACACGCCGGTGACCCACTGGCAGTCCGGTACTGTGCGCACCGCCAAGGCCCGTGTGCGCGCTGCCTGGGTGGTGCCGGCTGTCGAGGGTTATGCGAATACCTTGCCGCCCCTCGGCCGATACCAGTTGCCGGTGCAAAGCCTGATCGTTGCCACTGAACCGCTGCCCGCCGGCACCTGGGATGAAATCGGCCTGAGCCATGGCCAGGCCTTTGGCGAAAGCAGCCGCCAGGTCACCTATGGCCAGCGTACGGTGGATAACCGCCTGGTGTTCGGCGCCCGCGGTGGTTACCAGTTCGCCGGCAAATTGCGCCACAACTTTGATTTGACTGACAGCGAAGTGGCACTGCGCCGCTACCTGTTCGGCGAACTCTTCCCACAGCTGAAAAAGGTGCGGATTACCCATTCCTGGGGTGGCAACCTCGGCATGTCGCGCCGTTTCCGCCCGCACATGCTCTGCGATCACAAGACCGGCATCGCCCTGGCCGGTGGTTACGGCGGGGAGGGCGTCGGTGCCACCAACCTGGGCGGCCGCACCCTGGCCGACCTGATCCTCAGTCGCGACACACCGCTTATCCACCAACCCTGGGTGATCCGTGAGCGTGGCCTGCACGCGCTCAAGGCCTGGGAGCCGGAGCCATGCCGCTGGCTTGGCTACAACGCGATCATTCGCAGTTTTGTCCATGAAGACCAGGTGCTGGCCAACCCCAACACAGCACCTTGGCGCCGCAAGCTGGCGATCGGCATAGCCGGGTTCATGGAAGGTTTCATGCATTGAGCCGTTTCACCTACACGAGAAAACCCCATGAGCATCACTCAATTCAAAGACGCGCTGCATGCCCAACTGCCGGACTCATCACCGGTGGCCGTGCCCCTGGGCGAGCCGATCGCCGTGGCCTCGACCTTGAGCGTTGAACGCAGCGACGGCGTCGAGACCGGTATCTGGGAATGCACCCCGGGCCGCTGGCGTCGGCAGATCACATCCCAGGAGTTCTGCCACTTTATCCAGGGTCGCTGCACCTTCACCCCTGACAACGGTGAAATCGTTCACATACAAGCCGGTGACGCACTGATGTTGCCGGCCAACAGCACCGGTATCTGGGACATCCAGGCAACCGTGCGCAAAACCTACGTACTGATTTTGTAACGCTTTGATCCTTGATCGCCTGCCATAAAAACAGCCCTAAAATCGCCAGGAAATCGAACCATGAAAGCCATTGCCCTGTTGCCCTTGATGTGGGTGGCCGCTATCAGCCAAGCCGCTGAGACGGTGAAGATCTACAACTGGTCCAGCTATATCGCGCCGGACACAACGAAGAATTTCCAGAAACAAACCGGCATCGGTTTCAGCTACGACGTGTATGACAGTAACGAAACCCTCGACGGCAAGCTGATGACGGGTAACTCCGGCTACGACGTGGTGTTTCCGTCCAACCACTTCATGGCACGGCAGATCCAGGGCGGCGCCCTGAAGAAGCTCGACAAGAGTCAGTTGCCCAACTGGAAAAACCTCAACCCCGTACTGCTCAAGGCCCTGGAAAACAACGACCCGGGTAATGCCCATGGCTTCCCGTACCTGTGGGGCAGTACCGGCATCGGTTACAACATCGACAAGGTCAAGGCCGTGTTGGGGGATGACGCCCCGGTTGATTCCTGGGACCTGATCTTCAAGCCCGAATACATGGAAAAGCTCAGCAAGTGCGGGGTAGCGATCCTCGACAATGGCCCGGAATTGCTGCCCATCGCCCTCAACTACCTGGGGCTGCCGCCCCACAGTAAAAAACCCGAAGACTACAAAAAGGCCGAGGCGCTGCTGATGAAAGTGCGCCCCTATGTGGCGTACTTCCACTCCTCGAAATACACCGGCGACCTGGCCAATGGCGACATCTGCGTGGCGGTCGGTTTCTCCGGCGACGTACTGCAAGCCGAAAGCCGCGCCAAGGAGGCCAAGAATGGGGTGAAGATCGGCTATCAGATTCCCAAGGAAGGCGCCGCCATCTGGTTCGACATGGTGGCCATGCCCGCCGATGCCCCCGATGAAAAGGCCGGCTACGCGTTCATGAACTACCTGCTGGAGCCCCAGGTGATGGCGGACATCACCAACTCCGTGCACTACGCCAACGGCAACCGTGCAGCGGATAGCCTGGTAGACCCTGAGATCAAGGCGGACACCAAGATCTACCCCAGCGACGAAATGATGGGCAAGTTATTCGCGCTGGAGGCGATGCCGCTGAACATCGACCGGATTCGCACGCGGGTGTGGAACACCATTCGAATGGGCCGCTGAAGAAGTCTGATGTGGGGGGAGGGCGAGCCCCCCATTAATCTGAGTCTTGCATAAACAATTTCAGGCGACCGCATTCTTGTGGTGAGCGGGCTTGTCCCGCGCTGGGGTGCGAAGCGCCCCTGATGAAGACGAATGCGGTGTATCAGGTATTCCTCTGCGCCTGGTTTTGGGGCTGCTGCGCAGCCCGACGCGGGACAAGCCCGCTCACCACAGGGGTCCCAGTTTTCTGCGTGACAGCGCTAGGTCGAAGAGATTGTGGGACCTCCCACACTTGGTTTGAGTACACCCTGGGCTTCACGGGTTTTCCAGGTCATGCCCCAACGACTGGATAAACAACGAAAACAGTTCCGGCTGTGACGAGATGTCCAGCTTCGCGTACAGATGCCGGCGGTGCACCTTTACCGTGTCCGGCGAGATATGCAGGCGCTCGGCCATGGCCTTGGACGAGAATCCGCGCAGTACCAGGCGGGCGATTTCCAGTTCGCGGTCCGAGAGCACACCGCAACCGAATTGGCTCAGTGCATCCCGGATCTGGCTGTCCATGGCCGGCGCGCGCCGGGTGCTTTGTTGCCAGTGCTGCTGCATCAACGGCAGCACCCAGGCGGCCAGCGTCGTCAGCAACCCGGTCTCCTCAACGCTGAATCGCCGCTGCATGCCCAGTGACAGCGACAACGTCCCCGCGCCCGGCAACTGCAGGATCAATTGCACCTCGTCTTCCAGCACGTTGTCGTGGAAGTAGCTGAGGAAATACTCGCTCTGGCGAAAATGGTCCGGCGCCACTTCCTCAAGCCGGTACACGCCGCTGGCATACCCCTCGCGACACGCCTGGAAAAACGGATCGAGCAAATACAGGCCATTGAGGTACACCAGCATCGACGCCGGCTTGCTGCTCGGCTGGGCGTCGTACTCTTCCAGTGCCTGGGGCGCACCATCCACGGGATAGAAGATCGCCAGCGCGTTATCGAAGGGTACGCATTGGTGCAACAACAGCACCAGCTGTTTCCAGAAACGCTCGGTGCCGATGTGCGCAACAGTGCGGCCCAGGCCGGCGTGCATGCCGACTTCACGAAACAGGCTCATGTAGCAAGCTCCCGCCAACAAAAGATCGCCCCAAGGGTTCGGCTTTTGCCGGGTGCCGTCAAGGGGAGTACGCCAATAGGGGAATTGGCTGGCATAAACCCCACGGTTACCTTTGGCATCATTCAGCGGGAAACATATCCCGCCACTTTCAGACCTTTCGTTTCTGCCTCACACCAAGAACAACGACAGAGGATAACGATATGAGCACTTCCCCCACGCCCGACGGCGTGCTGAAACCCACCCTGAGCGTCTTCGATGTGGTGGCCATTACCGTTTCGGCTGTGACCCCCGCCAGTTCCGTTTTCGTGATCGCGCCCTTTGCCATCCAGCAGGCTGGCAGCGGCGTGTTCCTGGCGTTCGTGATGGCAGGGCTGCTCGCGCTGATGTTCGCGTTTTGCTACGCCGAACTGGGCCGCGCCCATAACAGCGCCGGTGGCGAGTATGTGTATGCCAAGCGCGTGTTCGGCGGCATGGCCGGCTACGCGACGTTCCTGACCGTATTGGTGATGCTGCTGTTTATCCCGCCGGTATTGGCCACCGGTGCCGCAACCTACCTCAACAATGCTTTGGGTACCAGATTCGACGCGCAAACCGTGGCCCTGGTGATCGTGGTGTGCAGCTACGCCCTGGGTATCCTCAATATCAAGCTCAACGCCTGGATCACCGGGGCCTGCCTGCTGCTGGAAGTCGCGGCGTTGCTGGTGATCGTGTGCATCGGCTTCGGTAACCCGGTGCAGCCGGCCAGCGTGCTGTTTCAACCCCAGATCGTCGAAAACGGTGTGTTGCACCTGGCGCCCTGGGCCCTGGTGATCGGCGCGGTAGGCATTGGCCTGTTTTCCTACAACGGTTACGGCCCCGCCGTGTTGCTGGCCGAAGACATGAAATGCGGGGGCAAGGGCGTACACAAGGCGGTGCTGTGGTCCCTGGGCCTGGTGGTGGTGATCGAGCTGGTGCCGATCACGGCGCTGCTGATCGGCGCGCCGTCACTGAGTGCGATGATCAGCAGTCCGGACCCCATCGGCTACCTGCTCACCAGTCATGGCAATGAAACCCTGTCGCGCCTGGTCAGCGCGGGCATCTTCCTGTCGGTGTTCAACGCCATCGTCGCCATCGTTATCCAGATTGGCCGCGTGGTGTTCAGCAGCGGGCGCGATGCATTGTGGACGCCTACCATCAACAAGCTGTTTACCCGCATTCATCCGCGCTGGGATTCACCCTGGCTGGCCACGCTGTTCCTGGCGATCCCGTCGGCGTTGCTGAGCTTCAGCTCCAACCTGACCGACCTCACCTCGTTCAGCGTATTGCTGATCATATTGGTGTACCTGGTGGTGGCGTTGAGCGCGCTGATGAGCCGCGTGCTGCTGCGCGACCGCGAGCATCCCTATCGCATGCCGCTGTGGCCGCTGCCGGCGTTGCTGGCTGCACTGGGCGCGGGTTACTTGCTGGTGACCTTGATCTACGCGGCGTCAGTACGCGACATCATGATCATCATCGGCTTGCTGGCCCTGTCGGTGATTCTGTATTGCATCAGTGGCCGGTCGAGTCCGGCCTTTCAAAAATTGTAAGGAGTGGTTATGCGTGCACGTCAATTGGGCATCACGCTGGGGCTGGGCACACCCGGCGAGTTGAATGCCATCACCGACGTTCCCGGGGTTCGGGTCGGTCACTGTACGCTCAAGACCCGCGTCGACGGTAAACAGGTGCGCACTGGCGTCAGCGTGGTCCAGCCCCGCGCCGGGGAAGCGCGGTTGCAGCCATGCTTTGCCGGGTATCACGTGCTGAACGGCAATGGCGACGCCACTGGCCTGGAATGGATCAGCGAGGCGGGCCTGTTGACCACGCCGCTGGCCATCACCAACACCCACAGCATCGGCATCGTGCGCGACACCTTGATTGCCCTGGAGCACAAGCGCCTGGCGGACCCGGCGGTGTACTGGTGCATGCCGGTGGTGATGGAAACCTACGACGGCCTGCTCAACGATATCTGGGGCCAGCACGTCACCCCCGAGCATGTGCGCCAGGCGCTGGACAGCGCCGAACGCGGCCCCGTGCAAGAAGGCGCGGTGGGCGGTGGGACGGGGATGATCTGCCATGAATTCAAGGGCGGTATCGGCAGCGCCTCGCGCCGTTTGCCGGCAGAGCAGGGCGGTTGGACTGTCGGCGTGCTGGTCCAGGCCAACCATGGCAAGCGCCAGGAACTGCGGGTCGACGGCTATCCGGTAGGCCGCCGCTTGATGGACCTGCCGTCACCCTTTGCCGAACGAGGCACGCCGGGCATGGGCTCGATCGTGGTGATCATCGCCACGGATGCGCCCCTGCTGCCGCACCAATGCCAGCGCCTGGCACAACGCGCGTCTATCGGCATCGCGCGCACCGGCGGCGGCACCGAGGATTCCAGCGGCGACCTGTTCCTGGCCTTCGCCACTGGCAACCAGGAACTGCCGCCAGCGGACTACGCGCGCAAGGGCCTGCCGTTGAGCAGCACCTTGCAGATGGTGAATAACGATCATATATCCCCGCTGTTCAGCGCTGCGGCGGAGGCGGTGGAGGAGGCGATCATCAACGCAATCCTGGCGGGCGAAGACATGGTGACCGACGACGGCGTACAGGTGCCGGGCTTGAAAGGCGAAACGTTGATACGGGCATTGCACGACACGGGCTGGCGCGCGTCCCGATAATGGAGGGCCAGCGCCGATATATAAATATAAACAGCGGCTGTTTAATGTCGTCAATGACACCGTGACAATACAATGGATCCAATTATCAAGTGCGCCGTTCAACTTGAGCGGCTTTAGCGCTATTTAATATTTAAATAACCCTCCGCTGTCTTTTGTCGGACAACAGCAACGTTGCCCAACAGATACGGCGCCTAACTTGGAATGCATGTTTGTTGCCCGATTTTCATGCTGGAAAAGATGTAGACGAAAGATTTCAAGTTGTGTCAGTTTCGTGACGCCTTCAAAAGAGGCGAGTGATAGGACGATCTCGCCCACGGGATTCCTATCGACCCAAGACTGATGCATTTGCAAACAAGGAAGTACGTTTATGTCAAAAGCAAAAGACAAGGCTATCGTGTCGGCGGCGCAAGCCAGCACCGCTTACTCGCAAATCGATAGCTTCAGCCATCTGTATGACCGTGGCGGCAATCTCACGATCAATGGCAAACCCTCCTACACCGTTGACCAGGCGGCCACCCAGCTGCTGCGCGACGGCGCCGCGTACCGGGACTTTGACGGCAACGGCAAGATCGACCTGACCTACACCTTCCTGACCTCGGCGTCCTCAAGCACCATGAACAAACATGGTATCTCGGGCTTCAGCCAGTTCAACGCCCAGCAGAAAGCACAGGCCGCCCTGGCCATGCAATCCTGGTCGGACGTGGCCAACGTCACCTTCACCGAGAAAGCCACCGGCGGTGACGGCCACATGACATTCGCCAACTACAGCAGCGGCCAGGACGGCGCGGCAGCCTTCGCCTACCTGCCCGGCACCGGTGCAGGCTACGACGGCACCTCGTGGTACCTGACCAACAACAGCTACACGCCGAACAAGACCCCGGACCTGAACAACTACGGCCGGCAGACCCTGACCCACGAAATCGGGCACACCCTGGGCCTGGCTCACCCTGGCGACTACAACGCCGGCGAAGGCGCCCCGACCTACAACGACGCGACCTATGGACAGGACACGCGCGGCTACAGCCTCATGAGTTACTGGAGCGAGAGCAACACCAACCAGAACTTCAGTAAAGGCGGGGTAGAAGCCTATGCCTCTGGCCCGCTGATCGACGACATCGCCGCGATCCAGAAGCTCTACGGTGCCAACTACAACACCCGCGCCGGCGACACCACCTACGGGTTCAACTCCAACACCGGGCGTGATTTCCTCAGCGCCACGTCCAACGCCGACAAGCTGGTGTTCTCGGTCTGGGACGGTGGCGGCAATGACACCCTGGACTTCTCCGGCTTCACCCAGAACCAGAAGATCAACCTCAATGAGGCCTCGTTCTCCGACGTTGGCGGCCTGGTCGGCAACGTCTCCATCGCCAAGGGCGTGACCGTCGAGAACGCGTTCGGCGGTGCGGGCAATGACCTGATCATCGGCAACAACGCGGCCAACGTGATCAAGGGTGGGGCCGGCAACGACCTCATCTACGGTGGCGGCGGCGCGGATCAACTGTGGGGCGGCGCGGGCAACGACACGTTTGTGTTCGGCGCCAGTTCCGATTCCAAGCCAGGGGCGGCGGACAAGATCTTTGACTTCACCTCGGGCTCCGACAAGATCGACCTCAGCGGCATCACCAAAGGGGCCGGCCTGACCTTCGTCAATGCCTTTACCGGGCATGCCGGCGATGCGGTATTGACCTACGCGGCAGGCACCAACCTGGGCACCCTGGCCGTCGACTTCTCCGGGCACGGCGTGGCGGATTTCCTCGTCACCACCGTCGGCCAGGCAGCGGTCAGCGACATCGTGGCATGATGCACGGGCGCGGCGCGCAAGCGCCGCGTCTCCAGGCTGGAGCGTACAGATGCAGCGTTTTTACAATGTGATCGCCTGCGTATTGCAGGTGATGTTCGTGTCGGCAGGAGCCCACGCAATGGCGAGCAGTCTTGTTTTACCCACCAGCGCCCAGCTGGCCGGGCATTGGCAGTTGCACCAGCAGGATCAGGTGTGTGCACTGGACCTGCTCGAGCAGGCCAATGCTTTGGGCGGCGATGTGGCCTGCGTGGCGCAGTGGCTGGGGGACAAGCCCCTGACCTGGTCGCCCACACCCGACGGTATCTGGCTGTTCAATGCCGAAGGCAGCGGGATCACCCATTTGAATCGTCAGAAAGACGGCGAGTATCAGGCGCGGACGAAGTCCGGCACCGTGGTTGAATTAAAACGAGTGCCTTAGTTGTTGTTATAAGCCTATAACTCGATTTCATTAGTTGAGCGGCCTCTATCGCGGAGGACGGCAAACTTATGCGCGTAATTTGATTCAAGGAAGATCAGAACCTATGGCCAGGCCCCATGCGGTTGCGCCTTTATTCAAGGCGCTGGGTGAATACAAGAGCATCTTGATCAGCGTCGGTTGTTTTACCGCGCTGATTAACCTGTTGATGCTGGTGCCGTCGATCTACATGCTGCAAGTGTATGACCGTGTGCTCTCCTCGCAGAATGAAACCACCCTGGTGATGTTGACCCTGATGGTGGTGGGCTTCTTTGCGTTTATTGGCCTGCTCGAGGTCATCCGCAGTTTTATCGTGATCCGCATCGGCAGCCAGTTGGAGCGGCGTTTCAACTTGCGCGTGTACAAGGCTGCGTTCGAACGCAACCTGCAACGCGGCCAGGGGCATGCCGGGCAATCCCTGGGTGACTTGACCCATATCCGCCAATTCATCACCGGGCCGGCGCTGTTTGCGTTCTTCGATGCGCCGTGGTTTCCCATCTATCTGTTGGTGATTTTCCTCTTCAACGTCTGGCTCGGGGTGTTGGCCACCGCCGGCGCAGTGCTGTTGATCGGCCTTGCGTGCCTCAACGAATACCTGACCAAGAAACCCTTGGGCGAGGCCAGTGGCTTCTCCCAGCAGTCGACGCAGCTGGCCACCAGCCATTTACACAACGCCGAAACCATCCAGGCCATGGGCATGCTCGGCGCGTTGCGCCACCGCTGGTTTGCTGTGCATTCGCAGTTCCTGGGTTTGCAGAACAGAGCCAGTGATACCGGGTCGGTGATCACCTCGTTGAGCAAATCCCTGCGCCTGTGCCTGCAATCCCTGGTGCTGGGTCTGGGCGCGCTGCTGGTGATCAAGGGCGACATGACCGCCGGGATGATGATCGCGGGCTCGATCCTGATGGGCCGTGTACTCAGCCCCATCGACCAGTTGATTGCGGTCTGGAAGCAATGGAGTTCGGCCAAGCTGGCCTACCAGCGGCTGGACGAATTGCTGCGCGAGTTTCCGCCGGAAGTGGAGCAGATGAAATTGCCCGCACCCAAGGGCCAGGTCAGCTTCGAACAGGTCAGCGCGGGGCCGCCCGGGCGGCGCATGCCCACCCTGCATCAGGTCAGCTTCAGCCTCGGCGCCGGCGAAGTGCTCGGCGTGCTTGGCGCCTCGGGCTCCGGCAAATCCACCCTGGCCCGTGTGTTGGTGGGCGTGTGGCCGACCCTGGCCGGCACCGTGCGCCTGGACGGTGCGGACATTCACCGCTGGGACCGCGACGACCTCGGCCCGTACATCGGCTATCTGCCCCAGGACATTGAACTGTTCAGTGGCAGCATCGCCGACAACATCGCACGTTTTCGCGAGGCCGACCCCGAGCGGGTGGTGCGGGCTGCGCAGCAAGCCGGCGTGCATGAATTGATCCTGCGCCTGCCCCACGGTTATGACACGGTCCTCGGCGATAACGGCGGTGGTCTGTCCGGCGGCCAGAAACAACGCGTAGCTCTGGCGCGTGCGCTGTACGGCGGGCCGCGCTTGATCGTCCTGGACGAGCCCAACTCCAACCTCGACACCGTCGGCGAAGCCGCGCTGGCCAGCGCCATTGTCCAGATGAAGGCCCAGGGCAGCAGTGTGGTGCTGGTGACCCATCGTTCTTCGGCCTTGGCCCAGGCCGATAAATTGCTGGTGCTCAACGAAGGGCGTTTGCAGGCATTCGGGCCGAGCCAGGACGTGCTGCGGGCGTTGTCCGGCCACCGTGACCAAGCGCCCCAAGGTAGGAGCGAGCTTGCTCGCGAAGGGCGTTAACGATGATGCGCCCTGATTGGATACACGCGGTGACGCTGAGTTTTTCGCGAGCAAGCTCGCTCCTACAGGTTTTGCGTCAAGCAGTAAGGATGTCAGCATGATTCATGAACAACACGACGCCCGATTTTTCGTACGCATGGGCTGGCTGCTGACCGTGGTCGGTGCCGGTGGCTTTTTCCTCTGGGCCAGCCTGGCGCCCCTGGACCAGGGTATCCCGGTGCAGGGCACGGTGGTGGTGTCGGGCAAACGCAAGGCGGTGCAAACCTTCAGCCCCGGCGTGGTCAGTCGGATCCTGGTCAAGGAGGGTGAGCTGGTGAAGCAAGGCCAGCCGCTGTTCCGTCTCGACCAGACCCAGAATCAGGCCGACGTGCAGTCCCTGCAGGCCCAGTACCGCATGGCCTGGGCCAGCGTCGCGCGGTGGCAGAGCGAGCGCGACAATCAATCCGCTATCACCTTTCCCGCCGAGCTGAGCAGCAACCCCGATCCCGCACTGGCGTTGGTCCTGGAAGGCCAGCGCCAATTGTTCAGCAGCCGTCGCGAAGCCTTTGCCCGTGAACAGGCGGGCATCCGCGCGAATATCGAGGGCGCCACCGCACAGCTCAACGGCATGCGCCGCGCCCGCAGCGACCTGACCGCCCAGGCCCAGTCCCTGCGCGACCAACTGAGCAACCTGCAACCCCTGGCCGACAACGGCTATATCCCGCGCAACCGGCTGATGGAGTACCAACGCCAGCTGTCCCAGGTGCAACAGGACCTGGCGCAGAACACCGGAGAGAGCGGCCGGGTGGAGCAGGGCATCCTTGAATCGCGCCTGAAATTGCAGCAGCACAGCGAGGAATACCAGAAGGACGTGCGCAGCCAATTGGCCGACGCGCAATTGCGCAGCCTGACCCTCGAGCAGCAACTCACCTCGGCCGGCTTCGATCTGCAACACAGCGAGATCAACGCACCGGCTGACGGCATTGCGGTCAACCTCAGCGTGCACACCGAAGGCGCCGTGGTGCGTGCCGGTGAAACCCTGTTGGAAATCGTGCCCCAGGGCACGCGCCTGGAAGTGGAAGGGCATTTGCCGGTGCACCTGGTGGACAAGGTCGGCACGCACCTGCCGGTGGATATCCTGTTCACCGCCTTCAACCAGAGCCGCACCCCGCGTGTGCCGGGGGAGGTCAGCCTGATTTCCGCCGACCAGATGCTCGACGAAAAAACCGGCGCGCCGTATTACGTATTGCGCACCACCGTCAGCGAGGCAGCACTGGAGACACTCCACGGCCTGGTCATCAAGCCGGGCATGCCCGCCGAGATGTTTGTGCGCACCGGCGAGCGTTCGTTGCTCAATTACCTGTTCAAGCCGCTGCTCGACCGCGCCGGCTCCGCGTTGACCGAGGAATGAGCATGAAAGCTGTGTTCATCGCCTTGCTGTTTACCTGCATTAACGCCCAGGCCGCCATGGGCCCGTTCGATGTATACGAACAGGCCTTGCGTAACGATCCGGTGTTTCTCGGTGCGATCAAGGAGCGCGACGCCGGCCTGGAAAACCGCACCATCGGCCGCGCAGGCTTGCTGCCCAAGCTGTCGTATAACTACAACAAGGGCCGCAACAACTCCCAGGCCACCTTGCCCGACGGCCGCGGCGGCAATTACCACGACGACCGCAACTACAACAGCTACGGCTCGACCTTCAGCCTGCAACAGCCGCTGTTCGACTATGAGGCCTACGCCAACTACCGCAAGGGCGTGGCCCAGGCGCTGTTCGCCGATGAAAGCTTTCGCGACAAGAGCCAGGCGCTGCTGGTGCGGGTGCTGAGCTATTACACCCAGGCGCTGTTTGCCCAGGACCAGATCGACATCGCACGGGCCAAGAAGAAGGCCTTCGAGCAGCAGTTCCAGCAGAACCGGCACCTGTTCCAGCAGGGCGAGGGCACCCGCACCGATATCCTCGAAGCCGAGTCGCGCTATGAGCTGGCCACCGCCGAAGAGATCCAGGCGCTGGACGAGCAGGACGCCTCGCTTAGAGAACTGGGTGCGCTGATCGGTGTGCAAAGCGTCAACATCGACGACCTCGCCCCGTTGAACGAAGGTTTCGCCGCGTTCACCCTGACCCCGGCCAACTACGACACCTGGCATGAACTGGCGATCAGCAACAACCCCACGCTGGCGTCCCAGCGCCAGGCCCTGGAAGTCGCGCGTTATGAAGTGGAGCGTAACCGCGCCGGACACCTGCCCAAGGTCACTGCGTACGCCAGTTCGCGCCAGCAGGAGTCCGACAGCGGCAACACCTACAACCAGCGCTACGACACCAACACCATCGGCGTCGAAGTGAGCCTGCCGTTGTATGCCGGTGGCGGCATCTCCGCGTCCACCCGCCAGGCCAGTCGCGCCATGGAACAGGCCGAGTACGAGCTGGAAGGCAAGACCCGCGAGACCCTGATCGAACTGCGTCGGCAGTTCAGCGCGTGCCTGTCTGGCGTGAGCAAACTGCGCGCTTACCAAAAGGCCCTGACCTCCGCAGAAGCACTGGTGCTGTCGACCCAGCAGAGCATCCTCGGTGGCGAGCGGGTCAACCTCGATGCGCTGAACGCCGAACAACAGCTCTACAGCACGCGGCGCGACCTGGCCCAGGCGCGTTACGACTACCTGATGGCCTGGACCAAATTGCACTACTACGCCGGCAACCTGCGCGACACCGACCTGGCCAAGGTGGATGAGGCGTTCGGACCGGCACCGCATTAATTGGCTTTCTCGACAATTCCAACAACAGAGAGGCAATACCATGGGTGTGTTCGACTATAAAAACCTCGGAGCCGAGGGCTCCAAAGCGTTGTTCGCCGATGCCATGGCGATCACGCTGTACGCCTATCACAACCTGGATAACGGCTTTGCCGTAGGCTACCAGCACAACGGCCTGGGGCTCGGTTTGCCGGCCACGCTGGTCGCTGCACTGCTGGGCAGTACGGATTCCCAGGGCGTGATTCCCGGCATTCCCTGGAACCCGGATTCGGAGAAAGCCGCCTTGGAGGCCGTGCAACAAGCCGGTTGGACGCCCATCAGCGCAAGCACCCTGGGCTATACCGGCAAGGTCGACGCCCGAGGCACGTTCTTCGGCGAAAAAGCCGGCTACACCACAGCCCAGGTCGAGGTGCTGGGCAAGTACGATGAAGCCGGCAAGCTGCTGGAAATCGGTATCGGTTTTCGCGGTACGTCGGGCCCTCGGGAAACGCTGGTCAGCGACTCCATTGGCGATCTGGTCAGCGATCTGCTCGCAGCGTTGGGCCCCAAGGATTACGCGAAGAACTATGCCGGTGAAGCCTTTGGCGGCCTGCTCAAGAACGTCGCCGACTACGCCAGTGCCCACGGCCTCAGCGGCCACGACGTAGTGGTCAGCGGCCATAGCCTGGGCGGCCTGGCGGTCAACAGCATGGCCGACTTGAGCAGCAGCAAATGGGCGGGGTTCTACCAGGACGCCAACTACCTGGCCTACGCCTCGCCGACCCAGAGCGCTGGCGACAAGGTGCTTAATATCGGCTACGAAAACGACCCGGTATTCCGTGCGCTGGACGGATCATCCTTCAATTGGTCATCGTTGGGCGTGCATGACAAACCCCATGAATCGACCACCGACAATATCGTCAGCTTTAACGACCACTACGCTTCGACGCTGTGGAATGTGCTGCCGTTTTCCATCACCAACCTGCCGACCTGGATCTCCCATTTGCCTACGGGTTATGGCGATGGGATGACGCGCATCCTCGAGTCCGGGTTCTATGGGCAGATGAGCCGCGACTCGACGATTATCGTCGCCAACCTGTCCGACCCGGCACGCGCCACCACCTGGGTGCAGGACCTCAACCGCAATGCCGAACCGCACAAGGGCGATACCTACATCATTGGCAGTGACGGCAATGACCTGATTCAGGGCGGCAAGGGCGCGGACTTTATCGAGGGCGGCAAGGGCAATGACACGATCCGCGACAGCAGCGGGCATAACACCTTTTTGTTCAGCGGGCAGTTTGGCCAGGACCGGATTATCGGCTATCAAGCGACGGACAAGCTGGTGTTCAGGGACGTTGAGGGGAGTGCGGATTACCGTGATCACGCCAAGGTCGTGGGCGGGGATACGGTGATCAGTTTTGGCGCGGATTCGGTGACGTTGGTGGGGGTGGTTGGCTTGTCGGGGGAGGGGATTGTGATCGGTTAAAACGGTGGGAGGGGGCAAGCCCTCTCCCACATTTGATCAGTGCGGGCCGCTGGAAATCAGTCTTCCTTGCGCACCGTGGCCACATCGTCGGCTTTGACGCGGATGCGCTTGCCGGCGATATCGGTGAACTCATAAAACCCGTCGGCCGTCTTGGTTTTTGGAGAGTCCTTGGTCAAATACTGCGTGCCATTTTGCAGTGTCACTACGGTTTGCGTCGCGCAACCGGCCAATACCAGAAAAGTGAGTGCAACCAGTGGCAGCCCCAAATTCTTCATGTTCATAACCCTTACCTTTAACCCTGAAAAATCCCACGCCAGGGACGCGGGCGACAAATGTTACGCCATCGACTCCCCATCTGATCATTTTTATGCAAAAAGTTGCGTGTGCCATTTATCTATTACCGATTGCAACACCGCATTTACGACGGCACTCTGTATGCATAACCAGTATTCGACCAATGCGTACCATGGCCAATCCCCTCGAAAACCCGCTCTATTACCTGCATAACTTCCGCCAGGTCCTGCATTGGCTGGGGCAACGCTATGCCGATCTGCTCGACCCTGACGAAGAGCATTTCATTCAGCAATTCGACAGGTTGCCGCAAGCCTCCCAGGCGCTTTTGGTGCGCATGGTGATGCGCAAGGGCGTGCATTTTCGTGCGGGCAAGCTGCACTACGTGGAGATCGGTTGCCCCCATGCCGCTGCCGCGCCCCTGCGGGAATTGGGATGGGTGGACGACAACCACCTTCTGGCATTTGAAGCATTATTCGCCTTGCTGCAAAAAGGCGAGATTCTCAGCACCTTCGCACCCTGGATCGACCAGCCCAAGGGCAAGAAGGCCGATTGGCTGGAAGGGTTGGCGGCGCAGTTCACCGACACGCGCCGTTTCGCCGACTGGTGCCCGGACCTGGCCGACACGCTGTACAGCCTCACCGTGATGGAGTTATGCGACCGCCTGCGGCTGATGTTCTTCGGCAACCTGCACCAGGACTGGTCCGAGTTTGTCCTCGCGGACCTGGGCATCTACACCTATGAAAAAGTCGAGTTCTGCGCCGAATCGCGGGGGTTGCGCAGCCGCGCCGACGTGCACGGTTTTCTGTTCCTGCACCAATGCCAGCAGGCGTTTGAACGCGGTGAGGCGCTGGCGCAGGTGCTGGCTGAAGTGGCCACGCTGAACACCGACAACCCCTGGCTGGAAAAGCGCCGGGCCAAGCTGTTGTTCCAGCTCGGCCAGTATTGCGAGCGCAGTGCCGAGTTGGACCTGGCGCAGCAGGTCTACCGCACCTGCGCCTACCCCGGCGCCCGCGCGCGGCTGATTCGCGTGCTGGAGCGCCAGGAGGATTACGCCCAGGCCATGGCCCTGGCAAGCATCGCGCAACAGGCACCGGAAAGTGCCGCCGAACAGCAACAGCTGTTGCGCGTGATGCCCCGCCTGCGCCGCAAGCTGGGCGAACCCCGGCTGCCGACGCTCAAATCCCGCGAAGTCACGCGCCTGGACCTGGAACTTGCGCTACCGGAACCGTTGATGTCGGTGGAGTCCTGTGTCCAGGCCCACCTGAGCGCACCTGATGCACCGGTGCACTACGTCGAGAACGGCCTGATCAATTCGCTGTTCGGCCTGCTGTGCTGGGATGCGATCTTCGCGCCGCTGCCGGGGGCGTTTTTCCACCCGTTCCAGCGTGGGCCGGCGGACCTGCACAGCGAAGACTTCCACGCGCGCCGCGTCCCCCTGTTTGACGCGTGTTTTGCGCAACTGCAGGACGGGCGCTACACAACCACCATCCGCCAACGCTACCTCGATAAGTGGGGGATCCAGTCGCCCTTTGTGTTCTGGAACCTGCTCAGTGAAGACCTGCTGGAACAAGCCTTGGCCTGCCTGCCCGCCGAACACCTGCGCTACTGGTTCGAACGGTTGCTGCTGGATATCCGCGCCAACCGCGCCGGCATGCCGGACCTGATCCAGTTCTGGCCGGCGCAGAAGACCTATCGCATGATCGAGGTCAAGGGCCCTGGCGACCGCCTGCAGGACAACCAGCTGCGTTGGCTGGAGTTCTGCGGTGAATACCAGATGCCCGTCACCGTCTGCTACGTACGCTGGGCGGAGCAACCCGCTTGAGCTACAGCGTAGCCGTGCGGGCGCTGTGCGAGTTCACCGCCAAGGTCGGCGACCTGGACCTGCGCTTTACCCCGTCGCCCAGCGCCCAGGAAGGTATAGCGGGCCATCGCACCGTTGCTTCGCGACGCAGCGCGCACTACCAGAACGAAGTGGCCCTCGAGGGCGACTACCAGCAACTGAAGGTGCGGGGCAGGGCAGACGGCTATGACCCGGACGCCAACCGCCTGGAAGAAGTGAAGACCTATCGAGGCGACCTGGCTGCCCAGCCCGCCAACCACCGGCAACTGCATTGGGCCCAGGCCAAGGTGTACGGCTGGTTGATGTGCCAGAAGCTTGGCCTCACGGATATCGACGTGGCGCTGGTGTATTTCGATATCGTCGGCGAAGGCGAAACCCTGCTCAATCAACGTTTCCAGGCGGACGAGCTGCAAGCGTTCTTCAATCAGCAATGTGCACTGTTTCTCGGCTGGGCCCGCCAGGAAATGCAGCACCGTGAAGCGCGCGACGTTGCGGCGCAGACCTTGGGTTTCCCCCATGCCGATTTTCGCCCCGGCCAACGCACTCTGGCCGAGTCGGTGTACAAGGCCGTCAGCACCGGCCGTTGCCTGATGGCCCAGGCCCCCACGGGCATCGGCAAGACCATCGGCACGATCTTCCCGCTGCTCAAGGCCCTGGCGCCCCAGCAACTGGACAAGGTGTTTTTCCTCACCGCCAAGACCCCCGGTCGCCAACTCGCCCTCGATGCAGCCAAGGTGCTGCATGCCAGCAGCGACCTGCCCCTGCGTGTTCTCGAGCTGGTGGCGCGGGACAAGGCCTGCGAGCACTTGGACAAGGCCTGTCACGGCGACGCCTGCCCCTTGGCCAAGGGCTTCTACGACCGTTTGCCCGCCGCCCGCCTTGCCGCGTCCAAGGTCCGCCTGCTCGACCAACACAACCTGCGCAATGTCGCCCTCGATCACAGGGTGTGCCCCTATTACCTGAGCCAGGAAATGGCACGCTGGGCCGACCTGGTGGTTGCCGACTACAACTACTATTTCGACTTCGGCGCCATGCTCTTCGGCCTGGCCCAACTCAACCAATGGCGCGCTGCCGTGCTGGTGGACGAAGCCCACAACCTGGTGGAACGTGCGCGCTCGATGTACAGCGCGAGCCTCGACCAGTACAGCCTGAAGATCCTGCGCGACACCGCGCCCGAGCCGCTGAAGAAACCCCTGCAGCGCCTCAACCGCGAATGGAACGCCCTGCACAAAGACCAGGTCGCGCCGTACCAAGCCTATGCCTCCAGGCCGGACAAACTGCTCCAGGCCCTGAACCTGTGCACCAGCGCCCTGGGTGATTACTTCAACGACCACCCCGAAGCCCTCAGCGGTGACCTGCAAGCCTTCTACTTCGAAGCGCTACAATTTACCAAGGTCGCCGAGCTGTTCAACGAGCACTTCATCTTCGACATCAGCAAGCGCCAGCTCGGCGGCAAACGCAGCAGCTCGACCCTGTGCCTGCGTAACGTGGTACCCGCCGAATTCATCCGGCCGCGCTTGACGGCAGCCCGCAGCAGCGTGTTGTTCTCCGCCACATTGAGCCCACGCCACTACTACGCCGACCTGCTTGGGCTGCCGACGGACACGGCTTGGGTCGATGTGGAATCGCCGTTCAAGGCCGAGCAACTGCAGGTACGCATTGTCGACGCAATCTCCACCCGTTTCGTGCATCGCCAAGCCTCGCTGGCGCCGATTGTCGAGCTGATCGCCCGCCAGTTCGCCCTGCAACCGGGTAACTACCTGGCGTTTTTCTCAAGCTTTGATTACCTGCAACAGGTGGCGCAACTGCTCGCCGAAACACACCCGCGGATCCCGCTGTGGCAACAGTCGCGGGGCATGGCCGAGGCTGAACGCCAAGGCTTTCTCGATCAATTCACCGAGCACAGCCAAGGCGTCG
The DNA here is from genome assembly GCF_900105325.1 of Pseudomonas marginalis. Taxonomy (NCBI): domain Bacteria; kingdom Pseudomonadati; phylum Pseudomonadota; class Gammaproteobacteria; order Pseudomonadales; family Pseudomonadaceae; genus Pseudomonas; species Pseudomonas marginalis. Next base: position 965,877 of record NZ_FNSU01000003.1, read on the forward strand.
GTTTTGCCGTGCTGGGCGGCGCGTTCGGTGAAGGCATCGACTTGCCGGGCACACGCCTGATCGGCGCATTTATCGCCACCCTGGGATTGCCGCAACTCAACCCGGTCAACGAGCAGATAAAACTGCGCATGGCGGCGATTTTTGGCGCAGGGTACGACTACACCTACCTGTACCCCGGCATCCAAAAGGTCGTGCAGGCGGCGGGGAGGGTGATCCGCAGCCAGCACGACCGGGGCGTGGTGATGTTGATGGATGATCGGTTTGGGGAGGGCAGGGTGCGGCAGTTGTTGCCGAGGTGGTGGGCAGTTGATTGAGTGATTCCTGCCATCAATGATGCTGGTCCTTAGCCAACGGATCCCGCAGGCTGGAAAAAAACCTCAGACAGGCCTCGCCAATGAGCCGAAGCCAGCGCTATTCCTGATTGGCAGTCGCGATCCTGTAGGTGTGTTTGAAGCTCACCCACTCAAGCGAATGCCCGAGTGGGTGCCTGACCTTGAACAGCATGTCCTGGACAACTGTGGCCATTGGATCCAGAGCGAGCAAACGCGGCAGGTCAATACGTTGCTACTCGACTTTTTAGACCGCACCGGTTGAGGGCCTGCGGCGTGCTCAACTGATGGTCAGTGCCCGACGCCAGGATTCGTTCAAGTCCACTGCACGTGCCTGGGTGAAACCGGTGGAGATCACGTAATACAGTTCAGGACGGTAGCCTTTGAACTGCTGCAATTGCACACGCTCGAGCAAGCGCTGCACCGGTGAGCGTTCCGGCCAGGATGGGCCGACCTCTTTTTCTTCGATGTGCAGAATGATGTCGTTCAACGATTTTACGTAGCGCAGGATCAACGAAATGCGGTCGGTCGGTTGGCGCCACGCGTAGTAAGGAATGTTGACGATCACGTGCTCTGGATTGTCGTGGATATGATCGTCTGGGTAGCCTTCAACCGTAGGTGCTTCCAGGCGGAAAATGGAGCCTTTGACCTCGGCCGTTGTTTTCTTGGAATAGATCTCAAAGGGCGGGGCAGCCTTTCTCAGCACGAAGCTGATCTCCAGGCGGCCTTCAGCGGCAGCCCGTACGTCGAGGAAGTCGAAGAACGCCGATACCGGTCTCCCGGCAATCCTAATAGGCACAAATTGGTGAACCACCTTCACACCGCCCTTCGGCGGGTATGAGCGGAACATCACATCGTACAAGTCGTCTTTCAGCCCAACCGTTGGCGGGGTGTACATCTGCACCTCAAGCGGTTGTTCGTTGAGTACTTCCAAGTCGACATAACCAAGCGGTCCCGCATTTACAATCACGGGGCCGTCGTACTTGGTGACGTCCAGATTGACCGACACCGGCATGCTTGCCGACCCTGGTGTCGAAATATTCCCCACCAGGTCGATGACTTCCAGCCACACCAACAGGCGGTCACTGTCGCCCGCTTCGACGATGTCCTGGTAGGTCACCGTGATAACCGTCGGTTTCACGGCTCCCCCGACCTGTTGAGTGATGATGACTGATCCCCAGTGGAGGATGATTCGGTCGGTGGGATTCAGGTTGGGGTATAGCTGGAGGGTTACGGTAACGCCCCTGCTGGCGTTGCCGGGGACAATCACCGTTTCGGACAGGCTGAATTTCAGCGCGGAATGCCCCGGTTCTATTTGATCCTGATCATCACCGGCAGGGATGTCGGTTTTTACCAGAACCTCCAATGGATATGACTGGTCGTACTGCGCACCACCGGCATAGTGAACAACATACACCAGGGCATTCTTTCCATCGGGAAGGTCTTGTGACGAGGCTGAAAAGAAGTAGTTGTTGAGCTTGATGTCGTCGGCTGTAAGTTCTTTGGTCGCGAAAACCACCACCGTTCCCGCACTATCCAGCTTACCCACCGAAATGATATCGCCAGGCGCTGCGACCCAGTTTTTATCCACCTGTATCGTCACCCCTGACTCAAACAGCCACTTCGGGATGCCTGCATCAAAGCCTGGTACGTTTTCGCTCATGCCTGGAATGTAGAGGCGGTCGAGGTTTTTGGGGGTGCGTTTTTTATCAGCCTTCAAACTACCTTTTGCTGAGGTCACGGCCTTGGGTTTTGCGGGTGCCTTGGGCGTTACGGCGCTCGTCTGCTTGGCGGCAGCCTTTGTGGCCGTAGGCTGTTTGACCGGCACTGCTGGCTGGTTCTTTTTGGCTGACATGAGCTCTCTCCTGACAGAGGACGTCGCACGTGGCCCCAGGGCAAGCGTGCCGTTTACGCCATCAAACACCTGAACGCGCGCCTCGGATACTGTCAGAATTAACAGGTACCGACCGACGGCCCTTGTGACATGGATTCGCCTGATGGCCATTCGTCGTCACCTGTTAGTTCTGACAGTAGGCAAGCACGGCTCTCAGGCGTTTGATACGGGTAAGCCAGACGAAACCCGTCGCAGGACTCTCGCCATGACCAAGAAAAAGACGCCGAGCTCACTTCTTCCTCCCATCGTCGTACCGCTGCTTGAGCCGCCGGTCGAGGGTGATATTGACGGTGCCGATGGCGGTGTAGGCCTTCGGCATTCAGAGAATCCGTTGGTCGTGTACCTGGTCAATCCAAAAGTCGCTGTGACTGCGGGAAGCATTGCCTTACTCTACTGGGGCAACCGCAATGTTCCGGTTGCCTCTACCCCGATTCGCGAGGGCGATGAAAACCTGGACCTTATTCCGCTGACGGTGCCTGCAAGCCGTATTGTCGAATATTGGGCCAACCCGGTGTTCGGCAAGCTAAGGCGCGCCAGCGACAATGAAAGTTTTACTGAAGAGCTTAAGTTACGGGTAAGCCTGAGCCGGCCAGGGGGACGTGACCCGAATGACCAACTGCCCGGCCATCAGGGTTTGGTCTGTGTGATCCCGGCGCTGATTCTGTTGAATGGCGTCAGCGAAGCGGACGCGTTGATAGGTATCAAGATTGTTATTCGCCACTGGCTGCACATGCGCCCTTATGACCTGATCATTCTGGTCTGGGGTTCACAGCAGGTGCTGCATCGGGTGCAACCCGGCGAGGAGGGGCGCGACATTACGCTGACCGTTGACTACGCCACGATCAGTGCCGCCGGCAATAACCCACTCACCCGAGTGGCCTTCCAAGTCAGGGATGCCGGGGGCAACCTGCCGGATGAGTGGGCGCGTTGGTCGGCGGTGTCGCTGATTGATGTGCACCTTAATCAAATACGCCCGGAGGCCCCTTGGCTGGCCTTCCCAAAGAGCGAAACCGAGATTGACCTGGGTGAGTTGGGCAGTTGGGATGTGGAAATTGAGGCCTGGATTACCAGCGCAGAAATCAGTGCGTATTCGCATGTGACGCTGATCTGGGCCGGTACGGACAGCGAAGGCAATTCGATCCCCCATACACCCACACAGGTATTGAGTGCGCAAGGCCTCTATAGGTTCGACATCCCCAACGCGTCAGTGGTCGCCATTGCAGAGGGTACGGCCAGTGTGCATCTGCTGTTTCAGAAGGGGACGGTGGAACAGCCGTCCAAAAAACTCTACCTGAACATCACCGGGGAAGTGTTCAGGTGGCCGGCGCCGACGATTGACGAGGACTTTGGTGGCCACATTAATCCCGATATCGCGGCGACGGTACGTTTTCCACTGCAAGCAAGCTGGCCGGGTAACGGTTATCTCGAAGTGATCTTTCGGGTGAGCAGCCCTGACAACACCATCGAACATCGGGTGGGCCGTGAAGTCGACGATATTGAACCTACGCCCAGCGGAGACATGCTGTTTACCGTGCACCCCAATGAGCTCCTGCGTTTCGTTGGCCAGCTTGTGGAGGTGTTCTATGCCCACACACGTCCTGGCGGTCGGCCTCAGGAATCCCTGCGGATGCAAGTTATCGTCGGGCAGCTTCAGCGCACGATGCCCCCACCAATTGTTGATAAGGTGATCAGCGGCCAGTTGAACCCCGATGATATCGGCGCTTACGTGAAGGTGTTTGCACCGTTCACTGAAACAAAACGTGGGGACTGGATCAGGATGTACTGGATCGGCCCGCATGCCCGTGTCGAAGTTCCGGTGCAGGTGGCCGTCGACGGTGACACCACGGAGCACGACATCGAAAGCTTCTATGTCACAAACAACCTGAACAGTACGGTGACTGCGTTCTATACCTTGAAACGTGGCGACGAGATGCCGCGGTATTCAAAAATTACTGAGGTGCTGGTGAGCCGTAATTCATGTCCATTATCGATTGATCAATCAACGATGGAGCTGAATGGTGTGAAGTTACTTCAAACATATGGGTTATCTACTCGAGAAGTCCCGCAGAATACAGATGTTCGTACAGCAGATGGTGGTGCCCCAGGCAGGTATTACATCTCTTCAAATCCCTTGATTGCCAGTGTAGATGCTTCAGGAAAAGTTGTCGGCCTTCGCAACGGATTAGTGACAATCACTGTTGAGGACGGAGCAGGCTCAACAGTTTTTTATCCGGTGAGGGTATCTAATGTATTTGTTATGATTTTGACGCCTATCACTGATAGGTTATCGTTTGCTCAACTGAGCCAGTGGGCCAATGCGCAGGGCGGTATTCAATTGCCAGGTGCCGATAATTCTGCACCAATAAGCAAAGCATTTGACGAGAATTTTTCCAACTATCATCAATTCTTGCGGCAAATAAGTGCAGGTATGGATCCGCGCTATAGAGTTCGATGGCAGGCTCCGACAAGAGACGGTATTGTGGCAGGGCACTACATACGAGAGAATGGAGTTCTATCGGCGGTCGCTTATTTAGCTAGCGACATGGCGGGGTTCGAAGGGCCAGCTTTTACCTTTGTTCCAACTTAAAGCAAGTTGGTTTGATGGACGCATGATTGAAAAGATAATAAATGGTTTTTATATGGTGAATTTTTTGCGTGTCGGGGAGTGGGCGGGATAACTCCCTGCCCATCTTTATCGTTTAAGGTTGCCGGATTTGTTTTTTTTGCTTAAGTCCGGCTATTTAATCCGGTGAGCATCAGTGTTTGATGGGACCGACTGTTATTTGTGTTCAAATATAAAAAATACCTGATAGGCCCAGCATTTTCTTCCTATAGCAGAAATGCATTACATCTCAGGCAAACCTAAAAAAGGTACGCTGCGTAAACATGACGCAGGAAGGTAGACTTCTTCCAATGGAAACTGCTGCCAACAAAGAAGAGTGCAACCATTCGTCGCCACCTGTTAATTCTGACAGTAGGCAAGCACGGCTCTCAGGCGTTTGATACGGGTAAACCAGACGAAACCCGTCGCAAGGACTCTCGCCATGACCAAGAAAAAGACGCCGACCCCACGTCTCCCTCCCATCGTCGTACCGCTGCTTGAGCCGCCGGTCGAGGGTGATATTGACGGTGCCGATGGCGGTGTAGGCCTTCGGCATTCAGAGAGCCCGTTGGTCGTGTACCTGGTCAATCCAAAAGTCGCTGTGACTGCGGGAAGCGTTGCCTTACTCTACTGGGGCAACCGCAATGTTCCGGTTGCCTCTACCCCGATTCGCGAGGGCGATGAAAACCTGGACCTTATTCCGCTGACGGTGCCTGCAAGCCGTATTGTCGAATATTGGGCCAACCCGGTGTTCGGCAAGCTAAGGCGCGCCAGCGACAATGAAAGTTTTACTGAAGAGCTTAAGTTACGGGTAAGCCTGAGCCGGCCAGGGGGACGTGACCCGAATGACCAACTGCCCGGCCATCAGGGTTTGGTCTGTGTGATCCCGGCGCTGATTCTGTTGAATGGCGTCAGCGAAGCGGACGCGTTGATAGGTATCAAGATTGTTATTCGCCACTGGCTGCACATGCGCCCTTATGACCTGATCATTCTGGTCTGGGGTTCACAGCAGGTGCTGCATCGGGTGCAACCCGGCGAGGAGGGGCGCGACATTACGCTGACCGTTGACTACGCCACGATCAGTGCCGCCGGCAATAACCCACTCACCCGAGTGGCCTTCCAAGTCAGGGATGCCGGGGGCAACCTGCCGGATGAGTGGGCGCGTTGGTCGGCGGTGTCGCTGATTGATGTGCACCTTAATCAAATACGCCCGGAGGCCCCTTGGCTGGCCTTCCCAGAGAGCGAAACCGAGATTGATCTGGGTGAGTTGGGCAGTTGGGATGTGGAAATTCAGGCCTGGATTACCAGCGCAGAAATCAGTGCGTATTCGCATGTGACGCTGATCTGGGCCGGTACGGACAGCGAAGGCAATTCGATCCCCCATACACCCACACAGGTATTGAGTGCGCAAGGCCTCTATAGGTTCGACATCCCCAACGCGTCGGTGGTCGCAATTGCAGAGGGTACGGCCAGTGTGCATCTGCTGTTTCTGAAGGGAGCGGTGGAACAGCCGTCCAAAAAGCTCTACCTGAACATCACCGGGGAAGTGTTCAGGTGGCCGGCGCCGACGATTGACGAGGACTTTGGTGGCCACATTGATCCCGATATCGCGGCGACGGTACGTTTTCCACTGCAAGCAAGCTGGCCGGGTAACGGTTATCTCGAAGTGATCTTTCGGGTGAGCAGCCCCGACAACACCATCGAACATCGGGTGGGCCGTGAAGTCGACGATATTGAACCTACGCCCAGCGGAGATATGCTGTTTACCGTGCATTCCAATGAACTGCTGCGTTTCGACGGCCACCTTGTGGAGGTGTTCTATGCCCACACACGTCCTGGCGGTCGGCCTCAGGAATCCCTGCGGATGCAAGTTATCGTCGGGCAGCTTCAGCGCACGATGCCCCCACCAATTGTTGATAAGGTGATCAGCGGCCAGTTGAACCCCGATGATATCGGCGCTTACGTGAAGGTGTTTGCACCGTTCACTGAAACAAAACGTGGGGACTGGATCAGGATGTACTGGATCGGCCCGCATGCCCGTGTCGAAGTTCCGGTGCAAGTACCCGTAGACGGCGCCACCACAGAGCACGACATCGAAAGCTTCTATGTCACAAACAACCTGAACAGCACGGTGACTGCGTTCTATACCTTGAAACGTGGCGACGAGATGCCGCGGTATTCAAAAATTACTGAGGTGCTGGTAAGTCGTGAAGTGGGTGAATTACCTCCACCGACATTGCTGGAGGCGCAGGTGACCGGCCCGGGTACTGCGGATCTGGAACCGCTACGGGTACAGCAGGGCACGAAACTGGTGGTGAGTTACGTGGGCATGCGCAACATCGACTCCATCCAGATGACCATGGACGGTGCTGGCGACGGCGGGTCGCCGGCTATCCCGGCCAAGCCTGGTAATCAAGCCTTGGAGCAAGTGGAGTTCGATATCACCAAGGCGGCGATTCACGCGAACATTCGCAACCAAGACACCACCGTCAAATTCAACTATGTGGTGACACGTAATGGTGTACCCAAGACATCGGGCACGCTGACAGTCACGGTGAAACCGATTCCTTTGGCTGAGCTGGCCAAGACAGCGCTGAAAATCAATGAAGCCAATGCGATCACCAAGGTGTTGGACCTGAGCACGTTTACCGAGGACGCCACGGCCCACGTCGGTGTCTGGCCGTTCATCACGTTGGGTTACCCCATTTGGTTGCGGATTCTGGGAAAAACAGCCGCCAATGTCACCCATGATCGTACGGTGTTTAACGGGGCAGGGTCGTCAGCGGTCAATGCCTCTTGGCTTGCTGCTGGGAGCATCGAAAGGCTGCTGCCACGCGACTATCTGGATGGGTTGGGCCATGGCACTGAATTGAAAATGGAGTTCAAGGCTGCGGTCAGTCGCAGCAAAGTTGAGACTCAGGCGGTTACTTTTCCGGTGGTTGCATACATCGTCAACACGTTACCTGCCGAGTTCCCAGTGCCCAGGCTGACCCAGGCAACCGGCTCCGGCACTGCGGTGACCCTGGCCCCTCTGAACGCACGAAACGGCGCAACTGTATCGGTGGAATACACACCGATGTACACCACCGACAGCATCGAGGTCACGATGGTAGGGAGTAGGGGGGCCGGTACGCCAGTCATTGCCGCCAAACCAGGTTTGACCAGTGGCGTGGTCACGTTTGATATTCCCAACGCGGCGATTGCGGCGAACGTTGGAGCTGTCAACAAGACCTTCACGCTCCAGTACCAGGTAATCCGTGCAGGCGTGGTTAGCTCGTCGAAAATTGTGACGGTGACGGTGACACCAATCCCCCAGGCTGATTTACCGAGGCCATTGATCAATGGCGTTGCGCATAACGGTACGTTGGATATCGGTGCGATGTCAGCAAATCCTCCGCTCACTATTGCACCGTGGCCCTTGCAGGTGGCAGGCAAGAGGGTCTGGCTGATCTTTCATTGCGAAGGTGCACAGACAAATCCTTATAAGCCATGGAACGGATACGCAAACCCTTCGGCCTCAGGTATTAATCATTACGTGGTGTTGAATTGGTTGAGAAGCTGCCCGGATGGCAATGAGATCCGGGTTGAGTTCAAAGTGGGGTTTGACCCGAATGCCTATGAGGCGGGTGCTGTGAGTTTTCCGGTGACGAGCTATACCGCCAACACCTTGCCGGCTGAGTTCCCAGTACCCAAGCTGACCCAGGCAACCGGCACCGGCACTGCGGTGACCCTGGACCCGTTGAACGCACAAAACGGCGCCACGGTATCGGTGGAATACACACCGATGTACACCACCGACAGTATCAAGGTCACGATGGTGGGGAGCCCCGATGCAGGCTCGCCGGACATCGCACCCAAGCCAGGGGTGACCAGTGGCGTGGTCACGTTTGATATTCCCAAGACGGCGATTGCGGCGAACGTTGGAACTGTCAACAAGACCTTCACGCTCCAATACGAGGTGACCCGTGCAGGCGTGGTTCACTCGTCGAAAATTGTGACGGTAACGGTGACGCCGATACCCCAGGCTAATTTGCCGAGGCCATTGATCAATGGCGTTGCGCATAACCGTACGTTGGATATCCGTGCGATGTCAGCAAATCCTCCGCTCAATATTGCACCGTGGCCCTTGCAGGTGGCAGGCAATAAGGTCTGGCTGATCTTTTATTGCGAAGGTGCACAGACAAATCCTTATAAGGTATGGGACGGATACGCAAACCCTTCGGCCTCAGGTATTGATCATTACGTGCTGTTGAGTTGGTTGAGAAGCTGCCCGGATGGCAAAGAGATTCGGGTTGAGTTCAAAGTGGCGTTTGACCCGAATGCGAATGAGGCCGGAGCTGTGAGTTTTCCCCACACCATATATACGGCATCTACAACTCCGAGAGTTGAGTCTGAGGGCTTTGAAACAGTACCACCATTTCTATATGCGAAACCTGGATATGTTGCAGTGGCGCCCACGATGAAAGTCCAAGTCCGTGCTGGGAACAATTTCTCGATTTGGCCTACAACGGAGTTTCACAACTCTATTGCCGTTACTGCTGAGAGTAACGGGACAATACTTTCTTTTGAATTGAATTTTACATGCGTAAAGGTGGAATTTTGGGCCATGCGAGAATCTACGGTTAATTTGCTTGACGCAAATCGTAAAGTTATTTTAACTGGCTCTACACCCACTCCTGGCTGGCCGGCTACTCCTATCAAGCACAGTTATTCAGTTGCGGGAATCAAGTTTATCGAGTTTACATTGCGTACCCCCCGTCTAGTGGTGGATGACTTTACATTAACGCACTATTGAATCCGGTCCTTTGATCATTCCCACGCTCCGCGTGGGAATGCCGACTACACCCTCTGCTCCCGCTCTTGAGCGGTCGGATACATTCCCATGTGAGTGGACACAATAATCAAACCACCTCCAAATAAGAACTATGAACCGCCCCCGCCAACTCCCGCACGGTCTCAATAAACTCCGTCAACCGACTGTGCAACCCATCCTCCAATATCTCATCAATCCCCGTATACCTTAGCCGCGCCTCAAACTCCGCCGCCAGACGCTGCGCCGTGCGCCCATAACTGCCAGGCAGGTCCGCGAGGATATGGCTCAGTTCCTCGATGCACGCGTGCAACGAACGCGGCACGTCACTGCGTAATAACAGCAACTCCGACACCGACCGCGCATTCAGCGCATTCGGATACAGCTCCGTATACGCCTCGAACGACGACAGCGCGCGGAGCAGGGCGCTCCACTGGTAATAGCCGCGTGCCGACAAGTCGCTGACTTCTTCCGACTCTTCGCCGAACATCTCGTAGCGTGCGTCCAGCAGGCGCAAGGTGTTGTCGGCGCGCTCGACGAAGGTGCCCAGGCGGATAAACCGATAGGCGTCGTTACGCATGATGGTGCCGGATGTGGCCCCGCGAAACAGGTGCGAACGCTGCTTGACCCAGTCACAGAAGTGGCTGATGCCATGGCGTGCCAGGCCGCCGGCGGCGATGCTGCGCATTTCCAGCCAGGTGGCGTTGAGGTTTTCCCACATGTCGGCGGTGATGCGCCCGCGCACGGCGTGGGCGTTGCCACGGGCGGCGCGCAGGCAGTTGTAGATGCTGGCGGGGTTTTCTTCGTCGAGGGCGAAGAAGTGCAGCATGCGCTCGGCATCCAGGGTTTCATGGCGTTCCAGGTAGCTGTCCAGGGTGCCGCTGCTGAGCAGCGACATGGCCAGTTCGTCCAGGCCATCGCTGCGCCCGGCCTGGGGCATTAACGACAGCGAATAACTGACTTCCAGCATGCGCGCCAGGTTCTCGGCGCGCTCCAGGTAGCGGGACATCCAGTACAGATCTGCGGCGGTTCTACTCAACATGATTCAGCCCTCCACCACCCAGGTGTCCTTGGTTCCGCCGCCTTGCGACGAGTTCACGATCAACGAGCCCTCACGCAATGCCACCCGCGTCAGGCCTCCCGGCACCAGGCGGGTTTCCTTGCCCGAGAGCACAAAGGGCCGCAGGTCGATATGCCGGGGCGCGATGCCGTTTTCGACAAAGGTCGGGCAGGTGGACAGGCTCAGGGTCGGTTGGGCGATATACGCATGGGGGCGGGCTTTGATGCGTTGGCGGAAATCTTCGATCTCGGCCGCCGTGGCCGCCGGACCGACCAGCATGCCGTAGCCGCCGGAGCCTTGGGTTTCCTTGACCACCAGTTCGGCCAGGTTGGCCAGTACGTGGGACAGTTCATCGGGCTTGCGGCATTGGAAGGTCGGCACGTTTTGCAGGATCGGCTCTTCATCCAGGTAAAACTTGATCATCGCCGGCACATAGGGATAGATCGATTTATCGTCCGCCACGCCGGTGCCGATGGCATTGGCCAGCACCACATTGCCGGCGCAGTAGGCCGCGACCAGGCCTGGCACGCCGAGCATGGATTCGGGGTTGAACGCCTGCGGGTCGAGGAATGCATCGTCGATGCGCCGGTAGATCACGTCCACGGCCTTGGGCCCGTCGGTGGTGCGCATGAACACCTTGAGGTCGTGCACGAACAGGTCGGCACCTTCCACCAGTTCCACGCCCATTTCCCGCGCCAGGAACGCATGTTCAAAGAACGCGCTGTTGAAGCGCCCGGGCGTCAGCACCACCACATTGGGGTTGTCCAGGCGGCTGGAACTTTTGAGGGTCTTGAGCAGCAGGTTGGGGTAGTGGTCCACCGGCGCGATACGCTGCTTGGCGAACACTTCGGGGAACAGGCGCATCATCATCTTGCGGTCTTCGAGCATGTAGCTCACGCCGCTGGGGGTGCGCAGGTTGTCTTCGAGCACGTAGTAGGTGCCGTCACCGTCGCGTACAAGGTCCACCCCCGAGATGTGGGAATAAATATCGCGGTGCAGGTCCAGGCCGACCATTGCCTTCTGGTAACCCTCATTGCCCAGCACCTGGTCGGCCGGAATGATCCCGGCCTTGATGATGCGCTGGTCGTGGTAGATGTCGGCGAGGAACATGTTCAGCGCATTGACCCGCTGGATACAGCCGCGTTCGATCACGCTCCATTCGCTGGCGGGGATGCTGCGGGGGATGATGTCGAAGGGGATCAGGCGCTCGGTGTCCTGCTCGTCGCCATAAAGGGTGAAGGTGATTCCCGCGCGATGGAACAGCAAATCGGCTTCGCGGCGACGCTGGGCCAGCAATTCCGGCGGCGTGTTGGCCAGCCAGCGGGAGAAGTCCTGATAGTGCGCACGGCACACGCCGTTTGCGTCATTCATTTCATCGAAGAAAGATCGAGCCATTCCAGTACCTTGTCAGTGCCGAGGGACGCATGGGGTGGCACTGCCGCTTTAAAAAACGCATTTTTTTATGAGCCCGTGGCTGATGGTGCCACCGGGCCTGGTCCTTACTTTCTTATGGGGTCGGCTCTGGGTCGGGGGGTAACGAATGTTCCTGTATTCGGGCAGATGAATGGATAAAGCAATGCGTGTGCCGGAATGGGCATCCCGCAATGATTTCCCATTGTGGTGAGCGGGCCTTCTGTGGTTACCAGGCTTCTGGGGTGAGTGGGACTGTTGTGGTGAGCTGGACTGCTGGGGGGAGCCGGACCGCTGTGGTGAGCGGGCTTGCCCCGCGTTGGGCTGCGCAGCGGCCCCAAAAAACTTGGGAGCGCTTCGCACTCCAACGCGGGGCAAGCCCGCTCACCACAGTAAGCCCACTCACTACAACAAGCCCGCTCACCACAAAAAAGGCAGGCCATGACAAGGCTGCTCACCATAAGGGAGCGGTTTGCGCACCGCGATGGTGCAACAACAAACTTGAACTTCGCCATAGCCCGATTCTTCTAAGGGGTTTGAGCCCAGCAGGGAGCACGGATGTGCCCAGAATCATTTCACCCGACACCCCGGAAGCGAACCTGGCCGACCACAGCGAGCACAACGCCAAGATCTTTGGCTCGCCCAAGGACCGCCTGGACTTCTACCGTCGCGAAATCCAATACGAAACCACCATCCTCGCCAACCGCACCGATGCTTACCTGACGGCGCAGTCGTTTCTGGTGATTGCCTTTGTCTCCGGCATGGGCAACCTCAACCCCGAGTGGGGCAAGTTGTTCACCCTGGTGGTGCCGGTGTTCCTGACGCTGCTCGGCATACTCAGTTCCCTGAATGCCTGGCCGGGGATCCGCGCCGCGTACGAAATCATCGATCACTGGCACTACAAGCAGAGCGAACTGCTGCGCAGCGAGCCGGTGATGGGCATGGCCTACGATGAGTCGCCGCTGTTTTCCGAAGTGGAGTCGTCCCATAAGGGCTATCGCAAGTCGCTGCTGTTCTCCATGCGTGCGCCGTGGCTGTTCATGGTGTTCTGGGTGTTGCTGGGGGCGTACGCGTTTTATATCCAGGTGGATAACCCGGGCTCTTAAGCAGTTGGAACTTCAGCGGCCGGCACGGGACCTTACCTTGACGCAGTCTGCGTTTTTTCCAAAGAGGTGACCCATGAGCACAGACAAAGACCCCCAGACCAGCAACCGTAACGACCCGGCAATCGACGGCGGCGAACCGGCCCCAGGCACGGCGGCCGATGCCCCGAAAGACCCGAAACCCGCCGCCGACCCCAAGGCCAGGGAAAACGACTACAGTCCAGACTTCAAGCCTGAGCGCGAGCCCAAGCCTGAAACCGATGCCGATATCGACACCCAAGGCGGTTAGAGGAGACGGTCATGTCCAAAGAACTGGAAGAAGAGCTCAACGATCCGGGCAATGAAGACCCGGGTTCCCTGATGGATGATGCAGAAGTACCGCTCAATGATCTGGATGACGCGGCGGATGTGGGCAATACCGAGCGTCAGGACTGAGCTTTCGCCTGGGCACGTCGTTCATACCACGCGAGCATCGGCTGGGTACTCAAGCCATGAACGACGATGCTCAAGGCGATCACTGACAACGTCAGGTTCACCGCCACCGCGCTGCTGGTGCCGACAAGGCCATGGTTGAGCGCGTAGAACAGGTAGTAGATGCTGCCGATTCCGCGAATCCCGAACCAGCCCATCAGCCCGCGCTGCTGGCGATCGACCAGGCGACCCCAGGGCATTGCAAACACACTGACCGGTCGAATCACGCAGAACAGAAACGCCGCCAACGGCAATGCCCGCCAATCCCAATGACTGGCCAGCACGATGCCGAGCACCGTGACCAGGAACACTTCCATCGAGCGCTCCACCAGGCTGCCGAACGAGAGCATGTCGCCCATCATTACGCCGGCGGCGATCTGGGTCTCGGCCAACTCGCTCACATCCCCTTGCAGAGCGTGCTCCGGTTCCACCTCAAGATGACCCACCACCGGCAGCGCCAAATGCTCCGAGGGCGTGTGGGAGTTGCCGGTTGACCTGAACTCTGCCTGACGCAGCCCGAGCCCGGCGGCGAATACGGACAGAAAGCCGTAACCCCCCACCGCTTCGGCCACCACGTAGGCCAGGGCGATCAGGGCGAGGGTCAGGTAGTCATTGGGGGAGAGCGTACTATCACTGTTGTTGACGCGTAGCCACAGGGTCGTGCGGCCAATGCCCCGGCCCATCCAGTAGCCGATCAACAGCCCTGCCGGCACCGCCCATAACAGGTTCTTCAACGCCCAACCGCCTAGCCAGTCACCGTCAAAGCCGCCGTGCTGCATGAAGACCAAGGCAAAAATCACAAAGGGAAAGGCCGTGCCATCGTTCAACCCGGCTTCTCCGGACAAACCGAAGCGCAGCGCATCGTAATCCTGTGCATTATTGACCTGCACCAGCCCCGCCAGCACCGGGTCGGTCGGCGCGAGAATGGCACCCACCAGCAGCGACACCCCCCACGACAGTTCAAACACGTAATGCAGCGCCAGGCAGCTGCCGAGGATGGTCAACAGCATGACCGGCCCGGCCATGCCGAACGCGATGCGCCAGGTGCGATGGCCCAGGGGCAGGCGCAGTTTGAGCCCGCTGACGAACAGTGAAAACAGCACCGCGACTTCCGTGAGGTGCTCCATCCAGCGCGCAGATTGCTTGATGTCCAGGTGCAGCAGGTCCACGCCGAGGGGGCCGATGCCCACGCCCAGCAACAGGCACACCGCCGAGGTGGTCACCGGCATCCAGCGCAGGTAAGAGGAGGTGAGGGCAAGGGTCAGCAGCACTGCACCGAGGACGGCCATCCATAGAATAAAAGTCATCGGGAGGGTGTCCAGGGCCGTGGTCTATTCACGTTCGAGGCGTGTCGCTGACTGCAGGTTCAATGTGATTGCGTCGCCTTGAATTCATTGGCGATTGATCAGCAGGCGCTCCAGGTCTTCAGTAGGCAGCGGCCGGCTGAACAGGTAGCCCTGGATCTGATCGCAGCCGGCCTCCTTGAGGAACGCCAATTGCGCCTGGGTTTCCACACCTTCGGCCACCACCCGCAGGTTCAGGCTATGGGCCAACTCGATAATGGTACGGGTGATCGCGGCATCCTGGGGGTTGCTGGTGACCTCGCGGATAAACGCAATGTCGATCTTCAGCGTGTCGATGGGGAAGCGTCGCAGGTAGGCCAGGCTCGAATAGCCGGTGCCGAAGTCGTCAATGGAGATCTTCACGCCCATGGCGTGCAGGCGTTGCAGGCTGGCGATGGTGTGCTGGGTATTCTCCATCAGCGAGCCTTCGGTCAGTTCCACTTCCAGCCAATGGGGTTCGACGCCGGTCTCAGTGAGAATACGCGCGATATCGGCAATCAGGTCGCCCTCGATCAACTGATGGCCGGAGACGTTCACCGACACCTCGACGGCGCCAATCGCGCTGCGCTGCCACGTCGCAATCTGCTGGCACACGCTGCGGATCACCCAGCGCCCTACCTCCACGATCAAACCCAGGCTTTCCAGGACGGGCACGAACACCGCCGGCGATACCGCACCGTAGCCTGGGCGCTCCCAACGCAGCAGTGCCTCCAGGGCGCAGATCTGCCCGTCGGCCAAAGCGACTTTTGGCTGGTAGTGCAGGGTGAACTCATCGTGCTCCACGGCCTGGCGCAGGGCGTTTTCCAGGTCCTGGCGGGCCAGGTCGTGCACGTTCATGCGCGTGCTGTCACCGGCATGTTGGCGCAGTTGCTGCTCAAGCAACTGACTATGGCGCTTGAGTTGATCGCCATGGCTCTTGAGCCGCAGCAGGTTGCGCACCCGCAGCCACAACTCGACCCGTTCCACCGGCTTGCTGATGAACTCTTCGGCACCGGTTTCCAGGCCACTGACCCGTGCACTTGACTCGCTGAGGGCCGACAGCATGATGATCGGAATACTCGCCGTGGCTGCGTCGCCCTTGAGCTGGCTGGCGACTTCGTAGCCGTCCATGCCCGGCATCATGATGTCCAGCAGGATCAGATCGGGCGGCTGTTTGGCCACCAGTTGCAAGGCTTCTTCGCCGCTGGCCGCCGTGAGGGTCTGGTAGCCCTCGTGTTGCAACAGGGTTTCCAGCAGCTTGCGAACCTGGGGTTCGTCATCAACGATCAACAGCGTTGCGGGTTGGCTGGCCATGGAGAGGACTCATCTGAGGGGTGAGAGGGGGGGGTGTTGCAACAGCGTGTCGATCACCTGGTACAGCTCTTTGTAGCGCAGCGGCTTGCTGATGTAGGCATCGCAACCGGCCAACCGGGTCTTTTCACGGTCTTCCTTCATGGCCATGGCGGTGAGGGCAATCACCGGGATATGGGCAGTGTACGGGTCCTGCTTGAGCAGCGCGGTAGCGGCCAGGCCGTCCATGCCCGGCAATTGGATATCCATCAGGATCAGCGCCGGTTGGGCTTCACGGGCCAGGGTCAGCCCGCTCTCGGCGTCGGCGGCCCACACCACCGTGTGGCCGGCGTTGACCAACAGCAGTCGGGCCAGGCGCATATTGGCCTGGTTGTCTTCGACGATCAGGATATGGGCCATTGCGCCTCCGTGCCGCGGTGGAGTGGCAGCCACACCACAAACCGGGCGCCCTGGCCTTCACGGCTGGCCACCGCAACACTGCCACCGTGCAGGTCGACCAGTTGCTTGACCATCGCCAAGCCCAGGCCAGTGCCTTCGAATTTGCGCGCCAGGCTGCTGTCGATCTGGCTGAAGGCCTTGAACAGCTTGCCCATGTCGTCCTCGGCAATACCGATACCGGTGTCGCTGACGCTCAATTCGAGGAACTGCTGGTGGGCGCTGGGTTGCAGGGCAAACCCGTGCATCGGCCAATCGCCGGGCACTCGCCCGACCTGTGCGCGGGCCACTTGGCGCACCGCCAGGGTCACGGTACTGCCGTGGGCGCTGAATTTCACCGCATTGGCCAGCAAGTTGTAGATGATCTGCTTGGTCTTGCGCAGGTCCAGGGCCAGTGTGCCGAAGTCGCCCTGGCTTTCGAGCTTCAACTGGATGCGTTGCAGGGCGGCTTTTTCGCGCACGATCAACAGGCTGTTGGACAGCAGGCCCTCCAGCTCCACGGCTTCCAGCTCCAGGTCCATCATCCCGGCTTCGACCTTGGACAGGTCGAGAATGTCGTTGATCAGCGACAACAGGTGCTGGCCGCTGGTGAAGATGTCGCCGATGTATTCGCGCTGGGTCTCACTCATGTCGCCCACCAGCCCGTCCTTCAACGCCTCGGAAAAACCGATCACCGCATTCAATGGTGTGCGCAATTCGTGGGACATGGTGGCGAGGAACTCGGACTTCATATGGCTGGCATGTTCCAGCTCCAGGTTCTTTTCCTCCAGCGCGCGCTCAAAGCCCTTGCGTTCGGCTTCTTCGTGTTTGCGTGCGGTGTTGTCGGTGCCGATCAGCAGATAGCCGATGATGGTGTCATGCCGGTTGCGCAGCGCCGTCACCGAGACCATGGCCGACAGGCGGCTGCCGTCCTTGCGAATATAGGTCAGCTCGTAAATATCCTCGATGCCGCGGGACGCCTTGAACACCAGCGCTTCGAAGCCCGGCGTGATCGGCGTGTCCAGCTCCAGGCTGAGGGCGGCGGCGCGGGTGATCAGTTCGGCGGGGTCGGAGATGTCGGCGGGGGTAATGCGGTTGAGGACATCGTCGGCGGCATAGCCGAGCATGCGTTCGGCGCCGACATTGAAGATCTGGATCACGCCCTTTTCATCGGTGGCGATGCTGGAGAAGTAGGCGCTGTTGAAGATTGCGTCTTGCAGGGCACCGGTTTTCAGCAGGTTTTTCTGGCGTTTGAATTCGACGATTTTTTCAGCCCGTGATTGGGCTTCAAGCGGTGGTCCAGTGACGGGTTTGTCCATGGCGGTGTTTTCCAGGCAGGTCAGGCCCGGCCGTGTCGATGACAGGGCCGCAGAGCATGCTCACAGAAAATCGCGTGGACGCGATGAGGAGGAGATGAGGTCCCCGGACAATAGCAGATACCGCCCGCACTACGGTATGGATACACTCAAACGAGTGTACGCCGACACAGGGCGGCGGGCCGCCCTGTTACCGGGCGGCGCGGCTTAGAGCATCACGCTGCTGATGACCTGGGTGCTGTCATCCGGGCATAGGTATCTACACAACTCTTAAAGGCTGACACATAACTCTGTGGTGAGCGGGCTTGTCGAATCGTCGCACCGCCCGCGCTGGGCTGCGAAGCGGCCCCAATAAGGTCACCGCAGAGTGCCAGAATCAATCGAGGTGAAGGTTTTGGGGCTGCTTCGCAGCCCAGCGCGGGGCAAGCCCGCTCACCACAGAAGCCTAATTGCCATAGATTCCGTATTCACTGGAAGTTGTGTAGATACCCATGGTCATCCGGGTCGATGACGCTGTGGAATCCCAAGGCCTGGTTCAACTCGCGCAACGGCGCATTGGTTGCCGCGTCGACCGTGTACATGCGTTTGAAGCCATTGGCGCGGGCCGCCGTCATCAGGTGCTGCATCAAAAGGCGCCCCAGGCCCAGGTGCTGCCAGGCATCGGCCACGGTGACCGCGCATTCGCATTCATCCGTCCTGGCCTCTGCATAGCGGGCCACGCCGATTTCGATCAACTGGCCGTTGTCGTGCACCAGGGCGATAAAGGCCAGGCGTTGCTGGTTATCGACATCCATCAATTGGTCCATCAGGGTCTTGCCGGGCTCGTTGATTTCGCCCAGGAAGCGCGCGTGCCGAGATTCACGGGACAGGCCCTTGATGAACGTGTATTCCCGTTCACGGTCGTCGGCGCCGAGGGGGCGCACCAGCACATGACGGCCATCGTCGAGCTGATCGATCCAGTGGGGTCTCGGTTGCGCTGCGTAGGCGAGGGCGGCCTGCTGGTTGCGTGCTTCGAGGGTAGGCATGGTGGGCTCCTGGCGGTCAGCATCGGGCAACAGTGCCTTTCGATCATGCCCCTGGGGGCAGGGGCGCCATTGATCTGCATCAAGACGCCTGGCCGCCGGGCAGGGCAGGCGACGTTCGGTCATGTGCATCGGCAAAGGGTTGACCATGATCAACGTTCGGCCCGCCGTCGCGGCGCAGTCTGGTCCCACCCCACATGCCCAGCAGGAGGTCACACCATGGCAACCATGAGAGCCGCTGTCTTCGTTGAGAAAAACCGCATCGTCCTCGAGGACAAACCGATCCCCGAAGTCGGCCCGCTGGACGCCCTGGTGCGGATCACCACCACGACCATCTGCGGCACCGACGTGCATATCCTGCGCGGTGAGTACCCGGTGGCCAAAGGGCTGACGGTGGGCCATGAGCCGGTGGGCGTCATCGAGCGGCTGGGCTCCCAGGTGCGCGGCTTCGTCGAAGGGCAACGGGTGATCGCCGGCGCGATCACGCCCAGCGGGCAGAGCTATGCGTGCCTGTGCGGCTGCGGCGCCCAGGACGGCCCCGACACCCGCCATGGTTTCCGTGCCGCCGGCGGCTGGAAATTCGGCAACACCCTCGACGGCTGCCAGGCCGAATACGTGCTGGTACCCGATGCGCTGGCCAACCTGTGCCCGATCCCCGATGGCCTGAGTGACGAGCAGGTGCTGATGTGCCCGGACATCATGTCCACCGGCTTTTCCGGTGCCGAGCGTGGTGAGGTCAATATTGGCGACACCGTGGCGGTGTTTGCCCTCGGGCCGATCGGCTTGTGCGCGGTGGCGGGGGCACGGCTCAAAGGCGCGTCGATGATCATTGGGGTCGACGGCGTCAGCGAACGCATGGGCGTCGCCCGTGGCCTGGGCGCGACCCATATCGTCGACTTCAAGCAAGGCAACGTGGTCGAGCAGATCATGGCCCTGACCCACGGGCGTGGCGTGGATGTGGCGATCGAGGCGTTGGGCACCCAAGGCACCTTCGAATCGGCCTTGCGCGTGCTGCGTCCCGGTGGCCGCTTGTCCAGCCTTGGGGTGTACTCCAGCGACCTGCGCATCCCCTATGACGCGTTTGGCGCAGGCCTGGGGGATTACAGCATCGTCTCGACCCTGTGCCCCGGCGGCAAGGAACGCATGCGTCGCTTGATGGCGGTGGTCGCCAGCGGCGGGGTGGACCTGTCGCCGCTGGTGACCCACCGCTTCAAGCTCGACGACATCGAGGCGGCCTACGAACTGTTTGCCCATCAGCGCGATGGGGTGATGAAAGTCGCGATTACGCCTTGAAAGCCTGCGCGCAGAACACCCTGGTGCGCAGGCTGCCAAAACGTTAGAAATGCCAAAATTGCACTTTATGCGCTTGGTGAAACGTTTCTTCTAGCGACAAACGGGCTGCGCAAGCGCTTGCGTAAGTAAATGTATCTGATTAGAGTCGGTGGCAATCGGCTCTGATCAAAGAGGGCTGAACGATAAAAATAATAAAACCAGGAGCTCATTGATGAGCCTTGAACCCTTGCTTGAGATGCAGGGCATCAGCAAAACCTTCAACGGTTTGCGCGTGCTCAAGAATGTCGGCCTGAAGGTCTACCCCGGCGAAATCCACGCCTTGATGGGGGAGAACGGCGCCGGCAAATCGACCCTGATGAAAATCCTCTCCGGCGCTTACCAGGCCGATCCCGGCGGTGAAATCCGCATGGCCGGCCAGGCCGTCGCCACCTTTACCCCCGCCACCGCCAAAGCCCTCGGCATCGCCGTGATCTACCAGGAATTGAGCCTGTGCCCGAACCTGAGCGTGGCCGAGAACATCTACCTGGGCCGCGAACTGCGCCGTGGCTGGACCATCGACCGCAAGGGCATGCAAGCCGGTTGCGTCGAAGTGCTGCAGCGTCTGGGCGCCGAATTCACCCCGGCCACCCAGGTCAGCAGCCTGTCGATTGCCGAGCGTCAGCTGGTGGAAATCGCCCGGGCCTTGCACGCCCATGCCAGGATCCTGGTGATGGACGAACCGACCACGCCGCTGTCGTCGCGCGAGACCGACCGCCTGTTTGCGCTGATCAAGCAATTGCGCAGCCAGGGCCTGGCGATCATCTACATCAGTCATCGCATGGCCGAGATCTATGAACTGTCGGACCGTGTCTCGGTGCTGCGCGACGGCCAATACATCGGCGAACTGAGCCGCGACGCGCTGTCGGCCGAAGTCCTCGTGAAGATGATGGTGGGCCGCGATCTGTCCGGTTTCTACAAGAAGGAACACGCCGCCTACGACCCCGGTGCGGTGGTGATGCGCGTGCGTGACATGGCCGATGGCAAGCGCGTGCGTAATTGCAGTTTCGACCTGCATGCCGGTGAAGTGCTGGGTATCGCGGGGCTGGTCGGGGCAGGGCGCACCGAGTTGGCGCGGCTGATCTTCGCCGCCGATCCGCGCACCAGCGGCACCCTGGAAGTGGTGGGCAAGACCGTGACCCAACTGCGCAACCCGGCGGATGCGATTCGTGCCGGCGTGGTGTACCTCACCGAAGACCGCAAGGCCCAGGGCCTGTTCCTGGACATGAGCGTGGCCGACAACATCAACGTCTGCGCCTGCGTGCCGGATGCCCGTGCCGGTGGCGTGCTTGACCGGGCTCACGCCGCGCAACGCTCGAATGACGCGATCAAGTCACTGTCGATTCGCGTGGCGTCGGGCAAGGTCAATGTCGGCACGCTGTCCGGCGGCAACCAGCAGAAGGTCTTGCTGGCGCGGCTGCTGGAGGTCAAGCCCCACGTGCTGATCCTCGACGAACCCACACGCGGCGTGGACATCGGCTCCAAATCCGAGATCTACCGCATCATCAATCAACTGGCGCAGGCCGGCGTGGGCATCGTGGTGATCTCCAGCGAGCTGCCGGAAATCATCGGCACCTGCGACCGGGTGCTGATCATGCGCGAAGGCCAGTTGGTGGCCGAAGTCGGCGGGGCCTCCGGTCACGTCATCTCCCAGGAACGTATTATTGACCTCGCCACTGGTGGCGATCAGGTGGTTGCCCATGGCTGATTCGATGATTGCAACAACAGGCAAGGCCGAACGTGCCCGCGAACTGATGCGCACGGTCGGTATGTTGCCGGTGCTGATTTTGTTGCTGGTGGGCTTCGCCCTGGCCAGCGAGAACTTCCTGACCATGCAAAACCTGTCGATCATCACCCAGCAGGCCTCGGTCAACGTGGTGCTGGCGGCGGGCATGACCTTTGTGATCCTCACGGCGGGGATCGACCTGTCGGTGGGCGCGATCCTGGCGGCGTCGGCCGTGGTGGCGCTGCAGGCGTCGATGTCGCCGCAGTTCGGCATGTTCGGGATTGCGGCCGGTATCGGCTTCGGCCTGCTGCTGGGCCTGGTCAACGGTGGGTTGATTGCCTTCATGCGCCTGCCGCCGTTTATCGTCACCCTTGGCGCACTCACCGCCATGCGCGGCCTGGCGCGTCTGCTGGCGGATGACAAGACCGTGTTCAACCCCGACCTGCCGTTTGCCTTTATCGGCAACGACTCGATCCTCGGCGTGCCCTGGCTGGTGGTGATCGCCGTGGCGGTGGTGGCGCTGTCGTGGTTCATCCTGCGCCGCACGGTGATGGGCGTACAGATCTATTCGGTGGGCGGCAACCCCGAAGCGGCGCGACTCTCCGGGATCAAGGTGTGGAAGGTGCTGCTGTTCGTCTACGCCATGTCCGGCGCCTTGGCCGGTCTGGGTGCGGTGATGAGCGCCTCGCGCCTGTTCGCCGCCAACGGCCTGCAACTGGGGCAATCCTACGAGCTGGATGCGATTGCCGCGGTGATCCTCGGCGGCACCAGCTTTACCGGCGGCGTCGGCACCATCGGCGGCACGCTGATCGGCGCGCTGATTATCGCGGTGCTCACCAACGGCCTGGTGCTGCTGGGGGTGTCGGACATCTGGCAATACATCATCAAGGGCATTGTGATCATCGGCGCGGTCGCGCTGGATCGCTACCGCCAGTCCGGTGCACGGACCTGATTTCACTCCCATAACAATCACAAGAGAGACCCGCATGAACCTTCAACGCATGTTTCCCGTCATTGCCTTGGCTGCCCTGATGTCCCAAGCCGCAGAGGCCCGCGAACTCAAGGCCCTGGGCATCAGCATGGGCTCGCTCGGCAACCCGTATTTCGTGACCCTGGCCGATGGCGCCACGGCCCGGGCCAAGGAGCTGAACCCCAACGTCAAGGTCACCTCGGTGTCCGCCGACTACGACTTGAGCAAGCAGTTCTCGCAGATCGATAACTTTATCTCGTCCAAGGTCGACCTGATTCTGATCAACGCCGTCGACCCTTCGGCCATGGCCTCGGCGATCAAGAAAGCCCGGGATGCCGGCATCGTCGTGGTGGCGGTGGATGTGGACGCCAAGGGTGTGAATGCCACCGTGCAGACCGACAACGTCGAAGCCGGCAAACTGGCCTGCCAATACCTGGTGGACAAGCTTGCCGGCAAGGGCAACGTGATTATCCAGAACGGCCCGCAAGTCACCGCCGTGACCGACCGCGTCAAAGGCTGTAAAGCCGCATTGGCCGGCGCGCCGGACATCAAGGTGCTGTCCGACGACCAGGACGGCAAAGGCTCCCGCGAAGGCGGCCTGAACGTGATGCAAGGCTACCTCACGCGCTTCCCGAAAATCGACGGCCTGTTTGCGATCAACGACCCCCAGGCCATCGGCAGCGACCTGGCGGCCAAGCAGCTCAAGCGCAGCGGCATCATCATCACCTCGGTGGACGGCGCGCCGGATATCGAGAACGCGTTGAAGACCGACACCCAGATCCAGGCGTCAGCCAGCCAGGACCCATGGGCCATGGCGCAGACGGCGGTGAATGTCGGCAATGACCTGCTCAATGACAAAGCTCCGGCCGAAGCGGTGACCCTGCTCACGCCAAAACTGATCACCCGCGACAACGTCGGTACGTACAGCGGCTGGTCGAGTAAACACTGATAGCCTGAGAGGAACAGCGTCGTGGTGACCATGGATGACGTGGCAAGCAGGGCGGGGGTGTCGACGTCGACCGTGTCACACGTGTTGAACGGCACCCGCAAGGTCAGCCCGGCCACGGTGCTGGCGGTGCAGCGGGCGATCCAGGCGCTGGGGTATATCCCCAACACCCTGGCACGCTCGCTGGCGCGGTCGAGTACCAACACGATTGGCGTAGCGATTTCGGCGCTGTCCAACCATTACTTCAGCGAGACGGTGCACGCGATTGAAACCGAGTGCGCCAAGCACGGCTACATGATGCTGTTTGTCGACACCCACGACGACCCGGAGCAGGAGCTGCGGGTCGTCACGGCGCTGCATCACCGGCGGGTCGACGGTATTGTGCTGGCGCCTTCGAACGGTTCGATGGCCCTGGAGTACATGCGCGCCAACGAGATTCCGGCGGTGTTGGTGGACCGCATGATGAGCGAGCAGTTTGACCAGGTCGGGGTCGAGAATGCCCAGGCCACCCAGGCCCTGATTGAGCACCTGATCGGGCACGGGCACCGCCGCATCGGTTTTATCGCCGGGCGCACGGGGTTCAGCACCACAGATGAGCGGGTGGCGGGTTACTGCGCGGCGTTGCACGCGGCGGGGCTGGCCTTCGATCCGCAGTTGCTGGTCAACGGTGGCTCCAACACCGAACCGGCGCGCCAGGCTACGGCGCAGTTGCTGGGCCTGGCTTCGCCACCCACGGCGATCATGGCCGGCAATAACCTGATGACCCTCGGCGCGATGCACGCCTTGCGTGACGCGCAGCTTGAAGTGCCGAGACAAATGGCCCTGGTGGGGTTTGATGATTTTGACTGGGCGGATTTTTTCGTGCCGCGCTTGAGCCTGATCGCACAGCCGGTCAAGGCCCTTGGCGCCCGCGCGGTCGACCTGTTGCTGCAACGCATGGCGTCGCCTGACGCAGCGCCCCAGAGCGTGCGCCTGGCACCGACCCTGCAGTTACGTAACTCCTGTGGCTGTCATTGATGGGAATAACACACGCATGAACAGTCCTGTTTCCCTGGGCATTGACCTGGGCACGTCGGAACTCAAAGCCATCCTCATGGACGCCACGGGCGCGGTGCTGGCCCATGCCGGCGTGCGCTTGAGCGTGTCGCGCCGGCACAGCGGCTGGTCTGAACAGGCGCCGGAAGACTGGTGGCAAGCCTGCTTGCAGGCGTTGGCGCAACTTCGCGGACACGAGGCGTTTACCCGCGTGGCCTGTATCGGCCTGTCGGGGCAGATGCACGGCGCGGTGTTGCTGGGGGCGGACAACCGCGTGTTGTACCCGGCGATCCTGTGGGACGACTCCCGTGCAATGGCCGAAGCCGAACAGCTGGGGCCCGGCTTCGCCGACGTCACCGGCAGCCTGCCGATGGCCGGGCTGACCGCGCCGAAACTGCTGTGGCTGCAACGGCATGAGCCCGAGGTGTTCCAGGCGATTGATTGCGTGCTGTCGCCTAAGGATTACCTGCGCTTGCGTTTGAGTGGCGAGCGCATCAGCGAGATGTCCGACGCGGCGGGTACGTTGTGGCTGGATGTGGCGCGGCGGGCATGGTTTACCCCGATGGTTCGCGCTACAGGCCTTACGCCCGGGCAATTGCCCAGGCTGGTTGAGGGTGGTGCGGCGAGCGCGTTGTTGACGGCCACGGGACTGGGCCTGTCAGCTGAGGTGGTGATTGCCGGCGGTGGCGGTGACAACCCTGTGGCGGCGGTCGGCATCGGCGCGGTCAACGCCGGTGATGGCTTTATTACCCTTGGCACCAGCGCGGCCATTGTTGCGATCACCGATCACGCTGCAGGCAACCCGGCCAGTGCAGTGCACAGCTTCTGCCACGCGCTGCCCAACCGCTGGTACACCATGGGCGCCATGCTCGCCGGCGCCAGTTGCCTGCGCTGGGTCACACGGCTGACGGGTATGGCCGATGAGCAAACGTTGCTGGAGCAGGTGCAGGCGCAATTGCCGATTGAGCAGCACGTGCCTTTGGGGACACCGTTGTTCCTGCCGTACCTGGCCGGCGAACGCACACCCCACAACGATCCTTTGCTGCGCGGCGGCTTCATGAACCTGGGCCACGACTGCACACCGGCGATGCTGGGCTATGCGGTGATGGAAGGGGTGGGTTTCGGTTTGCTCGATGCGTTGCGCGCGGTGCAATCGACCGGCGCCGACGTGGGAGCCTGCGCCCTGGTGGGTGGCGGTGCGCGCAGTGAGTACTGGGCGCAGCTGCTGGCGAATATCCTGCAGCGGGAAATCTTCACCTTGCAGGGCAGTGAATTGAGCGCGTGTATTGGCGCGGCAAAGCTCGGGTTTGTGGCGATGGGGCAGGGGGCGGAGCTGCTCGCGGCGGGGATGCCGGTCAAAGCCCGGTACACACCTGACCTGAAGCAGCAGCCGGTGTTGGCGGCGCGTTATCGCAAGTTTCAAAGTTTGCTGCCCGCCGCCAAGGCCCTTCACGACTAGGCTCCTGTGGCGAGCGGGCCCGTTATGGTGAGCGGGCCTGTTGTGTGGGGAACGGGCTTGCTGTGGTGAGTGAGCTTGTTGTGGTGAGCGGGCTTGTTGTGGTGAGTGAGCTTGTTGTGGTGAGCGGGCTTGCCCCGCGCTGGGCTGCGAAGCAGCCCCAATAAAGGCACCGCGTTTATCCAGGCATAGTGAGTAGTCAGGTTTAGGGGCCGCTTCGCGCCCCAGCGCGGGGCAAGCCCGCTCACCACAGCAAGCCCGCTCACCACAACAAGCCTGCTTGCCACCTCACCACAACAAGCCCGCCTGCTACAGGAAGCCTGCTCGCCACACCAGGCCCACTCTCCACAGGAATCGGTGTGTTACGGTTCAGTCGTTGGTCAGCGGCGGCAAACGTCGCTTCACCGGGGTTTTCTTGACGATGGCGGTGTTGGTTTCGGCATAGGCATTGATCCGATCCAGCAGGCTGTCGAGATGGTCCATGGTGCGCACATGCAGGCGTGCGATAAAGCAGTCTTCGCCGGTGACCTTGTCGCATTCGGTGAACTCCGGGATCGCCTGGATCTGCCGCTCCACCTCCTGCAATTTGCCGGGCAGGGGGCGGATGCGCACGATGGCTTGCAGCAGGTAGCCGAAGTGCCTGGGGTCGATGTCGACGGTGTAGTGGGTCAGCACGCCGCGTTCTTCCAGGCGGCGCAGGCGTTCGCCCACACTGGGCGAGGACAGCCCGGTGATGCCCGCCAGGGCCTTGAGGGATAACCGCGAGTCATCCATCAAAGCGGCGATCAGTTGCTGGTCGATCGTGTCAATCATGGTGTTCGCCTAATAAGAAAAGGTGATTGCGGGATTTTGCCTTTTTTAGTCACTGGAGCCGCGCACAAGCAGATTGCCATAATTGAGCCTCACTTGAGGAGCATCAATCATGGGTTCATCCATCCGTCGCGGTTCGTGGGAAATGATCGCCGCCATGCTGATCTCGGGCACCATCGGCTGGTTTGTGCTGGTGTCCGGCGTGTCGGTGCTCGAAGTGGTGTTCTGGCGCTGCGTGATCGGCGGCCTGACCCTGTTGCTGGTGTGCGCGTTGCTCGGCTACCTTCGCCTGGACCTGCTCAGTTGGGCCACGTCCGGCCTGGCGATGCTCAGTGGCGTGGCAATTGTCGGCAACTGGTTGCTGCTGTTCGAGTCCTATTCCCGGGCGTCCATCGCCATCAGCACCGCGGTGTACAACGTGCAGCCGTTCATGTTGGTGATGCTGGCGGCGCTGTTCCTCGGGGAAAAGATCACCGTGCAGAAACTGGCGTGGCTGAGCCTGGCGTTCCTGGGAATGCTGGCGATTGTCACGGCCCATGGTAATCAGCCAACCGGCGACGATTACCTTGCAGGCATTGCCCTGGCACTGGGCGCGGCATTGCTGTACGCGATTGCCGCACTGATCATCAAGCGTTTGAAGGACGTACCACCGCATTTGATGGCGTTGATCCAGGTGACCACCGGCGCAGTGTTACTGGCGCCCTTGGTGCCTTGGAACAGCTTGCCTGCCACCACCAACGCCTGGGCGGCATTGGTCACGCTCGGCGTGGTGCACACCGGCTTGATGTACGTGTTGCTGTATGGCGCGATCCAGAAACTGCCCACCGCCATCACCGGCGCACTGTCGTTTATCTACCCGATTGCGGCGATCTTCGTCGATTGGATTGCCTTCGGGCATCGCCTGGGTTGGCTGCAATGGCTGGGGGTGGCGGCGATCCTGCTGGCGGCGGCGGGGTCGCAGCGGGGCTGGTGGTGGCCCCGCTCCCACAGGGTCAGTGCGTGCCCTGAAAGATGATATTTTCCGGGTTGAAATGCTCCACCACACTGCCCGGCTGTGGCAACCCAAGGATATGCCCCTTGATCTTGCCAACCACGTGCATCTCGCAGGGTTTGCAGTCGAACTTCAACGTCAGCACTTCATCGCCGTGAATCAACTGCATCGGTGCGACCTTGGTCTTCACCCCTGTCACCCCCTTGGCCTGTTTAGGGCACAGGTTGAAGGAGAAACGCAGGCAGTGCTTGGTGATCATCACCGGCACTTCGCCTTTCTCTTCATGGGCTTCAAAGGCTGCGTCGATCAGCTTCACCCCGTGACGGTGGTAGAAGTCGCGGGCTTTCTGGTTGTAGACGTTGGCCAGGAACGACAGGTGCGCTTCCGGGTACACCGGCGGCGGCGTGGTCTCGGCCTTGCGCCCGCCACGGGGGTGGGCGGCAACACGGGCGGCGGTCAACGCTTCGATCACTTCGCGGCGCAATGCCTTGAGCTGCGAGTTGGGAATGAAGAACGCCTGCGGTGCATCCAGTTCGATACGGGTGGCGTGATACTCGGTGGTACCGAGTTGGCCAAGCAGGTCGCGCAGGGTGTCCAGCGCCTGTTCCGGCTTGTTGGCCACGCCGAACGGGCCGGGCAGGGTGACGCTGGCGCAGATGCCTTCTTCGCTGGTCGCGGTGACGTCCAACTGCTCTTCACGCAAACGCGCGACCCATGACAGGCCGATACGGCGTTCGGCCGAAGTCTTGAGCAACGCCTGCTGCCAGTTGTGGTCGAGGTTGCGGTTCAGCGGGTGGTTCGGGCGCAACTGATGCAGGCCGGCCGGCATTTCATTCGGCTCGACGCGGTAGCGGTAGCGCTTCTCGCCGTCCTCCTCGAACTCGCCTTTGGGCTCGGCGATGTTGGCGCGGAAACCCACCACTTCGCGCTTGACCAGCACATTGAGGCCGTCGCCGTTGGACAGCGGCTCATGGGTGATCACTTGCAGGTCACGCTTGCCGGCTTTTTCCACCATACCCACCGGCAAACCGGTGAAGGTCGGGGTGTCGAAGGCGCCGATGTCGATCTTGCGGTCGCTGACAAAGTAGTCGGTGCTGCCGCGGTGGAAGGTTTTCTCCGGGTCGGGCAGGAAGAAGTGCGCGGTACGGCCGCTGGACGCGCGGGCGAGGTCCGGACGGTCTTCGAGGATTTCGTCGAGGCGCTGGCGGTAATAGGCGGTGATGTTCTTCACATAGCCCATGTCCTTGTAGCGGCCTTCGATCTTGAACGAACGCACGCCGGCTTCCACCAGCGCGCGCAGGTTGGCGCTCTGGTTGTTGTCTTTCATCGACAGCAGGTGCTTTTCAAAGGCCACGACGCGGCCCTGGTCGTCTTTCAAGGTATACGGCAGGCGGCACGCCTGGGAGCAGTCGCCACGGTTGGCGCTGCGGCCATTTTGCGCGTGGGAGATATTGCACTGCCCGGAGAACGCCACGCACAGGGCGCCGTGGATAAAGAACTCGATGGCGGCATCGGTCTCGTCGGCGATGGCGCGGATTTCCTGCAGGTTCAGCTCGCGGGCCAACACCAACTGCGAGAACCCGGCCTGGTCGAGGAACTTGGCGCGGCCCAGGGTACGAATATCGGTCTGGGTACTGGCGTGCAGTTCGATGGGCGGGATATCCAGTTCCATCACGCCCAGGTCCTGCACGATCAGCGCGTCGACACCGGCGTCGTAGAGCTGATGGATCAGCTTGCGCGCGGCTTCGAGTTCGTTGTCATGCAGGATGGTGTTGATAGTCGTGAACACGCGGGCGTGGTAACGACGGGCGAATTCCACCAGTTGGGCGATATCGCTCACCTCGTTGCACGCGTTATGGCGCGCGCCGAAGCTCGGGCCGCCAATGTAGATGGCGTCGGCGCCATGCAGGATGGCCTCGCGCGCGATGGCGACATCGCGGGCAGGGCTGAGCAATTCCAGGTGATGCTTGGGCAAGGACATAGTTTTTTTAGTCAGGCTTGTCACGGTTGAGGCGCGCATTGTAGCTGTGAAATGCCTGACCGGCATTACTTCAGGCTTGAGCGGCCATCGCGGTGACTTCCACACGCATGCCGTCTACCGCCAGCGCAGCCACGCCAACCGCCGCACGCACGGGCCAGGGCTTGGCAAAAAAGCGTTTGTAGACCTCATTGAAGGCGGCGCGGTCGGCCATATCGGTCAGATAAATGGTCAGGTGCATGACCCGGTCCATGGAGCTGCCGGCCTTTTCCAGTGCGACTTTCAGCGCTTGCAGGGTACATTCGCTTTGCAGGGTGATATCGCCCAGTTCCAGGCTGCCGTCGGCGCGCGTAGGGATCTGGGTGGAGACCAGGATGCCGTTGAAACCGACAACGTCGGAAGAAATCGAGTCGGCATCCGGATCGGGGGTGTAGGACAGGTCGTGGTTGGCCATGGGCGCCTCTGGTTGGCAGTAACGGAAAGGCGCCATGGTCCCCGAAAACAATCCCAGGGGCAAACCGCTGGCTTATACCCAGCGGCGGAACAACACGCTGGCATTCACGCCACCAAACCCGAAGCCGTTGGACAGCGCGTATTCAATCGCCATCGGCCGCGCGTCACCGCGCACCATGTCCAGGCCCTCGGCCAGGTCATCCGGGTGTTCCAGGTTGAGGGTCACCGGTGCGACCTGATCGCGCAGGGCAAGTACGGTGAAGATCGCCTCAATGCCGCCCGCGGCGCCCAGCAAATGGCCGGTGGCGGACTTGGTCGAGCTGATCGCCAGGTGGCCACCGACACCGAATACGGTCCTGATGGCTGCCAATTCGCCTTTGTCGCCCACCGGCGTCGAGGTGGCGTGGGCATTCAGGTACTGCACCGCGGACGCCTCGATCCCCGCCTGACGCAACGCCTGCGTCATCGCCCGGCGCGCACCGTCGCCGTCTTCCGGGCCGGCGGTCATGTGGTAGGCATCGGCACTGGTGCCATAGCCCACCAGCTCGGCAATCGGCTGGGCACCGCGTGCAAGGGCGTGTTGCAGTTCCTCGATGACCAGGATGCCGGCGCCTTCGCCCATGACAAAGCCGTCACGCGCCTGATCGAACGGGCGCGAGGCGCGCTCGGGGGCGTCGTTGAAGTCGCTGGACAACGCCCGCGCCGCCGCAAAGCCGCCCAGGCTGACGCGGTGGATCGCCGCTTCGGCGCCACCGCACACCGCCACGTCCACTTCACCGGCACGGATCATCCGCGCAGCGTCGCCAATCGCCTGCACCCCCGCCGCACAGGCCGTGACCGGCGCTCCCAGCGGGCCTTTCAAGCCATAGTTGATCGACACATGCCCGGCGGCCATGTTGCTCAGGAACGATGGAATGGTGAACGGCGACAAGCGTCGCGGCCCCTTGCTGTCGGTGGTACGTACCGCCTCGGCGATGGCCGGAAAACCGCCGACGCCCGAGGCGATGATGGTGGCGGTGCGTTCCTGCTGCTGCACGGTGTTCGGGGCCCAGCCGGCCTGCTTCAGGGCTTCGTCGGCCGCCGCCAGGGCGAACAGGATGAAACGGTCCATCTTGCGCTGCTCTTTTGCGGCCAGCAGGCGATCAGGATCGAACCCGGCTTCGGGGTCCTGCAGCACGCTCTGCACTTGGCCGCCGATGCTGATAGCCAGGTCGCCGATCAGTTCTTCAGGCAGGCGACGAATGCCCGACTGCCCGTTCAACAGGCGTTTCCAGGTTGACTCCACGTCAGCGCCCAACGGTGTCAGCGCACCCATGCCTGTCACAACGATACGTTTACTCATGATCAATCGACTCCGGTTGCATTGAGGGTTCAGACTCTATGGACGTCACTATCATGATGAAAGTAACATGGCGTCACACAACTTTGCACCGGCCCCTAGGAACCTTTATGCAACGCAAGTCCCTGACCCGCGACGAATGCCCCATCGCCCGCAGCCTCGAACGGGTAGGGGAGTGGTGGAGCATCCTGATCATGCGCGACGCGTTGCAGGGGTTGCGCCGCTTCGATGAGTTTTCGCGCAGCCTGGGCATTGCGCCGAACATGCTCACGCGCCGCCTGACAGCGTTGGTGGAGGCGGGGATGCTGGAGCGCAGGGCCTACAGTGAGCGGCCGCCGCGCTATGAATATGTGCCGACCGCCAAGGGCGAGGATTTCCGCATGGTGCTGATGTCGCTGGTGGCGTGGGGCAACCGGCATTACGCCGAAGAAGGCACCAGTGTCGAGTTGGTCGAGCGGGACACGGGGCGGCCGGTGCAGCCGATGTTGGCGAGTGCAGAGGGACACATCGTGCCGTTGGAGGACTGTGTGTTGCAGGCCGGCCCGGCGGCCAGTACCGGTATGCGGGAGCGCTTGGCTTCGCTTGCCGCAAAGCCTTGAATCCTGCGGGCTCAAGCAATAATTTGACGCCAGAAAATAATCCTGCTGCGCCCCTTAAAGTCGCGTATTTCCCAGCCGATAGCGAGTCAAGACACAGGTTTTTCCGCACGGCTGAGGGCTCGTCATGTTCAATACAACACTCAAAACCGAACTGGCGGCCAGGACGGCCGAAGTCACCGAGTACAAAGGACTGATCAGCGCCCTGGAACGCTCCATGGCGGTAGTCGAATTCGACCTCAACGGCAAGGTCCTGCGTGCCAATGATAATTTCCTGAAAACCCTGGGCTACAGCCGCGACCAGTTGGCGAGCAAATCCCACCGGGACTTTTGCTTGCCGGCGCTGACCAACAGCCCGGCCTACAGCCAGTTCTGGGGGGAACTCAAGGCCGGTAAGTTCGTGTCGGGCACCTTCAAGCGCGTGGATGCCCACGGCAAGACGGTCTGGTTGGAAGCCAGCTACAACCCGGTGCTGGATGAGCGTGGCCAAGTGCTGAAAGTGGTCAAGTACGCCCTGGATGTCACCGCCAAAGTCGAACAGGAGGCGGCGACCCGCAGCAAACTGGCCGCAGTGGATCGGGCCATGGCAGTGATCGAGTTCGACTTGAACGGTCAGGTGCTGGACGCCAACGAGAACTTTCTGCACGTCATGGGCTATACGCTGGCCGAAATCAAAGGCAAGCACCACCGCCTGTTTTGCGAACCCAGCCTGATCAACAGCAGCGAGTACACCGACTTCTGGCGACGCTTGAACAACGGTGAATTTTTCACCGGGCAATTCAAACGTCTAGGCAAGCATGGCCGTGTCGCGTGGCTGGAGGCCAGTTACAACCCGGTCTACGACGGCGACGGCACGCTGATCAAGATCGTCAAGTTTGCCAGTGACATCACTGAACGCGTGGAAAAGTTCGAGGAAGACTCACGCGGCGCCTCCCGGGCCTACCATATTTCCTCCGAGACCGAGCGGTTTGCCGAGCACGGTACCCAGGTGATCCAGGATACGGCGACAGAGATGCGCCGGATCGCCGAGAACATCGGCGCATCGGCGCGTCTGGTCGGGCAATTGGGCGAGCGCTCCGAGCAAATTACCGCCATCGTCAATACCATTCGAGGCATCGCCGACCAAACCAACCTGTTGGCCCTCAACGCGGCCATCGAGGCTGCCCGTGCGGGCGACCAAGGGCGTGGTTTTGCCGTGGTGGCCGATGAGGTCAGGCAGTTGGCGGGGCGTACCAGCCGCTCTACCGCGGAAATCGCCGAGATGATTGGCATGATCCTGTCGGAAACCCGCGACGCGGTGGCCAGCATGAGCTCCACCCAAGAGGGCGCGCAACGCGGTGTGAACCTGGCGGACCAGGCGGGTTCGGTGATTTTGCAGATTCGCACCAGCACCAGTGATGCGGTGCAGGCTGTGAGTATGTTTGCGTCGAAACTGGATGAGTCGGAAGTGATTCCGAAAACTGCCGTCGGCTGGGTAGGCTGATCGCGTTTTAGGCGTGGAGAGGGAGCCATTCCCTCTCCTGACAAGGCTCCCTTTACAGCAAGGTGAACGGGTAGTCGACGATCACCCGTAGCTCATTCAAGTCACCATCGCGCTGGTCGGCGTTGGACGCCACGATGGCATCACGCACGCGCAACGACAGGTTTTTTGCCGGGCCACTCTGGATCACATATTTGGCCTCCACGTCCGTCTCGTGATGGGCGCCGTCGGCACCGTAATCGCCGGCATAGGCGCTGTTGACCGGGGTGTGGGTGCCGTTGATGTCCGAACCGTTGATATAACGGCTCATGAAACTCAACCCCGGCACGCCATAACTGGCCATGTTCAAGTCATAACGAATCCCCCACGACTGCTCGCCCGGCCCGTTGAAGTCGCCCCACTGCACCGAGTTGGCCAGGAACACCGAATCGCCACCTTCACCCGCGCCGTTGTTACCGGTGCCGATGTAGTCAAAGGGCGTGTCGCCGTGCACCTTCTGGAACGACAGCGTCAGCGTGTGCGCCTGCAGGAACGAATAGGCCGCCGCCACCGAGTAGGTGGTGTTGTTGATCGCGCCGGCCTTGGCGGCGCCGGTGTCGAGGGTGCGGTACAGGTTGCCGTCCAGGGCCAGGGATTGGTCATGGGGAAGGGCGATGACGTAGTTGAGGTTGGTGTAGTACTGGCGCCAGATGTCTTCCAGTTCGCCGACATACAGTGTCGCGCTCAGTGACGGGGTGAAGGTGTATTTGCCGCCGACAAAGCTCGCGCTGTTGGCCGCCACGTTGGCGTAGGTGGCGTAAATATCGTGGTCATGGTTGCTGGTCATGCCGCTGTTGGTGCTGGTGAAGTGCCCGGCTTCCAGGTCCAGTCCGCTGATTTCGCTGCTGGTGAGATCAAAGCCGGTGGCGGTTTGCGGCAGCAGGCGGGTGCCGCCGGTGGCGAAGACCGGCGCGGTGGGCTGCATGTCACCGAACTTCAACTGGGTCTTGGAAATTTTGAGTTTCACCGCAGCACCGACGGAACCGTAGGCATTCTCGGGATCGCCGTGCCGATCGGTCGGCAGGTCGCCGGTGCCGGCGTCCGCGTGGGTAGCGTCGAGTTTCAGCGCGCCGTAGGCGTAGGCATCCACGCCAAAGCCGAGGGTGCCCTGGGTGAAGCCCGAGGCGTAGTTGAGCATGGCGCCCTGGGCCCAGTCGCGGTTGTCGGCCTTGCCGCTCGCACGGTCGCGGTCGAAGTAATAGTTGCGCAACAAGCCGGTGACGCTGCTGCCGTCGATAAAACCCTTGGCATCGGCCTGGTCCGTGACGGACTCGGCAAACGCCACGGGGCTGATACTGGCGCACACCGCCAGCGCCAACAGGCTCCACTGTTTAATCATGTTATTAACTTCCCCGGAATAATGAACGCGCACAGAAACGCCGCACTGTCTGGCAGGCGTACACGCTTGTATGGGCAGAATTTTAAAGTGAGGCGTTACGGTTTCTTATTGTCTTCGACGGGTTTGCCGAAGCTGACTCCAGGCAGATTTTGCGCGGCCTGCAGGTGTGCCGGGGATGAAACTCGATTAATTAAACTTCACTATTTTTAATCGGCGGGAGGTGTAGCGTGGGGACTGTCTTAGCCGCTCTGCTTCGACAATACCCTTTGGTTGCCGCCGTAGTTGCTACGGCGGATTTTTTTCCATGGGGAGTTTTTAAGTTGAACTAACAAGGGCGAGGGCGCTGGAGTAATTGGCCCCTTACTCCACGCAGTTATTACTCTTCCACGTCCATGAACTCCTTGGCCCACGCCACGTAACTTTCAGGCAGCGTGTAGGTATGGGTCAGTTCCGTCGCACTGAGGTTCGAGGTGCTGTGGGTCAGCTGGCGCTGGGCACGGAGGCTGTCGTAAGTAGCCTTGATCGCCGCAAAGTACGCGCCATGGCCGGCAACCACCACGCGCACGCCCAAATCCGCCAAGCGCTGGGCGTCGTTGAGCTTGGGATTGCCGTAGGTCACCAGCATCAGCGGCACGGTGAGGTTTTCCGCGATCTTCTCCAGGTGCTCGAAGTCGCTGACACCCACCATGCAGATGCCGTCGGCACCGGCTTTCTGATAAGCCCGGGTGCGCTCGATCACCGCTTCGGTGGACAACACGCCGGCGTTGGTCCGGGCGATGATCGACAGTTCAGGATCGACACGGGCTTCCAGGGCGGCGCGGACCTTGCCGATGCCTTCCTGGATGGAAATCAGGTCGGTGGATTTACGCCCGAATTGTGCAGGCAGCAGCGTGTCTTCAATCGTCAATGCCGCGACGCCGGCGCGCTCAAGCTCTTCGACGGTGCGCATCACGTTGAGTGCATTGCCGTAACCGTGGTCGGCATCGGCAATAAAAGGCAACTGGGCGACGCGGCCGATACGGGTGGCCTGCTCGACGAACTCACTCAGCGTGATCAAGGCAAAATCGGGCGCCGCCAATACCTGCAACGACGCGACTGACCCTCCCAGGATACCCACCTCAAACCCCAGGTCTGCCGCGATACGGGCGGACATGGGGTCGAATACGGAAGCGGTTTCAACGCAGCTCGGCTTGGCCAGCAATTCGCGGAAGTTGCGGCGCAGCGTCGAATGAGATTTTTTGGGCATGTTCTTTCCTGGCTCTGGTCATCGTCACGTGACGATCTATGTCTATTCGTGGTCGCGCGAGATTACCATGCAGGCGGGTCGGGGATTATGACGTTTGAGCATGGGGTATGCTGGAAACAGATGGTGCATGCTGGCCTTAAAATGCTTATTTCGCATTATTATAGAATTACGTTATGCATTATAAGAAGTTTACAGCGGCCGATCCGGTCCTTATGGTGTGGGCAGATTATTCCTGTGAACACTATCGAGACCGTACGCGCGGATCGACTTGAACGGCCTGACAAGGCATCTGGAGACGAACGTGCGTTACCTGACGAGACTGGCGGCCGGGTTGGCGGCCGTATTGCTGTGCCTGACCGCGAATGCGCAAACACTGGTGGTGGGCGACCAAAGCTACAACGCCCAGGCCGCGATGGAAGCGGCGGGGGTGCTTGAAAACCTGCCCTATACCCTTGAATGGAAGCAGTTCACTGCCGGGTCGCCGGTTGCCGAAGCACTCAACGTCGGCAGCCTGGACATTGGCTTGCTGGGTGATGCGCCCGTGCTGTTCCTGGGCGCATTAGGCGCGCCCATCAAAGTGATTGCGGTCAGTCGGCAAAATCTCGACGGCGTGGCCATTCTGGTGAAAAAGGATTCGCCGATCAGGAGCCTTGCGGATCTCGCGGGCAAACGTGCGGCCATCTGGAAAGGCTCCTGGAGCCAGCAACTGCTGTTGACTGCGCTGGATAAAGCCGGCGTGCCACGAGACTCACTGGAGTTGCGCTACCTCAGCGCGCTGGACGCCTCCCATGCGTTGGAAGGTGGTTCGGTGGACGTTATCGCCACCTGGGAACCTTACGTTACGCAGCAGGAACGCCAAGGTGCGCGGGTGCTCGCGACGGCTGACGGATTGATTCCGGCCCAGAGCTTCATTGCAGCCAACGCCCGTGCCGTCGAAGCCAAGCGTGTGCAGATCAGCGATTTTCTCCTGCGCCTGAAAAAGGCGCGTGACTGGGCTCGCCAAACCCCGGCCAACACCGACGCCTATGCCGATGCGTGGGCCAGGCGTACGCGTGCGGACGCCGGTATAGCGCGCGCCTGGTTTGCCCGCGCGCGCACCACCGTCGAGCCGGTGACTGCCCAGTCGCCAGCAGAGGCGCAAAAAACCGTGGACTTTTTTGCCGGCCAAGGGCTGGTCAAACCGTACCCGGCAGCCAATCTGTTCGATCAGTCATTCGCGGCGTCCTTGCAGCCAGCCGTCGCTGATAACCAGCCGTGAGGCGTCAAGGAATACTCTGGACATGACCAACAGACAGCTCAAACTGGGTGCCTTGACGATGGGCAGTGGCGGGCCGGGTCGCCATAACCTGTGGCTCGATCCTCAATTACCGGCCGACGCCAGCGTCAACGTCGATTGGTACATCGATATTGCGCGTCAGGCCGAGGCGGCGTTGTTCGACTTGATGTTTATCGTCGACAGCCAGTTCATCACACCGGGGTCGCCCTCCCATTATCTGAATCGGCTGGAACCGCTGACGCTGCTCTCGGCACTGGCTGTGAGCACACGCCAAATAGGCTTGGTCGGTACGCTGACCACCTCTTACAACTCGCCCTACAACGTTGCGCGGCGCCTGGCTTCACTGGACCTGATCAGCAAAGGTCGTGCGGGATGGAACGTGGTGACCAGCGGCGATGCCGGCACGGCAGGCAACTACAGCCGGGACGAAC
Source organism: Pseudomonas marginalis (assembly GCF_900105325.1). NCBI lineage: Bacteria > Pseudomonadati > Pseudomonadota > Gammaproteobacteria > Pseudomonadales > Pseudomonadaceae > Pseudomonas > Pseudomonas marginalis. Next base: position 1,004,381 of record NZ_FNSU01000003.1, read on the forward strand.
ACTACGATTACGACACGCGCTACGGCCGAGCGGCTGAACACGTCCAGGTTGTGCAGGGCTTGTGGAACTCCTACGAGGAAGATGCCTTCGTGCGCGACCGGGCGACCGGGCAGTTTCTCGACCCGAGCAAACTGCATCGCCTGAATCACCAGGGCGAGCACTTTTCGGTGGTCGGCCCGCTGAACATCCAACGCTCACCCCAAGGCCAGCCGGTGATATTCCAGGCCGGTGATTCGCCGCAGGGGCGCGAGCTGGGTGCCGCCACCGCCGATGTGATCTTTACCCATGCCGCCAGTATCGAGCAGGGCCAGGCTTTCTACCGCGATATAAAGGGCAGGGCAGCACAAAGGGGGCGCGACCCGGAGCAGATACTGGTCATGCCTGGCGCTGAAATTTACGTCGGCGACACGGATGAGCACGCCCGTGAAATCGAGCAGCACTACCATCAGGTCGACCACAGCTTTGAACTCGCACTGAAGGAATTTGGACGTAACTTTGGCTGGCATGATTTCAGCCAGTACGACCTCGATGCGCCGTTTCCCCAGGCAAGCCTCGAGTCTGCGCGCAGCAGCTTTTTTACCGCAGCCAAACGGATTGCCGATCAGGCTCGCGAGAAAGGTTTCACGTTGCGCCAGGCCGTAGAGTTTGGTCGCCAACTGCGTCCCGGCGCATTCGTGGGCACTGCTGACACGGTCGCGCAGAAAATGGCCGACTGGTTCGAGGCCCGCGCCGTGGATGGCTTCAACATCTACATCGGGCACCCCGAGCAATTCAAGCGTTTTACCCAAGACGTCATACCGTTATTACAGGCCCGTGGCGTGTATCGCAAAGCGTATGAAGGGACGACCCTGCGCGAAAGCCTGGGGTTGCCGATTCCGCGCTTTGAGCGCCGCAGTTAGTGCCTCAACGCCCGGCGCACAGAAAACACAGTGGTTAAATCTTGAATTGCCTCAACAGGCCTTCCAGGCGATGACCGATGGCGTACAGCTCATCGACCGTGTGTACGCCGCTTTGGGTCTGGTCTGCGACGTTTTCAATCGCGCGGGCTATCTGGTGGACGCTGCGATTGATGGCCTCTGCAACCGACGTCTGCTCTTGCGCGGCGCTGGCGATGTGCGCGTTCATGGTGTTGATGGTAACGATCAACTCGACCGCCTTGCCCAGCGACTGCCCGGCTTGTCCAGCGTGCAGGCTGGCGCCATGACCTGCTGCGCCGGAGTGACTCATTGCAGTGACGACCTTGGTGGTGGCCTGGTCAAGGCGCTCGATCATCGCTTGAATTTCCTGGGTGCTGAGTTGCGTCCGGCTTGCCAGCGCGCGTACTTCGTCGGCAACCACGGCAAATCCGCGACCTGCATCCCCGGCCCGGGCGGCTTCGATCGCGGCGTTGAGTGCGAGAAGGTTGGTTTGCTCGGCGATCGAGCGGATTACATCCAGCACCGTGACAATGCCTGCTACATCGCCTTGCAGGCTTTTCAGCGAGGCGCCTCCCGCGGACAGGTCCTCGGTCAGGCTTCCCAACCGGGTGATGCTTTCATTGACGACCTGCCTGGCGTGCTGGGCCTGCACATCGGTTTCGCCCGCTGCCTCTGAAGCGCTCTGGGCACTGTTGGCGACCTCTTGCGCCGCAGATGACATCTGATTGATTGCTGCAGCGACTTGATCGGTTTCCTGGCGTTGCTGTTCCATGACCTGATCGATGCATTTGCTCTGTTCGGCCACCTGGGTCACGGATGTATTCAATTCTCTGGCCATGCCGACGATCTGGCCGACCAGCCCATGAATCTTATCGGCGAAGGCATTGAACGACACGGCCACCTGGCCGAACTCGTCGCGGCCGATGGGTAAGCGCCGTGTCAGATCGCCTTCGCCCGCTGCGATTTCATCAAGGTGCTCGCGAATCCGCGAGAGGGGACGCAGGCTGCTTTTAACCATTAACACTGCGAGCACACCGGTGATCCCGAGCGCAATCAAGGCAATGACGGTTATCCCGTAGACCAGGCTGCGCACACGCTGATGGATTTCCCCTCGTACTTGGGCAACCTGGCTTTCGATTCGGTCGAGATTGATCGCGGTGACCACGACCATGTCCCAAGCTGGCAGGTAAAAGCTGTAAGCCAGCTTGGGAGCGACTTTATCCGTATTGATCAGGGCCCCCGAATAGTTGACGAAGTGGCTGTCGTTCTTCGCTGCGGCAACCATTTCCCGATTCAGGTAAATCCCGTTCTTGTCTTTGCGGTCACTCATGTTGGTGCCGACGCCTTCACTGCTGTCACCACGAAACAGGCGCACGACCTGACTGTCGTAACCGATAAAATAGCCGTCGTCCCCATACTTCATTTTCGACAGTCGCGCGATCGCCAGCGCACGCGTTGCGGTGTCCCCCGTCTCGGCCTGCGCATACAGCTCCGCTACCGAGGTTCGGGCAAGGTTGGCGTAGTCTTTCAAGCGTTCCCGGCTTTCATCCAGCAGGCGTTTCCGGGTCGCCGTGACTTCCTGCTCGGCGCTCGACAGCAAGGTGGTGCTCGTTGTCAGCGCCAGCACCGTGGACAACAGCACCACCGGAGTCAGCACCAGCATCAGTACTTTGTTTTTAAACAGCATGCGTGGGGTTCCTCACCTGAATCTGTAGGAAAGCGGCCGCAAGGGCCGCGATCGTCGACTTACCAAAGGGCAATGTCATAGGTGAGGTAGAGGCGATTACTGTCGCGGCCGCGGGAGAACTCAGAGCGGTAGACATAGTTGCGCATGCGTACGCCCAGGCCCTTGAACGTGCCGGCTTGCACAACGTAAGCCAGCTCGGTATCCCGCTCCCATTCCTTGACTGTGGTGGTGGACTTGCCGTCATTGCCGCTCAGGTAGCGCGTTGAGAAGGTCAGGCCGGGCACGCCGACGGCGGCGAAGTTGTAGCCATAGTTGAGCATCCAGGTCTTCTCGCCCTCCTCAATGAATTTGCCGATGCCGGCATTACTGAACGAGTAGACGGTCGCGCCGCTGATGTAGGGTAATCCGGCATCACCGCGAAGGGCCTGGTAGCCGCCACCGAGGGTATGGCCTGAGATCACGTAGGACAACTGGCCGCTGAACATGTCATTGTCGATTTTGCCTGCGTAGGCCGAGCCGCTATCAACGCTGTTGAAGTAGCGCAGGTCGCTGGTCAGCACGCCACCGGCCAGCGGCAGGTCATGCTGGATGCCAGCGAAGTTCTGTCGGTAGAAGTGCTCGAGTTCCCCGTAGAAATAACTCAAGCGCAGGTTTTTGCCCCATTTGTACTCAGCCCCGGCGTAGTTGAAATCTCCGGATTTTTCCCCGCTGTAGCCATCAGGCACGATCGGCACGCTGTTGGTGGAGTCGCGCAGTTTGAAACGGTCCAGATGCCCGCCGGTCACGGTCAGGTTCTCGATGTCGCTGCTGCTGACCTGGGTGCCCTGGTAGGTCTGGGGCAACAAGCGCGCATCGTTGTAAATCAACACCGGCGTCTTGGGCAGCAAGGTGCCGTACTTGACAGTGGTTTTGGCGAACCTGGCTTTTGCCGTAGCGCCGGCGCTGGCAAACTCGCCGGCCGCCCGCCCGTCATCATGCACCGGCATGAGCCCGGTGCCACTGCGCCCGCGCCCTGAATCGAGCTTTACCCCATAGAGCCCCAGGGCGTCCACGCCGAAGCCGAGGGGGCCCGCAGTAAATCCGGACTGATAGTCCAGCAGAAATCCCTGGGCCCACTCGGTGCGTTCGCTTTTTGCCGTTCTGGCGGCCCGCGCACTCAAGCCGTGCTCGTCGCGAAAGTTCTCGTTGAAATACACATTGCGCAGTTGCAGCTTGAGCTTGCTGTCATCAATAAAACCTTCGGCGTTGGCCGCCGCGACGGGTACCAGGCCTAACGCGCAAAACAAAGCTCGACGGGTATACATAGGGTTCATGGCAAATGACTCGTTGTTGTTATTTGGGGTACAGGTCGGCACGCGCCTCGTGAGTGACGCGCGCTGGAAGGCAGCAGGGGTTATGGGTGGATCAGGTGAACAGGCTGATGGCCCCGGTCAACAAGGCCAGGGCGGTAACGACCAGGGAAGTCAGCACGGCCCATTTGACGGTGGCCTTCTGGAAGTCGCCGATATCGCGATCGACCATGCCCACCAGCAACAGGGTCGAGGCCACCAGCGGACTCATGAGGTGAACAGGCTGGCCCAGGATCGAGGCGCGGGCGATTTCGACCGGGTCGATGCCATAAGCGGCGGCGGCATTGGCCAGGATCGGCACCACGCCAAAATAGTAGGCGTCATTGGACAGTACAAAGGTCAGCGGCATGCTTGTGATCGCAACCACCAACGGAAACAGGTGGCCCCAGGATGGCGGGATCCAGTCGACAAGGGTCTGTGCCAGGGCATCCACCATCTTTGTACCGGAAAAGATCCCGGCAAAGATCCCGGCGGCAAATACCAGCAACACCACGGTCATGGCGTTGCCCGAGTGCGCCAGGATGCGTTCTTTCTGAATGTCCAATTGCGGGTAGTTGATCATCAGCGCGAGCACGAAGCCGATCAGGAACAGGATCGCGGAATGCATCAGCCCCATCACCAGTGCCACCATCACCGCGATCACCAGCACCAGATTGACATAGGCCAGCTTCGGACGTTTGTGGGGCGTGTCCTCGAGAATCGCATCGATGTAGCAATCGCCGCCGCCGCTTTGCAGTTGCACGTTGCCGATACGCTTGCGCTCTGCGCGACCCAGTATGAAGGCCGTGAAGATCACCCACAGGGCACCGCCGATCATGGTCGGCAGCAACGGCACGAAGTACTCGCCGGCATCCAGGCCCAGCGCGGCAATAGCCCGTGTCGCGGGGCCGCCCCAGGGCGTCATGCCACTCATGATGCTCAGCGACAGCATGGAGAGGGTCGCCAGGATCATCGGGTTCATGCCGATGCGTTTATACAGCGGCAGCATTGCGGCGCAGGTGATCATGTAGGTCGTTGTGCCGTCGCCGTCGAGCGCTACCAGCAACGACAGCAGGGCCGTGCCTACGGCGATCTTCATCGGGTCGCCATTGACCCTCTTCAGGATTTTGCGGATCAGCGGGTCGAACAGGCCTGCGTCGATCATCAGGCCGAAGAACAGGATCGCAAACAGCAGCAACGCGGCAGACGGGGCGACCATTTTCAGGCCGTCGAGCATCATCTTGCCGGTGGTGCCGCCAAAGCCGCCGATCACCGCGAAGACGATGGGAACCACGGTGAGCGCGACGATGGGCGACAAACGCTTTGTCATGATGAGATAGGTGAATACGACCACCATGGCCAAGCCAAGGAAAGCGAGCATAGGACGATTCTCTTGTTGTTATCGTAAAAATGGCTGACGCCGAGGCGCACGCGCCCTGACCCGCCGGGCGGCACAACGCGCCTGGCGGGGAGGAGGGGGCAGTCAAGTCAGGGGGGAAGCGTTATCCGGTTGTCTCTAGACGCGTTTGGCGTCCTTCAGGTCGTCCCAGGCTTTTCCCGGTGCGGCAGAAGATTTTGCGTCGAGCATCCGGTTCAGCGTTTCGCGGTGGCAGGCATTTTCAGACATCGAAATCACCACCGTCGCTACCGCGTTACTGGCCAGGCTGGTCAGGGCGCGGGCTTCAGACATGAAGCGGTCAACACCGATCAGCAATGCCAGGCCGGCCAATGGGATGTCGTGAATGACCGTCAGGGTCGAGGCCAGTGCCACGAACCCGCTGCCGGTAACCCCGGCGGCGCCTTTGGAGGACAGCAGCATGATCGCCAGCATGGTGATGATCTGCGTCAGGCTCAGATCAATGTTGCAGGCCTGGGCAATGAAAATCGCCGCCAACGACAGGTAGATGGCCGTGCCGTCCAGGTTGAACGAGTAGCCGGTGGGCAGCACCAGGCCGACGACGCCTTTTTTGCAGCCCAGTGCCTCGAGTTTCTCCAGCATGCGCGGCATCACCGGTTCCGTGGAGGAGGTGCCGAGTACCACCAGGAACTCTTCCCGAAAGTAGCGCAGCAGCTTCCACAGGCTGAAACCGTTGGCGCGGCAAATGCTGCCCAGTACCACGAAGACGAAAAAGCCGCAGGCGATGTACAAGGTCATGATCAACTTCGCCAGCGAACCCAGCGAGGTGATGCCGTACTGGCCGACAGTGAACGCCAAGGCCCCGAAAGCGCCGACCGGTGCAAAACGCATCAGGTAGGAAAAGATCTTGAAGACCATTTGCGAGGCGGATTCGAGCACGTCGAGTACCGGTTTGCCACGCTCGCCCAGCGACGACAAGGCAAAGCCGGACAACACCGCGATAAACAGCACCGGCAACACTTCACCTTTACTGAAGGCGCCGATAAACGTCTCGGGAATGATGTGCATGAAAAACTCCACCACCCCAAGCTTTGCGGCCGACTCCGTGTACTGGGCCAATCCTTTGGTGCTCAGCTGGCTGGGATCGATGTTCATGCCGGCGCCCGGCTGGAACACGTACACCGCGACCAGGCCAATCACCAGGCTGATCACCGTGAGGACGAAGAACAACAGCATGGTTTTGCCCAGCAGGCGCCCGAGGGAGCGCTTGTCGCTCATCCCTGCGATGCCGGTGACGATGGTGCAGAACACCACGGGCGCAATCATCATCTTGATCAGTTTGATGAACGCGTCACCCAGGGGCTTGAGTGCAATGGCCTGCTGGGCCCAGAAATGCCCGACCACGATGCCGAGCGCCACGGCGCAGAGGATCTGGAAGTAGAGCGATTTAACAACTTTCATGGCATCACCCATTTTTAGAATTGTGCGGATGCAAAAATGCCAACGACTATCGGAATTTATCCGGCAAGGCGCTGCGAGTCAGTGGCGTAGACGTAGCCGGAGAAAAGCCTGCGGGCGGTGCGTACGACTGAAGCCTGAATTGTCTCACCGTTGACGCCGGTGTAGGACAATACGACATCAATCCCGCCGCTCGGGTGTTCGATACGCACCGCTTCTAGGCGCGGCGTACTGATCCCGCCGAGCATCTGCGCGACGATGCTGCCTTCGATCACACACGCAGTGGCCAAACCAATCGAGCCCGTAATGGCGAGCGCGCGGTGGCAGTTGTGCGGCATGAAGTAACGAACCTGGAGCGTGCCCCCCGCTTTCGCGGGCGAAACCAGTACCGGCTTGGGAATCACTTTGTCGCTGACATCGCCCAGGCCCATGGCCAGCCCGGCCTGAAGCCGCAGCGTCTCAAGGCGTCGCAGGAATTCCTTATCGGCGTCCAGTTCCGCCGGGCTCTCATCGCCACGCTTGCCCAGTTGGCTGGCTTCGACAAGCACCATGGGCATTGCCATGTCGATACAGGTCACCGCAATGCCATCGATCACGTCCTGCGTGTTACCGGTGGGAAAGAGCTTGCCTGTCTTGCTGCCGGCTGCGTCGAGGAACGTCAGTTGCACCGGTGCCGCCGTACCGGGCACGCCATCAATGGCGGTATCGCCCTCGTAACTGACTTTGCCATCCGGCGTGTACACGTCGGAGTGAATAAAGGTGCCGGTATTTAGGTTGCGAATGCGCACACGGGTGCGCTCCGGGGTGCCTTTGACCAGACCCTGCTCGACGGCGAACGGGCCCACCGCGCACAGCATGTTGCCGCAGTTGGGTGCGCTGTCGACCCTGCGTTGTGAAACCATCACTTGAACGAACAGGTAATCAACGTCCGCATCCGGGTGCAGCGAAGGGCTGACAATCGCAACCTTGCTGGTTTGCGGGCTGCCACCGCCGATGCCGTCGATCTCCAGTTCATGACCGGAGCCCATCAGGTTGAGCAGCAGTTCGTCACGGGCCTCAACGGCGGCGGGCAAATCCCAGTCGAGAAAAACCGGACCTTTCGAGGTGCCGCCGCGCATCAGCACACAGGGAATTCTTTGCATGATACTGACTCTTGTTGATCAATCGGTGTAATTGATGTTCTTGGAGCAAGAGTCTCAAGCTTTAAAAAATGTTTCAAATGCAAAGATTGAAGAGATTATTGCGTTTTGCGAATGATAAATTTACGCTGAGTTTCCTTTTGACGCCTTGTGCGGGTGAGATAAGACATGGAATATGAGCTGAATGACATTCGATCCTTCGTGAAAATCGCTGAACTTGGCAGTTTTCACGAAGCAGCCGATGCCTTGCACCTGTCTCAACCGGCACTCAGTCGCCGAATTAAAAAACTGGAAGAGGGGTTGGGCACCTCGTTGCTGGATCGCACCACGCGTAAGGTCAGCCTCACGAGTGTCGGTCGTGACTTTCTTCCAAAGGCACGTCGGTTGCTGGATGACTTCGATGAGTCGATTCTCAATATCCGTGAGCTGGCCGAACGCCAGATTGGCCGGGTAACCCTGGCGTGTATCCCTACTGCGGCTTTCTATTTCCTGCCATCAGTTATTCGCCTGTACAACGAGCGCTACCCAAAAATCCGCATCCGCCTGCTGGACTTGAGCGCCAATGAGGGGCTTGAAGCGGTGCTGCGGGGGGAGGCCGACTTCGGGATCAACATGATGAGTGGGCAGCATCCAGACATTGAGTTCGTGCCCCTGGTCAGCGAGCCTTTCGTATTGGCGTGCAGGCGTGATCATGAGTTGGCTGGACGCAGTTCGGTCACCTGGTCCGAATTGAGCGATTACCGCCTGATCGGGGTAGGGCGCCTGAGCGGCAACCGCATGTTGCTCGATCACGCGCTGTCTGGCCTGAGTTGGCGGCCGCAATGGTTCTACGAGGTCCAGCACCTCTCGACTTCGCTGGGCCTGGTGGAGGCCGGCCTGGGGGTTTCGGCGATGCCGAGCCTGGCCATGCCGGCTGAAGATCATCCAACCTTGGTCAGCGTCCCGTTGATCGAGCCGGTTGTGAACCGCTCCTTGGGCCTGGTTTACCGCCGGGGAGCATCGCTTTCGCCGGCGGCGGAAAAATTCGTCTCGATACTGCTTGAACAGTGGCCTCAATGAGCCATACGGCTGGTTTTTTTCTCAAACACGCCGCGGCTCGTCCTCGACAATCTTGCGCATCAGGCTCAGGTAGCGACTCGCTGCCAGCCCCAGGGGACGGTTCTTTACCCAGATGATATCGACCCATAGCCGCATCTGACTCGGCATGTTGTCAAACACCACCTCCGTCAATGCGCCCGAACTGATCAGAGGTTGTACCAACGGCTGTGGAAGATAAGCCCAGCCCAATCCTTGCTGGACCAGATCCAGCGTTGCCAGGTAATTGTCGCTGTGCCAAATCCGCCGTGACAGCACAACACGTGGATCAGAGTCTGTAGGCCCTCCAGTAGCCACGATGATCTGCCGGACGTTGACCAGTTGCTCTTCACTCAAGGGGCTTTTCTTGCCGGCTGCCGCAGGATGATCCGGAGAGGCAACGGCTACCAACAATTGGCTCCCCGCTTCAAGAAACGTCTCCCGCTCGTCAAGCCCTGGTCGTTCAAATCCAAGGGTCAATTGCACACGCCCTTCATGGAGCATGCGCATCGCCTCCGGATGGGACGCGGAGCGAATCTCGATTTCAAGCGTGGGAAACTCCCTGGCGATAATGGACAGCGGACGATTCCATACGCCTGTCTGCAACTCCGGCGCCATCGCAAGGACCAAGCGCTCCTCCAACCCCTGATGAAGCTGGAGCGCATGGGCGTCCAGCAGGTTTAACTGGCTGGCGACCTGTCGTGCCTGGGGCTCAAGTGCTTTGGCGGCTGCCGTAGGAATGGCTTTGCGGGTTGATCGGTCAAAAAGCAATAAATCCAGCTCGGCTTCAAGCTGCGACACCGCCATGTTGATGGCCGAGGGTACCCGCCCCAATTTGCGTGCGGCGGCAGAGAAGGAGCCGCTGTCGACAACCGCAAGGAAAACTTTCAGTGACTCACTGGTGAACGCCATGGCAGTTGTCAGATTTTCTGATGATGATCGTCTTTATTTATCAGATTTATTAGCCTAATTTCCACTTCTATTCCAAATTAAGTACGTGGGGAACACCATGTTAAATACTGATTTGAGGGGGCACGTGGCACTTGTCAGTGGTGCCGGCAGTGAAGCGGGTATTGGCATGGCGATCGCTCGCAGGCTAGGTGCAGCGGGTGCGAGATTGATCATCACCGCCAGTAGCCGCCGCATCGAGGAACGCGTTAAAGAGCTGCTCGCAGAAGGGTTTGAAGTTGAGGGCAGGGCAGTTGACCTCACCGATGAACGTCAGGTGCGTGAATTCGGCCTCTGGGCGGTGTCGGTCTGGGGACGGGTCGATATTCTGGTGAATAATGCCGGCATGGCCATGCAAGGCAGCCCTGAGGTTTTCTCGGAATTGGCGAGCATGGAACTGCATGAGTGGAATCTTTCACTGGCCAGAAACTTAACCACCGCTTTTCTTCTGACGCGGGCTGTTTTGCCCGGTATGAGGGCGCGAAATTACGGGCGCATTGTCAATATCAGTTCCACCACGGGCACCCGCGGGAGCAATCCGGGCGAAGCCGCTTATAGCGCTGCCAAAGCCGCGATGGTGGGCATGAACATGGGACTGGCACTTGAAGTCGCCAAGCACGGGATTACCGTCAACAGCGTGGCGCCCGGATGGATCACCACGGGCTCAACCACGCCGGTTGAAGCAGAGGCGGGGCGCTTTACCCCGATCGGGCGGGCGGGCAGTCCCCACGAGGTGGCGGCGGCGGTTGCATTTCTGGCGTCTCCAGAATCCAGTTACATCACCGGTGAAGTTATCGTGGTCGATGGCGGTAATTGCCTGGTCGAGAATAAAGCCCCTCACTCCGGTTAATGACGTTTGAATGAATATCTGCGCGGTATATCAAGGCTATATGTCAGCCGGCACTGTAAATAGTTAAAGCCAACGCCCACGTTATAAGTTTGCGGAGCGATCTTCACCCAATATTCGGGAGCTGATGCTGCACCTGGAGAATGATGGAGTGTGGCTTATCTATACGGCGATGAAGTTTAACTAATGTGATACTTAATAAAGGGTTCTAATCATGTCGAACAGTGGAGTTTGTGAATCAGCGATTGCTGCCTTTACCGCAGCCGAGCGTGCCCGGTTTATAGAAAACAACCCAACGTCGATGGCGCTGGCCAAGCGTGCCAAGGCGGCGCTGTTCAACGGTGTGCCCATGCACTGGATGAGCGATTGGTCGATGCCTTCGCCGCTCTTTGTCCAGCGTGCCAAAGGTGCCCGCTTCACCGACGTCGACGGTCATGACTACATAGACTTTTGCCTCGGCGACACCGGCACGATGTTTGGCCATTCACCTGATCCTATCGCCCGCGCCATAGCCGAGCAGGCGAACAATGGCTTGACCACGATGCTGCCCGGCGAAGATGCGGTGGTCTGCGCAGAGTTGCTGGCCCAGCGGTTTGAGCTGCCTTATTGGCAAGTTACCGCCAACGCTACCGACGCCAATCGTTATGTGCTGCGCTGGGCGCGCGCTATCACCCAGCGCAATGTTCTACTGGTGTTCGACGGCTCTTATCACGGCACCGTGGATGACGTGATGGTCCGGTACCGAGAGGGCAAGACCGTGCACCGTTCGGGCCTGGTGGGGCAAGCCTACGACTTGACCCAATACAGTCGATCCATTCCCTTCAACGATGTTGCTGCACTGGAGGCTGCTTTAGCTCAGGGCGACGTGTGCGCGCTGATGTGCGAGCCGGCGATGACCAATATAGGCATGGTCCTGCCCGATCCGGGGTTCATGCAACAGTGCCGCGAGCTGACGCGAAAATACGGCAGCCTGTTGGTCATTGATGAGACCCACACTATTTCTACCGGCATCGGTGGATGCACGCGCCAATGGGATTTGAAGCCCGACTTTTTCGTAGTGGGGAAACCCATCGCCGGTGGCGTGCCTTGCGCAGTCTTTGGCATGACCGAGCACGTTGCGTTGGCCATGCACGATGCGCAGAAAAGCATCAGCGAAGAGAGCGGCGGGCATGGCCACAGTGGCATGGGCACCACCTTGTCCGCCAACGCACTGGCGATGCGCTGCATGCGCGTCAGTCTCGAAGAGGTCATGACCGAGTCTGCGTACCAGCACATGTTGCCCCTGGCCTCAAGACTGGCCCAGGGATTTCGAGCGTTGTTCAAGCGGCACCAATTGAACTGGTCGGTAACCGAGTTGGGGGCTCGTTGTGAATTTCAATTCTGTGCCACACCGCCAAGAACAGGTGCGCAAGCCGAGGCGGCTTTTCATGACAGCCTTCAAATGGCGCTGCACCTCTATCTGATCAATCGCGGGATCCTGATCACGCCTTTTCACAACATGACCCTGTGCTGTCCGCAAACAAGTGAAGGGGATGTCGACAGGCTGATCGGTGAGTTGGATAACGCGCTGACCACGCTGCTTGCCCTACCTGGAGCGCGGGTTATCTCTTCATAAGTTCCATTGTTCTTGAATACTGTCCAGTCGCTTGAATAAGCGCCGAGAGGTTTGATATGCAATTTGCTGATAAAAAAGAGGCCGAAGATTATCTGGCCGCCCACCCTGAAGTGCTGAGCATCGAGTTGTTCCTTATTGACGCGAATGGTGTTCCGCGAGGAAAGCTGCTGCATCGCGACGAACTGCTTGCGATCTACGCAAACGGTCGGCCGCTGCCAAGCTCCATTCTCGCCTTGACCGTGCAGGGTGAAGACGTCGAAGACACAGGCCTGGTCTGGGATGTCGCCGATGCCGATTGTTGGACATACCCCTTGGCGGGAAGCCTGACCCTGCAACCCTGGCGCACCAACCCCACCGGTCAGGTGCAGGTGAGCATGCACCCGACCCAAGGTATTCCTGCCGCACCGGCCGACCCGCGACACGTACTGGTGCATGCCATTGACCGACTCAAAGCCGATGGTTTCCATCCGGTAATGGCCGTTGAACTGGAGTTTTACTTGCTGGACCAGCAACGCGATGCCAACGGTCGGCCGCAGCCAGCGCTGCAGACCAACGGCGTCCGTCCCCAGGCACCGCAGGTTTATGGCCTATACGAGTTAGAACAGCTGCAACCTTTTCTTGATGACCTCTACGCTGCGTGCGCGCTACAAGGGCTGCCCGTACGCACAGCCATCTCCGAGTACGCTCCAGGCCAAGTCGAGTTGACCCTGGAACATCGTTTCGACGCACTCCAGGCTATTGATGAAGGCGTACGCTACAAACGCCTGGTCAAAGGTGTCGCCAACAAACATGGGCTACAAGCGTGCTTCATGGCCAAGCCGTTCAGTGACCAGGCCGGGAGTGGCATGCATTTGCACGTCAGCCTGGCCGACGAGGAGGGTAACAACCTGTATGCGAGCGAAGACCCACAGGGTACGCCACTGTTGCGTCACTCAATTGGCGGGATGATGGCGACCTTGTTTGACTCACTGGCGATATTTTGCCCCCATGCCAATTCATATCGCCGGTTCCAGACCGGCAGTTACGCGCCGTTGGCCAAAAGTTGGGGCGTCAACAATCGTACGGTGTCGTTCCGCGTGCCCGGCGGCCCTGCACTAAGTCGACATATCGAACACCGCATTTGCGGGGCCGACGCCAACCCGTATCTTGCCGCCGCCGCATTACTGGCGGGGATTCACCTCGGTATCACCCATCAAAGCGATCCTGGTGCCGCGATCGAGGGAAATGGGTATGAACAGGCAGCGGATTTCCTGCCCACCGACTGGCTGACCGCGTTGCAGGCCTTGCAGGATTCAACGTGGGCACGCGAGGCGCTGGGCGCCGAATTCCTAAAGGTGTATCTGGCGATCAAATGGCGCGAGTTCCGTCACTTCAACGCTGAGGTCGGGGAGCAGGACTGGCGCTGGTACCTCACTCACGCATGACTGATGGGCGATAACCGATGCTCATCAGCGGTTGTCAGCGTGGATTTGGGACCCGTGAGCCGAAACAAGGGTAGAGTGTTCATCACTTTCTGTTCATAAGGGCCTTCGCGTAGTCGCACTGAGCGGTTCCAGCGTCCGGACAGGGCAAAAAAACGGTATATCAATTGTTAAGTGAAGAATGAATCGTCCGCTGTTTGTTTCTCTGGATGGGCCCAAGGGCACCGGCAAAACCACGCTGTTGGAGGCCGTTACGAAAGCACTGAGGGCAGACAACAAAAAAGTAATCCGGCTTTGCGAGAGAAAAAGCGATCCCTACCGGGAGGGAACAATGGCGCTTGTTAACCAGCTCGTCAGAAGTCCCTCCCGGGAGCTGGAGCTGCGGGTGTGTGAACGCTTTGCTGACAGCCGTGCCTGGATTTCCCGGCAGGTGCTGGCTAAACAGCCACCAGGCAGCATCATCCTGATCGATCGCTGGTACCCGTCGGATGCCGCGTTTCGCCGGATAATTCCGTTTGCAGAGATCCTGCAATTGAACATTGATCGAAACGTGCGAGTGCCAGACCTGCATGTCGGGATTGTCACCGCCCCTGAGATTTCATGGGCGAGGGCAGCTGCGCGACGGCGTGGGCTGAGCAGCACGGTGATCCATAAGCTGGAAGAACATAGCGCGTGTACCCAGGCATTCGAGCGAGCGATTGCAGATCAGGGTTGGGTTGTATGTCGTAATGAAGGAACGATCGAAGACGCAACGATGCAGGTGATCTCCGCGATCTATAGAGTCCTTGCTTGCGCGTCCCCGGCAGTCATTCTACGGGCCCCGACCTCCATCGACTCCTTGTGCTATCCAGGCTTCTAATGCCTCGGCGCTCATAGGCTTGGCTATCAAATAACCCTGTGCTTCGGAACATCCCCACTGTATTAACAGGTCCAGGATTTCTTGATTTTCTACGCCTTCTGCAACCACCTGGTAGCCGAGCCCCTTAGCCAGTCCGATCAGGGTTTTAACCAGTTGCTTGTCATTTTGATTGCTGCCCAGCCCGCTGATCAGAGATTGGTCAAGCTTGACGGTATTAGCCGGGAGCTCCTTCAAATAAGCCCAGTTGCTGTAGCCGGTGCCAAAGTCATCAACAGCAACCTCTACGCCAAACTTACGGACACGCTCCAGTTGCCGGATGACTTCTTCAGGGTTGGTCATGAGCATGCTTTCGGTAAACTCAAGTTCAAAGCCAGCGGGGTCCAGGCCGTGCTGTTGAATCTCATGGATCATCGCGTCGACGAATTCGGCGCTTTCAAGATCGCTGACGGTAATGTTCATCGCTATCCGCAGGCGCACACCTTGCGCTTTCCAAATAACCGCTTGCCGGATGATTGCGTTGAGCACCCACAATCCAACAGAGGGTATGAGTGCGGTTTTTTCAGCCAAGGGTATGAATTCAGCAGGGCTGATGGGCCCCAGTAAAGGATGTGTCCAACGCAATAGTGCTTCTACTGAATGACACCATCCTGAGGGCAGTTTGATTTTTGGCTGGTACACCAGGCTGAACTGTTTGTCGGCGCTGACCGCCTCCGGCAACGAACTCAACAACATGAACGCGCGTTGTTGAGCCGCATCAAAATGGGGTTCATAGCGCGACCATCCCAGCCTGCGGTCACGCGCCTCATCCGCAGCGCTGACCACCAGGCGAAGCCAGTCTTGCTGGAGACCTGAGCTATGAATAGGCAGGACGCCAATCCCGACTTGCATGAGTATGGGGATGGCGTGGCATTCGACAGGCTTTTTGAAGTCCTTGAGGATGTTTTCACAAATGTGCTCGGCCGTTTGATCCTCCTCAAGGAGAAAACCAAACCGCGTCGGGCTAATTTTATAAAGTAGACACTGTGGCGGTAATAGCTTTTGTAGGCGCGCTTTGATTGCCAGGACCAAGTCCGTGGCAAAGCTGTAACCCAGCGCCTTCACGATATCGTTGAGGAACTTTGGCGAGATGATGTCAACCGCATACGCTTGGCACGCGCTGTGGGTCTTGAGCGCTTGGCGTATATCCTCCTCAAACCGGAGTCGATTAAATAACCCTGTGGGTTGGTCGACGAAGTTTCGAGCGCGCATGCTGTGGATGCGCATCATCACCAGTTCAGCAAAACCGCTGAGCATCGCACTATCACGCTCACTCATAGCGGCGCGTGAGACTGTATCAATGATGCACAGGCTTCCCAGCGTAAAACCCTCTTCGGTAATCAGTGGGGTGCCCGTGTAATAACGAATATACGGAGGCCCCGTTACCAGGGAATTGTCTTTAAAACGGGGATCAAGCGTCGCGTCCAATACCTCCAGCGGGGCGTTATCCAGCGTCGAGTAAGCGCAGAAGGACACTTCTCGTGGTGTCTGCGTCTCTTTAAGCCCTACGCGCGCCTTGAACCATTGCTGATGCTCATCGACGATCGAGATCAGCGCTATGGGTGCGTTGAAGTAAGCAGAAGCCATCTCGACGATTTTATCGAAGACAGTATCGTACTCGCTGTCAGCTGGACAAAATTTCGCGACCTCTTTAAGCCGTTCAATTTCATTCGGCGGAATAGGAGCGCCTGCGCCCATGACAATCCTCGGAGTGGCTGTGTTTATGTGCACGGTATCAGACAGTGCCATCATTATGATGTTGTTTTTTCTATTCCTCTGATAGCTCAGCGGTATGCAGGCAGGCGGCCTCTCCTGTGTTGCCGGGAGAGGCGCGTGTTTGGACTCAGCACTGCCTAGTATTGCAGCAACAGAGCGGCCGGTGATGCTCGGTTGATAATATGCATATGCTCTTTTAGTCGTTGATTCTTAACCGGTTTCACTTTCAACTGGCTTCTTTTTGACAGGTGAGCGTTGATGTCCGAGCGGTGTGATGTAGTGGTATTGGGGTTGGGGGCCATGGGGGCCGCTACGGTGTATCAGTTGGCGAAGGCGGGTGCGAATGTTGTGGGTATCGACCGCCATCACCCACCTCACAACCTGGGCTCCAGCCATGGCGATACGCGTATTACCCGGCTTTCGGTGGGTGAGGGCGCGCAGTACGTTCCCATTGTGCGCAATTCCCACCGCATCTGGCGTGAGCTTGAGCAATTGTCAGGGGAGCCGCTGTTCGAACAGTCGGGTCTATTGGTTCTGACTTCGAGTCCCGAGTTTGACCCCAACGATAAAACCGACTTCACATTGCGCACCATCGGCCTAGCACAGGCCTATGGCATCGAGCACGACGTTTTATCCGCCGAACAGATTCGCCAGCGCTTTCCACAATTTGCCAACGTCCACGACACTGCCATCGGCTATTTCGAGCCAGGTGGAGGTTTTGTACGTCCTGAACGTTGCATTGATGTGCAGCTCAAGTTGGCCGAGCAACACGGAGCAATCCTCTACAAAGGCGAAACCGTCACAGGGATTAGCTCGAATGAGCAGGGAGTCCATGTCACTACGAATCTGCGCACGCTCTTTGCAAACAAGCTTGTGATTAGCGCCGGCAACTGGAGCGGCAGTTTGCTGGGCGAGCCGTTTGACAGCCTGCTCAGCGTCTACCGGCAGAAGCTGTTCTGGTTCGGGCTGGAGGAGGGCGCCGAGTGGGTGGATCACTCACCGACGTTTATCCTCACTCACGGCCGTGGCGACGACAAAATCAACTACGGCTTTCCCGCATTACACGGCGAGGGCAGCCTGAAAATCGCCACCGCGCAATACCACACTACTTCATTGCCGCACACAATGGATCGTACGGTCTCGTCGGCGGAAGAGCGGGACATGTATGAGCACCAGGTGCGCGGCCGCATCGTCGGTGTTACCTCGAACGTGGTCAAGTCTGCTGTCTGCGCCTACACCGTGACGCCGGATCGCCATTTCATTATCGATGAGCATCCGTCGTGGCAGCACACCTTGGTGGTGTCCGCCTGTTCCGGTCACGGCTTCAAACATTCCGCCGCGTTGGGCGAGGCGTTTGCACAGTGGTGCATACGCGGTTCGACCGACTTGGATCTCTCGTCTTTCTCCCTTAAACGCTTCGAGCGCTATCATGGCGATACCTGAGTTACATCCAGTGGCTGCATGAAATTAAGGGTGAAGTCCGCGACGTGAAGCCGGATTCACGGTGCCGAGTACGTAAGCGTTCCGGGAACACACCCCATGAATCTTGATTCACTGAGAAGTATGTTCATAAGTAGGCGACGAGAGCTGAAAGTGGCTGAGCCTGACATATGATTTAACATAATATACATTATGCGTAATACGATGTTACGTAATGAGGGCAGTGCCCGTCAGATTCCAACAGGCAAAGCCCCTCTCTGGTTCAAACCTGAGCGAACCCTCCATCCACAAACATTTCGCTGCCGGTCATGAAACTGCTGTCGTCCGACGCCAGGAACAATGCCGCCGCCGCAATTTCTTCCGGTTGGCCGATACGGCCCAGTGGCAACTGCGCCGTCATGTCGTCAATGATTGCATCCTTCTGGCCGGTACTTGAAAGCGCCAGGTCCAGGCCCGGTGTCGAGATTGGTCCCGGTGAAAGTACGTTGACGCGAATACCGCTGCCTTTCAAATCCAGTGCCCAGCTCCTGGCGAAATTACGCAATGCGGCTTTCGTGGCGCTGTACACGCTGAATGCCGGTGTGCCCATGGTGCCGGTGGTCGAACCTGTGAGGATCACCGAACCGCCGGCGTGCATCAGTGGCAGCGCTGTTTGCACGGTGAACAGTGTGCCTTTGACGTTGATGCCGAACGTGCGATCGAACGACTCTTCGGTGATCGACCCGAGCGGCTGGAAATCCCCCAGGCCTGCATTGGCGAACAGCACGTCAACGCGACCTTTGACGCTTTTGATGTGGGTGAAAATGCGCTCCAGGTCGTCCAGCCTCGAGATATCCCCTTGAATGGCTATCGCTGTAGGCCCGATCAGGCCCAGCGCCTTGTCCAGTTCTTCCTGCCTGCGTCCCACAATCACCACCTGTGCACCTTCCGCTGCAAAGCGAATGGCGGTTGCCAGGCCAATACCACTGTTGCCACCGGTGATCACTGCAATTTTCCCGTCGAGCCTGCTCATGGTTAACTCCGAAGAATGTTGAGGCCCAACTCTAGATCCAGACTATTCTTTTGAATAGTATGCACCTTTTAGTAAGTACCCCTTTGGAGCACCCATCACATGGCGAACAACACCTTCAATTGCGGGCTCGAGGCTGCCCTGGCGGTGATTGGCGGCAAATGGAAACCGCTGGTCCTGTATAACCTGGCGCGACATGTTCATCGGTATGGCGAGTTAAGGCGTGCGATTGGCGGCGTGACCGACAAGGTGTTGATCCAGCAACTCAAGGAATTGGAACGCGACGAAATCATCGCGCGGATCGACTTCCAGGAGATCCCGCCCAAGGTCGAGTATTCCCTGACACCCTTCGGGCAGTCACTGGCCACTGCGCTGGGCGCGTTGTGCGTGTGGGGCACCGAACATATGGACACCGTCGAACGCATCAGCGAACGGCGTATCAGCGCCCTCGCCCAGGCCTGAGCCCTGCCCCGATAGCCAACTCAACTAAATGACTATTTAGTTGAGTTATAGGCTTGGCGACGAATTCGCCGGGTTACGCTCAACGAGCACTCTTCATTTCCAGAGCCTGATCGAGACTGAGCTTGAGCTCTTCATCATTCCAGGGCTTGCTGATGTAACGGAACACATACCCATCGTTGATTGCCTGCGTGATCATGCTCATATCGGCGTAGCCGGTCAGCAGGATATTCACGCAGTGCGGATCGCGCCTATGCACCTCGCGCAGCAAGGTCGGCCCGTCCATGAACGGCATGCGCGCGTCGCAGACGATCAGGTCGACCGCGTGTTGTTCGAAAAGGCTCAGCGCCTGGGCCCCGCTCGTGGCCAGCAGCAAGTCGTAAGGCTTTGCGCGCAGCAGGCGCCGAAGGCTGTTGAGGATACTTTCCTCATCATCCACCAGCATGACGGTGTGTCGTTTTTCGCAGGAAGGCAACGTATCCATGATCAGCGTCCTTCAACGGCGCAGGTAGAGACAGCCTCAATTACCGGCTGGCGTAAGGGTAACCAGACGCGGAAGCGACTCCCCCTGCCCGGCTCACTGTCGACGGTGAGGCGTCCATGGTGCTTGACCATGATGCTGTACGACAACGACAGGCCAAGGCCCGACCCCATGCCCACCGGCTTGGTTGTGAAGAACGGTTCGAATATCCGGTTCTGGATTTCAAGGGGAATGCCATGGCCGTTGTCGGCGATTTCGACGAAGACTCCACCGTCCTCCCTGCCGCTGCTGATGGTGATTTCGCCGTCGGCGCCCACGGCATGGCTTGCATTGATGAGCAAGTTCAGGAAGACCTGGTTGATCTGTGAACCCATGCATTCGATGGGCTCGACATCGCCGTAGCACTTGATCACCTGAGCCTTGAACTTGATCTCGTTCCAGATAACGTTGAGGGTACTGTCGAGCCCCTTGTGCAGGTCGGCCAACTGCCATTCGTAACTGTCGACGTGGGAGAACTCGCGCAGGTCCTTGACGATGCGTGTGACCCGGTCAAGGCCGTCGACCGACTCGGCCAGCAGGTCGTCGATGTCCTGGCGCATGAAGGTGTAATCCATCTTGTCCCGCATCACCGCAAGCTCGGGATGAGCGCTGGCATGCCTGTCGTCGGTCGCCTGCTCATGGGCTTCGAGCAGCGCGAAGATGTCCACCAGGTAACGACGCAGGCTGTTGACGTTGGAGCCGACAAACCCGATCGGGTTATTGATCTCGTGGGCCACGCCTGCAGCAAGTTGCCCTATCGCCGCCATTTTCTCGGACTGCAGCAACTGCGCCTGTGCGTCTTCGAGCCGCGCGATCAGCAGCGCCTGGGCGCCCTTCTCTTCTTCCAGCAACTTGTTAAGGTGCGTCAGCTCAAGTTGACGGGCAGCGGTATCGGTCGTGTCACTGATGGCCAGGCCCACGCCAAGATTGCTGCCATCGGCGTCTTGCACCGGGAAGAAGGTGCAGTTCTGATACATGTGCCGGACCATGCCACTGATGGGCCGAGTACTCTCGAAATTGAACAGGTGCGGCCGCTGCTGCCATGACGTGAACGCAAAGTTTTGCAGGGTGATGACGCTGTTGATCTTCTGCCGGGTCCAGGCCTCCGGCAGCTCCGGAAAGGCTTCGAACAACGTACGGCCGACCAGTTCTTCCGCGCTGCGGCCACTGTTGATGGACATGAAATGGTTAGAGAACAGCACCTTGCAGTCCTGGTCGACCAGCAATACGCCCATGTTGATGGCCTTGAGCATCGACTCAAGGGTTTCCCGGGAAATTGCCTTGATGTCTGTCATGAAGAGATCCCTTCAAAGTTCGTCCAGCAAACGATCGATGGCCCGAACGACAACGCCTGCCGTACGTTCAGTGATGCAGATCAACAAGTCGCAGGAGAACTGATGAGCCTGAACCTCGAAACGGATTTCCAGCACCATCGCCAGGTGTTCATTCAGGTTCAATTCATCCAGTGCATTCGCCCCATGTTCGGTGTGGACGAGAATGGACGGTGCGTCATAACTCACCTGTGTCGCCACCTGCCGTGCCAGGCCACTGATGCAGGCGCCGGTCAGGATGTTGGTGACATCAAGCATCAACTCGTGCTGCTGCTCCAGGCCGCTGCCCTTGTAGCCCAGCAGTTCGGCCAGTTCATCGGCCCCCTTGGAGCCAAAGCACACGAACACTTCGCCGCGTAGCTCACCCAGAAAAGACTGGCGGGTGACGATCATGAAGCTCCGACGCAGATGCTCCGGAATCAACAGGTGATTCTGTTCCCGGATCAGCGGGTGAATAAAGGGAACCGAAAGCGTCACCATGGTATCGGTCAGCAGCGCCAGTCGCTCGGCCGCCTGTCCCATGGCGATGTTCATCAGTTCCTGCAGGGCATCACGTTGGTCTTCGGTGAGTGCGGCCAAGGTTTCCATCAAAGCACTCCTATGACGTGCAAGGCATTGACTACAGCTTCAGCCGTAACCGGCTTGGCTACAAAGGCAGCAGCGCCCAGGTCGAATACCCGTTGCCTGGCCAGGGGTTGGATGTCTGCACTGATCACCACGACGACCACGTTGGCGTCTTCGCGCTTGAGTGCCTCCAGGGTCTGGAAGCCGTCCATGACAGGCATGGTGAGGTCGAGAAAAAGCAGATCGACCTGCCCGGCGTGGTAGGCCTCCATCACCTCGGCGCCATTACAGGCCTGGCGAACATCTTCGGTCAGTGATTCCGGCAGGGAACGCAAGACCATCTTGCGGGACATGGATGAATCATCGGCGATTAGAACTTTCATGGTGCACTCCACAGGTATGAAGTGTCCTGCGGCCTCGGCCGAGGCCGGAGAAATCAAGACTTCATTGAATCTTCCAATCACTCTAGCGTGACATATAGCAAAGAGCCATGAAGAAATCCGGATAGTGCTCTAATGATTTGCGCAGCCTGTAGGGATTTCCCTACAGGCTGCCAGGCGCCGGCCCGAAACTCAGTAACCACTGGCCGCCGTCATCGCCCCGCCGACAATCGCAATCCCCGAACTGCTGCCCAAGCGCGTCGCCCCGGCTTCAATCATTTTCAGTGCCGTCGGATAATCGCGCACACCACCGGACGCCTTGACCCCAACCGCGGCGCCCACGGTTTTACGCATCAGGGCCACGTCTTCGGCGGTGGCACCGCTTCGGCTGAACCCCGTGGAGGTCTTGACGAACGCCACACCCAGGTCCCGGCAGATTTCGCAGGCCTGGACTTTCTCTTCGTCGTCCAGCAGGCAGGTTTCCAGGATGACCTTCAACGGCACGGCGCCGCAGGCCTTGTGGACCAAGGCAATGTCTTCGCGCACTGCGTCCAGCAAACCGTCCTTCAACCAGCCGATATTGAGCACCATGTCGATCTCCCCTGCCCCGGCGGCAATCGCCCGTTCGGCTTCGAAGGCCTTGGTGTCACTCAGGCCGGCGCCCAGGGGAAAGCCCACCACGGCACAAATCACCACGCTGTCGTCGGCCAGGCAGGAAGCGGCGTAAGGCACCTGCCCTGAGTTCAGGCACACCGAATAAAAACCGTGCTCCCGGGCTTCCTCGCACAAAGTGCGAATCTGCTCGCGGGAGGCGTCGGGCGCCAGCAAGGTGTGATCGATGTACTTGGCCAATGCTGCGGGTTGAAGAGTGTTCATTTAACGTGCCCTTGCCTGTATGTTTCGAATGGTCGTGTGCCGCTTGTCACAGCACCCACACTAATGCGTTATAATAATAACATTAAATGTTACTTATCTAACACAAACAATCAAGCCTTGGAATACTCGTGGACAGTAGAAAAGCCGAGCGACTCAAGCTTATCCAACAAGCCTTGCAGGACCAGAACGCCATTCACCTGAGGGAAATGGCGGCGCTGCTGGAGGTTTCGGAGATGACCCTGCGCCGCGATCTCAACCACTTCAGTGATCACCTGCGCCTGCTGGGTGGCTACATCACCCGGGTCGGCAGCGAGGTCAGCGATTACCGGGTTGCCGAGCAGGACACCCGCCACGTCGAGGAAAAGCGCCGCATCGGCAAACTCGCCGCGCGCCTGATCCAGCCCGGTGACACGGTGTTTTTCGACTGCGGTACCACCTCGCCGTTTGTGATCGACTTCATCCCCGACGACTTGGAGTTCACGGCGGTGTGCAGCTCGTTGAACGTGCTGCTCAAGCTGCATAACAAGCCCAACTGCCACATCGTGTTGTGCGGCGGCACCTTCCATCGCAAGAACCAGGTGTTTGAAAACAGTGCCGAAAGCAGCATCCTCGACAGCGTGCGCCTGACCTGGGCCTTCGTGACGGCCGCCGGCGTCAGCCAGGCATTCGGCGTGACGTGCTTCAACTTCAATGAAGTCGAGGTCAAGCAAAAGGTCATGCGCCAGGCCCAGCAACGTGTGTTGCTCGCCGACTTCAGCAAGTTCGACACGGTGCGCACCGCTCACTTCGCTGCCCTGCAAGACTTTCAGTACGTGGTCAGCGACAAGAAAATCCCCCGCAGCTACAAGGACGCCATCCAGGCCCACGGCGCGCAATTGCTGGTTTAACCCAGCAAGCGCTGGCGTTCCTGCGCGCTCAGGTAGCCGGTGGTGACACTGAACGAAGCGCTGGCTCCCGCCGCCAGCAGACGCACGTGGCCTTTGGCTTTCTCGGCGTTATAGCCCTCGGGTTCGCACGTCGATGGCAGCACGAACGCCGCCACTTGCTGATCCGGCGCGTGCAGGATCCAGCGTGCGGCGTGGGCGAATTGTTCGGGGCGATAGCGGGTGTAGAACGCCGCGCCATCGGGATGATCCAGCAGGAAGTGGGCCAGGCCGGTGGCGTCTGTGCCGACGCCGTCGAAGAAAAACACGATTTCAGGGTCGTACAACGCCGGCTTATCCAGACACACCAATTGCGTAGGTTGCTCGGCCAGTTGCGCCATGTAGGCGCTCCAATCCGGCGTCGGCTTGACGTGGTCCGGAATGCTGGTGCGCAGGCGCAGGTGCTGCATGCCCAACGGCTCGACAAACCGCGCGCCGGCCACATACGCATAGTTCATATGGGCCATGTACATCAGTTCCATAGGCTTGCCGGCCAGGTTGGTCACGTCCATGTCAATATCGAACACCGCCGAATCGGCGCGCAGGGTCACGCTGGGGCACGCCCGGTAGCGATCGCCGAAGCCCTTGGCGTATTGATAGCAACCGCCCAGGCGCACAAAGCCCTCGCCGATTTCCAGCCAGGCCGAGTCCATCGGGGCGCAAGGCATTTCGCCGTGCAAGGCGTGGGTGTCATCCGGCGCCGGGCAACCGTTGCGCAGCAGGCCACTGTGAAACATGAAGCAGCCGTAGGTATCGATGACCGTCGGGCTGGGCCGGGGTTGCTCGAACAGGTTGCTCATGGTCAGGTCACAGCCGTCGAACACCGCCGACCAGATCATCTGCCCTTGATAAGGCAGCAGCACCAGGCGTCCACGACTGTTCTCCAGGCTCACGGCCAGCACGCCGGACGGATAGATCCAGGCACTGACCTTGAAATCCTCGGACTGCAACAGGATTCTCTCCTGCTCGGCAAACACCGCTGGATACAGCGCAATCCGCGTATTCATGAGGCCACCGCCGCAACAGCGCTCGACGGTAACGTGCCGGGTTGGCGCATGCACTTGACCGCGTACATCACGATCACGATAAAGCACAGCAACGGCACGCTGTAGGCCAGCTGCATATTGCCGCCGCTGGCATCGGACAACAGGCCCTGGAAGATCGGAATCACCCCGCCGCCGACGATGCTCATCACCAGCAATGAACCGCCGACGCCGGTGTCTTCACCCAGGCCATCGATGGTCAGGCCGTAAATGGTCGGCCAGCACGGGCCGAGGAAAATACTCACGCCGACCGCTGCGTACACCGCCGAAATATTCGGCACCAGAATGGTGTAGGCCAGCAGCACAATGCACAGCACACCGTAGATCGCCAGGACCTTGGCCGGATGCAGGCGGCGCATCAACAGGTTGGCGATCATCTTGCCGACAAAGTAGGCGGCAAAGGTGGTCAGCAAAAACCATGAGGCGCTGCGTTCATTCATTCCGCCCATTTGCATCGCCAGGCGAATGGTAAAACTCCACACGCCGACCTGGGCGCCCACGTAGAGAAACTGCGCCAATACGCCAAAGGTAAAGCGCGGGTTACGCCACAGCCGGCCCAGGCTGTGGCGCAGGCTGCCAGGCCTGCTGTCAGCCGGCTTATTGCCCTTGCAGGCAGGGAACCGAGTGATCGCGACCAGGATAAACATCAGCACCAGCACGGCGATCATCCACTTGTAGGGCAACAGCGTGGACTGGATCATCTGCAACTGCTGCACGGCAGCCTCGGAGGCGCTCATCCGGGCCAGTTGTTCCGTGGTCGCGTCGGTGTCCTTGAACATCACGAAGCTGCCGACGTACACCCCGGCCATCGCACCGAAGGGGTGGAACGTCTGCGAGATGTTCAAGCGCCGCGTCCCGGTTTCCCGTGGCCCCATCAGGGTCGAGTAGGTGTTGCAGGCGGTTTCCAGGAACGACAGGCCGGCCGCAATCACAAACAGCGCCAGCAGGAACATGCCGTACTTGGCCGTCGACGCCGCCGGGAAAAACAGCAGGCAGCCGAACATGTACAGCAGCAACCCGATCAGGATCGTGCTCTTGTAGCTGAAGCGGCGCACCACCATTGCCGCCGGAATCGCCACGAAAAAATAGCCCAGGTAAAACGCCGACTGCACAAAGGCGGTCTGGAAATCACTGAGCAAAAACGCTTTCTTGAAGTGTGCGATCAGCACGTCATTCATGCTTGCCGCCGCCGCCCACAGCGCAAAGATGCTGCACAGCAGGATAAAGGCGAACCAGGGCGTGCGGTTCAGGTAGAAACCATCGGGTGTCTGTTGCAGCGCAGGTTTGTTCATTATTGTTCTCCGGGCTGGTTTGGGGGTTACGGCTGTTGCTGGAAACGAGCGAACGCCTCGCTGTCGGGGTATGACGTCTGGGTGCCCAGGGCCATGACCGAGCAGGCGGAATACGCCACGGCCTGTTCCATGGCCTGCCGGATACCGCCGTCGCGGCTCCAGTGCTGGATGAAGCAACCGATAAAGGCATCGCCGGCGCCCGTGGTGTCCCGTGCCACGACCTTTCGGCCCGGCACCCGGAATTCGCCCTCCTCTCCCACGTACAACGCACCGTGTTCACCGAGGGTGACGATCACGTGGCGAATGCCGCTGGCCACCAGCGTGCGCGCGGCGCGCTGGGCGGCGTCCGGCGAGTCCACGACCTGGCCGCTGATCAACGCCAGTTCCGATTCGTTGGGGATCAGGAAATCCAGCTGTGCCAGGTGCTCCCCGCTCAGGCCGGCCAGGGCCGGTGCCGGGTTGAGCAGCACCGCGATGCCGTGCCGGTGCGCAAATTCGATGGCGTAGTAGACCGTCTCCAGATTGATCTCCAACTGCAGCACGATCAGGGTGCACTCGCGCAGGTCGGCGGCCGCCGCGTCGATGTCCGCCGGCAACAAATGCGCATTGGCGCCTTTGACGATCAGAATGCTGTTGTGGGAGTCGGCCCGCACAAAAATCGGCGCGACACCGCTGGAAACCCCAGGCACCCGCTGCACATGACGGGTGTCGATACCAAAACGTTGGAAGTTGGCCAGGGTGTTGTCGGCAAACATGTCGTCGCCGACCTTGCTCAACATCAGCACCTGCGCCCCAAGCTTGGCGGCCGCCACCGCCTGGTTCGCCCCCTTGCCGTCACACCCGAGGGCAAAACCAGGCGCTTCCAGGGTTTCGCCCTGGGCCGGCATGCGGTCGATGTAGGTGATCAAATCCACCATATTGCTGCCGATGACTGCGATCTTGCTCATTGCTATTCCACCTTGTTGCACCACGACCAGGCAGGTCGTGGCGCTCTTGTTTTGTTATTTAAATAACATTAGGTGTGAATATTCAATCTTTTTTTGCGGTACCCGGTCAACGAGCCCTGCGGGTGGGCCGGTGGACCGGGCAAAAAAAACCGACCCACAGGGGGCCGGTCCATAAAGCGTGTATCAGGTCTGTGCGGTGTTACAGGCTGAAGCGATCCACGGATTGCGACAACTTGCCGGCCAACCCGGCCAGTTCATCGGTGGTCGAGGCGGTTTCGCCGATGATGCGGCTGTTGTTTTCCGACATCCCCGCAATCATCTCCACCTGGTGGGAGATTTCGTTGCTGGCCAAACTCTGTTCACCGATGGTGCGCGAGATGTCGTTCACCAACTCGGTGGTATTCAGGGTGGCTTGCAGAATATCGCGGATCGCTCGCTCCACCTCGGCAGTCACCGCCATGCCTTTATCCACTTGGGTGACGCCCTCCTCCATGCTGGTCACCGCTTCCCGGGTGTTCTGCTGGATACGCCCGACCATGCTGGCAATTTCCTGGGTCGAGGCGCTGGTGCGGCCCGCCAGGCTGCGCACTTCATCGGCGACCACCGCAAAGCCGCGTCCCTGTTCGCCGGCGCGGGCGGCTTCAATCGCGGCGTTAAGGGCCAACAGGTTGGTTTGGTCCGCGATGCCCTTGATCACTTGGATAATGCTGAAGATCGCCTCGGACTCCTTGTCCAGCGTACGAATGACCTGGGCCGATTGCTGCGCTGAGCGGGCAATGCCATCCATATCCTTCACCACCTGATGGATCACCCGGCCGCCGTCCTTGGCCAGGGCTTCGGCCTGGTTGGCCATGTCCAGGGCGCGTCCGGCATGCCGGGTGATTTCCTCGATACTGGCGGTCATTTCACTGGCCGCGGCCGCCATGGTGCTGGCGGCCGCACTTTGCTGCTGGCTGCTGCCGGCGACGTCATGGCAGCCCTGGCTCAAGCGTTCGCTCATGCCATTGACGCCGTGGGCATTGCTGCGCACCACCTCGATCATGCCGCGTAGATCTCGCTGCATGATGGCGAGGTTGCGGATCAATGAGCTGGCTTCGTCCTTGCGCTTGGGTTCGACGATCGGCTCGCTCAAGTTGCCACGAGCGATACTCGCAGCAATGCGGCTGGCGGTCTGCAGTGGCCCCATGATGCTCAAGATGACCCAGCGGCCCTGAGCCAGGAGCAACAGCAGGCTCGCGATCAGTACCGCGCCCAAGGTCAAATTGGCGTGGCTGATGGTCTGCCGCGTACTGGCGCTGGTCTGCTGGGTATGACTTTCGATCAGCTCGCTCAATGCGGCCATTTGATCTTCCAGCTGGGAAAACGCCTTGTTGAAGGTGTCCAGTTCCCCGCGAGCGGCCTCAGGATTCTCCAGTGCCAGCGCGACGATGCGCTCGCCGGCACTGATATAGGTGTCCAGGCTGGGTCTGATTTTTTCCAGGCCGGTCTTGATCGTGGCATCCAGCGGCAACTTGAGGTTGTCCCCCAGTACCTGACGGAAATGCTCGGCGTGTTCCTTCAACGAGGTGTTGACCTCGTCCTTGCTGCTGGTGCTTTTGCCCAACCCCACGAGCATGGCAGACAGCACGTCGGCACGCAGTGCGTCGTGCATCATGTCGGCTTCCATATGGTTGCGCAGGACCGTCATGCTCACCTCGCTATCCTGTACGGCTTCGCTCATCCGAACATTCCCCAGGTAGCCGGCCAGGCTCATGACCAGAGCCGTGAGCAACCCGGTCGCAATCAACAGCATCAAGCGTAATTTGATCGTCATGCTGACATCCCCATACCCAACCGTCGAAGCAACGTTCTTACCGTTATCGGCATCAATCCCTGTTAGTGAAGCCTAAGTTTGCGGATCTGCGCGGATCCCTTAAGCTGATCGGCTTTTGCGCTGCCGGAAACCGCCCATGTCCCGAAGTATTGCCCACCTTGCGTTACTGCTGGGGTTGATCACCGCCGTCGGCCCGTTCGCCATCGACATCTACCTGCCCGCCCTGCCTACCCTGGGCGCCAGCCTGCACGCCTCGCCGGCGGCGGTACAGATGAGCCTCACGGTGTTCTTCATGGTCATTGGGGTGTGCCAGCTGTTCTACGGCCCGATCAGCGATGTGTTCGGGCGCAAGCCGCCGATTTACGCCGGTCTGCTGATCTTTGCGGTGGGCAGCGTCGGCTGCGCGCTGGCGCCCACCATTGAAGTGCTGATCGGCTTTCGTGCCGTGCAGGCCTTCGGCGCCTGTGCCGGGATGGTCATTCCCCGGGCGATCGTGCGTGACCTGTACACCGGCCATGAAGCCGCGCGGTTGATGGCCTTGCTGATGCTGGTGATGAGTGTGTCGCCGATTCTCGCGCCGCTGGCCGGCAGCCTGGTGATTTCGTTGTGGAGTTGGCGCGAAGTGTTCGCCGTGCTCGCGGTGGTGGCCGTGCTGTGCCTGGTGATGACAATTGTGCAGCTGCCCGAAACCCATCCCGCCGAGCGCCGGCTGGGCAAGACCTTGGGCACGGCGTTCAGCAGCTACGGCGCACTGCTGCGTGACCCGGTCTTCATCGGTTTGTCGGTGGTGTGCGGGTTCGGGCTGGCGACGTTCTTCGTGTTTATCGGCAGTGCGCCCTTCGTGTATATCGAATACTTCGGCCTCACGCCTACCCAGTTCAGCCTGTGTTTCGCCCTGAACGCCGCGTCGTTTTTTGCCATGAGCCAACTCACTGCACGCTTGAGCGCGCGCTTCGGCCTGGCGCCACTGATTCGTTGGTCGGTGGTCGCCGTAGCCGCCGTGATGGTGCTGCTGGCCGCGACCACGCTGTGGGTCGACAGCCTGGCCTTGATGATGGCGTTGCTGTTTATCGGCTTCGGTTTCCTCGGCCTGTTGTTGCCGGCGGCGGGCGTGTTATCCCTGGAAGATCATGGTGCTGTGGCGGGATCTGCCTCCGCCCTGTTGGGCGCGATCCAGATGATCACCGCTGCCGTGTCCATGACCCTGGTCGGAGTGTTTGCCGACCACACACCGGCGCCGATGCTCATCGGTATCGCGCTGTGTGCGCTCGCGGCGATGCTCACCACGCTGTGGACCTTGCGCCGCCTGCCGGTGCACCTGGCGAGCGCCCCACCCCACGGCTGAGCGATACCGCTCGTCGGGCCTGGCCGGCATCCATTACAACTATCGCCGGCCATGAAACTACTAATCCCATAGCACCGCTCGAAACCTATGGAGATTGGAAATGACTGACTACCCTCGCCCGCCCTTCGCCCCTCAAGCGCAAAACGTGCCCGGTACCCAGCGCAAAATGGACCCGTACCCGGACTGCGGGGAACAGAGTTACAAGGGCTCCGGCCGGTTGGCCAACAAAATCGCCTTGATCACCGGTGCCGACAGCGGCATCGGCCGTGCGGTGGCCATCGCCTTTGCCCGTGAAGGCGCTGACGTCGCCATCGCCTACCTGGACGAACACGAAGACGCCAAGGAAACCGCGCGCTGGGTTGAGGAAGCAGGCCGCCAGTGCCTTTTGCTGCCCGGCGATATCGCGCAAAAAGCCACCTGCCAGGCGCTGGTCGACAAGACCGTAGAACAGTTTGGGCGCATCGACGTGCTGGTGAATAACGCTGCGTTCCAGATGACCCACGAGACGCTCGAAGAGATCGAGGATGAGGAATGGGTCAAGACCTTCGATATCAACATCACTGCGATGTTTCGCATCTGCAAGGCTGCCCTGCCCCATATGAAAGCCGGCAGTTCGATCATCAACACCAGCTCGGTCAACTCCGACATGCCTAAGCCGACCCTGCTGGCTTATGCCGCCACCAAGGGCGCAATCGCCAACTTCACCGGCGGCTTGGCGCAATTACTCGGCAGCAAGGGCATCCGCGTCAACAGCGTCGCGCCCGGCCCGATCTGGACGCCGTTGATCGTGGCGACCATGACTGATGAAGACGTGCAGAACTTCGGCAGCGAAACCCCACTGGGCCGCCCCGGCCAACCGGTGGAAGTGTCGCCGATTTATGTGCTGCTGGCATCGGACGAGGCCAGCTACATCTCGGGTTCGCGTTATGCGGTCACCGGTGGCAAACCCATTCTCTAAACCCACCGATCAATTAAGCGTACTTGCCTTTTGTAGGAGCGAGCTTGCTCGCGAAAAACGTCAACGGTAACGCGTGCATTCTGGATAAATGCG
Organism: Pseudomonas marginalis; assembly: GCF_900105325.1. Classification (NCBI taxonomy): domain Bacteria; kingdom Pseudomonadati; phylum Pseudomonadota; class Gammaproteobacteria; order Pseudomonadales; family Pseudomonadaceae; genus Pseudomonas; species Pseudomonas marginalis. The sequence continues at coordinate 1,035,776 of NZ_FNSU01000003.1, forward strand.
GTGCCTGTGAGCTCTTCGCGAGCAAGCTCGCTCCTACAGGGCCTAGTAATATCGCGCTGATCGCCTATAAATCGAACCGGTCCACCGCCCGCCGCCGCTCGTTGTCGTCACGCACGTCATAACTGGCGGTGGTCTGGATATTGGTGTGATGCGCCAGCTTTTGTGCAATCGACAGGTCATGCTCCTCGATCACCCGCGTGATGAACGAGCGGCGAAAATCGTGGGGCATGATCTTCACCCCGACCTGCTCACCCCGTTGGCGCGCGATGTAGTAAATCGCGTGCTTGGTGATACGTTCGCGGGTGATATGGCTGCCCCTTCGTATGCGGTTGAACAGGAAGCTGTCGTCCTGCTCGCCTTCCTTGAGCTGTTCGCGCCTGAACGCCAACCAGGCCTGCAACTTGGCGAAAGCCCAGTCCGGTGCATACTTGACCAGCTCCTTGTTGCCCTTGCCGATTACCCGCAAGCTGCGTTCATCGAAGTTGATCTGCGCCAGGTCGAGGTTGACCGACTCGGACTTGCGCATGCCCGAGCCATACAGGATGCCGATGACCGCTGCATCACGCAGGCCTTGGGGGCGAGGGTCGGCGGCGCAGACTTCCATCATTTCCCGTATCAACGTGCGCCGCAGATTGCGGCCCTGGCCCAGGCGCGTGCCGGGCGTGGCCTTGACCGTACGCATTTTCAGGAGATGTTCCTGGCTGATCAGGCTCATGCGCCAGGCTTCATTCATCACCCCGCGCACGGCATTCACGTACAGGGATGAGGTATTCGGCGCGTAGCCGTCTTCACGCAACGCTGCGACCAGGGCGATGACATGTTCGGGTTGCAGCAGGTGCCAGTCGATGTCTTCGAGGTTGATGTCTTCGAAGCCCAGGCGGTCGGCGGCGTCCTGCAGCACGTAGCGCATGGTCAGTTGGCTGGAGGGGGCCAGGCGGGTGAGGTAGAGGGTCAACGGGTTACGGATAGACTCGGTCAAGGTAGATCAGCCTTTGGATTAAATACCTCGAACAACTCATTGTTTAATCGAGGTATTTAGTGAATTGGCGAAGACCGAGTCTAACCCAGGAAAAGCCCTGGCACAAAATCACGGTGCCGTGTCTTCATCCTCGGTGGGCGCCTGGGGCTGGGTCTGGGCCTGACTCCATTCGGCATCCTGCTTCTGCATCAGTGCGAACCAGTGCTGACGCATAAAGGTCAGGTAAGCGTCCGGCGCCTTGGCAAAGTCCTTCTCATCGCCATAGCAACCCGGCAACGGCAACTCCGTGCCCTGCTCCTTGTACTGGCTGACCAGCGCCTGCTGCCCGGCCACGCTACAATCCTTGGGCAGCGGCATGCCACGCAGGGCCCCGGCCTCTTCATCCCACCAGGCTGCGCCGACCCGGTCGACCCCGCGCAGGCGGTACTTCTGCGACTTGCCGACATGCATGATCAGCTTGAATTCGTTGGGGCTGACATCGCTGGTGCAGGAGCGCGAATAGCCCACGGTGGCCTGGGTGACGCCATCGCCGGTGAGGTCGGTGACCTTGGTCGCGGCCATGTCGAAGCGCAGCGCCGCATCGAATTGGCAATGCTGCACGTCGTCGTAGAGCATCCACATGCGCTTGGGACGGTCACCGTCGATCAGGTATTGGGCCGCATAGACAAACGCCGACTGGGTACCGTCATCCTCGCGTTCGCTGACCTGCTCGGAGAGCACCAGCAGGTTCTTGCCCTGGCGGTCGTCCCAGGTATAGGCGGCGACCTGCCTGCCGCGCACTTCAACACCCTCAGGCACTTGGGCGAGCGCGGTGAGCGCCACACCATCATCTGCCCGTACGGCGCTGACGCAGGCCGCCGTCATCAACAATCCGATCAAAACGGGCCGCCATTGGCCGCTTATACGCTGCACGCTATTCATCCGAGTACCCTGGCAAGAGATGGCTTACTTTACCGGCACTTGAAGCGCATTGCAGAGAAGATTCTTCAATTAAGACCAAGGGCTGGCGGATTAAAGCGCCTCACCTGCAGACAACGCCTATTCAGCCTGCGGGCCTTACCCTGCCATACCTTAGTTGCGTAGCTGAACCCTAGCTGTCTACCTGTCAAATAAACGAGTTTTTCATCTGCCTTTCATATCTGTTGCACATTTTTGCGCTTAATCTTGAACGTGAAACTTCAGAGCGAGTCCCACAACACCAGCTAACCTGTTGATTAAACTTCAACTTTTGCGCCGTTTTTTACCTGCGAGCCCTACGTTTGCCCAATGATCACTGCTGTTTTTACGCTCCAAGTTGCTCTAGCCCCGAGGTCATGAATCTTTGAAACCCTACCCTATTCATTGCGTGTCGATCGTTATCCCGGTCTACAACGAACAAGAAAGCCTGCCTGAACTGCTGCGTCGCACCACCGCCGCCTGCAAGCAACTGGCCTACGAATACGAAATCATCCTGGTGGATGACGGTAGCCGCGACAACTCCGCCCAATTGCTCGAAGACGCCGCCGCGCAAGACGGCAGCAACGTGGTGGCGGTGATCCTCAATCGCAACTACGGGCAGCATGCGGCGATCATGGCCGGTTTCGAGCAGTGCCGGGGCGAAGTGGTGATTACCCTCGATGCCGACCTGCAGAACCCTCCCGAAGAAATCCCGCGCCTGGTGGAACAGGCCGCCTTGGGCTACGACGTGGTCGCCACGGTGCGCAACAACCGCCAGGACTCGGCCTTTCGCCGCTGGCCTTCGCGCCTGATCAACCTCGCCGTGCAACGTTCCACCGGCGTGGCCATGAGCGACTACGGCTGCATGCTGCGCGCTTACCGGCGCACCATCGTCGACGCCATGCTCGCCTGCCGCGAGCGCAGCACCTTCATCCCGATCCTGGCCAACGGCTTTGCCCGTCACACCACCGAGATCCTGGTGCACCACGCCGAGCGTGAACACGGCGAATCCAAATACAGCGCCATGCGCCTGATCAGCCTGATGTTCGACCTGCTGACCTGCATGACCACCACCCCGCTGCGCCTGCTGTCCATCGTCGGCTTCAGCCTCGCGGGCCTGGGCGTGCTGTTCGCCTTCGCGCTGATCATCCTGCGCCTGGCCTTCGGTGCCCAATGGGCCGGCGATGGCATGTTCGTACTGTTCGCGGTGCTGTTCGTGTTCACCGGCGGCCAGTTCATCGGCATGGGCCTGCTGGGCGAATACCTGGGGCGCATGTACAGCGACGTGCGTGCGCGCCCCCGCTTCTTTATTGAAAAAGTGCTGCGCAACCAACCGGCAGCACCGGCACCCGTGGTCGTCGTCGACGGCCTGGTGTCTTCCCATTCCACCACTACTTTTCCTTCCGATCAGGTTTCGTCATGAATTCAAAAGCCGTTGTCTTCGCTTACCACGATATTGGCTGTGCGGGCATTGAAGCCCTGCTGACTGCCGGCTACGACATTGCCGCCGTGTTCACCCATGCCGACGACCCCAAGGAAAACAATTTCTACGCTTCCGTCGCCCAACTCTGCGCGCGCAACGGCATCCCGGTACATGCGCCGGAAGACGCCAACCACCCGCTGTGGATCGAGCGTATTGCCAAGCTGAACCCGGAATACATCTTCTCCTTTTACTACCGCAACCTGCTGAGCGAGCCGCTGCTGGCCACCGCCAGCAAAGGTGCGTTCAACCTGCACGGCTCGCTGCTGCCTAAATACCGTGGCCGCGCACCGGCCAACTGGGTGCTGGTCAACGGCGAAACCGAAACCGGCGTGACCCTGCACCGCATGGTCAAGCGCGCCGATGCCGGGGCGATCCTGGCCCAGCAAAAAGTCGTGATCGAGCGCACCGACACCGGCCTGACCCTGCACGCCAAGCTGCGTGATGCGGCCACCAGCCTGCTGCGCGACGCCCTGCCGCAACTGGCTGCGGGCAAGCTGACGGAAACGGCCCAGGACGAAAGCCAGGCCACCTACTTTGGTCGCCGTACGGCAGCCGACGGCAAGCTGGAGTGGAAAAAACCCGCTGAAGAGCTGTTCAACCTCGTGCGTGCGGTGACTCAACCGTACCCGGGCGCCTTCTGCGCCGTCGGCGAGCACAAGCTCATCGTCTGGCAAGCCGAAGTGGTCAAGGGCAATGAAGGTCTGGCACCGGGCCGTGTGATCAGCGTCAACCCGCTGCGCATCGCCTGCGGCGAAGACTCTCTGGTGGTCAAGTTCGGCCAGCGCAACGACAACGGCCTGTACCTGGCCGGCCCATCACTGGCCAACGAACTGGGCCTGGTCGACGGCTCCGTGCTGCGCGGTGCCGAGTCCGGCCGCAAGCCGCGCCGGACCCGCGTGCTGATCCTCGGTGTGAACGGCTTTATCGGTAACCACCTGTCCGAGCGCCTGCTGCGTGACGACCGTTATGAAGTCTACGGCCTGGACATCGGCTCTGACGCCATCGAGCGCCTGCGCAGCCACCCGAACTTCCATTACGTCGAAGGCGACATCAGCATCCACACCGAGTGGATCGAGTACCACATCAAGAAGTGCGACGTGGTCCTGCCACTGGTGGCCATCGCCACACCGATCGAATACACCCGCAACCCGCTGCGCGTGTTCGAGCTGGACTTCGAAGAAAACCTCAAGCTGGTGCGCTACTGCGTCAAGTACAACAAGCGCGTGATCTTCCCGTCGACCTCCGAAGTCTATGGCATGTGCCAGGACCAGTATTTCGACGAAGACACCTCCAACCTGGTGGTCGGCCCGGTCAACAAGCAGCGCTGGATCTACTCGGTCTCCAAGCAACTGCTGGACCGCGTGATCTGGGCCTACGGCGCCAAGGGCCTGAATTTCACCCTGTTCCGTCCGTTCAACTGGATGGGCCCGCGCCTGGACCGCCTGGATTCGGCGCGTATCGGCAGCTCCCGGGCGATCACCCAGCTGATCCTGAACCTGGTGGAAGGTACGCCGATCCGCCTGTTCGACGGTGGCGAGCAGAAGCGTTGCTTCACCGACATCGCCGACGGTATCGAAGCCCTGGCGCGCATCATCGATAACGACGACGATGCCTGCAACGGCCAGATCATCAACATCGGCAACCCGGAAAACGAAGCCAGCATCCGCCAGTTGGGCGAAGAGCTGCTGCGTCAGTTCGAGGCGCACCCGTTGCGCGGTAACTTCCCGCCGTTTGCTGGTTTCCGCGACGTCGAGAGCAAGGCGTTCTACGGCACCGGTTACCAGGACGTGGCGCACCGCAAGCCAAGCATCGAAAACGCCAAGCGCCTGCTGAACTGGGAGCCGACCGTGGAGATGAGCGAAACCATCGGCAACACGCTGGACTTCTTCCTGCGTGAAGCCATGCTCGAAATCGCGGACAAAAAGTAATGAAGGCAGGCTTGCGCATCGACGTCGATACCTACCGCGGCACCCGTGAAGGCGTGCCACGGTTGCTCGAATCCCTGGATGAGGCCGGGGTCAAGGCGACGTTCTTCTTCAGTGTCGGGCCGGACAACATGGGGCGCCACTTGTGGCGCCTGATCCGCCCGCAGTTCCTGTGGAAGATGCTGCGTTCCAACGCGGCCGGCCTGTACGGCTGGGACATCCTGCTGGCCGGCACCGCCTGGCCAGGCAAGCCGATCGGCCGTGACCTGGGGCACTTGATGCGCCAGGCCAAGGCGGCGGGGCATGAAGTCGGCCTGCACGCCTGGGATCACCACGGCTGGCAGGCCAACACCGGGCGTTGGAGCGATGCACAGCTGGTCGAGCAGATTCGACGCGGCGTGGAGACCTTGAGCGACATCCTCGGCGAACCCATCGACTGTTCGGCGGCCGCGGGTTGGCGTGCCGACGAGCGTGTGGTGCAGGCCAAGCAAGGTTTCAACTTCCGCTACAACAGCGATTGCCGGGGTACCAGCCTGTTTCGGCCGACATTGGCCGATGGCAGCGCGGGCACGCCACAAATTCCGGTGGACCTGCCGACCTTCGACGAAGTCGTCGGGCCGGTGGTGGCCGCCAAGGACTTCAACGGCTTCATTCTTGACCGGTTTGCCGAGTCGAAGCTCAACGTCTACACGATCCACGCAGAAGTAGAAGGGATTCTGATGGCCAACGATTTTCGCCAGTTGCTCGCCCAGGCAGGGCAGCGCGGCATCGACTTCAAACCGCTGGGCGACTTGTTGCCTGCGGACCTGACCACCCTGCCCCGGCAACACCTGGTGCGCGGCGCCTTGAGCGGCCGCGAGGGGTGGCTCGGAGTGCAGCAGGCATGATCCGGCGTTGGGCCTTGCCCCTGCTCCTGCTGGCGTTCGGTGTGTTTTACCTGTTGCCGCTGACCACCCACGGCCTGTGGATTCCGGATGAAACCCGCTATGCACAGATCAGCCAGGAAATGCTGCTGACCGGCAAGTGGGCCTCGCCGCACTTCATGGGGATCCGCTATTTCGAAAAACCGGCTGCCGGTTACTGGATGATCGCGCTGGGCCAGGCGATCTTCGGGCAGAACCTGTTTGGCGTGCGCTTCGCCTCGGCGCTGAGCACCGGCTTGAGCATCCTGCTGGTGTACCTGGTGTCGCGCCGGCTGTGGAATGACCCGCAAAAGAGCCTGGTCAGCACCGTGCTGTACATGAGTTTTGTCAGCGTGGCGGCACTGGGCGGCTATGCCAACCTTGATCCGCAGTTCACGTTCTGGGTCAACCTGACCGGCGTTGCCCTGTGGTTCTGCTTCGACAGCACCACCCGCAACGGCCGCCTGGGATCCTGGGCGCTGCTCGGTTTTGCCTGTGGCATGGGCTTTATGACCAAGGGCTTCCTGGCGTGGCTGTTGCCGGTATTGATCACCCTGCCCTACGCGATCTGGCAGAAGCGCTTTCGCGAACTGCTCGGCTACGGCCTGGTCGCCGTGGTCGTGGCCATTGTGGTGAGCCTGCCGTGGGCACTGGCCGTGCACCTGCAGGAGCCGGACTACTGGAACTTCTTCTTTTGGCACGAGCATATCCAGCGCTTTGCCGGCGACGATGCCCAGCATGCGGAACCGTTCTGGTATTACCTGCCACTGCTGATTGCCTTCTGCCTGCCGTGGGTGGCGCTATTGCCGTCGACCCTGAAACAGGCGTGGCAGGAAAAACGCGCGGCGAAAACCGCCTTCCTGTTGCTGTGGCTGCTGATGCCGCTGGCGTTTTTCAGCCTGGCCAAGGGCAAGTTGCCCTCCTACATCATGCCGTGCCTGTTGCCGCTGGCGTTGTTGATGGGCCATACCCTGGCCGACAAACTGGCCCGGGCCCGTGGCCGTGTGTTGCGCATCAACGGCTGGCTGAACCTGGTCATCGGCGTGCTGGCCTTGCTCGCGCTGACGTGGGTCCAACTGAAAAAACCGGTGTATGAGCACGGCAGTGAAACCCTCAGCCTGGTGCTGGTGTTTATGTTCCTGTTCGGCTGGATCGTCGCCAACCTGCTGCAAGCGTCGCGCCCGCTGCGCTTGTGGGCGGCGCCGGCGATCGGCAGCTGGTTGCTGGTGGCGCTGGTCCCGGCCGCATTGCCCCATTCGGTGGTTTATAACAAGACCCCGGACCAGTTCATCATCGATCACCTCCAGGAGTTGAGCCAGACCAGCGCGTTGCTGAGCAACGACCTCGGCGCGGCCTCCGCCCTGGCATGGCGCGTCAAGCGCCCGGACGTGACCCTCTATAACACCGTCGGCGAAGTGAAATATGGCTTGGCCTTCGACGATGCGGCCCATCACAAGGTCGACACCACACAGGTCCAGCAATGGATGAGCGACGCGCGAAAACACGGCGCGGTCGGTGTGGTGATGCGCGTCAAGGGTGACGACGAACTCGCCGAAGTGGACTTGCTGCCCAAGGACGGCAAGCGCTACGAGCAAGGCAATATCGTGATCCTGGTGTTCCCGCAGGTTGCGCCATGATCACACTGCTCCTGTTATTGGCGGCCTGCCTGCTGACATGCATGGGCCAGGTCTCGCAGAAATTCGCCGTGGAAGGCTGGCGCGGCCAGCCCGACGGTTGGGCGCTGAAACTGCGCTCACCATGGTTGTGGTCGGCCCTGCTGTGCCTGGGTTTTGGTTTGCTGGTGTGGTTGCTGGTGTTGCAGCGTCTGGAAGTCGGCATCGCCTACCCGATGCTCAGCCTCAATTTTGTCCTGGTCACCCTGGTGGCGCGCTGTGTATTCAACGAACCCATCGACACACGGCATTGGCTGGGTGTGGTGCTGGTGATTGCCGGTGTGGTGCTGCTGGGGCGCCAGGTATGAGCCGCGTGCGTGGGTTTGCCCTGGCCCTGGGCAGCGTTGGCCTGGTCAGCGCCGCCCAGTTGGGCATGCGCTGGAGCATGACGCGCCTGCCCTTGCCCACCGAATGGCTGACCGCGTTCAACAGCAACGCCATCGACTTCACCGCGTTGGGCGTAGTAAGCCTGGCGATCCTGGCCTACGCGCTGTCGATGCTCTGCTGGCTCGGCGCCCTCAAGCACCTGCCCCTGGGCCGCGCCTATTCGCTGCTGAGCATCAGCTATGCGCTGGTGTACCTGCTGGCCGCCAGCCTGCCGGTGTTCAACGAACATTTTTCCCTCTCGAAAACCCTGGGGGTGGCGCTTGTCATCCTTGGTGTGCTGGTTATTAACTCTCGCCGTGCTAGCGCTGCAAGCGCCAGGAATGCCCCATGAAAATCAGTGTATTTGGTAGTGGTTACGTCGGTCTGGTGCAGGCCACTGTGTTGGCCGAAGTCGGTCACGATGTCATCTGCATGGACGTCGATCAGAACAAGGTCAAGCTCCTGCAGCAAGGCCATGTGAGCATCTTCGAGCCGGGGCTGGCGGCCATGGTCAAGGAAAACCTGGAGAGCGGGCGACTGCATTTCACCTTCGACGAAAAGCTTGCCGTCGAACACGGCGAAGTGCTGTTTATCGCGGTGGGTACACCGTCGGATGAAGACGGCTCGGCGGACCTCAAGTACGTGCTGTCGGTGGGCGACGCGGTAGCCCGCCACCGCATCGACCCGGTGATCCTGGTGGAGAAATCCACCGTCCCGGTGGGCACCGGGGACACCCTGCGCGCCCATATCGAAAAAGCCCTGCACCTGGCCGGCCGGCACCTGGAGTTCGATATCGTCTCCAACCCGGAATTCCTCAAGGAGGGCTCGGCCGTTTCCGACTGCCGCCGCCCGGACCGCATCATCATCGGCTGCGAGCGCGAAGAAGTGCGCGACGTGATGCGCGACCTGTACGCGCCGTTCAACCGCAACCATGACCGCATCATTTTCATGGACCTGCGCAGTGCCGAACTGACCAAATACGCCGCCAACTGCATGCTGGCGACCAAGATCAGCTTTATCAACCAGATCGCCGAGCTGGCCGAACACCTGGGCGCCGATATCGAAGCCGTGCGCCTGGGCATCGGCGCCGACTCGCGCATCGGCTACCACTTTATCTACCCCGGCTGCGGCTACGGCGGCTCGTGCTTCCCCAAGGACATGCGTGCCTTGATCCACAGCGCCAAGCAGGCCAACTGCTCCAGCGACCTGCTGGAAGCCGTGGAAGCCATCAACCAGCGCCAGAAGAGCAAGCTGTTCGAACGTATCAATGCGTTCTTCCAGGGCAACCTGCGCGGCAAGACCTTTGCCCTGTGGGGCCTGGCGTTCAAGCCCAACACCGACGACATGCGCGATGCACCCAGCCGCGTGCTGATGGAAGCCCTGTGGGCCGCCGGCGCCAATGTGCGGGCGTTCGACCCGGAAGCCATGCAGGAAACCCAGCGCATCTACGCTGACGAGGAGCGGCTGATGCTGATGGGCACGCCGGAATCCACGTTGCTCGGCGCCGATGCGCTGATCGTCTGCACCGAATGGCAGCAGTTCAAGGCGCCGGACTTCGAGCTGATCCACCAGCGCCTGAAAACCCCGGTGATCTTCGACGGCCGCAACCTGTATGACGGTGAGCGCCTGGCGCGCAAAGGCTTCCAGTATTACCCGATCGGTCGTGGCGATTCCTGCCAGTTGCCGATCCCCCAACAACAGTGGGTGCCGCAGGTCGTGGAAGCCTGATTCGTGAACAAAGCTCAACCGTCCCTGCTCAGCCCAACGATTCGTCGCCAATCCCTCGCCTTGGGATTGCTGGCGCTGCTGTTGTTCATCGCCGGCAGCTGGCACCAGGCGATTATCGGTTTCGACTCACGCTTCGTGGTGTTTGCCCAGGAGATGCTGCGCCATGGGCCAGGTTTTTTCCCCACCACCTACGGACAGCCGTATGCCGATTACCTGGCCACCTCGACGCTGATGACCTGGCTGTTGTCCCTGCCCCTGGGCCAGGTCACCAGCCTCACGGCCTGGCTGCCCACGTCGATTGCCTCGGCAGTGATCGTCATCCTGCTGTATCGCCTGACGGCGCCCTACTCCCAGCGTTGGGGGCTGCTGAGCATCGCGCTGTTGTTGCTGAGCAGTACCTTCATCAGTGAAACCCGTGCGGTATCCCTCGACCAGATGCTCGCCGCCATCGCCCTGGCGGTGTTCTACCTCGGTTATGCCCATGATCATTTCGGTGCGGGCAGACGCCTGTACTGGCTGTACCTGCTGCTGATCCTCGGCTTTGCGATTCGCGGGCCGATCGGGCTGGTCATTCCCACGGGTGTGCTGTGCAGCTACTACCTGATCAACCGGCAATGGCGCCAACTGTTCAGTTTTGGCCTGCTGGCCCTGGCGCTGCTGGCGGCCTGTGTCGGCCTGCTGTTGCTGATGGCCAAGCTCAGTGGCGGCGAGAGCTTCATGCAGGATGTGATCCGCATGCAGTTCCTGGGGCGCATGGACGGCAGTGAAGGCTCCAGTGGCGCGTTGTATTACTTCACCAGCTCGCTGGGCAACTACGCCCTCGCCTATCCCGTGGCGCTGCTGGTGCTGCTGGCGCTTGCGGTCGGTGGGCGCCGCGTGCCGACGCCGGCGTTGCAACTGGTGCTGTACTGCGCCGCCGCAGGCTTGCTGGTGATGTTGGGGCTGTCGATTCCCCAGGCAAAGAAGGCTCGCTATGTGCTGCCGATGTTGCCGATGGCAGCGATCATTGCGGCGTACCCGTTCCAGGTCGCTGAGGGGCGGCTGTTTGCATGGCTACGCGGGCTGATGCTGGGTCTATGGACACTGCTGCCAGGCCTGCTGATCGTCGGGCTGGTATTCGCGCGGCCACGCTATCCGCAGCAGTTGAGCCAGCTGGGGCCGGTGTTCGCCGTTCTCGGCGTGTTGCAAGCCTTGGCATTGCTGGCGTTGTTCAGGGCTCGCCTACGGCCGCTGGGTCCGGCGCTTGCCGCCGTGCTTGCGGTTTGGGCAACCTATATTGCCATGGTCGAACCGCTCGAACGCAGCGTCTACGACACCCGCACCTTTACCCTGCAAGTGCATGAGCAGGTCAAGCAACAGCGCGCCCCCGTGGTATTGCACGGCTTGGGCAAAGACGCCAAGGCGATCAAATACATGGTCAACCTCGACTGCGACCAGGTGCCGTTGTTTACCCAACAAGCTTCTGACCTGGCACCGCTGCAAGGGCCGGCGTGGCTGGTGATGAGCCAGGCGGATTTCGAAGGGCTCGAAGACCCGCGCTTTGCCTCTATCACGCCTACGTTGAGCGGTGAGTTCGACCGAACCCCCTATGTGCTGCTGCACCTGGCTAAACCTGCCCAACCTTGAGTTGCGTCTGAACCCCAACTGTAAACTCGATGGCCACATGCGGTAGCTATCTACCGCTCCGCCACGCCTTGATAAACTCATTATTTTTGTATTTAACCCTCATTAATATGCATTGGCGCTGCCCTGCCGGGCGCGGCACACTGCGCGGGTTCCTCCCCCAAATGCAGGAACTTTCAAAGGGCTTTTCCGGGCAACCAGACAAGCCTTTTTTTTGCCCGCCGTTTATGGATTTCCTTTCAATGCGCTCTCGCTGGTTTCCCGCTGCTATCAACACCCGCCCCACCGAATGGAGCCGTGCCGCGATTGGCATGGCCTTGGGTACATTCTTCAGTGTGTGGCTCTGTGCCCAGGTCTTCGGCATGGAGGTGGCCCTGCACCTGCTCGGCCCGCTGGGGGCTTCGGCGGTGTTGTTGTTTGCGGTCTCATCCGGTGCGCTGGCACAACCCTGGTCGATCATCGGCAGCTACCTGTGCGCCGGTGTCGTGGCATTGCTGGTGGCCCGCGTCCTTGGGCGCACCCTGGGCGGTGCCTGCCTGGCGGCCGGCATGGCCGTGGTGCTGATGTGCTGGTTGCGGTGCCTGCACCCGCCTGCCGGTGGGCTGGCCATGAGCCTGGTCCTGGCCGACCCTGCCTCCGCCGCCCTGGGCTGGCACGAATTGGGGGCCGTATTACTCGGCGCCGGCGCCTTGCTGGCCTGTGCATTGGCCTACAATAATGCGACGCGAACGCGCTACCCCAAGGGTGCTGTCGAGACGTCGACGACTGTCCTGCCTGACCCCAGGGCCGCCCGCGACCCCGCTATCACGGCCGCCGACTTGAAGCTGGCGCTGGCGGACATGGAGCAATTCTACGACGTGGCCCCGACGGAGCTGGAGCAATTGATCCATGCTGCAGAAACCCACGCTCGGCGCCGCAGCATCGGTGAAGTACTGGCAACCCGCGTGACCTGAACCCGCGCCCGCCACCCTGCATAAATGCAAAAACGACCTGCATGATTTCGGGTTGTACTGTGCAAATTTGCACTGGTACGATCACGGGAGTATTTGCGCACGACCATCTTGATAAAGAACAATAAAAGCAGGGAGTTACAGATGACTGCTCAGGTTTCAAGCGAAGCAAGCAGCGCCGAGAGGCGTCAGGACGACGTACTGGCCGAAGTACGCAACCATATCGGTCACCTCACCCTCAATCGCCCCGCTGGCTTGAATGCCATCACCCTGGACATGGTCCGCAGCCTGGCGCAACAGCTGCACGCCTGGTCAGACGACCCGCAGGTGCATGCCGTAGTCCTGCGCGGTGCGGGCGAAAAGGCATTTTGTGCCGGCGGCGATATCCGCTCCCTGTATGACAGTTTCAAACGCGGCGACACCCTGCACGAAGACTTCTTCGTCGAGGAATACGCGCTGGACCTGGCCATCCACCATTACCGCAAACCCGTACTGGCCCTGATGGACGGGTTTGTCCTGGGCGGCGGCATGGGCCTGGTGCAGGGTGCTGATTTGCGCGTCGTCACCGAGCGCAGCCGCCTGGCGATGCCGGAGGTGGCGATCGGTTACTTCCCGGACGTCGGTGGCAGCTACTTCCTGCCGCGCATTCCCGGCGAGCTGGGCATTTACCTCGGCGTGACCGGCGTGCAGGTTCGCGCGGCAGACGCCCTGTATTGCGGGTTGGCCAACTGGTACCTGGACAGCGCCAAGCTGGCCAGCCTCGACCAGAAACTCGACAGCCTGCAATGGCATGAATCGCCGCTCAAAGACCTGCAAGGCGTGCTGGCCAAGCTGGCGGTGCAGCGCCTGCCCGACCCGCCGCTGGCCGCATTGCGCCCCGCGATCGACCACTTCTTCGGCCTGCCGGACATTCCGAGCATCGTCGAGCAACTTCAGGAGGTCACTGTCGCCGACAGCCATGAGTGGGCACTGAACACCGTCCACCTGATGCAAACCCGCTCGCCCCTGGCCATGGCCGTGACCCTGGAAATGCTGCGACGCGGCCGGCGCCTGCCGTTGGAGCAGTGCTTTGCCCTGGAGCTGCACCTTGACCGCCAATGGTTCGAACGCGGCGACCTGATCGAAGGGGTCCGCGCGCTGATCATCGACAAGGACAAGAACCCTCGCTGGAACCCGCCGACGCTCCATGGACTGAACAAAAGCCACGTCGACAGCTTCTTCCATCACTTCGAGCAGGTTGCGAAATAAGCCATGCAAGACATTGAATACACTGAAGAACAGGTAATGATCCGTGACATGGCGCGCGACTTCGCCCGTGGTGAAATCGCTCCCCATGCCCAAGCCTGGGAAAAAGCCGGCTGGATCGACGACGCCCTGGTGGCGAAGATGGGTGAACTGGGCCTGTTGGGCATGGTAGTGCCGGAAGAATGGGGCGGCACCTATGTCGACTACGTGGCGTATGCCCTGGCCGTGGAGGAGATCTCGGCCGGCGATGGCGCCACCGGCGCACTGATGAGTATCCATAATTCAGTGGGTTGCGGGCCAATCCTCAACTACGGCACCGATGCCCAGAAACATACCTGGCTGGCCGAACTCGCCAGTGGCCAGGCGATTGGTTGCTTCTGCCTGACCGAACCCCAGGCCGGCTCCGAGGCCCACAACCTGCGCACCCGCGCCGAATTGCGCGATGGCCAGTGGGTGATCAATGGCGCCAAGCAGTTCGTCAGCAACGGCAAGCGCGCCAAGCTGGCGATTGTATTTGCCGTGACCGACCCGGACCTGGGCAAGAAGGGCATTTCCGCGTTCCTGGTACCCACCGACACCCCGGGGTTTGTGGTCGACCGTACCGAACACAAGATGGGTATTCGTGCCTCGGACACCTGCGCCGTGACCCTCAACCACTGCAGCGTGCCCGAGGCCAACCTGCTCGGCGAGCGCGGCAAAGGCCTGGCCATCGCCCTGTCCAACCTCGAAGGCGGCCGCATCGGCATTGCCGCCCAAGCCCTGGGCATCGCCCGTGCGGCCTTCGAGGCGGCGCTGACCTATGCCCGCGACCGGGTGCAATTCGACAAGGCGATCATCGAACACCAAAGCGTGGCCAACCTGCTGGCAGACATGCAAACCCGCCTGAACGCTGCCCGTTTACTGATCCTGCACGCGGCGCGCCTGCGCAGCGCCGGCAAGCCGTGCCTCTCGGAAGCGTCCCAGGCCAAGCTGTTCGCCTCGGAAATGGCCGAGAAGGTCTGTTCCAGCGCAATGCAGATTCATGGCGGCTATGGATATTTGGAGGATTACCCGGTGGAGCGTTACTACCGGGACGCGCGGATCACGCAGATTTACGAAGGGACCAGCGAGATACAGCGGATGGTGATTGCCCGGGAACTCAAAAACTACCAGCTGTAGGAGCTGCAAGTCTTAAGCTGCAAGTCTTAAGCTGCAAGCTTCAAGTAAAAGCGCATTGGCGATTACTTGCAGCTTGCAGCTATACAGCTGGCAACGGCTACTTATCCTTGAACTCAGGCGCACGCTTGGCCACAAACGCCGCCATGCCTTCCTTCTGATCCTGCGTGGCGAACGCGGCATGGAACACCCGGCGCTCAAAGCGCACGCCTTCCGACAGGCTCACTTCAAACGCACGGTTCACACTTTCCTTGACCATCATGCTGATCGGCACCGATTTGCCGGCAATCAGCGTGGCGACCTTCAGCGCCTCGTCGAGCAGTTCATCGGCGGGCACGATGCGCGCGACAATCCCGCAGCGCTCGGCTTCCACCGCATCGATAAACCGTCCGGTCAGGCACATTTCCATGGCCTTGGCCTTGCCCACCGCGCGGGTCAGGCGCTGGGTGCCGCCCATGCCCGGCAGCACGCCGAGGTTGATTTCCGGCTGACCGAACTTGGCGCCGTCACCGGCCAGGATAAAGTCGCACATCAGCGCCAGTTCGCAGCCACCGCCGAGGGCGAAGCCGTTGACCGCGGCGATGATCGGCTTGCGACGGTTGGCGACGCGGTCGCTGTCACTGAACAGGTCGTCGAGGTAGATCTGCGGGTAGGTCAGCTCGGCCATTTCCTTGATGTCGGCGCCGGCGGCGAAGGCTTTTTTCGAGCCGGCCAGCACGATGCAGCCGATTTCCGGGTTGGCCTCCAGGCCATCCAGCGCCTGGTTCAACTCGCTGACCAACTGCGCATTCAGGGCGTTCAGGGCTTGGGGACGATTGAGGGTAATCAACCCGACGCGGCCCTGGACTTCGAGCAAAATGGTGTCGTAACTCATGTATCGGCTCCTTAGAGATTGCGTGAGATGACCATGCGTTGAATATCGCTGGTGCCTTCGTAAATCTGGCAGACCCGCACATCGCGGTAGATCCGCTCCAGGGGGAAGTCGCTCAGGTAACCGTAACCGCCGAGGGTTTGCAAGGCGGCGGAACAGACTTTCTCAGCCATTTCCGAGGCGAACAGCTTGGCCATGGAAGCTTCGACCAACGCCGGCTT
This sequence comes from Pseudomonas marginalis, assembly GCF_900105325.1. NCBI lineage: Bacteria > Pseudomonadati > Pseudomonadota > Gammaproteobacteria > Pseudomonadales > Pseudomonadaceae > Pseudomonas > Pseudomonas marginalis. The sequence goes on from NZ_FNSU01000003.1 coordinate 1,051,833, forward strand.
GCCGCTGTCCCGCAGGGCGGCGGCGTAGTGCACCATCTGCCGTGCCACGGCGATTTGCGTGGCCATGTCCGCCAGGCGAAAGGCCACGGCCTGATGCTCAATGATCGGTTTGCCGAAGCTTTCGCGCTCTCGGGCGTAGTCGCGTGCAGCCTCGAAAGCGGCGCGGGCCATGCCCACCGATTGCGAGGCGATGCCGACGCGACCGCCTTCAAGGTTGGCCAGGGCGATCCTGTAGCCCTCGCCCTCCTCCCCAAGACGGTTGGCCACCGGCACCTTCACATCCTCGAACAGGATCTGGCAGGTATCGGAGGCATGCTGGCCGAGCTTGTCCTCGACCCGCGCCACGCTGTAGCCCGGCGAATCGGTGGGCACGATAAACGCGCTGATGCCACGCTTGCCCGCTGCCGGGTCGGTCACCGCGAACACAATCACCACCCCGGCATTCTGGCCGGAAGTGATGAACTGTTTGCAGCCATTGAGCACGTAATGATCGCCTTCACGCCGTGCGCGGGTTTTCAGGCCACTGGCATCCGAACCGGCTTGCGGCTCAGTCAGGGCGAAAGCACCGAGCATGGCGCCGCTGGCCAGGGGCTTGAGGAATTGCTCTTTCTGCTGATCGTTGCCGAAGCTCAGGATCGGCACGCAGCCCACCGAGTTGTGCACGCTCATGATGGTGGAGCAGGCGCCGTCACCGGCGGCGATTTCTTCCAGGGCCATGGCGTAGGCCAGGTAACCCGTGGCGCAACCGCCCCACTGTTCGGGCACCAGCATGCCGAAAAAGCCCAGTTCGGCCATTTCGCCGATGGCTTCCTTGGGAAAGCGATGTTCGCGGTCCCACTCGGCGGCAAACGGTTTGAGCCGCTCCTGGGCAAATTGCCGGGCGGCGTCGCTGATTTGCAGTTGTTCGTCATTGGGCAGCATTGGGCTCAGTCCTTAATACAGGCATTCGACGGCCATGGCCGTGGCTTCACCGCCGCCGATACAAATGGCGGCGACGCCCCGCTTGAGGCCTTTCTGGCGCAGGGCCGAGAGCAGGGTGACCAGGATCCGCGCGCCGGACGCGCCAATCGGGTGGCCCAGGGCGCAGGCACCGCCGTGGACATTGACCTTGGCGTGGGGGATTTCCAGCTTGCTCATGGTCACCAGGCTGACCACGGCAAAGGCTTCGTTGATTTCAAACAGATCGACGTCGTCGAGGCTCCAGCCGGTCTTGCTCATCAGCTTGCGAATCGCGCCCACCGGCGCCATCGGAAACAACCCCGGTTCATCGGCAAACGCTGCGTGCCCATGGATCACCGCCAACGGTTTGAGCCCCCGCTGTTGTGCCTCGGACTCGCGCATCAGCAGCAATGCGGCCGCGCCGTCGGAAATCGAGCTGGAATTGGCCGCCGTCACCGTGCCGCCTTCGCGGAACGCCGGTTTGAGGCCGGGAATTTTTTCCGGCCTGGCCTTGGGCGGTTGTTCGTCATGCAGGATGGTTTTCTGCTCTTTGCCGACGGTGACCTGTACCGGGACAATTTCGGCGGCGAAGCTGCCATGGGTGATTGCCTCCTGCGCACGGGTCAGCGACGCGATGGCAAACGCATCCTGCGCCTCACGGCTGAAGCCGTTGAGCTGCGCGCACTCCTCGGCAAAGGTGCCCATCAGGCGGCCTTTTTCATACGCATCTTCCAGGCCGTCGAGGAACATGTGGTCGATGACCCGCCCGTGCCCCATGCGATAGCCGCTGCGGGCGCGGTCCAGCAGGTAGGGCGCGTTGGACATGCTTTCCATGCCGCCGGCGATCACCACGTCGACGCTGCCGGCCAGCAGCGAATCATGGGCGAGGATCGCCGCTTCCATGCCCGAGCCGCACATCTTGTTGAGGGTGGTGCAACGCGTGGATTTGTCCAACCCGGCGCCCAAGGCGGCTTGACGCGCGGGCGCCTGGCCCAGGCCGGCGGGCAGCACGCACCCAAACAACACCTCATCCACGGCGTCGGCGGCGATGCCTGCACGCTCGATCGCCGCACGGATGGCGGCAGAGCCCAGTTGCGGCGCAGTCAGGCCCTTGAGGTCGCCCTGGAACCCGCCCATGGGCGTGCGCACGGCGCTGACAATCACGATGGGATCATTCATGGCTCATCCTCCTTACTTGGCCGCCATGCGCAAGGCGCCGTCGAGACGGATCACCTCGCCATTGAGCATGCTGTTTTCAATGATGTGCCGCACCAGCGCGGCGTATTCGGCAGGCTTGCCCAGGCGCGGCGGAAACGGCACGCCGGCGGCCAGTGAGTCGCGTACTTCCGGGGTCATGCCGGCCATCATCGGGGTTTCGAAAATGCCCGGGGCGATGGTCATCACGCGAATGCCGAAGCGCGCAAGCTCCCGTGCGGCGGGCAAGGTCAGGCTGGCTATCGCGCCTTTGGACGCCGCGTACGCGGCCTGCCCGATCTGCCCGTCGAACGCAGCCACCGACGCGGTATTGATGATCACCCCGCGCTCGCCGTCGGCGTTCGCTTCCGTTTCGGCGATGGCCGCTGCCGCCAGGCGCAGCAGGTTAAAGCTGCCGATCAGGTTGACGTTGATCACCTGGGCAAAGCTGGCCAGCCCGTGGGGGCCAGTCTTGCCGAGGATCTTTTCACCGCGCACCACCCCCGCGCAGTTGACCAAGCCGTGCAAACCGCCAAACGCCGCGACCGTTGCCTGCACGGCGGCTTCGGCTGCGGCCTCCTGGCTGATATCCGCCACGGCGCTGCGGGCGTTGTCGCCGAGCTGCCTGGCCTTGGCCGCCACGGCGTCGGCATTCAAATCCACCAGCATGACCTTGGCGCCGGCCGCGACCAGCATATCTGCGGTGGCCGCACCGAGGCCGGAAGCGCCGCCGCTGACCAGAAAAACCTTGTTCTCAATCTGCATTATTGTTTCCTTGAACGGTCGAGATCGTCGAAATAGTCGCTCTGCAACGCCACGGCAGCAATGGTCAAAGCCTTCAACATGGCTGACTGGTTTGGCCAATCATCGACCGCGCTGATCGTCCGGTCAGCCCAAGCGATTGGACGTGCGTCGTGCAAGCTCCTAACCTGAGGGCCTGCGCCACCGAAGAAGTCCTCCCCGCGATGATCGTACGTCCCAAACCGAACCTGCTGGGCATCCTGTTTTCCCTCAAGGGCTCGATTGCCAAGCGCATCGCCCTGCGCAGCCTGCTGGTCACGCTGCTGGCGTCGGTGATCGTGCTGGTGGAAACCCTGCACCCGGCCTATTTCTCCAAGGTCAACGCCACGCCCTTCACATTGCTCGGGCTGTCGCTGTCGATCTTCATGAGTTTTCGCAATAACGCCTGCTATGACCGCTGGTGGGAAGGCCGCAAGCAACTGGGGCAGATGATCATCGAGGTGCGCTCGCTGATTCGCGAGACCCAGTTGCTTACTGACCCGGCGGAGCGTGGGCGCCTGCTGCGGGGCCTGGGCGGCTTCGCCCACGGGCTGGTCGCGCGCTTGCGCCACGAAGACGAAGCCCGGGCGATCCAGCCCTGGGCCAGTGTGGAAGCGAGTCATCCCAACCTGCCTGACCGGGTGCTGCAACAGATTGGCGCGGGATTTTCCGCCCTGGCCGAGCAAGGCGCCCTCAGCGAATGGCGTTACACCCAGTTGGAAACCCGTCTGGTCAGCCTCAGCCAGGTACAGGCCGCGTGCGAGCGAATCAAAAGCACGCCGCTGCCCTTCCCCTACACCTTGCTGCTGCACCGCACCATTTACCTGTTCTGCATCCTCTTGCCGTTCGCCATGGCCGACCCCCTGGGCTGGCTGACGCCGGTGTTTACCGCCATTGTCAGCTACACCTTCTTCGGCCTCGATGAGATCGGCGACGACCTGGAAGACCCTTTCGGCTTTGACGAAAACGACCTGCCCTGCAATGCGATCCTGCGCACCCTGGAGCGTGAGCTGCTCGCCGCCCTCGGCGAAACCGACCTGCCACCGGCCCTGGAGCCAGTGGAATACGTGCTGACCTGACGCGGGTTTGACACCTGCCGTGGTCTGGCCGAAGCTTGCGGCTTTGCTTCTTCAGCTTTTCGGACGCCTGCATGTCAAAGTCACGCCGTTACGCCATCGTCGGCCTGTGCGCCCTGTTGTTGATTGTGCTGATCACCTGGTATTTCTCCCGCACCGCCCAGGTGGCCGTGCCTCCTGCCATTGCCCACGGTTACTCAAAAGCCTTGAAACAGGCGCATAACGGCGAGCCGGGCGCCGCGCGCGTGCTGTATCAGCAACTGGGCCGGCCGGACCTGTCACCCGAACGCCGCGCCGCGCTGCATGCCGAATTGCCCAACTACCCCAGCCCCCAGGCCTTGAAGCTCGCCGATAAAGACCTCACCAGCGACTCAGCGTTGGTGCGCGAAGCGGCCATCCACAGCATTGTCGGCCTGGTGCCCAGCGGCCAGCGCACCCTTCTGCTGGGCCCGGTGCTCGATGATCCCGAACAAAGCGTACGCTTTGCCGCCGCCAATGCCCTGCTCGGCCTGTCGCCCGACACCTTGGGCCTGTACTTCGGGCCATTGCAGCAGGTATTGGACGAGTTCGTGAAAAAGCTCAAGGCCCAGCCGGAAACGGCCGAAGGCTGGATTCAACTGGCGCGCCTGTACATCCACAGCGCCCTGCTGCCGGAAGCACAAAACGCGCTGGAACAGGCCATGCGCTTGCAGCCGGACAACCTGCAAGCGGTGGTCGCGCAGATCGAGTTGCTGGATAAACAGGGCAAGACCGATGAGTCCCGCCAATTGCTGGCCCGGCAATTGGCGGCGCACCCTGAGTCGGCCTACCTGCAACATGCCCTGGGTATGTGGCTGCTGCACCATGGCGAGCGCCCCTATGCGTTGCTCGGCCTGTCCAAGGCCGTGGAGCTGGAGCCGGACAATCAGGATTACCGCTACGACCTCGCTACCACCCTGCATGCCCAGCAGGAATTGGAAGCGGCCCAGCGCCAGTTGGAGGAAATCGTCCAGCGCCACCCGGCCAATCGCAAGGCGCGGGTGCTGCTGGTCAATTATTGGAAAGAAAGCGGCCAATTGCAGAATGTGCAGGTGCTGCTCGCCCAGCTGGAACAGCAAAACCCTGACGATCCGGCACTGCAGCAAGGCCTGTAGGCACAATAATCGCGCATCAGTTTGAACCGCCACAAAGCGCTACGGTCAAGAGAACATGGCGCGTCCACCTGGATGCGCATCCTCTACTCGTATGTGACCTGAGGGCACTTCTTGTCTACATCCAAAGCGTTGTTAACCGAAAAAGCAGCCATCGGCATCGAAGGTCTCGACGACATTCTTGCCGGAGGGCTATCGCGCAGCCACCTGTTCCTGCTGGAAGGTGAACCTGGCACCGGTAAAACCACGGTCGCCCTGCACTTCCTGCAGGCCGGGGCGAAAGCGGGTGAGCGAACGCTCTACATCACACTGTCCGAAACCGAGCGTGAGTTGCGCCAGGGCGCCGAGTCCCACGGTTGGGACCTGGACGACAATATTTATATCTTCGAACTGACCCCGCCGGAGAGCCTGCTGGATGCCGAGCATCAGCAGAGCCTGCTGTACTCTTCGGACCTGGAGCTGGGCGAAGCAACCCGGCAGATCTTCGAAGTGGTGGAGCGGGTCAAGCCGACCCGAGTGGTCATCGACAGCCTCTCGGAAATCCGCCTGCTCGCGCAAAGCTCGCTGCGCTATCGCCGCCAGATCCTGGCGATCAAGCATTACTTCGTGCGCTACGACGCCACCGTGCTGCTGCTCGACGACCTGACTACCGAATCACTCGACAAAACCGTGCACAGCGTGGCCCACGGGGTGATTCGCCTGGAAGAACTGACCCCCAACTACGGCGCCGAACGCCGTCGTGTGCGGGTGGTGAAATATCGCGGGCAGAAATATCGGGGTGGGTTTCACGACTTCACCATCATGCACGATGGCATTCACGTATTCCCGCGCCTGGTCGCCGCCGAGCATCGTGGCGGTTACATACGCCAGACCTTGAGCAGCGGCATTCGTGAGCTGGATGCCCTGATGGGCGGCGGCGTCGAGACCGGCTCCAGCAGCCTGATTCTCGGCCCGGCCGGTACCGGCAAATCGCTGATCTCGATGATCTTCGCCGCAGCGGCGGTAGGCCGTGGCGAAAAGGCCGCGCTGTTTATCTTCGATGAAGAACTGGGCCTGCTGTTCGAGCGCATGAACAATATGGGCATCGACCTCGCCGCCCTGCAGGCCACCGGCAACCTGCTGATCGAACAGGTGGACGCCGCCGAGTTGTCCCCCGGCGAGTTTTCCCACCGCGTGCGTCGTTGCGTGGACGAGCGCGGGATCAAGACGGTGGTCATCGACAGTATCAATGGCTACCAGGCGGCAATGCCGGAAGAAAACGCGCTGATCCTGCATATGCATGAACTGCTGCTGTACCTCAACCGCCGTGGCGCGGCGACGTTCATGACCGTTGCGCAACATGGACTGGTCGGCGACATGCAGGCTCCTGTCGACATCACTTACCTGGCCGACACCGTGATTCTGCTGCGTTATTTCGAGGCGTTGGGCAAGGTGCGCCGCGCCATCTCGATTATCAAGAAACGCACCGGCGCCCACGAGTCGACTATCCGTGAATACCGTATCAGCAGCCGCGGCATGACCGTCGGCGAACCGCTGGACAATTTCCAAGGGGTTTTGCGCGGCATCCCGACCTACATGGGCGCCGGTTCGCCTTTGCTCAAGGATGAGGGCGTGTGACCACCATTTCACCTGTATCCGAACGCGCAATCGTCCTGGCGCCCATGGGCCGTGATGGTTCGTTGGCGCTGATGATGCTCAAGGAAGCCGGCTACACCGGCATGGTTGCCAGCAGCCTGCCCGCATTGTGCGAGGCCGTGGAGCAAGGCGCCGGGATGCTTATCATCGCAGCCGAAGCCCTGCGCGGCGCGGACCTGGAGCCCCTGCTGGAATACCTTCACCAGCAGCCCGCCTGGTCCGACCTGCCCATCGTGCTGATGACCCATCACGGCGGCAGCGAGCAGAACGGTTCATCCCACCTCAGCGGCCTGCTGGGCAACGTGACGTTCCTGGAGCGCCCCTTCCACCCCGTGACCTTGATCAGCCTGGTGAGCGCGGCCCTGCGTGGACGGCGTCGGCAATATGAAGCACGGGACAGGTTGATCGACCTGAGCGAGAGCGAACTGCGCCTGCAGCGCACCCTTGAGACCCTGGAGCAGCAAGTCGAGGAACGCACGGCGCAGTTGCGCAGCAATGAAGAAGCCTTGCGCCAATCCCAGAAGATGGAAGCCGTCGGCCAGTTGACCGGCGGTATCGCCCATGACTTCAACAACATGCTCACCGGTATTATCGGCAGCCTGGAGCTGCTGCGAAGGCGTGTGTCCCGCGGCAAGCTGGACGATCTGGACAGCCTGATCGACCTCGGCGTGACCTCCGCCAACCGCGCCGCCGGCCTCACCCACCGCCTGCTGGCGTTCTCGCGGCGCCAATCGCTGGATTCCAAGCCGGTACAGATCAACCAACTGGTGACGTCCATGGGCGAGCTGCTGCAACGCAGCCTCAACGAAAGCATCGCCTTGGACATGCGCCTGGACACTCAGTTGTGGACCGCCGAGGCCGACCCCAATCAACTGGAAAGTGCCCTGCTCAACCTGGCGCTCAACGCCCGGGATGCCATGCCGAGTGGGGGCCGCCTGGTTGTCGAAACCTGCAACCGTCACCTCGACAGCGTCTTCACCGCCGCCTACGGCACGCTCAAGCCCGGCGACTACGTGGAACTGAGCGTCAGCGACACCGGCTGCGGTATTCCGGAAAGCCTCATGGGCCGGGTATTCGACCCCTTCTTTACCACCAAGCCCATTGGCCAGGGCACCGGCCTGGGCTTGTCGATGATCTACGGTTTCGCGCGCCAGTCGCGCGGCCATGTAACCCTCCACAGCGAGGTAGGCAAAGGCACCACGGTGAGCCTGTTCCTGCCGCGTTTCGTCGGCGAAATCACCCCCGATGTGACCGTGGACCCTGCCCTGTTGCCGATCGCCAACAGCGGGGAAACCGTGCTGATCGTCGAGGACGACCCGGCGGTGCGCGTGCTGGTCAGCCAGGTATTGAGTGAGCTGGGCTACGCCTTTGTCGAAGCGGGCGATGCCGATGGCGCACTGCCGATTATCGAATCCAGCCAGCGCATTGACCTGATGATCAGCGACGTCGGCTTGCCCGGCATGAATGGACGCCAACTGGCAGAGATAGGCCGGCAGGTTCGTCCGGACCTGAAGGTGCTGTTCATTACCGGATATGCCGAGCATGCGGCGGTGCGTGGGGGGTTCCTGGATCCGGGGATGCAGTTGATCACCAAGCCATTTACCTTTGATTTGTTGACGGCGAAGGTGCGGGAGATGATTCGGGCGTAAATGGCCATTAGCCAAGCAGTGTCATTCAGGCTCAGGAAGAGCCTGATGCACCACCTGGCCCTTCAGGCCAACAACCGCTGTATATGCTCCTGCAAGGTATCCAGGTCAAACGGCTTGGCCAGGATCGGCGCATTGCGCGTGATCGGGCTGTTGCAGTCGAGAATCTCCTGCGGGTAGCCGCTGATAAAGATCACTTTCAATTCCGGGCGCAACTTGAGCGCGGGCTCAGCGATCTGCACGCCGGAAATCCCACCGGGCAAACGGTAGTCGGTGACCATCAGGTCCAAGTGCGGCTTGGTGGCGAGGATTTCAAAGGCCTGCTCCCCGTTGATCGCCTTCAATACCCGATACCCCAGGCCGGCCAGGTACTCACCCAGCACAAACATAATGGATTCGTCGTCCTCGACGATCAGTACGACATCTTGTGCATCTTCACTCATGGGAAGCCTTTGTCCGGTCAATTGCTGCAATTACGACCATGGGGTCACGTAGAGGTTGCGTCGGGGTGACGATTGATTTCATGCCGACGGTTCAAGGGGCAGGCACACCCGGAACAAGGCGCCCTCGCCTATCTGGCTCTCGACCTCGATGGTGCCGCCATGGGCGGCTACGATCTGCTCGGAAATAAACAACCCAAGGCCCAGTCCCGCGGCAACCTGGCTGGCTGACACACGTTCGAACTGCTGGAAAATACGCTTCTGGTTCTCTTCGCTGATGCCGATCCCGTGGTCACGCACTTCTACCCTGGCTTCGCCATGCTCGGTATACACGCGCACCTCCACCGGGCTCTTGGCCCCGTAGCGCAGGGCGTTGGTCAGCAGGTTGGTGACCACCTGTTCGATACGAAACTCATCCCAGTTGCCCACCACCGGCCCCTCGGCCGCGAGGTGCATCGACGATTCGGCGGCAGCCACCTGCGGTGCGAAATTCTCCACCAGGTTGCTCACCAATTGCGCCAGGTCGAAGCGCCCCGGGCGTATCGACAGTTTGCCGGTGCGGATACGCGAGACGTCGAGCATGTCTTCGATCAGGCGGATCAGGCTCTGGATCTGGCGCTCATCGCGGTCGACCATGGCGTGCATCTTGTCCAGGGTGAACGCGGCGGCGTTATCCCGGGCCAGGTGCATCTTGCGCAGCTGGGTTTCGAGAATCAGGCCGTTAAGGGGCGTACGCACCTCGTGGGCGACGATCGACATGAAGTCGTCGCGCATGCGCACCGCCTGCTCCAGCTCGGCCTGGGTGGCCTGCAGGCGCGTGAGCAACAGCTCCTGCTCGCGGCGGCTGCGCTCCAGGGCTTCGACTTGCTGCTTCATCGCCTTGCTCTGGCGGTACAGGTCGACAAACACATTGACCTTGCTCTTGACCGCGTGGATATCCAGCGGCTTGTGCAGGAAGTCCACAGCGCCACTTTCATAGCCCTTGAACGCATAATTGAGTTCACGGCCGGCGGCGCTGACGAACACAATCGGAATGTTTTTGGTTTTCTCGGTGCCGCGCATCAGCTCGGCCAGTTCGAACCCGTTCATGCCGGGCATCTGCACATCGAGAATCGCCATGGCGAACTCGTGCTCCAGCAACAGGGACAAGGCCTCATCGGCGCTCAAAGCCTTGAAGACCTGACGGTCCTCGCGCTTGATCAACGCTTCGAGGGCCAGCAGGTTTTCCGGCAGATCGTCGACGATCAGCAGTTTGGCCTGGACAGTACTTAACATGGGGAGGATTCCAGGGAAGCCAGCAATGCGGCAATGCGGCTCAGGGTCAGAATATGGTCAGGGGTGTGCAGGGCCAGGGCCGCCCGCGGCATCACGGCAATCCGCGCTTCGCTGGGGTCCTGGACCACCGTGGTGCCGCCCGAATGCTTGACATGGGCCAGCCCGTGGGCGCCGTCCTGGTTGGCCCCCGTCAACAAAATCGCCAGCAGGCCCTGGCCATAGGCATCGGCGGCGGAGGCAAACAGGTAGTCGATCGCCGGCCGGGAATGGTGTACCCGCTCTTCCTGGCTGAGGGACAGGCTGCGGTCATGCTCGACCGAAAGGTGATAACCAGGCCCGGCGAAATACAACGTGCCCGCCTGGATCGCTTCCTTGTCCTGCCCTTCCCGTACCGGAATCGGCAGGCGTCGCGCAAAGACTTCCGCCAGTTGGCTGCGGCGCTCATCCGGCAGGTGCAATACGGCTATGATCGGCAGGCCGAAGGTGTCGGGCAGTTCGCTGAAAATACTCAGCAACGCCTCGACGCCGCCGGCGGAGGCGCCGACGACGATGGCTTCAATCCCGCGAATCGGGTTGGCGGCAACGTCGGTCATGATTTGCGGTAGATCCGTTCCTGCTTGACCAAGGGTTCGAATTGCTTGCTGTAGGCGGAAAAGTCCAGGGTTTCCTTACTGCCCAGGACCAGGAAGCCGCGATGGCACAGCGACTCATGAAACAATCCAAACGCCCGATCCTGCAATTTTTTATTGAAATAGATCAGCACGTTACGACATGAAATTAATTGAGTTTCTGAGAATACACTGTCGGTTGCCAGGCTATGGTCGGCGAAGGTCACATTCTCCCGCAACGATTTGTCGAAGATCGCGTAATCGTAAGCCGCCGTGTAGTAGTCGGCAAATGATCGCTGCCCCCCGGCCTGCTGATAATTGGCGGTGTAGGCCCGCACATTCTCCAGGGAGAAGATGCCTTGCTTGGCTTTATCCAGGGACGCGGGGTTGATGTCGGTGGCATAGATGATCGTGCGTTCCAGCAGCCCTTCCTCACGCAACAGGATGGCCATGGAGTACACCTCCTCCCCCGTGCTGCAGCCGGCAATCCAGATCTTGATCGACGGGTAGGTCTTGAGCAGCGGCACCACTTCCTGACGGATCGCCAGGAAGTGCGACGGGTCGCGAAACATCTCGCTCACCGGGATCGTCAGGAACTGCAGCAACTGCATGAACGCCGCCGGGTCGTGCAGCACCCGCTCCTGCAGCGCTGAAATCGTGGCGCAGTCGAACTGGCGCAAGGCATGGGCCACGCGGCGTTTGACCGACGCGCCGGAGTAGTCGCGAAAGTCGTAGCTGTACTTGAGGTAAATCGCCTCGATCAACAGGCGCAGCTCAATATCGCTGCTCTTCTCCAAAAAACGTTGCTCCACTTAAATGCGTTCCATCTTCGGTAGCCACACGCGAATCAGCGAGAACAGGCGATCCAGGTCGATCGGCTTGGCCAGGTAGTCGTTGGAACCCGCCGCGAGGCAGCGCTCCTGGTCGTCTTTCATGGCCTTGGCCGTCACCGCGATGATCGGCAGTTTCTTCCAGCGCGGGTCCTGGCGGATCAAGGCGGCGGCCTCGTAGCCGTCCATCTCCGGCATCATCACGTCCATCAGCACCAGGTCGATATCGTCGACTTCATTGAGTCTCTCGATGGCTTCGCGGCCGTTACGCCCGATCACCACCACGGCACCTTTGTGCTCCAGGGCGCTGGTCAGGGCGAAGATGTTACGCACATCGTCGTCCACCAACAGGATCTTGCGCCCTTCGAAGACCTTGTCGCGGCTGCGAGCGGTCTTGAGCATCTTCTGGCGGTCATGGGACAGCTGGGATTCGACTTTGTGCAGAAAGAGTGTGACTTCATCGAGCAGGCGCTCTGGCGAGCGGGCGCCCTTGATGATGATCGAGCGCGAATACTTGCGCAGTTCGGCCTCTTCATCGCGGGTCAGGTTGCGCCCGGTGTAGACGATCACCGGCGGGAACGAGCAGATATCTTCGGTGGCCATGCGCTTGAGCAACTCGTTGCCCAGCATGTCCGGCAGCTTGAGGTCGATGATCATGCAGTCATAGACGTTGGTGCGCAGCAGTTCCAGGGCGGCCTGGGCATAGCCGACATCGGTGATCTCGATGTCATCGTCGCCGATCAGGCGGGCAATGCTGTCGCGCTGCAGGTCATCGTCCTCCACCAGCAGTACGCGCTTGACCTTCTGGGTCAGCTTGGCCTCAAGGCGCGCAAACACGTCCTTGAGCTCTTCGCGCGTCGTCGGTTTTACCGCATAGCCGATGGCGCCCATATGCATGGCGGCTTCGACACGGTCCTCCACGGAAATCACGTGCACCGGGATATGGCGCGTGTTGGCGTGCTCCTTGAGGCGTTGCAGCACGGTGAGCCCGGAATGGTCCGGCAGGCGCATGTCCAGCAGGATCGCATCGGGAATGTACTCCTCGGCCAGGCTGTAGCCCTCGTCCGCACCGTGGGCCACCAGGCACTGGTAACCCAGCTCATGGGCCAGGTCGAACAGGATACGGGCGAAGTTCGGTTCGTCCTCCACCACCAGGATGCAGCGGGTGGTGAACGGCGCCTTGTCGCGGTCATCGGCGAAGCGCGGGATCTGCCTGGTATCGGCCACCGGCAGCGGCGAAATTGCGATGGGCGTGGGTGCGGGTGCGGTAATCACCTGGCGCGGCGGCTCGATTGGCGCGGCATCTTCCTCGCGTTCGACATACTGCTCCGGCAACACCAGGGTGAAGGTGCTGCCTTTGCCGGGCTCACTGGTCACGCTGATATAGCCGCCAAGCAACGCGGCCAGGTCGCGGGAAATCGACAGGCCCAGGCCAGTGCCGCCGTAACGGCGGTTGGTGGTGCCATCGGCCTGGCGGAACGCCTCGAAGATGCTTTCCTGCTGGTCCGGGGCAATCCCGATGCCCGAATCGCGCACGGTAAAGGCGATGCCTTCCCCCGGCGCGCGGGACACCGACAGGCTGACCTCGCCTTGCTCGGTGAACTTGATCGCGTTGGAGAGCAGGTTCTTGAGGATCTGCTCCAGGCGCTGGCGGTCGGTGAACAGCATGATCGGTGCATCGGCCTGCACCTGTACCTGAAACCCCAGCTTACGGTCGGCGGCCAACGGCTCGAACATCCCGCGCAGGCCATCGACCAGGCGCGTGACGCTTGAATTTTCCGGCCGCACTTCCAACTTGCCGGCTTCCACCTTGGAAATATCCAGGATGTCGTTGATCAGGTTGAGCAGGTCATTGCCCGCCGAATAGATCGACTCGGCAAACTTGACCTGTTCGGCGCTGAGGTTTTCCTGGGGGTTTTCCGCCAGCAACTTGGCCAGGATCAACGAACTGTTCAGCGGCGTGCGCAGTTCGTGGGACATATTGGCGAGGAATTCGGACTTGTACTTGCTGGAGCGCTGCAATTCATCGGCGCGATCTTCCAGCTCCAGCTGGGCCTGGTTGAGTTCGACGTTCTTGCGGTCCATGGCGTCGCGCTGTTCGGCCAGGGTCTGGGTCTGTTCGGCCAGTTGCTCGTTGGTCTGCTCCAGCTCTGCCTGCTGGGTTTCCAGGTGAGCCTGAGACTCCTTGAGAATGCGCGACTGTTCTTCGAGTTCTTCGTTGGCGGTCTTGAGTTCTTCCTGCTGGACCTGCAGTTCTTCGTTGAGCTGCTGGGTTTCGGCCAGCACTTCCTGCAGGCGTTGGCGATAACGGGCGGCTTCGATGGAGGTGCCGATATTGCCGGCGATCAGCTCCAGCAGTTCGACGTCGCGCTCCTCCAGCGGGCGCAAAAAGCCCAGTTCGATCACACCGTTGACACGGTCGTCATCGCTGGTGGGAACCACCAGCACGCTGCGGGTCGAGCCTTCCCCCAGGCCGGAGCTGACCTTGAAGTAGTCCACCGGCACGTCGTCCAGGCGAATCAGGCGATCGAGCTGGGCGGCCTGCCCGACGATGCCCTCATCGCTGTAGATCGACTGCTCCAGCTGTTCCTGCTCGCGGGAGAAACCATAGGTGGCCACGCGCTTGAGGCCGCCGTGCTCTTCGCGGACATACAGCGCCGCCACCGCCGAGCCCATGTACTGGGCAAAGAACTGCAGGATATTGCGTCCGAGCATGTTCAGGGTGAGTTGGCCGAGCACTTGTTCGGCCAGTTCGGTCTGGCCGTTACGCAGCCATGCCTGTCGCTCCAGGCGCTGCGCGATCTTCTGTTGTGACGCGAGGTTTGCGCTGTAACTATCTGACAGGGAAAGTAAATTTTTTCTACCGATATACGCCAGGATCCCGCTCAGGCCGAGAACGAACAACAGATAGAGGGTGACGCTGATCACCGTGGTGCGCGTGACTTGTTCGTTGCGAGTGATCCGGAACTGCTGCTCCATCGCCACCGCGTCCTCGTATTCCTTGCGAATTTCGTCGGTCAGGCGCTTGCCCCGGCCGGACTTGACGGCGTTGCGGTAGTCACCGCTTTCGCGCTGCAGGTCGATCATCGACTGGGCGTATTTGTTCCATTCGGCTTGCAGGGCTTCCAGGCGTTTCAGGCGGTCCACCTGTTGCGGGTTGTCCGCCACCAGCTCCTGCAAGTTACGCAGGTCGGCAATGATGCGCGGCTTGGCCACTTCGTACGGGTCGAGGAAGTGCTCGTCCCCGGTGATCAGGAAACCACGCATGCCGGTTTCAAGATCGACGGTCAGCTTGGACGACTCGTTGAGGTTGTTGATGACCCGGTCCGTGTGTTCCACCCACTGGATCACCGCGAGCAAATAGGTGATCAGACAGACGAAAAACACCGCGCTGAGCACGCCCACCCCCAGGGGCAATGCCACGTTTCGGCTGAGCAGTGTACGAAAGCTCTTTTCATCGACGGACGACGCGGGAGTCATGGGCATGCCTTGGCCAAATAGGGAAAAACCGGGAGTTTGCCCCAAAGTGCCGGTAGAGGGCTACGTTTCTGACGCGAAACATATTCACATCCCAAACTTGCCACCGCCGATGCCCGACATTTATGGAACCAATGCCGGAGGAACACCTTTGTGCGCTCCCGACACTCAACGGAGGTCTGAAGCAGGTCCAGGGAGGACCAACAACCAAAGGTAATGAAAATGTCATCCTCATTGAGCGTCCAACCACGCCCCTCGGTTATAGATCACTCCATTGCATCGACGCCTGCTCAGTCGCAGGCCACCCCTGGTAACACCCTGTCCATACACAGCGACCCAGCTTCAACACCTGCACGACGCTCCTCGGATGAATCGCAGCCTCTTTCACCCCAAGCACGCGCGCAGGCAAACGCACAGAACTGGAAGAACCTCGCGCACCAGCTCACCGAGGCGACGAAGAGCCTGGGAGAGGACGCGACTCCAGCAGCCGTGTTGTCACATTTGAAAACCACTCAAACAGTCATTGATCCACACTCGGCCTTTCACCCGTCCGGCATGCCGGGCAGCGAGTCCGCCGCCAGCCTGGAAAGCTTTATCAAGCATCACGATTTACCTATCCCTGAAACCCGAGCTGACCTGGTTCACTTGGCAGATGCCGCTAACGCTCGGGCCCTGGAACCGCCGCTGGGTGATCTAGGAGGTGGCTTATCCTGGCCCCTTCCCCTGACCCAGGAACAACGGCGCAAGATACGGGTCATCGTCGAGTCCAGCATCCTGCGCAGCAATATCCGGACAGAGCCCTCCTTAGTCCGGGCGGAGCTGGCCAAAGCGGCGCTGGGTGCGCTTATCAAGGCCAGCGCTCTTTCGGATGTCGAACTGCAAGACCCGGCCAGGGCGCTGGACACCCTGCTCAAGTCCCCCATGGCCCAGAAGATAGGGCAAGGGATCCAGGACGGGCTGAATGGTATCGACACGCCAACCAGCATCAGCGATTACGTGTTGGCCGCCCTTCACATCGGTCTCGATCGTGAATCCGTCGTGTTGCCTGTGAGAAATTCAATCGCCGGCTTTGACTTGAGCCATCAAGACTATTGGGGCCTGCCACCGTCAGCCATCGTCGAGCGGCTCAGTAAACATCTGGTGACTAAAGGCAGGGCCACGCCGGCCACGGCCAAGCTGGCCACCCACCTGTTGCTGTCACGCACAGCCCCCCAGTTCCTGGTCAAGGATATTCCCGACACACTGGTGAACGGCAGCCAGGCCTGGGTGAGTTTCTGCCTTGCGGTGGCCAAGGTCGAAGCGAGTGCGCCGGGGACCGCATCACAAATGAGCTACGGCCAGGTCATGAGTGCCGCACAAGCCTTGAATGGTCCTGCGGAACACGCCATCACGCCGTTGTTACTGGATTGGGGCGTGTCCAATGGTTTGGTCGAAAAGAAGGACGATGCCCTCTACACCCCTGAGGAAGTGGACAGCATCCGGACCGCGTTCAATGAGCAGTTAAGTGCCAGAATCAAGGCCTCCCAATCACTCACTGCCGAGATTCCAAGTAGAAAAGCCATCGCCCTGGAAAAACTCAAGGAGCATTTTGGCGAGCGCACTGACTTTGAGTCGAAAAGTCTCTCAACCGTCTCCGATGACAAAGCCAAGCAACTGGATGGCAAGCACTCGATGCTGGACATGGCCATGATGGGCATCAACGTCAACTGGAAAACCGACGACCCTGGCCTTCCTATCCACGCGATCAACCAGCAACCCAGGCTCAACGTCAATGGGATATTCCTGGGGCAATACGAATCGGCAATCGAATCACTCAAAGATGGCATTGAGACCCAGGTAAAACACATGATTTCCGAGCTGCCACTGGAAGATCGGAAAAACCTGGAGTTCGGTAAAATCGAATTATTTCAATACAACCAATACAAGATTGGCAGGGGTTTCATAAACCCGGCCACTTTCCAATCCAAGCTCAATGAATTGCTGGTAAGAACCGAAAGGCAGGTTGACGGAAAAACCGAGGTCAATGTTTATGAGATCGATGTCCGGAACAAACGCATCGTCAAGCGACAGAGTGAGGCAGCCATTACGCGGGGTGGATGGCGCGACGCGAATATATCGACCAAAGTGGAAAAGTTCACCCCTGAGCACAAGGACCGGCTCGAGCGAGAACAGCCGCCGGAGGACCCTTCTCGTCCCCCATCGAGTTTCACCTCTACCCGAACACACGACCTGGCAGGCGCTTTTTTTGAGCACCTTGGTATCAGGAACCAATGGCAACAAGCCAGGGGAAGCACGACATTCGATCAGCAGAAAGAAAGTAATGAGCGACTCAGGCAGTTTTTTCTCAACTTGATTCCCTTGAGATCGGCCATTGTCAACTTTCGTGACGGTGACTATGAAGCCGGGCTTTTGGACCTCGGCCTGGATGCTCTCGGGCTGCTGACCATGGGTTACGGTGCTGCCGCAAAGCTCGCCAAGGTGGCTTCATCCTCGGCGTCCACTGCCGTAAAGGCATTGCAGGCGGGTCGCGTCATCGGCAGTAGCCTTATCAGCTCGCTCAACCCGTTGAGCGGAGTGAGGGGCGCGGCGACGGGAGGCGCCAAGCTGGCCACGCGCGGCGCAAAATTTCTCGGCGACTCCGGGCAGGTACTGATCAACAAGGTGCGTGGCGCATCCGGAAGCTATGACCTGTTGAAGGCGGCAAACAAGCAATATGGCCCGACGCTGATAGGGTCTTATAAGGTCGGAGAGCAAAGCGTCGAAGGCTTTGCCGTGTTGAAAAACGATCAGTGGTTCAGTTATGACCCTGTCCGGAACCTGCCCTATGGCCCGCCAATCGAGGATTTCTCCCCCCTGCGCGGCAGTCTGTTCGATAGCGTCGCGGATATGCACCTGACGAGTGTAGGAACGAATATCGCTAAGGCGAGGACCTCCAACGCACTTCCAAAATTCAACCAGGGTTATCGAAGCGGTGCATTGGATGACCTGTCGGATTACGCTGGAGAGCGCAGTTTCGAAGCGTTGGTGGCACTCGCCGCAAAACCTGGCAGGACACCGGAAGAAATGGGGATTCTGGCCAGGGAGTTGAAGACCAGAAGAATTGAAGACGGCGAGTATTTCACCGCGCTGCTTGCCAGCGACGTCGGGAATCCCGGGGTTTCCATCAATCGCTTTGCCCAGTCGGACTACCTCGGCCGTGTCGATCTGACCTCCAAGGGCGATTGCGCCGGGCTATCGAATGCCATGGCGCTCGCCTTGCATCGAGGCGACGAAAAAATATTCCTCGACAATCTTCGCAAGGCGTCCACGACTAAATCGCCCTCTTCGCTGCATGACAAATTCAATCGCGATATAAAAACACTGCAGTACGCCGTAAACACAAAGGACACCTTCCATATAAACGCCGCCCCTTCACTGATCAATCATCAGTCCATCATCGACGACCTGAGCAAGTCCACTGCGTCAAAATACCTGAGAATCAGCACGGAAGATCACGCCATGCTGGCGGGTGTCAGAGTCAAGGATGGCCAAAAAGAGTGGTTTTTCTTCGAACCCAATGGCGGGCTGGTCAGTTTTGACAACGTAGAGTCCATGCGCGAAGGCATCGAAAAAATCCTCAGCAGCGGCGGTGTCAGCGCGACCTTGAAGCCTAAGGTTTCGCCGGCGGGCAAAAAGGAATTCCACGTGAGCGCTTTCCATCCCGATGACATCGTCACAGACAAGGTCGACAGTTTTGCGGTTTCAATCATGGTGTCCACGCCCTTGCCGTCTTGACGCATGGGATTGCCCCGGCCCCCGGCAGGGTTGGGGCTCCTGAAAAAGCAAGGCGTTGAACGGTGCGCAGGAGGGCGCCACTGACCGCTCGCGGCCCCTCGTGGTTAACGCGACATTTTCCTCCATTCCCGTCACAATGCCCGCGCCAACGGAACTTGCCGAGATTGACGCGACTCATTAGAGAATGGTCTTTCAACCGCTAAAGACCTGCACCTCCATTTTTTCGGGAACCCTCATTATGTCCGCAGCCCCCTCCACCCTCCTTGTCGTCGAAGACGATGCCATCGTGCGCATGTTGATCGTTGATGTGCTCGAAGAGTTGGAGTTCCTGGTGCTTGAAGCTGCCGACGCTGAAGAAGCCTTGAAGATTGTCGAAAATGCCGCGCAGCACATCGACCTGATGATGACCGACGTCGGCCTGCCGGATATGGACGGTAAGCAATTGGCAGCCAAGGTGCGTGAAGTGCGGCCCACCCTGCCGATCCTGTTTGCCAGCGGCTATGCCGAGAACATCGATGTGCCCGCCGGCATGCAGGTGATCGCCAAGCCGTTCTCCATCGATCAATTGCGCGACAAAGTCAAATCGATGCTGCCTGCCGCCTGACCACCCCTCTTTTACACAGTGCCGCCCATCGAGGCGGCTATTTGTGCGTCTTTACCCACAGGTTCAAGCCGCCGTACGGATCGGCATTGATGAGTTCGCATAATTCGCAGGGATTAACGTGACGTTCGGGAAATAAAACAGGAAACTCATCGCCTTTATTCCCCGTCAGTCAAACGCACTTTGGAAGGACGCGACAACATGATTGGAAAACCGACGCGCCTGCTGTTGGCGAGCCTCTCGATACTCATGAGTACCGGCGCCTGGGCCGATTTCACCGCCACCCCCAGCGAAGCCCGGGCCATCGCCAAGGAAGCCTACCTGTATGGCTACCCAGTGGTGGAGATGTACAAGACGCTCTACACCCAGGCCGTCGACAAGGGCGGCGCCAACTTCAAGGCGCCGTTCAACCATATCGGCAATACAGCTCAGGTGTTCACCCCCAAGGACACCGCGGTCGTCACCCCGAACCTGGACACGCCCTACTCCTTCGTCTGGCTGGACCTGCGCAGCGAGCCTCAGGTTCTGACACTGCCCAGGATCGAAGACAACCGTTATTACTCGGTGCAGTTGATCGATCTCTACACACAGAACATCGCCTACCTGGGCACCCGCAGCACCGGCAACAACGGCGGCCACTACATGATCGCCGGCCCTGACTGGAAAGGTCAGCAACCGGTCAACGTGGACCGTGTGGTGTACAGCGAAAGCAACATCGCCTACGCCCTCTACCGTACGCAGTTGTTCGACGAGAAGGACCTGAACAAGGTCAAGCAGATTCAGAACGGCTACAAAGTGCAGTCACTGAGCAGCTACGTGAAGCAAGCCGCGCCGGCCAAGGCTCCGAAAGTGGAGTGGCCCAAGCCCATGGCGACCATGACCGAAGGTCCGCAACTGTTTCGCTACCTGAACTTCATGCTGGCCTTCGCCGCGCCCCAGGACAGCGAGAAAGACCTGCTGGCGCGTTTCGCCAAGATCGGTATCGCCCCAGGCGCGCCCTTCAAGGTCAAGGCGTTGACCGCTGAACAGCGCAAGGCCCTGGAAGACGGTATCTCCGATGCCCGCGCCGAGTTTGCCGCGTTCAAAAAGGACAAGGTCGACACGCATCAAGTCTCCAGTGCCGATTTGTACGGCAGCCGCGACCACCTGAACAACAACTACCTGTACCGCTACGCCGGTGCGGACATGGGGATTTTCGGTAACTCCGGCGATGAGGTCGCGTACCTGAGCTACGTCATCGACAGCGAGGGCAAGCCTGCCAACGGCGCACGCCACAGCTACACCGTGCATTTCGCCAAGGACCAGTTGCCACCGGCCGATGCGTTCTGGTCCCTGACCATGTACGACGCCAAGACCAAGCAACTGGTGCCCAACCACAAGAAACGCTACCTGATCAACTCGCACATGCTGTCCGGCCTCAAGCGCGACGCCGATGGCGGCCTGACCCTGGCCCTGCAGCACCACGAGCCGCCAAAAGCCGAGCAGAGCAACTGGTTGCCGGCCCCACCCGGTCCGTTCTACGCAATCCTGCGGATTTACCTGCCCACGCCTGAGGTGGGTAACGGCCAGTGGAAACTGCCGCCGTTGACGCCGCTCAAGTAACACCGCGTGCCCGGTCGCCGCAGGGCTGGACCGGGCCAGTCCTACCACGAGCCCTACCCCCTACTACCGCTGGTTTATCAACCTGTAAAACGGGTAACGTGCGCGCGATTGTCTATGGAGTTGCACTGCACATGACTTGCTGGAATCTCCTCGGCCTGGCCCCGGATGCCGATAGCCGCGCGATCAAGCGCCAATACGCCGCCCTGCTGAAGAAAACCCGGCCGGATGATGACCCCGAGGGTTTCCAGCGCCTGCGCGAAGCCTATGAGGCCGCGCTGGAGTGGAGCCAGGGGCAGCAGGAAGCTGACGAAGTGGTCATCGACATCCTGGGCGACGGCCTTGCCGACCACTACCAGGCAGCCATGGCCCATGGCAATGCGCTGCACTTTGAAATCCAGCTGTTGTTACGCGACATCGAGGGGCATCTCAACCCCGAAGACACCCGCTGGGCCTTTGAAACCTTCAACTGGCTGACGGCCTGGCAGCGCCTGGAGTTGCCCGGCGAGCTGATCGAAAGACTCGAGCGCAAGCACCGCAGCGCGTTGCAGCAACCCTTTCGCCAGGCCCTTGAGCAAAAGGACGAGGCCGCTTTCCTGGCTGCCTATGCCGCACGTTCCGAACATCCCTGGGTGAACAATCATCCCCATGCCGAGTGGTTCAACCAATGGCTGGCCCGCCTGCTTGCACAGAGTCACTACTGGTCGAGCGCAGTGTTCGACGCGGTGTGCGCCGGCCAGCACTGGCATGGCGGCGCCGGTCACGACTGCCCGGCGGGGGATTGGGCGCGGCTGTTGCAACGCCAGCAAGGCCCGGTCTTCATGGCACGCCAACGGGCACTGGCAGCCGAAGCGCCCAACAGCCCGCAACAACGTGCCGCCCGGCTGCTATTGGCTCCGATGAGCCTGGGGCAGCGCCGTGCCTTCGCCCAACGCTTCGATGAACATGACTGGAAAGCCTGCCAGGCACTCAGCGCAGATATCTACGCCGACCATGTGGCCGAAGCCGAAGCGATGCCCGGCGGTACCGTGTATTTCTGGCAAGGGTGGGACACGGCCATGGACACCTGGCCCTGGATTGTCGCACTGGTGTTGAGCTGCCTGGTGGGCGTGCTGGTGAATGCCGAGCCCCTGGCCGGCAATGTGCTGCCGACCTTGGGCTACGGCCTGCTGTGGGCGTTGGGCGCCGTGATAGGTGCCGGATTGGCTTGGCAGGTCTGGCGCCCGCTGGCTCATCAGTACCGCGTGCTCGATGAACGACTCAGTGAGCACCTGCCGCGCTGGCTCAGCCCTACTCACCTGCCGTTGTTGCCGATACGGGACCTGCTGCCAGGGCTGGTCCTTGTCGCAGCGCTGGGTTACGCCTTCGGCCCGTTTGCCAGCCTGGCGCTGGTCGCGACCCTGGCGGTTATCGGCGTCATCAAGCGACCCTTCATGAACAGCCACACCCCCTGGACCGCCCGCCACCCGCGCTGGACGGCCCTGGGCATGGTGCTGTTGGTCACCAGTGGGATTGTGCTGTACGCCGGCTTGAAGGTGCTCGACAACCAGCAACACGTGACCCGTAACCAGGGCCTGCAACAGTGGCCCGAACGCCTGTGCAGCCGCATGCCTCGCACCGCCCCCGACTGTCAGGCGCCCGCCACCCAGGCACAGTGGTATGGCCAGGAGGCCGCGCAATGAATCCGAAATGGTTGTTACCCATCAGCCTGGTATTGGGCCTGGGATTGCTCGGTGTGGCCGGCGCCACCAAACCCCTGCAACGCGTGCAATTATGGCTCGACCAACGGGACAGCCCTTCCACCGCAACGGCCAGCGCACTGGCCCCGATCATTGACTGCGTGAACCGCATTGATCGCGATACGCGCCTGGCGTACTACCGTATGCGTTCGACACAGCCCGAAGCACCCACCCAGGATAAATTTGGCGACCGTGATGAGCCTGAACCGCGCCTTATCCAAGCGGCGGTCTGTTCGCAGTTGTACACACTCAAACTGGAGCGCCAGCAGCCCGGAAGCCACCTCGGTACTCTCGCCACGGTGTATGCCGACAAGCTGAATAAATTCACCTCGCTGGCAGACATGGTTGACCCGATACAAACCGAAGGTATGCCGTCGAACATACGCCAGTTTGTGGCACAGGCCATGAACAAGAGTCTGGAGGAGCAACTGGCCCAGCGGGGCGAAGAATACCTGCGGGCATCCGCCGAATTACGCAACCATTTGCAGGACGAAGACCTCCGTTTGCGCCCGGCACAGCTGGAGCGACTCGAATCGCGCTTCGGCCGGGACCTGCATTGGCACCTGCTCAACCATATGATCGCCGCCCGCCAGGCGATGAACCAGATTGACCAGGGTGTACGCGACGCCAGCCTGACGCCTCAGCAACTGTTCAGCTTGACCGAGACGCTGCAACAGGCCAGCGATGCCAGCAAGGACTTCCTGGTGAAAATGCCGCGCAGCAAACGGGAGGATGAAGCCACTCACCTCTGGTACGCCACCCGCGCGTCAGCCGACGCGTACCTCCAGGCGTTGCGCACCCTGCATCAGGACTGGCGGGAACACGCCCCACCACAGCAACTGAGCGATGACTACTACCTCATCACCCGTCGCTACGACGCCCTGCTCAGCTACTACAACAAACCCGCCAGGAATGCGTTCTAGTCCCTAGTGTTTTTTCAGCTTCACATACGACTGATGCAGGTCCGACGCCCAGCCATCGATCACGCCTTTCACGTCATCGGCCTTCATCACCTGCGAGTCGTTGGACAGCGGCTTGCCCGTGCCCTTGCGCACCACTTGGGCGAGCACCTTGCCACTGGCACCATCGAGGAACTGCGCCTCGGTGCCCAGGGTGGTTTCCTGGTCTCGGATGCCGGTACCGGTACTCACCGCTGCCGCCACCAGGGCCACGGGCACGAATTCATAGGGTTTGAGGCCTTCGGTCTTGCTGCTGACGGCGGTGATCGCCGCACGTACCACCATCACACCGGGGCCGGGCCCGTTGGCCAGGGGCAGTGATTTGCCCAGCTCACGCTTGAGCGCCTGGTTGAAGTAGGTGTTGATGCCATTGAGGGTGCTGTCGGGGATTTTCGTGGTGGCCTGGGGCTTGGGGTAGAACTGCGTCGGTTCGATATACACCGCGGTATAGCGGCTCAGGTCGAGTTGGGGGTCTACCCAGCGCATCACCTCGACCCCCGAAGGCGACTTGGCTTCCTTGAGTTGGCTGTAGTCGGACAGAAAGCCTGAGTACTCGTCCGGTTGGGTGACCTTGCTGGCGCAGCCGGCCATTGCGATGGAGGCCACGCACAGCGTACTGATCATTAGCCTTAGTTTCATCATTGAACTCCCTGGCGATCATCATCGAAACATGGAGCTGTAGGTATAGCCAATCCTGGGAAAAAAATGCGTATTTCCACCCAGTGTCTGACACACCGGCGTCCCCCATCGACGTTGCGCGAAGCGGGAGCCCTCAGCCGCGTTCGCGCGGGATCAGGCTCTGCAACTGCGTAGCCAGGAAATTGGCGTCAAAGCCAAAGGTGTCCGGGTCTTTGAGGCCATTTGTTTTCTTCCACAGCCAGTCGTTTTTGTCGGCCGGCAGCACCAGCGACACACTGCCGTGGCGGGCAGCGGTCAGGCCCATCACCGACACCGAGATCAAACCGCCCACGCCCATGACTTCAGGCACGAACTCCACGGTCTTACCGGTGATCTGCACCAGCAGCTTTTCGGTCTTGAAGGTCGAGGTCTCCACCGGTACGCCCGGCCCGCTGGCGACATAGGCTTCACGGTGCACCTCCAGCAGGCCGACAGTCTTGACCGGCTCCAGCCATTGCTCGATCTGCCCGAACAGCTCGTCGAGCTTGTGCGTCCAGCGCGCCGACTGCACATCGAACTGCTGCTTCTTGTGCGCTTCGCTATCGGCGTAATGACGAAGCATCTCGCCCAGTTGCTGTACATCGTCCATTGCAGATTTCCTTGGGTGTGCCAGGTTGCGATGCCCGATCATGGCAGATGCGGCCACTGACCGTACGATTAACGCTGACAGGCCAGTGGGCGTGCTTGTCGACTGATCCGCTGTAATGAGGTTTTTCTGAGCCTGTTTTGTTTTTCCCGCGTTTCCTACAGTGCCCGCCACTTGGAACCGTGGGAGGACTAAGCATGAGCACAGCAATAACCGGGCAGGCCTATAACTATAAAGTCGTCCGCCAATTCGTGATCGCCACCCTTGTGTGGGGCGTGGTGGGTATGGCCATGGGCGTGTGGATCGCCTCGCAACTGGTCTGGCCGCAGATGAACCTGGACCTGCCCTGGACCACGTTCGGCCGGTTGCGGCCGTTGCACACCAGCCTGGTGATCTTTGGCTTCGCCGGCAGTGCGCAATTTGCCGCCAGCTACTATGCGGTGCAACGGACCTGCCAGGTGCGCCTGTTTTCCGACCGCCTCGCCGCGTTTACCTTCTGGGGCTGGCAGTCGGTGATCGTGATCATGCTGGTCAGCCTGCCCCTGGGCTACACCACCACCAAGGAATACGCCGAGATCGAGTTTTCCGGCGCGGTGTGGATGACCGTGGTGTGGGTGGCCTACGCCATTGTGTTCTTCACCACGGTGGTAAGGCGCAAGACCCGGCATATCTACGTGGGCAACTGGTTTTTCGGCGCGTTTATCCTGGTGATCGCCATGTTGCACGTGGTCAATCACCTGGCGATCCCGGTGGATTGGTTCAAGTCCTACCCGGTGTATTCCGGCGCGACCGATGCCATGGTGCAGTGGTGGTACGGGCATAACGCCGTGGGCTTTTTCCTCACCACCGGTTTCCTGGGGATGATGTATTACTTCGTACCCAAGCAGGTGGGCCGGCCGGTGTACTCCTATCGCCTGTCCATCGTGCACTTCTGGGCGCTGATCACCCTGTACATCTGGGCCGGCCCGCACCATTTGCACTACACCGCCTTGCCCGACTGGGCGCAGTCACTGGGCATGGCCATGTCGCTGATCCTGCTGGCCCCGAGCTGGGGCGGCATGATCAACGGCATGATGACCTTGTCCGGTGCCTGGCATAAGCTGCGCACCGACCCGATCCTGCGCTTCCTGGTGCTGTCCCTGGCGTTCTATGGCATGTCGACCTTCGAAGGTCCGATGATGGCGATCAAGACCGTCAACGCCCTCTCCCACTACACCGACTGGACCATCGGCCACGTACACGCCGGTGCCCTGGGCTGGGTGGCGATGATCACCTTTGGCTCGCTGTACCACATGATCCCCAAGCTGTTCGGCCGCGAGCAGATGCACAGCGTGGCGCTGATCAACCTGCACTTCTGGCTGGCAACCATCGGCACGGTGCTGTACATCGCCTCGATGTGGGTCAACGGCATCACCCAAGGCCTGATGTGGCGCGCGGTAAACGACGACGGCACCCTCACCTACTCGTTTGTCGAAGCCTTGCAGGCCAGCCATCCGGGGTTTGTGGTGCGGTTTGCGGGGGGCGTGTTTTTCCTCACGGGCATGTTGCTGATGGCCTACAACACTTGGCGCACGGTGCGGGTCGCAGACTTGAACGTGGCCCGGCTCGATGCGCGGATCGCCTGATATGTGGAGCGTGCTGATCGTGGTGTGCCTGTACGCTGCGGTGGAGTATTGCCTGCGCGGGCAGTCCGAGACGAGCCTGGACGAAGCCAGCATGTTGCCGTTCGCCGACGACCCGGAGGTGGCGCGGCGCGTGGAGCAGGCCACGGGTAAACCCATCCACGCCATTGCCGCGGAGCAACCCCGGCCGGGATGGGGCAACCTGGACATGTGAAACTGCTCCGGTCATTTGGCGGGCAACTGCGTATGACTATTCAGCGGCTGATGGGTAAGGTGAAGCGACTTTCCCTGTCAGGAGCATCACATGCGCACCATCGGCCTTATCGGCGGCATGAGCTGGGAGTCCAGCGCCGAGTACTACCGCATCATCAACCAGCGCGTGCGCGACCAGCTCGGCCCGCTGCGCTCGGCCCAGGTGTTGATGTACAGCGTGGACTTCGGCCCGGTGGAACAGGCCCAGCACGCCGGGCGTTGGGATGACACCGCGCTGATCCTGGAAGACGCCGCGCGCCGTTTGCAGGCCGGCGGCGCCGAATGCGTGGTGTTGTGTACCAACACCATGCACTTGGTGGCGCCGCGTATCGAGGCGGCGGTGTCGATTCCCTTCCTGCATATCGCCGATGCGGCCGCTGCGGCGGCGGTGGCAGCCGGCACCCTGACCGTCGGCTTGCTCGGCACCGCGTTCACCATGGAGCAGGATTTTCTCACGTCACGCCTGGCCGCCCAGGGCCTCACCGTGCTGGTGCCGGACGCGGAGGAGCGCCGCGCCGTGCACCGGATCATCTATGAGGAGTTGTGCGTCGGCGTGATCAGCGATGCATCACGCCAGGTTTATCTGCGGGTCATCGAGTCCCTGGCCGCACGGGGTGCCCAGGCGGTCATCCTCGGTTGCACGGAAATCAGCCTGTTGGTCAAGCCCGAACACAGCGACCTGCCGCTGCTGGACACCACCGAGCTGCATGCGCAGGCTGCGGTGGCGTTTGCGCTGGAGGGTTAAGCCGACTGGCGCAGGCGCGCCATGCTCAGGGTGTCGACAAACACCCCATCGCGCAGGGCGTAGTCACGCAAGCGCCCTTCGACCTCGAAGCCGAACTTGCGGTACAGGTGGTGCGCGGCTTCGTTGTCGGCGTACACCGTGAGTTCCACCCGGTGCAGGTTCATCCAGTTGTCGGCCACGTCCAGCGCGGCCGTCAACAGCCGCGAGCCTACGCCCTTGCCCTGCCAGGCCGTCGCCACGCCCATGCCGAACGAACCGACATGGGCCTGGCGCACGCGCAGGTACTGTTCCAGGCCCAGTTGGCCGATCACCTCGCCGCCGTGCACCGCCACCAGTTGCAGGCGCCGCTCGTTGTCGGTGACCAGGCGTTTGCGCCAGACATCCACCGACTGGAACGGCATCTGCAGCACCTGCCGGCACACGGCCGGTTCGTTATAGAGCGCCGCCACACCGTCAAGGTGGGCCTCGGTAAAGCGCTGGATCACGATATGGGGTTCAGGTGCGTGCATGGTGTTTCATCCTTTGAAAGACACGTGGCCGACCAGTGTAGAGGCCGTGCCTGCTCCCTGGCTAGGGCGCCGGCACGGTCGTCCATAACGACGGCCAGTCGCCGTAACCGACACCGGTGCAGCGCGGCATGCTATGAAATTCACTGAGCTGGAACGCCTTGCCGTCAAACACCCAGACACCACCGCCGCCACAGTCACCGATGCCACGCTGCTTGTAGAAATAACTCAAGGTGCCGGTGGCTTCGTCATAGCCCACCGAGCCTTGCAGCGCGGCGCCGTCCAACGGCAAGGGCTCAAGCGCCAGCGGCGTTTGCGCATAGGGCGCCTGACGCTGGCGGCTGGTCACGTCGAACTCACAGTTGTAGGCCGCGCAGTCGTAACGCACCACCGTCATCGCCTGTTGCGCCGTCAGCGCCCCGGCCTTTGCCTCGGGCTCACCCTCCTCCGGCGTCACGGCCTGCACTGCAGCGGCCACCAGGCCGGCCTGTTCCTGCGCGGTCAACGCCGGCGGCGCAGGAAACTTGCGCAACACCGGTGTCGGCAAACGTGGCGGCACCTCACGGGCCGGCGCTTTTCCGGGGCGTGCCAGGGCCGTCACGTTATCCACCCGCCCCTGCACCGCATCCATCAACAGCAGCGAAGCGCTCAGGCCGCTCAGCGACACATGGGCCTGTTCGTCGCCCGGCAATTGCAGGCGCTGGCCATTGCGCAAACGCTGCAACCAGCGCCGCGCCGCAGCGTCCTCGATCACGCCGTAAGACTGCACCTCGGGATCGCCGCCCTGATCGTCCAGTTCCACATGCAGATCCCGGGTCAGCTCCAGGCCCAGCGGCTGACCGTCCAACAGCAAGGTCGACAGGTCCAGCGCTTCGCCGCGGTGGTCGAAGCGCAAGCGCAGATACCCTTCGGGACCGGCCTGATGCCAGATATGTAAGGTCAGGGAGCTGTAGTCTTCTTCATCGACGCCACTGGGCGCGCTGAGGGCATGGCAATTGCGCAGGTTGTCGCACCCGGTGACCCAGTTCTTGATTTCCCGTAGCAGCGGTACGGTTTCAGCGGGCGGTTGAGCGAAGGCCTGGGTGGCGGTGCCGGTCAGCAGCAGGGCCAGGAGAACGGGGCGCAGCATGGGGACTCTCCGTGTCGAAAAATGACGCGGATTGTCCCATGTTCACTGTTTAAGACGGTAGTACTCAGGGCCTGGCTTGGCCACGAACACGGGCTGCGTACTTTTCGAGACGCTGTGCGTGACGTTCGGCCTGTTGCTTGAGTGCCTGGCAGTATTCGGGGAGGCAATGCTGGGCATCGGGTGAGTTGACTTCGTCTGCCAGGCGCCGGGCAGCAGCGGCAGTGATCGGAGTACCACGTGGTCGCAATCGGCCTCTGACAACGGCGGCCCTATCGTTTACCAGCGTCGGGTGATTGAGCTTAAGGACCTCGACGGTGGCAACAGCGTCAGGCGTCAGACCTTCTACGTAGCCATCACTGGAATATCGAAACTGGCGCTCGACATTGGCTGACAGCGGAGAAACGAAGGGCTTTCGGGCCACGTCGTAGTCGGCTTTTTCCACGGCACCATAACCACAAGCCATCTTGGTTTGGCTGGAGGGATAACACGCCACCAAATTGTCGTAGGCGATGCTGTCAGCCTCGTGATGCGTTTGTGCAAGGACATGCTCAATGTGGCAGCTGAATTGTGTGCCCTGTCCCTTTGTTTGGCATTCGGTCGCAGTGGGCAACCGCCGCAAGGTGTACGCGCATAAATGGAACTGCTCCTTCAAGAGCGCCTGGCGAACGGGCTCGCTCGGAAAGCTGCTTCCTTTGCCGTAGTAAAGGTTATGCGGCGTATTGCGGTTTTCTCTTTTCCATTCAATCAGCGCCCGTGGCTCGGCGCCTTTTTTGATAGACCTCACGCGCCGCCCTCTTCTAGCGACCTCAGAGAGTCAATACTGGCTTGGGCTTCAAGGACATCAGGGATTTTGCCGACCTGTTCGCGCAGGTTCGCGAGTTTAGCCTGGGCGGATTCAAGATTGTCGTCGTCGAGGTCAAGGTAGATTGTTCTGAGTTGCTGGCTGACGTTATGGTTTTGAGCGAGGCCGCCCATCAACTCTTCGATGACTTCACCGCTGCGCAGCCCCAGAGAACGCTCTGGGTGCCCGAGGTATTGGCCGTCTTTCAACAACATTACAGACTCGGCAGGAAGCTCTCCGAGTATTTGCGGGGAATGTGTAGTGATGATGAATTGACAATTGGGAAACGTCCTTTCAAGGTTGGCGACGACGGTACGCTGCCAGGCTGGGTGCAAGTGAAGGTCCAGTTCGTCGATAAGAACAACGCCTTTGCCTTTCAATGGCTCAGCTACCTGACGGTTGAGCAAGGTCAGTCTGCGTGCAAGATCTCCAACCATTGCCAGTAGACACTTCTCTCCGTCGGATAGCTGTAAAACATTGAATTCGAGACGATCCTTAAGAACAGTCATTCTCAATGTTGGTTTGCGACGAATCCGAACATCTTTGAATCCAGTGAATGTTTCGATCGCTTGGCGAACTGCCGAAAGCTCTGGATCGCGATATCCAGGCAAGTCGCGACTACTTTCATTTTCCAAATCTTCCTGATTGCGGAACCAGATAAAAAATCTCTTGAAATCCGCCCCGCCGTGCCCGAGCGCGTCGTCGTATCCCTCAGTGACTGCATTGATCAAATGCTCTCGCACACGCAATGGTACGTCTAACACTGCTCGATGGACGTCGTAGTAAACGGCCAGAGGTAGTTCGACACGCATGCCACCAACAAGGTCATAGTTGAACGCTTGGGTCTCAATAGGAGAGACCGCTTTATTCAAACGTATCAAATCACTGCTTTGATCTTTCGAATGTTTGCCTGCACGCCGATTCAAGGCAATGGCCCAATCGACTTCCTCATCAGCGAGCGTGGTCACTACCTCTAATCGTGAATAATCAGCACCTATTCTGATGTCATCTTTGGAAATAGCTCTGGATTTCGAAGTCTGATCGATGATCCGCGCCGTCAAATTCGAAAGCGTAATCGCCAACGCATCCAGAATCGAAGACTTGCCCACCCCATTGACGCCCACCAAAGCAACAGTCTTCTTACCCTCGAAGTCGAGCTCCATGTGCTCGATGCCGCGAAAATTGACGAGAGTAAAACGCTTGATCTGCATGATCGGCTTCCAACGTGTCCGGCCAGGTCAGCCAGTCTTAAAAGAATGCACGGATCATAGTAATTATCGACAGCTGTGTCACGGCAGCCGAGGGCTGCCTCTATCAGCCCCGCGCGGCCACACGCCACACCCGCGCAATATCCGCCGCGCGCTCGCGCAGCAAACGCGGCGCCTCGCTGCAGGCCTGCTCCAGGCTTATCGGGCCGCTCGGCAAGGCAAACGCCGCTGCCACGCCATGGTCGTACATCTGCTTGTAGCCGTCGCCCAGGGTGCCGGCGATGACAATCACCGGTACGCCGTGTTGCCGGGCGATGCGAGCCACGCCGAAGGGGGTTTTGCCGCGCAGGGTCTGGGCGTCGAAGCGGCCTTCGCCGGTGATGACCAGGTCGGCGCCGCGTACGGCTTCGTCAAGGCCCACCAGTTCGGCAACGACTTCCACGCCCGCGCGGAACTGCGCGCCGAGGAACGCCTTGGCGGCAAACCCCAGGCCGCCGGCGGCGCCGCTGCCGGGCTCGTCGCGCACGTCCTTGGGCAGGACCTTGGCGCAGTGATCGGCGAAGTGGCCGAGGGCGGCGTCCAGTTGTTGCACCTGCCCGGGGCTGGCGCCTTTTTGCGGGCCGAAAATCGCCGAGGCGCCGTGGGGGCCGCACAGTGGGTTGTTCACATCGGCGGCGATTTCAAAGCGTACCTGGGCCAGGCGCGGGTCGAGTTTTTCCAGGTTGATATGCGCCAGCCGTGACAAGGCCAGGCCTCCGGGCGGCAAGGCCTGTTCCGCAGCGTCGAACAGTTGCACGCCCAGGGCTTGCATCGCCCCCGCGCCGCCGTCGTTGGTGGCGCTGCCGCCAATTGCCAGAATGATGCGCTGGGCACCCAGGTCCAGGGCCGCGCGAATCAGCTCGCCGGTGCCGTAGGTGCTGCTGGTGCACGCATCGCGCTGGCCTGGCGCTACCAATTGCAGGCCGCTGGCTTCGGCCATTTCGATAATCGCGGTGTGGCTGTCAGCCAACCAGCCCCAACGTGCTTCAACCGTACCGCCCAGAGGGCCACATACCGCCTGGCGGCGCAATTGGCCGTTACAGGCGGCGAGCACCGCGTCCACCGTGCCTTCACCACCGTCCGCCATCGGGCACTGGATCAGCTGTGCGTCCGGCCAGACCTGCGCCAACCCTGCGGCAATGGCCTGGGCGACGCCCTCGGCACTCAGGCTGTCCTTGAACGAGTCGGGTGCGATGATGATTTTCATGGGCTTTCTCCGGTTTTTATCACGCCCATGCTGCCAGTTGGCACCGCCGCTGACGCCGGTCCGATGCACAAGTACGAGTAAGGTTTGTTGTTCATTCCGACAAAGCCTGGGGCAATAACTGCACGCCGAGGTACAGCGCCAACATCCCATCCAGGGTCAGCGGGTCGACGCCGCTGAGTTCGGCGATGCGCTCCATACGGTAACGCAGGCTGTTGCGGTGAATGCCGAGGGCGTCGGCACAGGCCTGGCTTTGCCCGTCGTGTTCGCACCAACTGCGTAGCGTGGCCAGGAGTTGGCCGTTGCTGTCCTTGGCCAGCACCTTGCGCAAGGGATTGAGCAGCTCGTCCAGGGCATCGTCGTTGCGATGACGCCAGAGCATCACGGGCAGGCGGTAGCGGTTGAGGGTCAACAGCCGCGAGTGCGGCAGTACATCGCGACCGTACGCCAGCAAATCGCCGACCCGCCGATAACACCGGCGCAGCCCCGCCAGCCCATCGGCCTGCCCGCCCACGGCCACACGCAGGATAGTCCAGCCCAGGCCTTCGAGTTTTTCCAACAGGCGCGGATTGTCGACGGGCACGGCGGCAGGCCGGCACCACAACAGGGAAAACTGCGCCGAGCTGACACACCAGCTGTCCGGGTAACGCGACGTCAACCAGGTACTCAAGGCCTCCGCTGATTGCCCCGCGCCCAGTTCGAACAGGTACGGCGTGCGCGCCAGCTGCGGCTTGAGGCCCAATTGCCGGGCTTCATCAATCAGGCGTGGTGAGTCGCCGCTGTCGGCGAGGAGCAACGCCAACAGATCATCGCAACGTTGGCGTCGCCATTGCTGCTCGGCTTGCTGATGACGATGGCTGACGAGCATTTCGGCGGTCATGCGCACCAATTCGGCATAGGTGCGCAACAGCTCGGGCTCGCCGGTGATACCCAGCACGCCGATCAAGCGCTGATCGTGCATCAGCGGCAGGTTGATGCCCGGCTGCACGCCCTTGAGGTGCTTGGCGGTCTGCCCGTCGATCTCGACCACGCGACCGTTGGCCAGTACCAGTTGCGCGCCTTCGTGGCGGGTGTTGATGCGCTCGGGTTCGCCGCTGCCGAGGATCAGGCCCTGGCTGTCCATGACGTTGACGTTATAGGGCAGGATCGCCATGGTGCGATTGACGATATCCTGCGCCAGGTCATGATCCAGCTCGAACATGCGGCCATCTCCTTGAAAGGAAGTCCTTGAAAGCGTGGTTGTTCATCGGCACAGCGCAAAGCATGCATCACTGTGCGCAAGCACAAAGACAGCACCCCGCCACGTGGCCGAGACTCGTTGGGCGATCAACGTTACCCTCGCATCGCAAAAAATCATAATAAAGAGAGATTCCCATGTCACAGAGCGCCGCTGTCACACTGGCCACCGATGACGATAAAAACGCCATCTACAAGCGCATTACCCTGCGCCTGATCCCCTTCATTTTCATCTGCTATCTGTTCAACTACCTCGACCGGGTCAACGTTGGCTTTGCCAAGTTGCAGATGCTCGATGCGCTGAAATTCAGCGAAACCGTATACGGCCTGGGCGCCGGGATCTTCTTTATCGGCTACGTGCTGTGCGGCGTGCCGAGCAACCTGGCGCTGACCAGGTTCGGTCCACGGCGCTGGATTGCCTTGATGATGATCGTCTGGGGCACACTGTCCACCTGCCTGCTGTTCGTCACCACGCCGACGCATTTCTACACCTTGCGCCTGTTTACCGGTGCGGCTGAAGCCGGCTTCTTCCCCGGTGTGGTGCTGTACCTCTCGCAGTGGTTCCCGACGTTCCGCCGTGGGCGGATCATGGCGCTGTTCATGTCGGCGATCCCGGTGTCCGGTTTGCTTGGCAGCCCGTTTTCCGGCTGGATCCTCAACCACTTCGCCGCCGGCCAGGGCGGCCTGGCGGGCTGGCAGTGGATGTTCCTGCTGCAAGGCATCCCGACCGTGATCCTCGGCGCCCTCGCCTACTTCCTGCTCAGCGACAGCTTTGCCCATGCCAAGTGGCTCAAGCCCCACGAGCGCGCCGTGCTGGAAGCCGATCAGGCCACCGACCTGGCCAACAAGCCGAAAACCACCACCGATTCACTCGCCGCAGTGTTCAAGAACCCGGCGATCTGGGCGTTCGGCCTGATCTACTTCTGCATCCAGAGTGGCGTATACGCCATCAACTTCTGGCTGCCGTCGATCATCAAGAACCTGGGCTTCAGCGATAACCTGGTGATCGGCTGGCTCAGTGCGATTCCGTATCTGCTGGCAGCGGTGTTCATGTTGCTGGTGGGCCGCTCGGCGGACTTGCGCAAGGAGCGTCGCTGGCATCTTGTCGTACCGATGTTGATGGGCGCCATCGGCCTGGTGATCGCGGTGAACTTCGCCACCACCCCGGCCATCGCTATCCTCGGCCTGACCATCGCCACCATGGGCGCCCTCACCGGCCTGCCGATGTTCTGGCCGGTGCCGACCGCCATGCTCAGCGCAGGCGCAGCCGCTGGCGGCCTGGCGCTGATCAACTCCATGGGCCAGATGGCCGGTTTCCTCAGCCCGTATATCGTCGGTTTTGTGAAGGATGCCACCGGGTCCACGGATGTGGCGTTGTACCTGCTGGCGGCGGTGATTGTGGCGGGCAGTGTGCTGGCGTTGCGGATGACGCGGACCTTGAAGGTATAACGCGGTCCATGTGGGAGGGGCGGTGCGACG
This sequence comes from Pseudomonas marginalis, assembly GCF_900105325.1. Taxonomy (NCBI): domain Bacteria; kingdom Pseudomonadati; phylum Pseudomonadota; class Gammaproteobacteria; order Pseudomonadales; family Pseudomonadaceae; genus Pseudomonas; species Pseudomonas marginalis. The sequence goes on from NZ_FNSU01000003.1 coordinate 1,087,060, forward strand.
ATTCGACTTGCCCCCTCCCACATTTAGCCTGCGTTTACAGCAGGCCGCCGCCGTCGATATCAATGACAGCGCCGGTCATGTAGCCATTTTCCATGGCCAGCACATACCCCGCCGCCACTTCCTCGGCCTGCCCCACGCGCCCCACCGGCAGCGCGCCACCTGCCTTGGCAAACATCGCCAGGCGCTGGTCCTCGGCCAACCCCGCATACGCCGGGGTATCAATCACGCCGGGACTCACCACGTTGACCCGACGCGGCGCCAGCTCCTTGGCCAACTGCTTGCCCAGGGCTTCAGTGGCGGCGTTGATACCGACTTTGATGAACTGCCCCGGTGCCAATTTGCGCCCCAGTTGCCCGGAGGTCAGGCTGATGCTGCCGTGCTCATCGAGGAAAGGCAGCGCGTGCTGGATCGCCCGCAAGGCGCCCCAGAGTTTCACGTTGAAGTTGTCCTGGGCCTCGCCCAGGTCGGTTTCGGCCAAGGCCTTGGCGCGCACCGCGGGGCCGGAGGTGTACACCAGATGGTCAAACCGCCCGACGGTTTCGAACAACCGTTGCAGGGACGCGGCGTCGGTGACGTCCACTGGTTCGCTGCGCAGGCCGTTATCGCGGCCCGACGATAGGCGCCGCCCCGCCAGCACCACCTGGGCACCGCGTGCGGCTGCGGCCTTGGCCACGGCTGCACCGATGCCGCTGCTGCCGCCGATGACGATGACCGTTTTGCCGTTGAGTGAGGAATTCATGGGGAAGTGTCCTGGGTCAGAAAGTGAGCGTTCATCTTCCCAGCTTGGCAATCAATGAAAAATCCCGGTAAAACGACAGGATCTTTAAGGGATTTTTACAAATGAGCTCAATCCTCGACCTCGAAGTGTTCGCACGCACCGCCGACACCGGCAGCCTGTCTGCCGCCGCACGCGGGCTCGGCCTGACCCCCGCAGCGGCCAGCATTGCCCTCAAGCGCCTGGAAACCCGCTTGGGTACCCGCCTGCTGGCACGCTCCACCCGCAGCATGCGCCTGACCGAAGAAGGCCGGCGCTACCTCGACAGCGTGCGCGAGGCCCTGGCCGCCTTGGCCGAAGGCGAGCAAGCGCTCAAGCAGCAGAGCCAGGGCCTGACCGGCTTGTTGCAGTTGGCCGCGCCCTCGGATTTCGGCCGTAATGTGGTGCTGGGCTGGCTGGATGAGTTCAAGCTGGAACACCCGCACATCCGCCTGCAACTACTGCTCAACGACAGCAATGCCGACCTGTTCCGCGACACCGTCGACATCGCCCTGCGCTTCGGCGTCCCACGGGACTCCAGCCTGGTGGCGCTGCCGGTGGTGCCCGATCACCAACGCCTGCCCTGCGCCAGCCCCGACTACCTGGCGCGCCACGGCACGCCGCGCACCCCGGCGGAGTTGGCGCAGCACAATACGCTGCGGTACATGCGCCAGGGCCGGGCCAACAGCACCTGGTACTTTCGCCAGGGCACTAGGTTGCAGGAAGTCGAAGTGACGGGCGACTACCTGAGCGATGACGGTGAAATTGTGCGGCGCTGGGCGCTGGCTGGCCACGGGATTGCCTACAAAGCCAATCTCGACATCGCCCGGGACCTCAAGGCCGGACGGCTGGTGCAACTGCTGCCGGACTGGCAAGGCGAACCCACCCCGTTCAACCTGATGTGCCCGCACCGCCTGCAAGTGTCGGAGCGGGTGAAAGTGCTGCACCGATTTCTGCAAGGGCGTTGCCAGGCCTTGCTGAGTGCATGAAGAAACGCCCGCAGGGCTTGTTCCAGAGCCTGCGACTCTGGTATTGCATAGGTCACGTCTCACAGCTGCAAGGAGCTTTGCATGATTTACCGCACATTGGGCCAGTCCGGTTTGAAGGTCAGCGCCTTGACCCTGGGCACCATGATGTTTGGCGAACAGACCCACACCGAGGACTCGCTGCGCATCATCGACAAGGCCTGGGACCAGGGCATCAATTTTATCGACACGGCGGATGTCTACACCGGCGGGCGCTCCGAGGAAATCGTCGGCGAGGCCATCGCTCGCCATCGTCAGGATTGGGTGGTGGCGTCGAAAGTCGCCATTGGCCCCACCGAGGGCCTGCCCAACCGCAGTGGCCTGAGCCGCAAGCGCATCTTCAACGCGCTGGAAGCCAGCCTCACCCGTCTCGATACCGACTACCTCGACATCTACTACCTGCACCGCGAAGATCACGACACCCCGCTGGAGGTGACGGTATCGGCCATCGGCGACCTGATTCGCCAGGGCAAGATCCGCTACTGGGGCCTGTCCAACTATCGCGGCTGGCGGATTGCCGAGGTGATCCGCGTCGCCGAACGCCTGGGCGTGGACAAACCGGTGATCAGCCAGCCGTTGTACAACATCGTCAACCGCCAGGCTGAAGTCGAACAGATCACCGCCGCTGCCGCGTACGGCCTGGGCGTCGTGCCTTACAGCCCACTGGCGCGCGGCGTGCTCAGCGGCAAGTACGCACCGGACGTGACACCCGAAGCCGGCAGCCGTGCGGCACGCCAGGACAAGCGCATCCTGGAAACCGAATGGCGCGTGGAGTCGTTGCGCATCGCCCAGCAGATCCAGCAATACACCCAGGGCCGTGGCGTGGGCATTGTCGAGTTTGCCATCGCCTGGGTGCTGAACAACGCGGCGGTTAGCTCGGCGATCGTGGGGCCGCGCACCGAGGCGCAGTGGGATGCCTACACCGGCGCGCTGGACGTGAAGATCACGGCTGAGGATGAAGCGTTCATTGATTCGTTGGTAACGCCGGGGCATTCCTCTACGCCGGGGTTCAACGATGTGGGCCATTTTGTCTCGGGCCGAGTGGCGCGCGCATAGCCTGTTTGACCAAGTAAGGGTTGCGGAGCGGCCTTACTGTGGTGAGCTGCCTTGCTGTGGTGAGCGGGCTTGCTGTGGTGAGCGGGCTTGCCCCGCGCTGGGCTGCGCAGCAGCCCTTTAAAGCCGTCGCGTTTTTCCAGGAAAACCTCGTCGCCAGTTATTGGGGCTGCTTCGCAGCCCAGCGCGGGGCAAGCCCGCTCACCACTACTACCACTACCACTACCACTACCACCACCACCACCACCACCACCACAACACCCCGACTGCCCCTACCAGGCAGACCCAGACAGCGGCAGCGAGAGATTTTCCTGAAAACGCCCCAAAACAGCGCGCCCTTCCCGCTTCAAAAGCACCATAATCCCCCTGTTGAAACTCCCCTACTTGTTTGAAATCGGTTTTCGCGAGGACAGCGTGTCTAAAGGTGTTGTGTTATCGGTGTCGGCCTCGGTGTTGTTTGCCGTGATGTATTACTTCACGTCATTGCTGACGCCATTGAGCGGCCTGGAAATTTTCGGCTGGCGCATGTTGCTGACCGTACCGTGCATGACGGTGTTCATGATCGTCAGCGGCGAATGGCGGCGGGTCTGGGAATTGCTGCGAGTGCTGGCGGCCAAGCCTCGGCTGATCGGCGGTGTGGTGTTGTCGTCGGCGTTGCTGGGCGTGCAGTTGTGGTTGTTCATGTGGGCGCCGCTGAACGGGCGCAGCCTGGATGTATCGGTGGGTTACTTCCTGCTGCCGCTGACCATGGTGCTGACCGGGCGCCTGGTATGGGGCGAACAGTTGTCCTACCTGCAAAAGATCGCGGTGTTTTTTGCCGGCCTCGGGGTACTCAACGAGTTGTTCCAGGCCGGCGGGTTCTCCTGGGCGACGCTGGTGGTGATCATCGGTTACCCGCTGTATTTCATTGCGCGCAGATACCTCAAGACCGACCACCTGGGCGGACTGTGGCTGGACATGGCGCTCATGCTGCCGGTGGCCTGGTGGTTTGTGCAAAGCGGCGAACAGGGCTTTGCGGTGATGGATGCCCACCCCAAGCTGTACGGGTTGATCCCGATGCTGGGCCTGATCAGCGCCTCGGCGCTCGTGAGCTATATCATCGCCAGCCGCCTGCTGGCGTTCAGCCTGTTCGGACTGCTCAGTTATGTCGAGCCGGTGCTGTTGCTGGTGGTGGCGCTGCTGCTGGGTGAAGGCATCAAGGCCGGCGAATGGTTGACCTACATCCCGATCTGGATCGCGGTCATGGTCCTGGTGTTCGAAGGGGTCAAGCACCTGGTGCGTCAGCGCAGGGCTTGAGCGACGAACAGGCGACAGGCCGCAACAGCGCCTGATGGTGCTGAATGGCACCCGCATCGTCCAGGGTGGTGAACTGTACTTGCGTACCGGTCAGGCCCTCGTGAGGCAGCCCGGGCATCGCAATCCGTGCAGTCCCATAGGGCGCGACCATCGGCGGATCTTCGCTGCGATGCTCCACTGCGCTGAGTGTCAGTACCACCCCGGACAAGGTCACGTGATAGGGCGTGGGGTTAAGCACCTCCAACCCCGCCTCGCCTCCACCGCTTACGGACCATTGCAGCGCATGAGCCGCGTCCTGCACCTTCCCCGGCAGTTCGGCGGGCCGGAGGAAAAGCTTGATCCGCGTACGAAAGGCAAATTGCAGGACGTTGGTTTCAGCCGAGGCCTCAACGCTCGGCCTGATTGCCAGCACGTTCAGCCAGTACACCGACTCCCGGCCAGCCATCGGCTTCGGCGTTTGATAATGCATGATCCGCAAGGCGCGTCCGGTGCTTGCATTCATGCGAACGATGGGTGGCGTAATCGTGAACGGCACATCACTGTTTTCGGGCGCCGCCGCCGCATCGCCGTCATCGATCCACGCCTGCACCAGGCGCGGACTGTCAGCCTCATTGTGCAGGTTGATCACCACCGCGCGCGCGGCGCCCGGATAGATGACACGTGTGCGGTCAATCACGATTTCACCCTGCGCGACGATCACCTGCAGGCTCATCAGCACGCCAAGGCCCCTGCTCCACAGCGCGATGCTCATCGGTAGCTCATTGTGAAGGACGCCAACCCGTTCGCGCTGCCGGGCCGGATCGATGAGCCCGTCTGGATATAACGTGCGGTCAAAGGAATCTGCACGGTTGCATTGCCGGTTGTGCCGACCAGCCACTGGTTCGGGTTGCCAATGGTCGTGGAGTCAGCGCCGTAACGCACCAGTGTGCTCCCCCGCAGTAATTGCAGTGCGACGCCGCTGGCCACGGAGGTCGGGGTCAGGGACAACACATCGCTGCGATTGGCCGGCGTGGTCTGGTCTGTCACCGTGATAAATACGTCACGCGTAGCGCCGCTGGTGCCGCCCGCACATGACAGTGTGATGTTGCGGGTCACGCTGCCGGCGAAGCTGCCCACCCCGCGAAAGTCACGTGCAGCCACGGCCGGCATGGGCATTGCAACCGAAGGCGTGGTGACGCTGCAGGTGGGTTTGCGGGGCGCATTGATCGTGATATTGGAGAAGTTCACCGCGTAATAACCGGCGCCGCTGATGGGCGTGCCGGTGATCGTATACCGTGCAAGGTTCCTGGCGGCGATCGTGCCGCCGGTGATGGGGCCCGTGGCTACAAAGTAGATACGGGTATCAAGCCCGAGGACGATGGGCCTTGCCCTGATATCTCCAACAATCAGTGTGACACCTGCCGTGTTGATAGGCATGAACGGCCGATTCGGGTCCCTCGCCATCAAGGCAAACCCGACCCCAGGTACATTGGTGGCATGCACTGGCATTGAAAGCCCGTTAGCGGAAAATGTCCGGCCCGTCGGCGGGCTATTGACCAGCGCCAGCCTGGCCTGCGCCCCAAAAGCAATGCGTTGGGTACACCGAAGCGCAGATGCTGGAGGGCTGTCAAAGCGATAGCCGCTGGCGGACCCTATCACTTGCCCTACCTGTTGCCCGGCCGCAACGGTGATCGGGGGAATAGTAATATTCACCGACGGGCCGGGGGCGCAGGTGATCGCTTGAGCTTCCAGCGCCACCATCCATCCTCCCAGCACCACGCCGACAAGCGAATACCTAGTCATGAAAACAACACCTCTGTCATATCGGATAAGTCTTGCATCGCATCAATCATGAATCGGCGCTCGCTCATGGCTGGCCTGCCACCTGGCGAGCCTGGCTCGCCACGCATACCCCTTGCATGAAGTCGGTAGTGACCTGTCGCTGGCCGGCGGTCGCCGGCGGCATGTGATAGTGGATATCGCACTGCTCGGCGATTTTGCTGCCCCACTTGACGGTCAGGCGGCCTTCCTGCGGGATGTCCCGGACGAAGGCTTTACTGGCCTGCCCCACCACACCGACCTCACGCCCTTGCCCATCGAATACCTGTGCGGCAAATGGCAGCGGGCTGCCATTCTCGCGAACGCCCTTGACCACCACTGCCCGGCCGTTGACCGTGTCGAACTTGACCAGCGATACCGCACCCGAGGTCGGTACGACGTTGCGGGTCGATTCCTGAAGCTCCACATCCAGCGACATGCCTTCCGGATCGATCTCCACCGTATTGTTCTGGAACGCCGTCAGATTGGGCACGACGGCGTATCCCTTGCTGTTGACCCGTGTACCGCCGCCGCCGCCAAGCCGGGCGCCTTCGGCTCCCGGCACATGGACCAGCGCCGAGGCTTCGCCCAGGCTTTGCGAGAACGCCACACCGTCGGCGTGCACGACTACCCCGCCGTCGGCGCCGAACGAAAGCTGCGAGCTATCGCGGCTCTGGCCATATCCGGCGCGCAGGTGGGTGGCATCGGTGCGATAACCCGCATAGGTGTTGAACTGGCTGGAGCGTGTGCCTTCACTGGTCGCACGGTGGGCGGAAACACCGTAGTTGACCTCGGCGTTCTCGCCCAGGAAGCCGTTGATGCCCACCTGCTGCTGGCTGCCCCGTGTATCGCCGGTATCCCGGGACAGCGAAGTATTGATCGTCGGCGACCTCGACTCGCTCCCCAGGGGCATCGACAGTGTGAGCATGTAGCGGTTATCAATGCGCCCAGGTTGGCCGATACGCCCGAAGAACACATCGTCACTGAGCTCGCTTTGGGTCAGTTGCCGCGTGTCCTGGATCCTCGAACGTTGCGCCGAAAGGTTCCAGTTGAGCTTGTTCCAGGTCGAGCCGTAGCTGGCGGTGAATGAAACCTGGCGCCCCTCCTCACCGCCCCAATAGTCGACAGAGCTGCCGTACAGGCTCAAGGTGCCGATGCCCAGTTGCTGGCTGATGGTCAGGTCGAGCCGGCTTTTTTGCCGGGCATAGCCGTTGACATCACCGGAGCGGCTCGCGATCTCACGCACATTCAGGGCATCCGGAAGGTTCAGGTATCCCTCTGTGGAGAATCGATACGCGCCCAGCGCAAAATGCGTACCCGATGCCGGCAGGCTTTTGTTGTAGCCAAGCCCGAGGCTTTGCCCGGTCAGGCGTCCATGGTCAGGCACCGCGGTACGTGAGGTGGCGGTGTCCAGCGAAAACGCGCCGACGGGCGTATTCAACGCAACACCGACCTTTCCCTGCTCATAGCCTTTGGAAAGACTGCCGCCGCCATACACCGTCAGGTCATCGGTCAAGCCGTGTTGCAGAGTGCCTTGAAAGACGCTCGCCCCCTTGGCATCGATGCCCTTTTGCTGCACCTCACCCAGGGTGGCGCTGTATTTTGTCGTGTCGGCCCGCAGCAGTTGCGGGGCCACTGAGTACGGCACGACGAAGGTGTTCCGACGCCCGTCGACTTCGGTCACGCTGACGATCAAATCACCGCCGTAACCGGTGGCATGCAGGTCACTGATGACAAAGGGGCCAGGCGCCACCGTGGTCTCATAAATGGTGTAGCCGTTCTGGCTGACCGTGACCGTTGCATTACTGTCGGCGACACCCCGTACCTGCGGTGCATAGCCTTGCTGCGTCTGCGGGCGCATGCGGTCATCGGTGGCCAGGGTCACGCCCCGCAGGCGGACCCCGTCGACGATCTGTCCGTTGCTGAAGGTGTCTCCCAGGGTCAGTTGTGACTGCCAGGGGATGATACTGCGCTGCACATACGTGGTCGTGTTCTGATAAGTCTCGAAGCCTGTGCGATTGCTCCAGGCCTGGGCGCCCTGGTGCCGCAAGCGCCAGGCGCCCAGATTGATCCCCGCATTGAGGCCCAGGTAAGTACGACCGTCACCTTCACCGGCGGTGACTGCGCTGGTGCTGAAGTTGTAATTGAGTAACCCTGCGGCAATCCCCTCATCCAGCGACTCGGGGTCAATGTAGCCACGCATGGAGCGCTTCATATAGGCCTGCGGCACGCTGGCGGCCAACTCGAGCGCACCCGGGTCGAAAGTGCTGGACGCCATCGGAATCCACTGCCCCAGGTCGCCGCAATACTGGCCGGCTGCGGCAGGGTTGCCGACCTCGCGCCCATGGGCCTCGGTATCGACTTTATCCATCGCGATACCGATCTTTTCCAACACTTCGCGACTCAAGCACGGCTGCGCACCGGCCTTTGCCTGGGCTGCGACGAACTCCACCTCCCTGCGGCCCAATGCCTGGCCGTTGACCACGATATCTACGCGGTACAGGCCGGGGCTCATCGGGTTGCCGGTGTTGAACCGTGACGTGTCGACCGACGACGCCAGGCCACTGGAGAATGCGTTCAGATCAAAGCTCAACTCAGACGCAAGCGCGGCATCGCTTGCCATCACGGCCGCACTCATCAAACCACCCAACATCATCGTGCGAGGCTGGAATGGCAAAATCGGGGCGCAACGATGCACCCTTACCTGGATGTGACTAGGCATAGTTATGACTTCAGTGGCCGCTGGGAAATGTACGTTTGCTTGCCATCATCAACGTTCCGGGCACGCGTTCAGCGGTGCAACACAGCAGGCTGCACCGATGAAAAGCCACCGAAATCGTTGATGTAGGTGAAACTCACCCGCGCATCAGCAGGTATTGCCTTCGCGGCTTTCGGCACCGGTACCTTCAATGTGCCTCCTGGTTCCACCATTCCTTCCGGCAGGATCAGTTTTTTCGCGTCGGGATCAGCGCCCATGAGCAGGGCAATGTCGTTGAAGGTGACGTGATACGCCGATGGGTTATGCACCTGTATCTCGTTGCCCTGGGCGACCCGCGCCAGGGACCAGCGCAACAGCCCGGGCGCCTCCTCGGGTGTTCCGGATAATTGCGCCGGACGAAAAAACACTTTGGTGCGGATACGGAACGCGAACTTGAAGTGGTTCCGCTGGTCGTCTTCAAGCGTGGGATCAAACTCACTGGTCGCACCAGGGACCTCAAGTACATTCAACCAGAACAGCGACTCTCTATCCGCAGGCAGCGGTGCCTTGGTGTAGGACAGGCGCATGGACTGGCTTTTGCCTGAGTCCAGGCGAAATACCGGCGGAGACAGGACGAAAGGCACATCGCTCAGCGACGGCGCTGCCTCTGGGTCACCGGCGTCCAGCCATGCCTGGACCAGGCGGGGTGCATGTTTGTCATCATTGGTCACTCGTAGGGTGACCTCGCGTCGCTGCTCGGGGTAAATCTGTCGCGTACCGTCGATAACCACGCCCGCGTGCGCCATGTGCGAGGCCATCCCCAAGGACAGGCTCATCGCCACGCACATCGCTCGACGACTTAAGATCATCAGTAAATCCTGCATCGGGTAATCCTTGATAACAGTTGTCCTGCGCCCGACCGCCGGGTCGAGCGAGGATCTCAGGCGATGGTCATCTGCGTGGCTGCATCAAGGAAAGGTGACCGAGTACTGCACACTGCTGGTGACATTACCCGCGCCCGCCGCGCCACCGTTGGCGATATAGCGTGCGTAGAACGGCAAGGTCGCCAGGCCATTGGTAACGGTGGCAACGGTCGAGTTGTTGCCAGTGCGCAAGTCCATTGGCGTGGAGGTCGCACCATCGAGGATTTGTACCTCCACCCGCGAGGCCGGCGTTGCCGTGGCCGTGTTACGCAAGTTGCCGGTTGCCGGGTTGATGCCAGGGCTGGTCGGCTCATAACGTACGGCGACCTTGGTACCGTCCGGGCACCCACCCGAGCCGCCAACATAGACAAAGTAGCGCTTGGCGCCGGCCGTATCGCCTGCGGCCTTGAGGGCCGAGGTTTGCACTCGGTCAAGCACTACCGGGAAGTTGGCGCCCGAACCTGGCGAGGCCCCGGTACCGCCACTGATGGTGCAGGTGGTGCCACTGACCGAGCCTGTGATGGTGATGGTACCGTCTGCCGCATAAGCGGAGCTGGCGGCAAAGCCGCAAAAGGCCAGCACTGCAGCCGCCAGAGTTTGTTTTGTCATAGTCAGTCTTTCCTTAAAGTTGGGTTCGCGGAATGCACGGTTGCGACACAGGAGAACATCAGCTCTTGCGCCCCCCATGTGTGGAAATCGCGATCAATCGGGTTCCCAGGCCTGGAAAAGGCGTTTGTTTCAAGCTGGTTCTGAATGGGCAGGCAAAAAAAATGCTCCGTACCTTGGGATACGGAGCATGTTCGTCAAGCACCTGGGCAGCCTGCCAGGCCCCACATGGATCAGTCGGCGGTCAACACGCCTCGGCGAACCTGATCGCGCTCGATCGACTCGAACAGCGCCTTGAAGTTGCCCTCGCCAAACCCGTCATCGCCCTTGCGCTGGATGAACTCGAAGAACACCGGGCCCATCAGGGTTTCCGAGAAGATCTGCAGCAACAGGCGCTTGTCGCCTTCGATGGACGAGCCGTCCAGCAGGATGCCCCGCGCCTGCAGTTGATCCACCGGTTCGCCGTGGTTCGGCAGGCGACCTTCGAGCATTTCGTAGTAGGTGTCCGGCGGTGCGGTCATGAAGCGCATGCCGATCTTCTTGAGTGCGTCCCAGGTCTTGACCAGGTCGTCGGTGAGGAACGCCACGTGCTGGATGCCCTCGCCATTGAACTGCATCAGGAACTCTTCGATCTGCCCGGCGCCCTTGGACGACTCTTCGTTCAGCGGGATGCGGATCATGCCGTCCGGGGCGCTCATGGCCTTGGAGGTCAGGCCGGTGTATTCGCCCTTGATATCGAAGTAGCGCGCTTCACGGAAGTTGAACAGTTTCTCGTAGAAGCCGGCCCAGTAGGCCATGCGCCCGCGATAGACGTTGTGGGTCAGGTGGTCGATGACCTTGAGGCCGGCACCTTGGGGGTTGCGCTCGACGCCGTCGAGGTAGACGAAGTCGATGTCATAGATCGAGCTGCCCTCACCAAAACGGTCGATCAGGTACAACGGCGCGCCGCCGATGCCCTTGATGGCCGGCAGGTTCAGCTCCATCGGGCCGGTTTCGATATGGATGGGCTGGGCACCCAGCTCCAGGGCGCGGTTGTAGGCTTTTTGCGAGTCCTTGACGCGGAACGCCATGCCGCACACCGACGGGCCATGCTCGGCGGCGAAGTAGGAGGCGATGCTGTTGGGCTCGTTGTTGAGGATCAGGTTGATCTCGCCCTGGCGGAACAGCTGGACGTTCTTGGAGCGGTGATTCGCGACTTTGGTGAAGCCCATGATCTCGAAGATCGGCTCCAGGGTGCCCGGGGTCGGCGATGCGAATTCGATAAATTCAAAGCCCATCAGGCCCATTGGGTTTTCATAGTGGTCGGTCATGGCCGGCGCCTCATCATTCTTGTGGGTAGCAATTGGTTATTTGCGAGCAAGGATGAGGTCGGAGGGCGGCGCGCAGGAAAGGCCTCGCACACTGCGGGCGAGGAAGTCACCAAAGATGAGGGGGGAGCCGAGTAGCTTCATGGTTACATCAGTCTCTGACGGCCGAGGCTTGCGTGAGCGCAAGTCCATATTCTTGTATGCGTAAATCGATTCTACACAGCGTAACTGCGTTTGTCCGTACTCTTATCAAATCCCCATTGCCCTGGCCTGTGCAAGGGGTTTGTTGCACAGGTAGATGCCCAGCAGGATGATGGCCCCGCCCGCCAGCATGGGCGCCGTCAGTTGCTCCCCCAGCAGCAAGGCACCGCAGATCACCGCCGTCAGTGGGTTGAGTGCGATAAACACGCCGGAGCGCGTCGCGCCGATACGCCGGATGCCGTCGTAGTAACCGATATACGCCAGCGCCGAGCCCAACACGCCGAGGTAGGCCAGGCTGAGCCACTGGGTGAGTTGCAAGCGGCCGAGCGCTTCTACGCTGACGCTTGCGGTGACAAACGCGGTGCTGATCAACATCAACGTGCCCAGCAGCACCGACCAGGTGACCGTCTGCAATGGCCCCAGGCTTTGGTTGAGCCCACGGGCACACAACGAATAAACGCCCCACCCTGCCACGCAGCCAAGGATCAGCAGGTCGCCGATCCAGGCATCGGCGGTGGCCTGCAGCAACTGCGGGTTACGGCTGACAATGACCGTCCCGGCACCGACTAGGCACAACAGGATCCCCAGCAGCTTGATCCGACTCAGCCGCTCCTTGAATAACAGCCAGCTCGCCAGGCCGATCACCGCCGGGTTCAACGCCACGATCAACGAAGCCCGCGACGCATTGATGTACTGCAACCCATAGAAGAAGCACAGGTTGTAGAAAAAAATCCCGCAGAAGCCCAGCACCGCCAGCTGCGCAAACTGCCGAAGGTTCGGGCGTAACAGTCGAATACGCGCGCAGGCCATGAACAGCAACAACGCCAGGCTGGCGAGGATAAAACGCAGGCTGGCGGCCAGCAGCGGATTGAGGTGGTCGGCCAGGAAGCGCCCGGCGACAAAGGTACCGCCCCAGATCATGGTGACGGCGGCGAGTTTGCAATAAGTCAGGTAGTCGGAGGCGGGATGCATGGGGATGGCTCTAGGTACGGGGAGAATTGGCGTATTCTTCAGCTAATAACTATTCATCGTAAAATGAGCTTTCACTCATGACCCTGACCCAATTGGAAATCTTCTCGCTGGTCGCCGAGCTGCAGGGTTTTACCAGTGCGGCCCACCGCCTGGGCATCAGCCAGTCGGCGGTGTCCCATGCCATCAAGGCCCTGGAGCAGGAACTGGGTGTGGAGCTGTTTCGGCGCCACCAGTCACTGGTAGAACCCAGCGACATCGGCCGGCAATTACTCGGACGTGCCCGTGCCATGCTCGGCCTGGCCAACACCCTGCAACAAGAAGCGGCCGATGCCCGGGGCATGCGGCGCGGTACCTTGCGCATCGGCTCGTTCGGGCCGACCGCGTCGATTCGCCTGCTGCCCACCATCCTCAGCGAGTTTCGCAGCGCCCATCCGGGGATTGAGGTGCATGTGGACGAAGGCCCCGACCGCCAGGTGCTGCAGTGGCTGGATGAGCGACGGATCGATGTGGGCTTTGTGGTGCTGGAACAGGAGCGCTACGACACCTTTACCGTGTTCGAGGACGAGCTGGTGGCGCTGCTGCCGGCAGATCATCCATTGGCTGCGCGGGACACGCTGGCCCTGCAGGACCTGTGCGACGATGCCTTTATCCTGACCGAAGCCGGCTCCTCGGAACTGGTCACCCGCCTGTTCGACGCCAGACAACTGCGACCAAGGATTCGTTACCGCTGTGCACAACTGCTGAGCACCCTGGAAGCGGTCAGCCGTGGCGATGGCCTGAGCATCGTCGCCGAAGCGTCGCTGCCCCAGGCACTTGATCCGCGCTATGTGAAGCGACCCCTTTCGCCCCGTGTGCCGCGCCAGATCGGCCTGGCGGTGCTGGATCGTCGGCAGTCGTCACCGGCCACCGTGGCCTTTATCGAGATTGCGCAAAGCCTTGTCAGGGCGAGCAAACTCCAAGCGGGCCATCTATCATCGGAACATTCCCCGCCGGCCTGCCGGTAAAGCCCTCCCCCTGCGCAACAGGCCTGAACCCATGCCCCTCACTGTCAAAGGCCCGCGAAGACTTCTCACCCGCTATGCGATCAGCCTGTTGGCGGGTGTGCTGCCGATCCTGCTCGGTGCGGCCATCCTGTATTGGCAAGCCGAACGCACCCTCGAACAAAGCACCGCGCAAACCGCCCAGGAAGCCGTACGTCAATTCGACCTGATGCTCGACAATACCGCCCTCGCCGCCCAGGCCTTGCTGCCCCTGGCCGGACAGCCGTGTGACAGTGGCGCGCAACTGGCGCTGCGTGAACAGGTCACGCGCCGGCCGTTTGTGCGGGCGACGACCTTGTCCTGGCAGAGAAACATTTATTGCAGCTCCCTGTTCGGCAGCAACTACGAGTCACCGGTAAACCCGGATGACTACGTCGATGGCCGCCTGTGGCTGATGAACGGCAACCCGGTTACGCCGGATACCGCGCTGCTGGTCTACCGCCTGGTCGACGGCGACAAAGCGGCGTTTGCCTCCATCGACGGCTATCACCTGACCAACGCCCTGCGCCTGATCAGCCGCTATGCGCAGCTTGTGCTGCACGTCGGCCCTCACTGGCTCGGCGCTGATGGCAACGTGCACGACACTGCAGTCCCGGTATTTGCCGTGGCCCATCATCACCTGGCGTCCGAGCGTTATCGCTACAGCGTCGACGCCGGCATGCCGGCCGGTGAAGTGTGGCGCTATATGCAGGCACGTTACCCGGCGCTGTTCAGCCTGGTGGTGTTCTTTGGCGTCCTCGCGGGCCTGCTTGCGCACTGGCTGCAAAAGCGCTCCTCGGCGCCCACCCATGAGCTGCAACGGGCGCTGGGGGCCAATGAGTTCATCCCGTACTTCCAGCCGGTGGTGCGCGGTGACACCCGCGAATGGGCCGGCTGCGAAGTGCTGATGCGCTGGCAGCACCCCAAGGAAGGCCTGGTCCGGCCCGATCTGTTTATCCCGCTGGCCGAACATTCCGGCCTGATAGTGCCAATGACCCGTGCCCTGCTGCGCCAGACCGCCACCCAACTGGCGCCCCATGCGACGCAGTTCAGCCCGGGCTTCCATATCGGCGTGAATATCACCGCGCGCCATTGCCACGACCTTGCACTGGTGGAGGATTGCCGTGAATTTCTCGCCGCCTTTGCGCCGGGCCAGGTGACCTTGGTGCTGGAGCTGACCGAGCGCGAGTTGATCGAGCCCACGGATATTACCCGTCGACTGTTCGACGCCTTGCATCAACTGGGCGTGATGATTGCCATCGATGACTTTGGTACCGGTCACTCCAGCCTGGGTTATTTACGTAACTTCAATGTGGACTACTTGAAGATCGACCAGAGTTTTGTCGCCATGATCGGTGCCGATGCACTATCGCGGCATATTCTGGACAGCATCATCGAATTGTCCGGCAAGCTGGACCTGGGCATCGTTGCCGAGGGTGTAGAGACTGCCGAGCAGTGCGAATACCTGGCCGCTCATGGTGTGGATTTCCTGCAGGGTTACCTGTTTGGAAGGCCTTTACCCTGCGATGATTTCATTAAAAACCTGGCCAGCCATTCAATAGGCACGCACTAGCGGCGTTGAAATAATGTTAATACGACAAAAGACGTGATTTACTCGTGGCGGATTAACTACTACAATTTTTCTTGCCTGTGCAGAACTCGCAGGACGACTTCTTCTGTGAGTCGCCTTAACGCTATTGGCTTATAGCTTTGTCTGTAGTTGACATCAGCCAAATACACTATTGGAGTACAGATTTTGTCCAGACTCGCCGAATTTCGCGCAGCAGAAAAAGCCCTTCAAGAGCAGCTCGCCCAGCTGGAGTCCCTGAAGAACGACGCCGGCCTGAAGAAAGAAATCGAATTCGAAGAAAAGCTTCAAGGACTGATGAAAACCTACGGCAAAGGCCTGCGCGACATTATCCTGATCCTTGATCCAAACCCGGGCAAGACCAGCGCTGCCGCCGCCAGCGCACCCAAACAGCGCCGTGCGCGTGTGGTCAAGGTTTACCACAACCCGCACACTGGCGAACTGATCGAAACCAAGGGCGGTAACCACCGTGGCCTCAAGGCCTGGAAAGAACAGTATGGCGCGGCCACTGTAGACTCCTGGCTTCGCGGCTGATCGCAGCGCACTGACAAAGAGCCCCGCACATGCGGGGCTTTTTTATTCAAGGGTTCGAAACCGAACTTAAATAACATTTCACCTTGTTGAGAATCGACGGGCGAAACCCACTTAAAGTTTGAGGCTGGCGCGCACCGAACTGACTTCATCCTTGCTGGCTTCGTAGGCATCGGCTTGACCCGCGTATGAAAAAACATACGCTTTATCGGTATCTACAGCCCCCACCAATGTTTGCGAAAGGACGTGCCGTCCATTCTCGGTAATCACACAGGTAGTTTCCACGGCCTCAAGGCGACTCAGTGTTGTCGAGTGCATCTTGCTGCATACACTTTGATAACCGCCCTGGGCAAAATCTTTCTGGATGGACTTGCGCATCTCCAGCAATACGCCCTGGAGATTAACGTTATGCCCGGCCTCGATCGGCGTCCCCGTCAACTCCATCACCATCAATGTGTTGCCATTTTCGTCGTTCTTGATCGCACGCTGCCGCGAGACCGGCTGCCGCGTGGCCGGCGCGTCGCCGTCGGGCACCACCTCTTCTACCTGCCAGCCGCTGGGCCAGTGAATTTCCGGGGCGCCCGCCCACACCCAGGGGCTGGCCAACAGCAAACACAGAGCGCTCAACAGCGGTATACGACATTCGATCATTGCAAAAGACACCCAAGGTTCAAGCGACAAAGTGTGAGCCCCGCCACCGGCCGGTCGCAAGACCTGCGCGCGCTTTTTCATTTGGCGCAGCAAGCGGGCCTTGCGTATCATGGCCCGGCTGCACGGACGCCAGCCGCAAGCCAAGGGAACGCTCCTCTTACCTGGAGCCGCGTTTGCCCCATTTTTTTCTGGAGGGCCCATGAGCCTGCACGAACTGAACACCTTCCCGGGCGTCACCGCCCAACCTGACACCGCCACCTCGAACTTCGTGTTCAACCACACCATGCTGCGGGTCAAGGACATCACCAAGTCCCTGGATTTCTACACCCGCGTCCTGGGTTTTTCCCTGGTTGAAAAGCGCGACTTCCCGGAAGCCGAATTCAGCCTGTACTTCCTGGCCCTGGTGGACAAATCCCAGATCCCGGCCGACGCCGCCGCGCGTACCCAATGGATGAAGTCGATTCCAGGCATCCTGGAACTGACCCACAACCACGGCACCGAAAACGATGCCGACTTCGCCTACCACAACGGCAACACCGATCCACGCGGCTTCGGCCATATCTGCATCTCGGTGCCCGATATTGTCGCCGCATGCGAACGCTTCGAAGCATTGGGCTGCGATTTCCAGAAACGCCTGACCGATGGCCGCATGAAAAGCCTGGCGTTCATCAAGGACCCGGATGCGTACTGGGTCGAGATCATCCAGCCAGCGCCGCTGTAAGTTTCAACACATCAAAAAACCCCATGATCACTCATGGGGTTTTTCGTTTCCTGACCTGGGCTTACGCCGGAGCGGAGGTACGGATCAGGTGATCGAAAGCACTCAGGGAAGCCTTGGCGCCCTCGCCTACCGCAATCACGATCTGCTTGTACGGTACGGTCGTCACGTCACCGGCGGCGAACACACCTGGCAGTGAAGTCTCGCCACGGGCATCGACAATGATTTCGCCACGCGGGGTCAATTCCACAGTGCCTTTAAGCCAGTCGGTGTTGGGCAGCAAGCCGATCTGTACAAAGATGCCTTCCAGGTCGAGGGTCTTGAACTCGCCAGTATCGCGATCCTTGTAGGCCAGGCCGGTGACCTTCTGGCCATCGCCTTTGACTTCACTGGTCAGCGCGCTGGTGATCACGTCAACGTTAGGCAGGCTGTACAGCTTGCGCTGCAATACCGCGTCGGCGCGTAATTTGCTGTCGAACTCCAGCAAGGTCACGTGGTTGACGATCCCGGCCAGGTCGATGGCCGCTTCAACGCCGGAGTTACCGCCGCCGATCACCGCCACACGCTTGCCCTTGAATAGCGGACCATCGCAGTGCGGGCAGAAGCACACGCCCTTGGCCTTGTATTCCTGCTCGCCCGGTACACCCATTTCGCGCCAGCGGGCGCCGGTGGCCAGGATCACGGTCTTGGACTTGAGGGTCGCACCGCTTTCAAAGCGAATTTCGTGCAGATCACCGGCATTCTTCGCCGGCACCAGGCTGCTGGCGCGCTGCAGGTTCATGATGTCCACGTCGTACTGACGCACGTGGGCTTCCAGGGCGCTGGCCAGTTTCGGCCCTTCGGTTTCCTGTACCGAGATAAAGTTCTCGATGGACATGGTGTCCAGCACCTGGCCACCAAAGCGTTCGGCGGCAACACCGGTGCGAATACCTTTACGTGCGGCGTAGATGGCAGCTGCGGAACCGGCTGGGCCACCGCCGACGACCAGCACATCAAAGGCCTCCTTGGCGCTGATTTTCTCGGCGGCTTTTTCAATGCCGCTGGTGTCGAGCTTGGCGAGGATTTCTTCCAGGCCCATGCGGCCCTGGCCGAAGTTCACGCCGTTCAAGTAGACGCTCGGCACCGCCATGATCTGACGCTCGTCGACTTCAGCCTGGAACAGCGCGCCGTCGATGGCGACGTGGCGAATGTTCGGGTTGAGCACGGCCATCAGGTTCAGCGCCTGGACCACGTCCGGGCAGTTCTGGCAGGACAGCGAGAAGTAAGTCTCGAAACTGAACTCGCCTTTAAGCGCGCGGATCTGTTCGATGACTTCGACACTGGCCTTCGACGGGTGGCCACCGACTTGCAGCAGGGCCAGCACCAACGAAGTGAATTCATGGCCCATGGGGATGCCGGCGAAACGCAGGCTGATCTCGGCACCCGGGCGGTTGATGGAGAACGATGGCTTACGCGCATCATCGCCATCGGTCTTCAGGGTAATCAGCGTGGTGAGGCTGGCTACGTCCTGCAGAAGGGCAAGCATTTCCTGGGATTTCGCGCCGTCGTCGAGGGAGGCGACGATCTCGATCGGCTGGGTGACCCGTTCCAGGTATGACTTCAACTGAGCTTTAAGATTGGCGTCCAACATACGGGCGATTTCCTATTAATTCGGTTTATTGCAGACAAAAAAACGCCCGAGCGACTGTCGCCCGGGCGTTTTGAGGGCGGATGCAGCTTACTTAAGTGCGGAGTTCCGCCCTTGATACGTCTTCACAGACTTAGATCTTGCCGACCAGGTCCAGGGACGGAGCCAGAGTAGCCTCGCCTTCTTTCCACTTGGCTGGGCACACTTCGCCTGGGTGGGCAGCAACGTATTGAGCGGCCTTGATTTTGCGCAGCAGCTCGGAAGCGTCACGGCCAACACCGCCGTCGTTCAGTTCAACGATCTTGATCTGACCTTCCGGGTTGATCACGAAGGTACCGCGGTCAGCCAGGCCAGCTTCTTCGATCAGGACGTCGAAGTTGCGGGAGATGGTCAGGGTCGGGTCGCCGATCATGGTGTACTGGATTTTGCCGATGGCTGGCGAAGTGTTGTGCCAAGCAGCGTGGGCAAAGTGGGTGTCGGTGGAAACGCTGTAGATTTCGACGCCCAGCTTCTGGAATTCGGCGTAGTTGTCGGCCAGGTCTTCCAGCTCGGTTGGGCAAACGAAGGTGAAGTCGGCTGGGTAGAAGAACACTACCGACCATTTGCCTTTCAGGTCAGCGTCGGTCACATCTACGAAGTTGCCGTTTTTGTATGCAGTTGCTTTGAACGGTTTTACTTGGCTGTTGATGATAGGCATCGTTGACTCTCCGTCAGGGGTTAAGAAGTTGATGAGGTGAATCCTACCCACTCTCTCGGCAGATGGCTCATTGGCAAACCTGATGCTGACGATTGGTTTTCCCTATCAGGTGACGGTATTAATAGAAGAAATCTCAAAGCAGCGGTTGAGTGGCCAATGTCATGCCGAGAAAGGGCGTCGCTTCAACATAGCGCATGGCGGATTTCATGTCGCTCCAGCCGACGTAACTCATCAACGACTTCAAGTCCCACCCGCTGGAATGGGCCCAGGTGGCAAAGCCCCGACGCAGCGAGTGACTGGTGTACTGCTCGGCGGCGATGCCCGCACGCTCAAGCGCCTGGCGCAGCAGCGGTATCACGCTGTTGGGGTGCAAGCCCTCCTCCCCCAGGTTTCCCCAGCGATCGATACCGCGAAATACCGGACCGCGCACCAGAGCCGAGGCGCTGAGCCATTCGCTGTAGGCCTGCACCGGACAGAGGCGCAGCAGCGCCGGGGTGTGATAGGTCTTGCCGAGGTTGTCGCGGTCACTTTTGCTGCGCGGCAGGTACAGACTGATGCCTGCACCGGGTGTTGCCTGCACGTGTTCGATACTTAATCGGCACAACTCATCGCTACGGAAACCGCGCCAGAAGCCCAGCAGGATGAGCGCAGTGTCACGTTTGGCGCGCAGCAACCGCGGTGGGTCATGCGCCTCACTGGCCTCTCGCGCTTCAGCCTCAAGGGAGGCCGCGACCTGCTCCAGATGCCTGAGTTGCAACGGCTCGGCCTGCTTCTCCTGCGCCGGGTGCACGGCGCGAATCCCCTTGAGCACCTTGCGCACCACCGGCGCTTTAGTCGGATCGGGAAAGCCCTGGCTGGTATGCCATTGCGCCAATGCCGAGAGCCGCAACTTCAAGGTGTTGACTGCCAACACGCCGGCATGCGCCACCAGGTAACGCGCCACGCTGTCGCTGGTGGCCGGCAGAAATCCGCCCCAACTGACTTCGAAGTGTTCGATCGCCGCACGATAGCTGCGGCGCGTGTTATCGCGGGTGGCGGCGTTGAGGTAACGGTCCAGATCGCTCATGGGAGGCCTATTCGTACTGCTGGCAGAGGTATAAGCGCTCCAGTCGCTCATGACACGGGATAATACGCCAATATCCCAGCTGTTAAATTATGAATTTTAACGAGTTTTTATTCGTGTTAGAGTATGTATCTA
This sequence comes from Pseudomonas marginalis, assembly GCF_900105325.1. Lineage (NCBI taxonomy): Bacteria > Pseudomonadati > Pseudomonadota > Gammaproteobacteria > Pseudomonadales > Pseudomonadaceae > Pseudomonas > Pseudomonas marginalis. Next base: position 1,107,721 of record NZ_FNSU01000003.1, read on the forward strand.
CATAATACATACCACAGTACTAAATCGACGGAGACCCCATGGCTCGCGGCGGCATTAATAAAGCAGTAGTTCAAACGGCACGCCTGGCGATCCTTGCCCGTGGCGAGAACCCCAGCATCGACGCGGTACGCATCGAGATGGGCAATACCGGCTCGAAAACCACGATCCACCGCTATTTGAAGGAGCTGGACGACAGCGAAGCCCGCCTGACTATCACCGAAGCGCCGATCGACGACGAGCTGGGTGAGCTGGTTGCACGGTTGGCGCAGCGTTTGAAGGACAAGGCTCAAGAGCCGATTGACCTGGCCCTTGCGCAGTTCGAACAGCAAAAATCCGCCCTGCTCGCCCAGATCGAGGCGCTTGAAGAAGCTCACGGCGAACTCAAGCAACAATTCGATATTCAGGCGGCTGCACTGGCAGAAGAAAGCGCTGCCCTGCAAACCACCAATACCAGTCTGCAAACCGAGCAAACGCGCAACGCCGGGCTCAGCCAGGCCTGCAGCGATTACGAGCTAAGGATCAACGACAAGGACGAACAGATTCGCTCGCTGGAAGAAAAGCACCTGCACGCCCGCGAGGCGCTGGAACACTACCGCAATGCGATCAAGGAGCAGCGCGAGCAGGAGCAACGGCGCCACGAAGGCCAGCTGCAGCAAGTACAGGCAGAGCTGCGCCAAGCCCAGCAAAGCGCAATGGTTCGCCAGGACGAAATCACCCAGCTGCACCGTGACAACGAGCGCCTGCTGATCGAGCACCGAGTGACGGCAAAGGAACTGGCTGCGCTGCAGGAGCAAACCCGCAAAGACCAGGCCCAGCAACTGAAGCTGAGCGAACACGTGAGCCAGATCGACAGCGAGCGCACTCTCCTTCAGGAGCGCCTGCGGGTGGCCTTGCTTGAAAGTGAGTCACGCCAACAAGCGCTGGCTGAGCACGGGCACACCAACAAGCGCCTGGAACTGGAGCTTATGAAGGCCCACGCCACTATCGAAGCCTTGCGCCTGGCCGCCGCCGTTGCAACGGCGCCAGAGGCAACACCGCCAGCCTGATCAGTCGGACACAGGCGTGCGCATGGTGACGAACTCTTCCGCCGCCGTGGGATGCACACCGATGGTTTCATCGAAGTGCTGCTTGGTCGCGCCGGCCTTGAGCGCGATCGCCAGGCCCTGGACGATCTCGCCCGCGTCCGGACCGACCATGTGGCAGCCCAACACCTTGTCGGTGTCCGCGTCGACCACCAGTTTCATCAAGGTTTTTTCCTGGCACTCGGTCAAGGTCAGCTTCATCGGGCGGAACCGGCTTTCGAAGATCTGCACCCTGTGCCCGTTTTTCTTCGCCTCCTCCTCCGTCAGGCCGACCGTACCGATATTCGGCAGGCTGAATACCGCTGTCGGAATCATCGCGTAATCCACCGGGCGGTAGTGCTCGGGCTTGAACAAGCGACGCGCTACGGCCATGCCCTCCGCGAGGGCCACCGGCGTCAGTTGCACACGACCGATCACGTCACCAATTGCCAGGATCGAAGCTTCAGTAGTCTCGTACTGGTCGTTCACCTGGACGAAACCGCGCTCATCCAGTTTCACGCCGGTATTTTCCAACCCCAGGTTATCCAGCATCGGACGTCGGCCAGTGGCATAGAACACGCAATCGGCCTCCAGCACGCGACCGTCTTTCAAGGTGGCCTTGAGGCTGCCATCGGCTTGCTTTTCAATGCGCTCGATATCGGCATTGAACTGCAGGTCGAGGCCGCGCTTGGTCAATTCTTCCTTCAGATGCGTGCGCACCGAACCATCAAAGCCGCGCAGGAACAGATCGCCGCGATAGAGCAACGAGGTCTGCGCGCCCAGGCCATGGAAAATCCCGGCGAACTCAACCGCGATATAACCGCCGCCCACCACCAGCACACGCTTGGGCAACGCCTTGAGGAAGAACGCCTCATTGGAGCCAATCGCATGCTCCCGCCCCGGAATATCCGGAATCTGCGGCCAGCCCCCGGTAGCGATCAGGATGTGCCTGGCCGTAAAGCGCTCGCCATTGATTTCCACCTGGTGCGGGTCAACCAGGCGCGCATGCCCCTCATGCAGGGTCACGCCGCTGTTGACCAGCAGGTTGCGGTAGATGCCATTGAGGCGGTTGATCTCGCGATCCTTGTTGGCGATCAGGGTCGGCCAATCAAAATTCGCTTCACCCAGGGACCAGCCAAAGCCACTGGCTTGCTCGAAGTCCTCGGCAAAATGCGCACCGTACACCAGCAGTTTCTTCGGCACGCAGCCAACGTTCACGCAGGTGCCGCCCAGGTAGCGACTTTCCGCCACGGCCACCTTGGCCCCAAAGCCCGCAGCAAAGCGCGCCGCGCGAACACCGCCGGAACCGGCGCCAATTACATACAGGTCAAAATCGTAGGCCATTTCATTCTCCTCGGCAGGACATCAGCATACCGACTTACATGGGGCTGAAAAACGAAAAAGCCACCCGAAGGTGGCTTTTTCAAAGGCAGGCCTGCGTGAATCAGTAAGCCTTGCCAGTCTTGTAGAAGTGCTCGTAGCAGAAGTTGGTGGCTTCGATGTAGCCTTCGGCGCCACCGCAGTCAAAACGACGACCCTTGAACTTGTAGGCGATCACACAACCGTCTTTGGCCTGCTTCAACAGGGCGTCGGTGATCTGGATCTCGCCACCCTTGCCTGGCTCGGTTTCTTCGATCAACTTGAAAATGTCCGGGGTCAGAATGTAACGACCGATGATCGCCAGGTTCGACGGTGCATCTTCAGGCGCCGGCTTCTCGACCATGTCGCGTACGCGGATCAGGCCATCACCAATGTCGTCACCGGCAATCACGCCGTACTTGTTGGTCTCTTGAGGATCGACCTCTTGAACCGCAACGATGGTGCAACGGTATTTCTGATACAGCTTGACCATCTGGGTCAGTACGCCGTCGCCTTCCAGGTTTACACACAGGTCATCCGCGAGTACTACGGCGAACGGCTCGTCACCGATCAATGGGCGACCGGTCAGGATGGCGTGGCCGAGGCCTTTCATCTGAGTCTGGCGGGTGTAGGAGAAAGAGCACTCGTCCAGCAGCTTGCGGATACCGACCAGATATTTTTCCTTGTCGGTGCCCTTGATTTGGTTTTCCAACTCGTAGCTGATGTCGAAATGGTCTTCCAGTGCGCGTTTACCGCGACCGGTGACGATAGAGATTTCGTTCAGACCGGCATCCAATGCCTCTTCGACGCCGTACTGAATCAGTGGCTTGTTTACCACCGGCAGCATCTCTTTGGGCATGGCCTTGGTCGCTGGCAAGAAGCGAGTGCCGTAACCGGCTGCTGGGAACAAGCATTTCTTGATCATATAAGTCCTTACAAAGGGCTGTGCGTACGGAATTCGGCGCAGTCTAATCAGGCCGCAGTCACCTTACAATGGGTCCTGCTGGCGTTGCGATGTCATCTAGAGAAAAAATGTCGGCGTAAGTTCCGCTGATCTTACAAAGAGCGGCTCTGCCGGCACGCTAAAAAAAGCCGCCTGCTCATGCTTAAAGGGGCTGCAACCCTTTTAGCACGCTTTTCAGGCTGGAACACTGACCTGGAATAACTTGCGCGGTCCTGGAACATTTGGCGCTATCATTGCACCCTTGAATCAGACCATGAGATTGTTAATAGATGTCAGAACCAAAAGGCGTGAACGGCTACCTGATCACCAAGCGAGCGGACGGCTGGCACCTGATCAACTTCCACGGAGACAGCGTCGCCGGTGTTTTCGAGACCGAAAGCATGGCAATCGCAGTCGCCGAAGTGTTTGTGGATGAAGCAGGCCACGCGTCGAGCAAAAGGCCGAAGGGCAAGTAAGCCTCCATGCCTATGCAAAAAGCCCCGACTTACGGGGCTTTTTTGGTTTTGCCTGTACCTAGATGGCAGTTCGCTATAATCTTCAAGAAACGCCCCACGACAGTGTCAGCGCCCCTCCCACACCCTCGACGACGAACACACATGAACAAATTTCTGGCACTGACTGCGGTACTGGCACTCGCCGGCTGCACCACCACATCCGATGTCTACCTCAAGAACGGCGAGCAAGGCCTGACCATCGACTGTTCAGGCGAAGCCAACTCCTGGGCCAGTTGCTACGAAAAAGCCGATGCCTCCTGCGCAGGCACCGGCTATCGCATCATCGGCACCGAGGGCACACCCGCGCTGAGCGAAGATGACAAGACTCTGGGCAAGGATGTGGGCAACTACAAAAGTCGCAGTGTGGTGGTGGTCTGCAAGTAACCCCGCGGGTTACAGGTGGATCTCGGCGAATTTGATCCCCAGTTCCCGAAGGATTTCGCTCAGTTCGTCAAGACTGGCAAAGGATTCGACTTCATCCTGATCATCCACCAGAAAAAAGCTGCGACCGCCACTTTTCTTGAAGAACACGATCCACTCGCCCAGGTCGGCGGGATTCTGGATGACATGGGTGGCCGAGATTTCACCCTCGGCATGGCGGGCCTTGACGTGTTCACGCTTCATATCGGCTTTCCCCAGCGGCCTCAACCGGAAATGCACTCTTCCCCGGCTTTTTTCACATCACCCGGGCGGATCGGCACGTTGGACATGCTCTCGTAGAGCTTGATGCTGCTACCGCTGGAGCGCTCTTCAATTTCGAAAATAGCCGAAGGATCGGCGGAAAATTTCTGCGGCACGATAACCTGCACACCGTCTTTATGCGGTTCAATCTGCGGCGGCCGACGAGTAGCCGACAGTTTCCTTACCACACACGCGGCATACTCCTGGGGTTTTTTCCCGGAAATGACGGCCAACGTCGGCGGGGTCTGCTTGATATCTGCAACCGAAGCACACCCACCTATCGCCAAGGCCAGAACCAACACACTCCACTTCATACAAAACCTCCAATAAAGACCCTACGACAGCGGAGATGGTAATTTTCTCCCGCCCACGTAGGATTTATCCCTGATAACTCGGTAAATAACTGTTTTAAATTGTCGACGCCGTTGAAGACGGGCCGATAATAAACGCGCTGGGGCTGATAAACTCTATCTTAACCTACGTATCATTCTGATTTTGCAGAAAAAGCCCTTCTGGAGACACCCTCATGAAATTTATCCACCAGCGCGAGCACCTCAACGAGGGAGACATTGTCGTCATCGAATGCTCGCAGACTTGCAATATTCGCCTGATGAGCGACGCGAATTTTCGCAGCTTCAAGAATGGCGGTCGCCACACATACCACGGCGGCGCCTTCGACAAGTTCCCCGCCAAGATCACCGCACCCAGCACCGGGTTCTGGAACATCACCCTGGACGTGGTGACGCGTCGCGCGATCAGCGTCACCCGCAAGCCGGCGCTGTCCCACAAGATTCGCATCGTACGTCGCACCAGCACCAAGCTGAGCTGACTCGAAGACGCCAGAGGAAATCACCGTGACTGCTACCACCAAATACGTGATCAAGTACAAGCTCAACGGCGAACGCCGCTTTGAGTTCGCCCAACTGACGAACAATAGCGTGGAAGAGGCCCTGCAAGCCCTGGCGAAAATCCACGATGCCAGCGATGTCATCAGCGACATCAACGTGAGCAAGGCGCTGTAAGGCAATGCCCGGCCCCACTGATGACCTGTTCGCCGATGACGCCCTGCAACAACCCGCAGCACGTGAGCAGATCGGCGAACAGTCCTACGTGTTAAGGGGCTATGCCCTGCCCTGGATTGAGCGCCTTCTGCCAGAACTGCGCCGTGTGCTGGCGCAATCGCCATTTCGGCAAATGGTTACGCCCGGTGGCTTTACCATGTCGGCGGCCTTGAGCAGTTGCGGCGCGCTGGGCTGGACCAGCGACGCCAGCGGCTACCGCTACACGCCCCTGGACCCTCGCACCCGGCAACCCTGGCCAGCGCTGCCGGACACCTTGCGCCAACTGGCCATAGAAGCCGCGGCAGACGCCGGGTTTGTCGACTTTGCCCCCGACGCCTGCCTGATCAACCGTTATGTTCCGGGCGCGAAAATGTCCTTGCACCAGGACAGGAATGAACGTCGCTACAGCGAGCCCGTCGTGTCGATATCCCTTGGACTGCCGGCAGTTTTCCTGTTCGGTGGCCACGCCCGCAGTGACAAGACCCGCAAGGTCTCGCTGTTCCATGGTGATGTGGTGGTCTGGGGCGGGGTCGATCGGCTGCGCTTTCATGGGGTGATGCCGATCAAGGAAGGCGTGCACCCGATCATGGGCCCGCAACGTATCAACCTCACTTTTCGCACCGCCGGCTGATTTGACCGCAAGCTTCGGAGTGCCAGGCCACTGCAGCACGGCTAATCTGGCCAGGATCCGTCAAGAGTGCCAACCATGACTACCGAACAAGATCCGCGCTGGGCTGCGATTCTTGCCCGCGATCCGAAAGCCGATGGGCTGTTCGTCTACGGCGTGAAAACCACCGGTGTGTATTGCCGCCCGAGCAGCGCCTCGCGATTGCCCCGCCCGGAAAATATCGAGTTTTTCGACACCCCGGCACAGGCCGAGGCCGCCGGTTATCGCGCCAGCAAACGCGCAGCCGGTGACCAGACACAACTGGCTGCGCAGCATGCGCAATTGGTGGCTGACGCGTGCCGGCAGATCGAACACGCCGACACCGCGCCCAGCCTCAGCACGCTGGCGAGCCGGGCCGGCCTGAGCCCGTTCCATTTCCACCGGGTGTTCAAAGGCGTGACCGGCTTGACCCCCAAGGGTTACGCCAGCGCCCATCGCTCACGCAAGGTCCGCGAGGGGCTCAAGGGCCCGCATTCGGTAACCGACGCGCTGTATGAAGCCGGTTTTAATTCCAACAGCCGCTTTTATGAGTCGGCCAACCAACGGCTCGGCATGACGCCCAGCGACTACAAGGCCGGCGGCACCAACAACGATATTCTGTTCGCCGTCGGGCAATGCTCGCTGGGTGCAATCCTGGTGGCGCAGAGCGCCCGTGGCGTGTGTGCGATTCTGCTCGGGGATGACCCGGACAAACTGGTGCGCGACCTGCAGGATCAATTCCCCAGGGCCAACCTGGTGGGGGCCGACCGCCGTTTCGAACAATTAATCGCGCAGGTGGTGGGCTTTATCGAGGCGCCGGCCCTGGGCCTGGACTTGCCACTGGACTTGCGTGGCACCGCGTTCCAGGAACGGGTGTGGCAGGCCCTGCGCGAGATTCCGGTGGGCAGCACGGCCAGCTATGGGCAGATCGCCCAACGCATCGGCGCGCCCAAGGCCTTTCGCGCGGTGGCCCAAGCCTGCGGGGCGAACAGCCTGGCGGTAGCGATCCCCTGTCATCGGGTGGTGCGCAGCAATGGCGATCTATCCGGCTATCGCTGGGGGGTTGAACGCAAGCGGCAGCTGCTGGAGCGGGAAAGAGACCACTGACGCGCACGAAAAGCGTCCCTCGTCCAGTGAATAAAACAGACTGGCCGGGTGCCAAGGGCCCTGTTAAAACAGCGACAAGCCTCACTGATACTGGAGACACGTCCCATGAGCACCTGGCCAGACACCCGTATTCTCGACTTGCTGGGCATCGACGTGCCCATCATCCAGGCACCGATGGCCGGTGCGACCAGCGCCGCCATGGTGATTGCCGCCAACCAGGCCGGTGCGCTGGGTTCGATCCCCGCGGCGATGCTGAGCATCGAGCAACTGCATGAAACCCTGGCCACCGTGCGCCATGCCAGTACCGGGCCTATCAACGTCAATTTCTTCTGCCATCAGCCGCCGGAGCCGGATGAGGAGTGCAATCGCCACTGGAAGGCCTTGCTGGAACCCTACTACCGCGAACTGGGCGCCGATTTCGATGCGCCGACTCCGGTCTCCAATCGCGCCCCGTTCAACGTCGCCAGTTGCGAAGTGGTGGAGCAACACCGCCCCGAGGTCGTGAGCTTTCATTTCGGCCTGCCGGAAAAAAGCCTGCTGGAACGTGTCAAGGCGACCGGGGCCAAGGTGCTGTCCTCGGCCACCACGGTCGAGGAAGCGATCTGGTTGGAGCGGCACGGTTGCGACGCGATTATCGCCATGGGGTATGAGGCCGGCGGGCATCGGGGAATGTTCCTGGCTTCGGACCTGAGCAGCCAGATCGGCACGCTGGCCCTGGTCCCGCAAGTGGTGGACGCAGTGAGCGTCCCGGTAATCGCCGCCGGCGGAATCGGCGATGCGCGCGGTATTGCTGCGGCCTTCGTCCTCGGAGCCTCGGCGGTGCAGATCGGCACCGCGTACCTGTTCACCCCGGAGGCGACGCTCAGCCGGGCCCACCATCTGGCCTTGCTGACGGCCCAGGCCAGTGGCACAGCGCTGACCAACCTGTTCACCGGACGCCCTGCCCGTGGCCTCTTGAATCGCCTGATGCGTGAGCTGGGCCCGGTGAACCCGGCGGCGCCGGCCTTTCCTCTGGCAGGCGGCGCGCTGATGCCATTAAAGGCCAGGGAGGAAGCCGGTTTTGGCTCTCAGTGGGCCGGGCAGGCCGTCGGGCTCAAGCACGCACTGTCGACGCGCGAACTGACCACGCTGCTCGCCGCGCAAGCCCTCAAGACGCTTACCCGCACGCCGGACTAGAGCGGTACAGGTTCCGCAGGTCGTAGCCCGCTCAGGCGGTTTTCGTGGGCCTGGGTCAGTACCATGAAGCGCTTTTGCCGCAGGGCGTGGATACCGTAGATGATGCGGGCGAAGTGCTCGTTACTGTTCTCGTAGGGCTGGCAGGTCATGATCAAGGCGAAGAAGCAATCGGACTGCCGATGGGTGGCCATGGCGTTGATCAACTTCAGCCCGATAGCAAACAGCGCCTGGCCGGTGCTCATGGAGAGTCGTTCGTAGCTGGCCCCCAGTACGTGGTGTATCTGCACTTCGCGATGGGCGGCCAGCGTCTGGTGCAGGTAGTCGAGTTGCGCCCTTGTACACAGGTCCGCACTGGCGCGATCCCCCGTGACATAGCGTTCGATTTCGCTGCGCAGCAAACTGCGCCAGTCGTCGTCTTCCTGGCCGGCCCGCAGTGCGATCCAGTCGACGCAATCGACCAGGGCGTTCTCCGCCGTGGCAATCGGGCTGGCGAGGCCCGATTGCAACTGGTCCAGGTGAGCCAATGCTCCGCGCACCAACTCCGCCTCTTCTGCGATAACGCTGTCCATCAGCTCCACATACTCTTCCAGCGACTCGTGGCGCCAGCTCCGGAAAGCCCCCAGCAGTTGCGCCCTGAGGTTGCCAACCACAGGCACCCCAACGGTACGGCGCAACATATCCTCGGATTCATCGATCAAGCCCCGCAGGTTACTGACCTGCAGCAACAGGCCGGCGTGATCGAACGGCTGCGGCGTATTTTGCAACGCCGTCGTCAGCTGCGACGCGCCCCCTGGCAGCTCCCGGGAAAGCACATCCCATAACCTGGGCAGTTGGCGTTGGATGGCGGTGATAAATCGCTGCGGACACGCGAGGACCGAATAGCTGCCGGTATTGAAGAAACGCCCCCAACTCACTCCCAGCCGGAACACCGTGTTGAGCTCATGGCTGGCCTCGATGACGTTGGCGTAGAGCTTGTAGACCACCAATTTGCCGCTCGACGCCGGTGCTTGCTGCACGCGCTGCTCCCAACCGGCGATGGAATCAAAATAGGCCAGTTGCTGCGCCGAAGGGTCCAGGCGCCCCAACCCCGTGTCCAGCACCGCCGCATCACTTTCATTGCGAACCGACAGGGCGAAATGGCACTGGGGACGCGGGTCGTCCGGTTCGGCGAACAGCAAGACGCCGATAGCCTGTACGCCCCAGGACTGGCTTGACAGGTAGTCCGCACAGCGCTTGGACTCAACGAAGCCGCCTGTACTCGAAGCCTCGGAGTCGCCCGCCAATTCGGCCAGCTTATTGGCGTCGCGATAAAGCTTTTCCAGACGACCGCGCATGCCCAGCAGGTCCGCTGATGTGGGCAGGAATAACGTGGAGGCGCTCGCCTGTTCCAGGGAAACAGGGGGGGCCGGGCGCTCACGGGATCTCAAGGCCGGCAACAGCAACTTCCCGGTCTGGGCCGACCGTTTCAACAGCGTGCGCAGTTGCCCCCTGGCCAGGGTAACGTCGGCGACCAGCTCCACCACGCCCAGCAAGACGCCCAACTTGCACTCATACACATAGGCGGCGTAATCCTCGGGTCGGTCCATGCTGCGGGCCAGTTGGTAGGAGAAGCTTGCGTCCGCGACATTGGCGATCAGGCCGACACCGCCGGACAACAGCAAAGCCCCGACGCCCGAAGCGGGACCGACCGCCGCTATCACCAGGCTGGACACCGCGCGGGTAGCGACCTTGAACAGGCCCCATTTCGCCAGGCGCCGCTCTTCATCGGAGGAAAATACCGCGTAATTCATCATGTGCTTGAGTTCGCCGATACCGATCTCATACAGCGCATCGTTGATGTTCGTCACCTCCCGGAAAGCCACCGGCTGCGGTGGCACGCGGCGGTAGTGATAGCCGTAGCGCTTTTTCTGCGGATAGAAATCCGAGCGCTCCACACTGAGTTTTTCCGGAAATGGCAGGTGGTGCGTGATAAACCGCATCAAGTCGTCACTGGGGTGCCCCGCCACGCCGCTGGGCTGCCACACCGCCCAAGTGAGCTCTGCCATGTTCAGTGAGATGAGGAGCGCCTTCTGTGAACTGAGCTTGAGCACCAACGCATTGGGCACCACTTTTTCCCGGAACAGCAGCAGGCGCGGCTTGACTTCCCCTTTCAGAAAACGATGGGCGAGTTCACGCAGGGACACATCCTGCTCAGCATCATCGACCAGGAACTGTGCCGCGCGGACCTTGGCCAAGGCCTCGCAGGTTTCGCCAAACAGTTGTTTGTAGTCGGTGTTGCGCGCCAGTTCGTCGATATCGGCGACAAAGGTTTCATACAGGATGTCGCGCAAGCGGCCCAGGGTGCGCACTTCCACGCTCGACAGCGGCTCCCCGCTGACATGGATGTTGGCGATGGTTTCCTGGAAATACGCCGTGCGCTGCGGCTCGCCCGTCAGCACCTGCAAGAAAGAAAAATGCTTGTAGCGCGGTGGCGCATAGGCGGTCATGCCCGCCGAATAGACCGGGTAGCCCACCTGGTATTTATAGCGAAACCGTTTTTCGTCCCTGAACCGATCCTGCGTCCGTTGCGGCAGCCCGGACTTGTTCAGGCAGCGCTCGATAAGGTTCTGGATATAGTCCTTGGAGAGTTCGGCGTTCCACACACTGCTCAGCAGGTTGTCCCATTTTTGCCAGGCCTTGGGGGGCGTAACCGGCTGTATCGACGTCGGCACGCCCTCCAGCCACTGCGCCAGGTCCCCAGGCAATATCTGTATCGAAAAAGACGCCTGGGAGGCGTCGCTGCGCACGAACCAGACATTCTGCTGGTCACTTTGTGCGCGGATCACGCCCTCTTCATCCATCACCCCGCAGTTCACCCAAGGACAACGGTGATTCAAATAGACCGCAAGATAATATTGCCAGCGTCCTGACGCTCGATATTCCTGGGCGACGGTGATCGAGTATTCCAGCGCTGGCGCACCGCCTGGAAGATTGCCAAGGGTCACCTTGAGCAATTGATTGGGCTCTATGTGAGTGTCTGGCAGCTGCACGTCCTTGAGTGTCCACCGCGCAAGGATACTCAAGATCGCAACCCCCACCGGCTCTTCGAAGGGTTTGAGCCACAGCCGGTTCTGGCTCGTATCGGCTGAATACTCGAAGCGGCTGCCCGACTGCACACCCATGCGCATGCCCGGCCACTCCAGGCTGATCGCCTTGGGCCATTGGTTGGCCCCCCGGGATGTGGGAGGCAGGTCGAACCAGATTTCCGCCATCATTTCGGCGTGGGTGTTCCACACCGATAGCACCACCACCTCGGTCTTGAGTACCGCCTGGTAAGGCATCATCAACTCATGCTGCACCCAAAAGCCCGCGTGGATCTGCCCACCGACGCGGATGCGACCGAGGAAAAATCGCGTGAAATTCAGCTCCCGTGCCACCTCACCGTAGAAATACGGCATCAGGACTTTGGTTTGTACGCTGTCGGTGTTTTGCTGCTTGCCGGCATATGCCTGCCAGGGAAACCGATCGTTGAGGATGTGCCACAGCGGCAACGACTCGTTCTCGACAATGATCGGCTGTCGCTGGCTGTCATCGGTATCGAATACCGAGAATTCGACGGGGATCAGGGCGTCCGCCCGGATCAGTGCCTTGGCCTGAGGTTCCAGCGTGGATTGAGCCAATACCCGCTCTATCCATGCTTGCGTGTAAGCCTCGCTGCTCTCGGTGTTTGTCGCGCCCACGTCGATGTAAGCGTATTCCTTGCCCATGATGCGCTTCCGTTTCAGATCAACACGCCGCTCACTATCGCGTTGCGACCAGCGCCTGGCTGTCAGCCATGGGGGTGTCGACGGGAGGAAATCTCGACCGCACGCCGACATCGATTCCAAGGATGGATTTCCCTTGCCATTTTTACGCTATATACCTATACATACAGCGCCTGGCAGCGCCCGTCCCTTATAATCGGCACCAGGTTCTGCACCTTCTCAAACGGAGCCGTTCATGACTTTCAATACCCCTCGCTTTGTACCCACGTGCCTGGCGGCATTGGTTGCGTTGCTCGCGACCGCAGCGGCCCACGCCGATGAAGTCCAGGTGGCCGTAGCGGCCAACTTCACCGCACCGATCCAGGCGATTGCCGCCGACTTCGAAAAAGACACCGGCCACAAACTGGTCGCAGCCTACGGCGCCACCGGGCAGTTCTACACGCAGATCAAGAACGGCGCGCCGTTCGAAGTGTTCCTGAGTGCCGACGACACCACCCCGCAAAAGCTCGAAAGCGAAGGCGACACGGTCAAGGGCTCGCGCTTCACCTACGCCGTGGGCACCCTGGCGCTGTGGTCGGCCAAGGAAGGTTATGTAGACGCCAAGGGCGAGGTGTTGAAGAGGAATGAATTCAAGCACCTGTCCATCGCCAACCCGAAAGCCGCGCCTTACGGCCTCGCCGCCACCCAGGTATTGGCCAAGGTAGGGTTGACCGAGCAGGTCAAGGACAAGCTCGTCGAAGGCCAGAACATCACCCAGGCCTTTCAGTTCGTTTCCACCGGCAACGCCGAGTTGGGTTTTGTGGCCTTGTCGCAGATCTATAAAGACGGCAAAGTCACCAGCGGCTCGGCCTGGATCGTCCCGGCCGCCCTGCACGACCCGATCAAACAGGACGCGGTGATCCTCAACAAGGGCAAGGACAGCGCTGCAGCCAAGGCACTGGTCGACTACCTCAAAGGGCCGAAAGCCGCCGCCGTCATCCAGTCCTACGGTTATGAACTGAGCAAGTAAATGCCCCTGTCGAGTGCCGATTTTTCCGCAATCTGGTTGACCCTCAAACTGGCGTCACTGACCACCGTGATCCTGCTGGTCATCGGCACTCCGATTGCCCTGTGGCTGTCGCGCACCCGTTCATGGTGGCGCGGTCCCATTGGCGCGGTGGTGGCCTTGCCATTGGTGCTGCCACCCACCGTCATCGGTTTCTACCTGCTGTTGACCATGGGCCCCCACGGCTACTTCGGCCAGTTCACCCAATGGCTGGGCCTGGGCACCCTCACCTTCAGCTTCGCCGGGTTGGTGATCGGTTCGGTGATCTATTCCATGCCGTTCGTGGTGCAGCCGTTGCAGAACGCCTTTTCCGCCATCGGCACACGCCCATTGGAGGTGGCCGCGACCCTGCGCGCCAATCCGTGGGATACCTTCTTCACGGTGATCCTGCCCCTGGCGCGCCCGGGGTTTATCACCGCGTCCATCCTGGGTTTTGCCCATACCGTCGGAGAATTCGGCGTAGTGCTGATGATCGGCGGCAATATCCCCGACAAGACCCGCGTGGTCTCGGTGCAGATCTACGATCATGTCGAAGCCATGGAGTATGCCCAGGCCCATTGGCTGGCCGGCGCCATGGTGGTGTTCGCGTTCCTCGTGTTGCTGGCGCTCTACTCCAGCCGTAAAACCAGGATGGGCTGGAGTTGATGCCGATGATCAATGTGCGCCTGAACTTGAAGTACACAGGCTTTGCCCTGGACGTGGACCTGCATGTGCCCGGCCGAGGGGTGACTGCGCTGTACGGGCATTCCGGCTCCGGCAAGACCACCTGCCTGCGCTGCATTGCCGGGCTGGAGCGGGCCGAAGATGGGTTTATCCAGATCAACGATGAAGTCTGGCAAGACAGCCGCAACGGCCTGTTCGTGCCCCCGCACAAGCGCGCGCTCGGCTACGTGTTCCAGGAGCCCAGCCTGTTCCCCCATCTATCGGTGCGGGCCAACCTGAAGTTCGGCCTCAAGCGCATCCCGCGCTCGCAACGCCGGGTGGATATGCTCCAGGCCACGGAGTTGCTGGGGATCGGCCATCTGCTGGAGCGTCACCCCCAACACTTGTCCGGCGGTGAACGTCAGCGCATCGGTATCGCCCGGGCCCTGCTCACCAGCCCAAGACTCCTGTTGATGGATGAACCCCTGGCCGCCCTCGACAGCAAGCGTAAAAGCGAAATCCTGCCCTACCTGGAACGCCTGCACGACGAACTGGACATCCCCGTGCTATACGTCAGCCATGCTCAGGATGAGGTGGCGCGCCTGGCCGATCACATCGTGTTGCTCAGCGACGGCAAGGCCCTGGCCAGTGGTCCCATCGGCGACACCCTGGCGCGGCTCGACCTGCCCCTGGCGTTGGGGGACGACGCGGGCGTGGTGATCAACGGCAGCGTCAGCGCCTACGACGATCACTACCATCTGCTCACGCTGCAACTGCCCGACAGTGCCCAGCACCTGCGCGTGGCCCATGCACCGCTGGCGTTGGGCAAGGCATTGCGGGTCAAGGTACAGGCGCGCGACGTCAGCCTCAGCCTGCACGCCGGAGAGCACAGCAGCATCCTCAACCGCCTGCCGGTGACGGTTACCCAGGAGATCGCGGCGGATAACAGCGCCCATGTGCTGGTGCGCCTGGACGCGGATGGCACGCCGTTGCTGGCGCGGATCACGCGGTTCTCCCGCGACCAGTTGCAATTGCACCCCGGCCAGGCGCTGTGGGCGCAGATCAAGGCGGTGGCCGTGCTGGCATAAGAAACCTTTTGGCACGACCGCACACGGCTGCGGTCAATCAGGAATACCGGCCTGATCCGTTGCCAAGGAACCCGCACCATGCCCGACTCCGCGCTGCCCGCCGACCTGCCCCGCGACCTGCATTACGTTGACGACACCCAGCCCGGCATCCGCCGCAAGCGAGTGCGCGGCAAGTTCCAGTACTTCGACGCCAAGGGCGAGCGCATCCGGGATGCCGATGAGATCAAGCGCCTGAACGCCCTCGCCGTCCCTCCGGCGTATACCGATGTGTGGATCTGCGCCGACCCGCGCGGGCACCTGCAAGCCACCGGCCGCGATGCCCGTGGACGCAAGCAATACCGCTATCACGCGCGCTGGCGTGAGGTGCGTGACAGCGACAAGTACGCGCGGCTGCAGGAGTTCGGCAACGCCCTGCCGAAACTGCGCAAACAGCTCGAATCGCAAATCGCCGAACCCGGCTTCACGCGCGAAAAAGTCCTGGCCACGGTGGTGATGCTGCTGGACGCCACGCTGATCCGTGTCGGCAATACCCAATATGCGCGAGACAACAAATCCTACGGGCTGACCACCCTGCGCAACCGCCATGTGGATGTCAAAGGCAGCGAGATCCAGTTCCAGTTTCGCGGCAAGAGTGGCGTGGAGCACCAGGTCAGCGTCAAGGACCGGCGCCTGGCCACGGTGGTCAAGCGCTGCCTGGAGTTACCGGGGCAGAACCTGTTCCAGTATCTGGACGAAGACGGCGAGCGGCACACCGTCAGCTCCCATGACGTCAACGCCTACCTGCACGATCTTACCGGTGCCGACTTCACTGCCAAGGATTACCGCACCTGGGCCGGCACCGCCATGGCGCTGGCGGTGCTGCGGGAGTTGGAATGGCAACCGGAATCCGACGCCAAGCGACATGTGGTGGCGATGGTCAAGGATGTTGCCAGGCAACTGGGCAATACGCCTGCGGTGTGCCGCAAGTGTTATATCCACCCGGCCGTGCTGGAGCATTTCAGCCTGGGCGAATTGTCCAGATTGCCCAAGCCACGGGGGCGCAAAGGCCTGAAGGCCGAGGAAGTCGCCTTGGCGATGTTCCTTGAACAACTGGCCGCCGACTTGCCCGGCAATGCCAAGGCGGGTTAGGCTCTTGGCCCCCCTCTGACTTCCGGGACGACCGCCGACGTGAATCACTAAGCCTTCCAGAATGTACCCGCAACGAGCCGCCTGGCGCGCTTGTTGGCCTGTCCGACATTTTTTGGAGGTGCTGATGACTGACGTCAACCGGCTGCCCGTATTGGTTTCCCTGCAACACCTGTGCTTCCAGTTCGCCAATGGCGAGACCTTGCTGGACGACCTGAGCCTGTCCATCGACCACACGCCCACCGGGATTGTGGGACGTAATGGACGGGGCAAAAGTATCCTCGCCCAATTGATCGCCGGCGTGTTGTCCCCCTCCTCCGGTTCGCTCAAGCGCTCGGCCAGCGTGGCCTATGTCCCCCAGGACATGGCGGTTGCAGCGGGAGACACCCTCTCTGACCTGACGGGCACCACGCCCGTGCTGGCGGCACTGGCACGCATGGCGGCAGGGACGGCGCAGGTCGATGACCTTGAGTTGATCGACAATCGCTGGGACCTTGCCGAACGCTTGCGCGCCGCACTCGATACGGCAGGCCTTGCGCAGCTGGGTGTCGATACGCCGGCCGATCAACTCAGTGGAGGACAACTGGCGCGGCTCAGGCTGATCGGCGCCGTGCTGGCCGCACCGCAACTGCTGGTGCTCGATGAGCCCACCAACCACCTCGACAGCGCCGGCCGCCGGTGGCTGCTGCACCTGTTGCAGGAATGGCGTGGCGGCCTGGTGGTGGTGAGCCACGACCGAAAAATACTCAACACCCTCGGGCGCATCATTGAACTGTCCCCACTCGGCCCTCACGTCTACGGCGGCAACTATGATGCCTATCGCCTGCAGCGCGACACCGAACAACACGCCGCCGTCGCGGCGCTGGAGCACGCACGCCTTGAACGCAACCGCGAACGCCGGCGCGTGCAGAAAGACCATGACAGCCTGCAACGCCAGGCGGCGCGCTCCCGCAAGCACGCAGAGACAGCCAATGTGGACCGGTTTACCAAGGCGCGCTGGAAAAGCGCCGCCACCGAAGTCGTCGCCACGGTGCGCAGTGCCCATCACGCCTACAAACACGCGCTGGATGAACAGGTGCGCCAAGCCTACGAGCGCGTGGTGGATGAAACGCCGACCCTGTTGGCCTTGCCGGGGTCGGTCGTGCCCAATGGCCGACAGGTCGTGGCCTTGACGGAGGTCCGGTTGCCCTGGCTGGAGCATCCCGCCCTCACACTCAACCTCACAGGGCCGGTGCGCGTGGCTGTGCAAGGACCGAATGGTTGCGGCAAATCCACCCTGCTCAAGGTACTGGCCGGCCACTGCCAGCCCGCCAGCGGTGAGTGCTCGGTGCCGGTGCCCTGCGCGTATATCGACCAGCACCAGGCGCTGCTGGATGACCGACGCTCCCTCGTCGAACAGCTCAACCTGCTCGACACACCGCTGCCCGAAGCCGAACTGCGTACGCGCCTGGCCTTGCTGCAACTGGATGCCCGGCGGGTCACCCAACCGACCGTGCACCTCAGCGGCGGCGAGCGGTTGAAAGCCGCGATGGCGATTGCCCTGTGGGGTGAAACACCCGCGCAACTGCTGTTGCTTGATGAGCCCACCAACCACCTGGACCTGGAATCGGTGATCGCCTTTGAACAGGCGCTGCAGGGCTTCAGCGGGGCAATGATGGTTGTATCCCATGATGAGGCGTTCATCCAGGCGCTCGGGCCAACCCACCGCTTGCTCTGGCAACCTGAGGGTTGGCGCCTGGAGTGTGTCTGAGGTCATTGCGCGCGCAATCAAAGCGTCCTAGGGTAGTGGCCGGATAATCTCACCGAGGAACCCGGCCCTATGCTGCCTTCGCCCAAAAAGCCTTATGCCAATGCCGCACTGGCCCATCAAAAGCGCTGGCGCGGCCGCGTCGGCCTGATGCTGGTGGCCAGCCTTTCGGTATTGGCGGGCATGACTGACGCCATCGGCTTCATGGCCAGCGGCGACTTTGTTTCGTTCATGAGCGGCAACACCACGCGCCTGGCCGTGGCCATCAGTGTGGGGGATCTCGGCTTGACCGCACGCCTGCTGTTGCTGGTCGCCACATTTGTCGCCGGTAACGCCTTGGGCGTAGTGGTCGGCCGTCTCAGCCGGCGCCATGCCCTGCCCCTATTGCTGTGTATCGCCACCTTGCTCTGCGGCGCAGCCTTGCTGCCCTTCGCCGACACCTTGCCGGCGCTGCTGGCGGCGATCATTGCGATGGGCATGCTCAACGCAGCTGTGGAAGAGGTCAACGGCTTGCCGGTGGGGCTGACCTACGTGACCGGGGCACTGTCACGCTTTGGGCGCGGGCTGGGACGCTGGATGCTGGGGGAACGCCGCAACGGCTGGCGGGTGCAACTGATTCCGTGGGCGGGGATGTTTGTCGGCGCGGTGATTGGCGCGCTGCTGGAGCAGCACATGGGGCTGAGGGCGCTGGTGGTCAGCGGTGTATTGGCGGGCGTGTTGGGGCTGGTGTCGCTGAAGATTCCCCGGCGCTGGCATTTGGGTTTTATGCCGCGATAAAGACTAAAGGTGCCCGCCCGACGGTAAGGCCTCGACGTCCATGTACTGGTAAAGAGCCATTATGTCGGGCGGGCGGATTGAATCATAAGCGAATGTCCGGCGGCTGTCCCGCCGGGCGTTTCCTGAAATGACTAAGGCAACGTATTACAGACAGGTCGCGAGTGCCGCCAAGCGACGCTTGGCCGGCATCGTGTCTTCAACGGCGTAGTACTTGACGGACGAACCGGCACCGGCGCTTTGCACGTCGACGAAGTAATCGCCACCGGTGGTGTAGACGGTGAAACCACCGGCCCCGTTCGGCTCTTTGAAGCCACCGGCGTCGACGCCAAACACGCTTTCATCCTGCCAGCCAAACTGGATGCACTCGGCAACCACCAGCGTGGCCTTGTCCGATGCCATGGCCTTGTAGGGAGCCCCCAGGCGCGCCTCGTTCATCTTCGAGCCCGCGCAACCGGCCAGTGCCGTCAATACCAATGCGCCCATTACCACCTTGTGCATGCCATTGCCTCGTTGGAAAAAACGCGACTGTACCATTGCCGCAAGGCTGACTGACGCCCCCATGAATTTTGTTTCACTGTGGAGGGAGAATATGCCGCCTATAGTGGCCTGGCTCATTTTTAGAAGTGTCCTTCTGCCCGCCCTCCCGCGGGCTTTTTTTCGCCTGCGCTTCAGAGCCACCCGCGAAACAGGTAGAACAACCCCATGCTCAGCAGCACGGTCATCAATACGTTACGCGTCCAGAACATCAGCGCCACGGCGCAGATACCGGCCAGCAAATACGGATTGGCCGGGCTCAGGTTGAGCTGGTGATCAGCCAGGAAAATAATCGGCCCGCAGATCGCCGTGAGCATGCCCGGCACCGCAAACCCGAGAAACTCCCGTGCCCCACGGTTGAGGCGCACCGGCAGGCGCGGCTCGATAAACAGATAACGGTTGAAAAAAACCACCAGGCCCATGGCCACAATCATCAGGTAAATCATCGCTGCCCAACCCCCAGGCGTTTACAGAAAAACCCTGCGCTCATGCCGAGCACACCCGACACCACCACGGCCGACTCCCAGTGCAGGAAGCTCAACCATACGGAAAACAACAACGACACCGCCACGCAGACCACCGTCGGCACGTCGCGCACCACCGGGGTGATCAGCGCGATAAAGGTGGCGGCGATGGAGAACTCCAGGCCCAACTGATCAAGGCCTGGGATGCTTTTGCCAAGCACGATGCCGGCCAGGGTGAACAGGTTCCAGGCGATGTAAAACGTCAGGCCAACACCCAGGGCGTACCAGCGATTGAAGGTTTCACGGTCATAGTGGTTGACCAGAGCAAAGAACTCATCGGTCAGCAGAAAGCCCAGGCTCATGCGCCAGCGGGTCTTGAGCGGCGAAAGAATCGGGCGCAGGTGCATGCCATACAGCAGGTGCTGGGAGGTCAGCAGCAAGGTGGTCAACACGATGGAAATCAGGCTGGCACCGCTCTTGACCATGCCAATGGCGACCAACTGCGCAGCGCCGGCAAACACAATGGCGGACAAGCCCTGGGCTTGCAGTGGCGTGAATTGCGCATCGATGGCCATGGAACCGGCCAGCAGCCCCCAGGGTGCACAGGCCAGGGACAGGGGAATGACGGCGATTGCACCACGAGCGAAGGCGTAATGAGGTAAGGCAGCAGGCATGGAAACGGCTCATCGACAGACAGTCCACAAGCATGCCAGCGCAAGATGGAGCTTGTCTTGAACGATCTTGCTCAGGCGAGCCTGACCGACACCTGCTCCACCGAATCCCGCGCTTCACGCAGTTCGTGAGCGTCCTGGTTGAGCCGGTGAATGGTGTTGAGCAAGCGCTGGCGCAGCACTTCATCGCCGAGTTTTTCAACGGCACGCATCAGGTCGAATGCCGCGGTTTCGTTATTTTCCGCGACGGAATCCAGGGTTTTGCGCAGGTTGCGAGTGGCACGGGTCACGCGGGTCTTCCTTCATCAGCAATGGGGAGGCACTTTAGGACATTCGTGTTTCATTTTAATTTCAATCACTTGTGGCAGTTTTCCCGAGGTTTGATCCATATCAATTGAAACAGGATTTGACCGAAACATATGGACATACGTATATTCGAATTTCCATATGTATATAGGCAATGGTCATGTCGGATCCCCTTACACCGCCCACCCTGTTCAAATGCCTGGCCGACGCCACTCGGGCGCGCCTGACGCTATTGATTCAGCGTGAAGGCGAACTTTGCGTCTGCGAACTGATCCATGCCTTGGACGACAGCCAGCCAAAAATCTCCCGCCACCTGGCGCAACTGCGCAGTTGCGGTGTGCTGCTGGATCGTCGCCAGGGCCAATGGATCTACTACCGCGTCAACCCGGCACTGCCCGATTGGGTGAACCAGGTGCTGGACATCACCCTGCAAGCCAACCAGCCATGGTTGCACAGCGACGCACAGCGTCTGGATGCAATGGGCGACAGACCACAACGAGCCAGCACCTGCTGCTGAGCCACCGGAGCGTTAATTCATGCTTGTCGCAGTCGCCATTTTTATTTTCACCATCGTCTTGGTCATCTGGCAGCCCAAGGGGCTCGGAGTGGGCTGGAGCGCCACGATGGGCGCGATCCTGGCCCTGGCCTGTGGCGTGATCAGCCTGGCGGATATCCCGGCGGTCTGGCACATCATCTGGAATGCCACCGGGACGTTTGTCGCACTGATCATCATCAGCCTGCTGCTGGACGAAGCCGGGTTCTTTGCCTGGACGGCACTGCATGTGGCGCGCTGGGGGCGCGGGCGTGGCCGGCGCTTGTTTGCCTATATGGTGCTGCTCGGCGCCCTGGTGTCGGCGCTGTTTGCCAACGACGGCGCGGCGCTGATCCTCACCCCCATCGTGATGTCGATGCTGCTGGCACTGCGCTTTTCCCCGGCGGCGACCCTGGCGTTTGTGATGGGCGCGGGATTTATCGCCGACACAGCGAGCCTGCCTCTGGTGGTGTCGAACCTGGTGAATATCGTCTCGGCGGACTACTTCAAGATCGGCTTCAACGCCTATGCCGCGGTCATGGTGCCGGTCAACGTCGTCAGCGTCGCCGCCACCCTGGCGGTGCTGCTGTGGTTCTTCCGCCGCGATATTCCCCAGGCCTACGACCCCGCCGACCTGGCAGACCCCGCCAGCGCGATCCACGACCGCGCCACCTTCCGCGCCGGCTGGTGGGTGCTGGGCATCCTGTTGATCGGCTGCTTTGCCCTGGAACCCCTGGGCATTCCCATCAGCGCGATTTCCGCGGTGTGCGCCGTACTCCTGCTGGTGATCGCCGCCAAGGGCCACAAGATCTCCACGCGCAAGGTGCTGAAGGAAGCCCCGTGGCAGATCGTGGTCTTTTCCCTGGGGATGTACCTGGTGGTCTACGGCTTGCGTAACGCCGGCCTCACCACCTACCTGGCGACCTGGCTCGATACCTTTGCCACTTACGGCGTGTGGGGTGCGGCCATGGGCACTGGCGTGCTGACGGCCTTGTTGTCCTCGGCGATGAACAACCTGCCGACGGTATTGATCGGCGCGCTGTCCATCGAGTCCAGCCATGCCGTGGGCGTGGTCAAGGACGCGATGATCTACGCCAACGTGATCGGCAGCGACCTGGGCCCGAAAATCACCCCCATCGGCAGCCTGGCCACCCTGTTGTGGCTGCATATCCTGGCGCGCAAAGGCATCACCATCACCTGGGGCTACTACTTCAAGGTCGGGATTGTGCTGACCTTGCCGGTGCTGCTGATCACCCTCGCCGCCCTCGCGTTGCGCCTGAGCATCTAACGGAGAAACCGCAATGAAAGTCCTGTTCATGTGCACCGCCAACAGCTGTCGCAGCATCTTGTCCGAAGCGATGTTCAACCACCTGGCCCCGCAGGGTTTTGCCGCGGTCAGCTCCGGCAGTTTCCCTAAGGGCCAGGTCCTGCCGCGCAGCCTGAGCACCTTGCAGGCGGCGGGTATCCGCACCGAAGGCTTGTACAGCAAGGGCAATGACGCATTTGAAGACAGCCCGCCGGATGTGGTCATCACCGTCTGCGACAAGGCGGCGGGCGAAGCCTGCCCGGTGTATTTCGGGCCGGCGGTGAAGGCGCATTGGGGCTTGGCAGATCCCTCGGAGGTTCAAGGTGACCAGGCCAGCATCCAGGCGGCATTCGATGCCACGCTGGAGACCATCGCCAGCCGTTGCCGGGCGTTTTTCGCCCTGCCCTTTGCCCGCCTCAGCCCTGGCGAGCTCAAGGTCGAACTCGAGCGCATAGCGCTGCTGGAAATGGCCACCTCCTGACGGCTGGATGAATCCGCTGCGGCGATATGGATTCCCATCCCTCTGCCAGCGTATGCTCTCGCACTTTCCTGAAAGGACGCGGGCATGCTGACGATCTTTTTTTACGCACTGGTATTCGGCTTTGTGTTTTGCCTCTCCCC
Organism: Pseudomonas marginalis; assembly: GCF_900105325.1. NCBI lineage: Bacteria > Pseudomonadati > Pseudomonadota > Gammaproteobacteria > Pseudomonadales > Pseudomonadaceae > Pseudomonas > Pseudomonas marginalis. Next base: position 1,130,871 of record NZ_FNSU01000003.1, read on the forward strand.
CGGTGCGGTGCTGGCGGAGACGTTGCGCCGTGGCTTGCTCCACGGTTTCACACCCGCCTTGCTGGTGCAGTTTGGCTCGCTGGTAGGCGATGCCGTGTGGGCAGTGATCGGCCTCACCGGCATCGCACTGCTGATCCAGCATGACGCCGTGCGCGTGCCGCTGACGATCATCTGCGCCCTGTACCTGGCGTGGCTGGGCGTACGCAGCCTGATCGACGCCTGGCACTTGCCCGAAGCCGATGATGCACCGGCCAGCACCCGACAAAATGCGCTGGCCGTGGGCGCGGCGATTTCCCTGGCCAACCCGAAAAACATCGTCTACTGGGGGGCGCTGGGCAGCGCGCTGTCAGGCATCGTCGGCGCTACGCCCAGCCATGGGCAGACGCTGATGTTTTTCGCCGGCTTCATGCTGGCTTCGGTGCTGTCATGCTTTCTGATCGCCGCACTGGTGAACCTGCTGCGCAAGAATGCATCGCCCATGTGGCAACGCATCAGTTATGGCGCCTGCGGTTTAGTGCTGATCTATCTGGCCGTTCTCGCCGCACAGGGCGTATGAAGTTATATATCGGGTAACTTTCGAGTGCCTCTTGTCTGAATGAACTCTGAACACCGGGCTATTTAATTAATCATGCGTTGACATTTTGTAACTGCCTGAGTAGATTGCCCCTGCCCGCAACTGGGGCCTTTTTTAACCCTCACAAAAGAAGCCAATGGACACAGTATCCAGTCGCTGTCCGAGCACCGCCCTGGCGGGCGTCGGGCGCCCAATCCAGAACATGACAGGACTCGCCTCCCCGGTCCGGTAAGCTGCGCTGGAGCTTGATGCTCCGCCGTAACTGCCTCGCCGGTCGCCCGTCCGGTCCCGAGGTGTGTTATGACCTTCCCAACCCTTGCTTGGCCCGATGTACCCACACTGGCCGCAGCCTTGCGAGCCAAGCGTTGCCATGCCCGCGTGGTTTTTCTGCCACGACGCACGCCCTGCGTTGCCCCCTCCCCCAAAGACCCGCAGAGACCGCCGCTTTTCAGCCTGGGATAGTGCTGAGCGCCCGCGCCGTTCAATCCCGCTGAAACAATAACTTCCTGATTAAGTCCCTGGAGTTCTTTATGAAACTTTCCAGTTGTAGTTCGCTGCGCGCCTTATAACTAACGCGCCTGTAGAAGTTATCCAAGCACCTTATTTAAACCGATCGCGAAGTCAGCGACTCGGCATGCTTTCGCTCGCCTGTATTCAGGTAAGTACCGGGTATGTTTTGTCGAGAATTGGCGACAGGAGCACAGACAATGAGCGCCGTAAAAAACACGCCACTGCAGAAAAAAACCGGCACCGCCAGCGACACCAAACTGTCGATGCGTGCCGCCCGCGAAGCCCACAACGGCCTGTCGGCCACCCTGGCCAACGTACGCGCCACCCAGGATGGCCTGACTGAACTGGACGCCACTGCCCGTCTGCAACGGGAAGGCCACAACGAAGTGGCCCATGACAAACCGCCTCACGCCATCGTGCAATTCCTGCAGGCCCTGAACAACCCGTTCATCTACGTGTTGCTGACCCTGGGCGGCATCAGCTTTTTCACCGACTGCTGGCTGCCGATGCAGGACGGTGAAGAAGCCGATCCCACCAAGGTCGTCATCATCATGACCATGGTCCTGCTCAGCAGCCTGCTGCGCTTCTGGCAGGAGCACCGTTCGACCAAGTCCGCCGAAGCCTTGAAAGCCATGGTCCGCACCACTGCCACGGTGCTGCGCCGTGAGCAAGTGGGCAGCCAGCCCACCCTGCGCGAAGTGCCGATGCGCGAGTTGGTGGCCGGCGATATCGTGCAGTTGTCGGCCGGTGACATGATCCCTGCCGACATCCGCCTGATCGAGTCCCGGGACCTGTTTATCAGCCAGGCGGTGCTCACCGGCGAAGCCTTGCCGGTGGAGAAGTACGACACCCTCGGCGACGTCACGCAAAAATCCGCCGGGCCGGTCGCCGCCGACCAGGGCAACCTGCTGGACCTGCCGAACATCTGCTTCATGGGCACCAATGTGGTCAGCGGCCGCGCCAAAGCTGTGGTGGTGGCGACCGGGCCGCGCACCTACTTTGGCTCCCTGGCCAAGGCGATTGTCGGCTCCCGGGTACAGACCGCATTCGATCGCGGGGTGAACAGCGTCAGCTGGCTGCTGATCCGCTTCATGCTGGTGATGGTACCGATCGTGTTCTTCCTCAACGGCTTCTCCAAGGGTGACTGGGGCGATGCGTTCCTGTTCGCCCTGGCGGTTGCCGTGGGCCTGACCCCGGAAATGCTGCCGATGATCGTCAGCGCCAACCTGGCCAAGGGCGCCACGGCGATGGCCAAGCGCAAAGTAGTGGTCAAGCGCCTCAACGCGATCCAGAACTTCGGCTCGATGGACGTGCTGTGCACCGACAAGACCGGCACCCTGACCCAGGACAAGATCATCCTCGAGCATCACGTCAACGCCTTCGGCCAGCGCGATGATGCGGTGCTGTCCCTGGCCTGGCTCAACAGCTACCACCAGAGCGGCATGAAAAACCTGATGGACCAGGCCGTGGTGCAGTTCTCGGAGCAGAACCCGAGGTTCCAGCTGCCGTTTGCCTACAGCAAGGTCGATGAATTGCCGTTCGACTTTGTGCGCCGTCGCCTCTCCATCGTGGTCAAGGACGCTGTCCACGACCATCTGCTGGTGTGCAAAGGCGCCGTCGAGGAGATGCTGGACATTGCCACCCACGTGATGGAGGCCGGCAGTGCAGTGCCTCTGGATGAGCACCGCCGCGAGGAGTTGCTGGCGATCGCCAATGACTACAACGAAGACGGCTTCCGCGTGCTGGTGGTGGCCACGCGCAACATTCCAAAGGCCCTGGCCCGCCAGCAGTACACCACCGCCGATGAGCGCAACCTGGTGATCCAGGGCTTCCTGACCTTCCTCGATCCGCCCAAGGAAACCGCCGGCCCGGCGATTGCAGCCCTGCAGCAGATCGGCGTGACGGTCAAAGTCCTCACCGGCGACAACGCCGTGGTCACCAGCAAGATCTGCCGCCAGGTCGGCCTCGAACCAGGCCGGCCGCTGTTGGGGGTGGAGATCGAGCTTATGGACGACGCCACCCTGGCGCGCCATGTGGAGGAGCGCACGGTATTTGCCAAGCTCACGCCGCTACAGAAATCCCGGGTGCTCAAGGCCCTGCAAGCCAACGGCCACACCGTCGGCTTCCTCGGCGACGGCATCAACGACGCACCGGCATTGCGGGATGCCGACGTGGGTATCTCGGTAGACAGCGGCACGGACATCGCCAAGGAATCGGCCGACATCATCCTGCTCGAAAAGAGCCTGATGGTGCTGGAAGAAGGCGTGCTCAAAGGCCGCGAAACCTTCGGCAATATCATGAAGTACCTGAACATGACCGCCAGTTCCAACTTCGGCAACGTGTTTTCGGTGCTGGTGGCCAGTGCATTCATCCCGTTCCTGCCGATGCTGTCGATTCACCTGCTGCTGCAGAACCTGATGTACGACATCTCCCAACTGGCCCTGCCGTGGGACAAGATGGACAAGGAGTACCTGGCCAAACCGCGCAAGTGGGACGCCAGGAACATCGGCCGCTTCATGATCTGGATCGGGCCGACCTCGTCGATCTTCGACATCACCACCTTTGCCCTGATGTGGTACGTGTTCGCCGCCAACAGCGTGGAAATGCAGACCCTGTTCCAGTCCGGCTGGTTTATCGAGGGCCTGCTCTCGCAAACCCTGGTGGTGCACATGCTGCGCACCCGCAAGATTCCGTTCTTCCAGAGCACGGCGGCATGGCCGGTGCTGATGATGACCGGCGTGGTGATTGCGCTGGGCATCTACGTACCGTTCTCGCCCCTGGGCGCCCTGGTGGGCCTGCAACCGCTGCCGCTGGCGTACTTCCCGTGGCTGGTCGGCACGCTGCTCAGCTATTGCTGCGTGGCCCAACTGATGAAAACCCTCTACATCCGCCGCTTCAAGCAGTGGTACTGAGTTCCCCCGCCGTTTAAACGGTGGCGGTCGCCCGGCCGCCACCGTGCATTACAAGGAATAGGATCATGCGCGTCTTGATCTGTGCCGGTCGTCATTACGCCGACTGCAAAAAGTCCCGCCAAGTGCTGGACGCTTACCACCGCCTGCGCCCCGTGCAGGTGCTGATTCACGGCGGCAACCAGTTCCTCGGCAGCGCCATCGAGGACTGGGCGCGGGAACTCGGCATCGACGTGGTGCGCTACCCGCCCAACTGGCAACGCCACGGCAAGCAGGCGGAGCGCCAGCGCAACCATTTCATGCTGACCGACAGCCGCGCGGATGTGGTCATCGCGCTGCCAGGTGGTGACGACACGTCGGAGCTGGTCTGCCAGGCCAGGGCCAGCGGCATTTCGGTGCTGACCGTAGAGAACTGACATTCAAGCGAGGTGCATCATGCACAACAAACACACCCCGAAGCGCCCGGACGGGTTTGCCAAATACCGTGCGCGGCACTATCGCGGCGCGCGCCAGACCCTGCTGCTGTTGCCGCCGGCAAAACAGCGGGCGCTGCGGCGCAACCTGCTGTTTATCGGTATCACCCTGGGTTCGATCCTGTTAATTGCCCTGGTGTCCAAGGCCCATGCCGCCGGTGGCGCCTATGTGGTCGATGACGGCGCAATCAACGCACCGGGTGCCTGCAATCTCGACGCCTGGTACAGCGCCGACCGGCACGCCGGCAACACGCACACGGCAACGCTGTCTCCCGCGTGCACGTTCAGCGTACTGCCTTCGGTGCAGTGGGGCGCGGCGCTGTCACGGGCCGACAGCGCAGGCCGGGGCGAGACCCAGGTGAGTCCGCAACTCAAGGCGCAGGTGCTGTCACGGCAAGACCTGGGGCTGGAAATGGCGATCTCCGCCGGGGCGCATCTTGCCCTTGATCGACGACACGGGTTCGACGGCGCCGACTTCACCCTCCCCTTGACCTGGCAACCGCTGGCGCCCCTGCGCTTGAACCTGAATGCCGGCTGGGCCCATGCCTACAACGACGGCGAGCAAAACCAGCGCCTGAGCTGGGGCACCGGCGTCGAGTATCAACTGATGGATGCCCTCACGTTGATCGCTGAACGTTACGGCCAGGAAGGCGGTGACCAGGCCTGGCAAGCAGGGCCGCGCCTGCACTTCGGGGAGTTTGTCGACGTCGACCTGGTGCTCGGGCGCTACCTGGGCGGTGAACGCAATCAATGGCTGACCACCGGTGCGACGCTCAGGTTTTAGGCCTGGCCTGCTGCTCCCGGTGCAGTTGCCGTGGCGGGTCGTCCAGGTAATTACCTTATGATGGCGGCACCATTGCCAACGAGGGGTAAAGCACGTGGACCGTATCGAACAAATGACGCTGCTGGCGACCTACAACCAGTGGATGAACCGCAAGGTCTATGACGCGGCTGCCAGGCTTACGGACGATGAGTTGCGCGTGGACCGCCAAGCGTTTTTCGGCTCGGTCTTCGGCACGCTCAACCATCTCACGTTGGGCGACACCGTCTGGCTCAAACGCTTTGCCCTGCACCCCGCCGGCTACGCGACGCTGGCGCCGCTGAACAGCATCGCCGCGCCGTCGGACCTCAAGCAACTGGCGTTCGCCGACCTGGGTGAACTCGCCGCCCGGCGGCGTTGGCTGGACCAATTGATCATCGATTGGGTGCACACCCTGCGCGAACCCGACCTCGACCATCGCCTGCACTACCACAACATGCGCGGCGCGGCGGCCAGCAAGACATTCGGCGCCCTGCTGGTGCATTTTTTCAATCACCAGACCCACCATAGAGGCCAGGTCACCACGCTGCTGACCCAGGCCGGGCAGGACGTGGGCGATACGGACCTGCTCGCCTTGATTGACTGAACTCAGCGAGCGCTGAATTCGGCATAGGCCTGCAGCAACCGTGCAAAGTCCTCGGGTTGCGGCAACTGCTCGAAGCTTTCGACTGCCGGCGTGGTAGCCCAGGCCAGTTTTTCGCGGGTCCAGGTTTCCATAAAGGGCACGTACTCCGCAGCATTATCCAACAGCGTCGCACGCACGTTGACGAACTCATCGATGCCATGGGGGCGGGTAAACAGCCAGCTCATGCAGTGCGGGCAGCAATAGTGACGATCGACCCCGTGCAGGCCGCCGACCACCGGGCAGCCCTGGGTCACCGTGAACGCGCTGGCGGGAATCAGTGCACTGAGGGAGAACGCACTGGCGGTCATCTTCTGGCAGCCGGTGCAGTGGCACGCCATGGTAATCACCGGCGCCTGGCTCACGCTGAAGCGCACCCGGTTACAACGGCAACTGCCTTCCAGGGGCAGGGTCTCGACGCTCATCACACACTCCTTTTCATGATCAGTGGCATGGCAGGGTAGCGCCGAGGCGGGGGTGTTGAACAGGTCCAGGGGCAAAACCGAACGCTGCTGCGCCCATGGGGGTCGTAACCTCAGGTAAGTGCCGCACCTGCCGCAACACCGATGCCTACAAGGAAGCGCGCCGCAACCAGCGCAACGCCGCACGCCGTGCTTCGCGCCAGGCCAAGACCCACACCAGCACCGACTGGCGCAGTGCCTGGACGCAGCGCCTGACCGATCTGCCAGGGCGACAGCGCCTGCCCCGCGGCTTCGGCGCACAGCCTTTCGTATAAGCAGAAACGCAGAAGCCCCGGACAAACCGGGGCTTCGTTTTCAATCAATCATCATTGGACACCGGCCTGTTGCGTGCCTGGTAACCCGGCAACGTGGCGGCATACGCCAGTGCCTGTTCACGGGAATTGAAGGACGCCAGCCGATCCTGGGGCGTACACACCCGCCATGGCCCGAAATTGACCTGCACGATGTCGTACCCATTCAGATGCAGCTTCTTCAGCAGTGGAGCGCTCATAGTCACCTCGCTTTCCTGAGATTTCCCAGCGTTGCACGCCCTACCTTACACCCGCATCCAGGCTCATGACCGACCGCATGTCGCATGCGGCCAGGCTACTTGACCTTGCTGCTCAAGGTATCCACGCTGCGTTTGAGATCATCCAGGCTGCGCTTCAAACCTTCGATATCGCTTTTCTGCCGTTCGATCGTGCTGTTCTGATCCTCGACCGTGCGCTTGAGGCTCGCCAACTGGCTGTCACTGGAACTGGCGCTCGAACCGTCCCTGCGCTTGAACTCATCGAACGCGCGGTCCTGCCCCTCCAGCTTGCCTTTCAGGCCTTGCACCTCACTCTCGGTACGTTTCTGCGCAGCCTGCAGCTGTTCAATATCCCCCACCGAAATGCTCGACGCCTTCAACACATACTGATTGCCCGCCTCCAGCGAAGTCCCCGTCAACCGATCACCGCCTGACGCGCTGAAATCCCCCCACTTCACCGCACTCCCAGCCTGTGCCGTACCGGCCAACAGTCCCACGACACCTGCAATAACCATCCAATAGCGCCTGCGAACACTGAGCATCAACTGATTCCTTTCCAGATTGCCTAGATGGCATATCGCTATGACTGTCATTTATACCGCTTGTTCCCGTACTGTAGGAATCCTCCGGTTCGCCTGTTAAAGCCGATGTAGATCACTGATCTGCCAAGCTTTTTCAGGCGCCGTCCATGCAAGAAAGCGGCAGACCGACCTTGCGTCGAAGCGCCTGGATCTATATATTCCCAACCCTGTAACAACGCGCTACCGCCCGAATGGCGAAACTGGTAGACGCATGGGACTTAAAATCCCCCGCTCGTAAGGGCGTCCCGGTTCGATTCCGGGTTCGGGCACCATATATATCAAGGGCTTGCATGATGAACTTCATGCAGGCCCTTATCTTTTTGGCTCCGCAATTTTAGACCCTGCACCGCAATTCCCTTTATACAACTGCGCAAAAACTTAGCATCCAGTCGAGTTTTACCAATCACATGGATGTCCAGTAAGCTGCTCATTCAAACTGGACAAGGACGACTCGCGTGATCACCTGCCATCTGAAGTATCAGATTGACCCCTATCAAATCCCCGCCTTTGAAAACTATTCGAGACTATGGATTGGCATAGTCAACCGAATGGGGGGCACCCACCACGGTTATTTCCTTCCTGCCGAGGGCGCCAATAACGTCGCCTATTGCCTTTTCAGCTTTCCGAGCCTTTCGGATTATGAGCGCTATCGCAAAGAATCAGAGACTGATCCGGAATGTGTCAGCACATTCGCGCTGGCAACAGAGAAGCGATTCATCGTCAGCTACGAGAGAACCTTCTTGCGGCCGGTGCTCGACTGACCCAGGGCCCGGCCCGCCGGGCTCTTTCATACCGTGAAAAAAACGGATTGCCGATGAAAATCCGCCCACTCCAGTTTGAGTTGAAAGACTTCGCTCTCGCGCTTTACGGCCTGAGCCTGATGCTGCCGGCTACAAACGAGCATCATGAGGTTTTCGACGTAAGCCCATACTCATATGGCTGGCATATTTTGCTGTCAGGTATTCTTGCGGTCATGGACGGAGGCATCGCGTGGCTTGCAAACATCGCGTTCATACCGGCGTATCTATACAGGAATGCAAGAAAGTCGCTGATTTGCTCAATCATAGCAATCGCGATGGGCCTAACCTCGTTCTCCTACACCAGCATCTGGAACGATGGCGCCGGAAGGATAAGCATCACAAGCTACAGCTACGGATTTTACGTTTGGATGCTTTCTTTTGCATGGCTTGCCGCCACCTCTGTTATTGAACTTCAACGTGATAAAAGACGCTCACTGACCGCAAGCTCGTAAAACGGGATGACATTGCAACTCGGTCATGGCGTTTTGCACCTTCGGCACGTCACAAAGGTCACGAGGAATGAGTTCAGCAGAAAAGGACGCAGCAAGATCTACCGGTATATCAATAGCAGTAGTAGGTATTGCTCTGGGCCTAGCCGTTGCCGTCTACATAAGCCCTAAAAACGAGTATTTCCTGGGTAATTTTACATACCTCTGGTTACCGCAAGCAGCCGTGCTTGCTCTGGCTCTGGCGTGCAAGACCTCCCGAGAATCAGTGGGCGGAATAGCTATAGCGTTGGCCCTGTATTTGAGTGTTTTCGCCTTCTGGTTTTCTGGTAGGAACGCTGATTCCATGGCTTGGCTGGGTTACTTCTTCAGCTTTCATGGAGCCTTAATTGGCGCAGGCTTTGCAATCGTGAGCGAGAAGCCCCATCACTCGCGACGAAAGCTGCAGCATCATTGCGATGCGGCAACTATCTTTGTGTCGCCTCTCTTTGAACTATTGCGGCTACTTTCTTGACTGTCTTCGGTAAGCGTAACGGGGAAAAGAGTCACAGCTAGGCTCGATGAAACAATTACTCCAAAGGCCGAAACCTTGACCGCCCTGCCATCACCAGCGATTGCGGGAAAACTGCACGGAAAACCGAGCATAAGCACAACAATCAGTTTGCGCAAAAAATCCACTCCACGGGTTTGCATCATCCTTTAGGGCTGAATCTACAATCTTCCTGGCCAGGCATCCAGTGTGTATGGAATGCCAGTAACTACGTCCATTACGAAATGATAGCGTTGCGCCACACTAATTTATCGAGCGCATGAGGAAGCCATGGCAATAGGTGACAAGATAAGACAATTCTCTGTAGCACCCGCCAAAGATCATCAGTGGATCCGTGGGCTGCGCTACGCGATCATGTTAGAAATTGAAGATTTCAAGGACCGCGAGGGCATGCGCCTATCTCTTTCAGCGGAACGGATAAACGCTCTCAAGGGCAACGAACGTTTCGCTCATCGACTTTCGAATCTGCAAGAAATTATGGATCTCATAGCACCTTTAGAAAACGAAGATCCTTTACGGTCAGCCGAATTAGGAAATGAGTTAGCCCACTACCTATCGGCTAGAGAGAACAATCCTGATTGTAGTAGCCCGATCAGGCTCAAAGGCGAGTTGCTAGGGATGGATCTTGGTCTTTGAATTTATGGATTTCTCCAGCCCCTCGCCCGCAGCCCAAGGAATGGGGGAGTGCCAATATCGGCGCACTTATGACCTGGAGGTCAAATGAGCGAAAACACGTTTGCAGTAGCGGCTGGACATTTGGCAAATACATCAGCATTGCTGGCTTTAATCCTGAACCTTACCGGACGCAGCAGCCTGGCGATTACTTGGACGGGACGTACTCATCTACTCGCGCCCCAGTGCTCGTGTCGACAATGATCATGTCCCACCAAGTATTACTCGGGGCGGTTGTGAGCTTGTATGTGCGGCCAGCGACAAGATTAACGTCACGGAACTTTCGATCCAGAGAAACGGTGGTGCCCGCCCAATGCCTGAGTTCCAGTCGATGTCTACCGGCAGTGAGTCGATATACTGTTTGGGTAGCAAGCGCGAAATTGGTTTTACGGCCATCAATGGTGGCAATGAACAGTGACTTGTCAGTTAGACCGATACGCGCAACGTCAGAATCCGGTAGCCCTTCCGCTGCTTTTTCGGTGTAGCAGATGCAACCACTGGTGAGAGTGATCATCAGAGCCAATCCGAATAATCGCAACGCGCGCGCCTTCGACATACCAGCCTCCAAATCCATGTGGATGAGTGCAGCATTCAACCCCAAACCATATCAAATTGCCACCAACCACTCACTGGAGGGCGGCGTTTACCTGAGGTAAACGAAATGACTGTGCGTAACCGTCCAGCGAAGTCGCCTTCCCTATCCCGGCCTGTGCGGATGAACAACTGTTGATGCTCACGAAGCCGCGAGATTCACTAGCGTTATTTCCGGGAAACATCCCGACTCGGTACTTCCGAGCGTTTCCTCGTCTTCATGAATTCTGGCCCAGGGAGAGCATCACGATAGCGAGAATAATGTTCAAAGAGCGGCGGATTGGGCACGGGCGTGATTTGATCGAAATGCTTGTGAAACTGGCGCCTGCGAAACCCGCTCGAAAGACTTAAACCATAGAATGAGTGATCGGAATGTACTTTTGCGCAGAATTAAGTCATTTAGGGACCTACCTGGCTCAGCCCTCAGCACTTTAAAGTACGCCAATCATTCAACTATCGGCGTCTGTATGAATCTCTGGTTTCGACTTCTCATCATGCTGCTTCGTCGACCTTGGCGCAAACCGGCAAAAGCGCTGGATTCGACCGTTATCCGAATGCGCGTCTGGCCACTGGACCTCGACTTCAATCGACATGTCACCAACGGCCGATATTTCACCCTGGCCGATGTCGGACGCATGGATTTCGTTTTGCGCAGTGGCGCCTATCGAGTAGCTATTAGAGCAAAGGCGCTGCCCATCGTCGGAGATACTTGGGGTAAATTTCGTCGCGAGCTTAGACTGTTTGAAGCGTTTGAAATCCACACAAGGATGCTTGGCTGGGACGACAAGTGGAGCTTCATGGAGCATCGATTTGTGAGTAAAGGCAGAGTGATCGGCGTTGTCGTAATGCGAGGTCTATTCCGTTCAGCGAAAGGTATTGTTCCGCCAAGCGAGTTTGTTCGAGAACTGGGACTGCCCGAACGGTCGCCAGAGATGCCGGAATGGCTGACCTCGTGGGCGCAGAGCTGCGATGCCATGAGTCGGCAACTCAGGGATGAAGAAAGCACCAATGATTGACTTGACATGCAGTCAGCCCATGACCAGTGCGCTATTGGGACCGTTGATTGCTCCGCCGTTGGCGTGTGCGGCGTAACTTCGCCAGCCCGTGTAATTCGTCAATAACGGGCTGTATGTGCTTTTCTCCGAGCAGGTGCTGGTATACCTCGAAGTGGCCCTATCACCAAGCGCACTTGCTTCTTTATTTCCTCTATGGCCAGGCACGCCTCATGCACGAAGCGTTCGTCGAATACGCCATGCAACTCAAGCTCCATCCCACTTTTGTCATGGTGTATTTGCACATGGCAGTATCGACCACCATATTGGCCGCTGCTGCAAAATAACACCAGATTAAAACCATGACCGAGGAGCTTACGTAATTGATCCTGAAGACTGTCTTGGTGCAAGCCAGATATTTCCAGCTGCCGAGACGCACACGGGCCATTGGCGAATTGTTTACTCAACATAACCATCTCCACTTTTATCGGTTACGCAGTGCCAGCACTACTGCGCACTATCACGAACAAGCTTACGACGTAGCCAGCCTGAAAAATGTCAGAAGTCGGTAAGGTAATGGTAAATACCACGAGCACTCCGAGTTACTTCCCACTCTGTTATTTACCCACCTTAACCATAAATTAACGCTACCAAACAGAGCAACCTATTAAGCTTGGCTGATGCGCCTCTCCTGCCCCCGGCCACTCATGAGGTGATGGCGCACCATCAAGCCTGCCGGCCCAGTCGAAAACGACGCACTACCGATATATCATTCTGGAGTGTTTGACTAATGCCTGACGACAACGCTCATTCGGCAAAACATGCCTCGTACAGTATCGCCCTGGTTAATTATAAAACGCTGCACATGACACGCCTTTGCTTAGGATTGCTACGCGACTACGCTATATACCATCAAGTTCCGGTCTGGGTAGTGGATAACGGTTCCGCCGATGAAAGCACCCACTACCTGCGGACACTTGACTGGATCAACTTGGTAGAGCGGATTCCCCACCCTCGAGAGGCCGGATACATCGCGCATGGTAAAGCCCTTGATCTGATTTTGGGATACGTTGAAACTCCGTACTTATTCCTGCTTCATACGGACACATTTGTATTTGATACCGATGTGTTCAGCATGATGATGAGCCAAAGTACTGCAACGCCGCGTACAGTGGCAGTCGGTTGTACAGAACAGATCAATCGCGGTTTTTTAAGAACTGCCTGGCGGTTCGGTACTCGACTGATGAAGTACCACTACCGAACGCTCATGCGTTACGTGGGGCTACCCTCTAAAAACCCCAAGCCTTTCAGAGAAACCCACTTGAAAAGTTTTTGCACCTTATGGAACTGCGATGTAATTAAACAACATAACTTGCGCTTCATGATGGATAACCGGGTACCGGGATACGCTCTACAAGACAAGATGGTCAAGCTGGGTTATGCGATCAGCTTTCTGTCAGCACGAAGATTGTTCAGTTATCTGGACCATATTCAAGCCGGCACTGTCGCCGCTAACGGCGGCTATGACACGGACCATCGTCGAAGAAAAACGTATCACGATACCCTGCTGCGCTTTCAAAAAGAGGCGTCAAATGACGCGAAAACGACCAGCACGGAAAAATGACGGTTGCTGATAAGACCGGCCCCCGAGATTCGAACTGAGTGGGAGCGCACAGCTGGCTTGAAAATCGAACCTGATAGGGCTTTATCCACGGCCCAGCCCATAGGGCGCTTGTTCGATACTCATCGCTTACTCTGCTGCGCATCAAGAGGGATCTCGAGGATGAAGGTTGCGCCCTGCCCTTCCCCGTCGCTGTGCACGGTCAAGCTGCCACCCATTTCCTGTGCAGCGAGCGCGCAGCTGTGCAGGCCGAAACCGTGACCGTCTTTGCGAGTCGTGAAGCCATGGGAAAAGATACGCGTCAGGTGCTCTGGCGTAATCCCGTTGCCATTGTCGGCCACCGTGATACGCAAGACTGCTCCGTCACCGATAAGGGAGGCGCTGAACGTGATGCACGGGCTGCGATCGACCACGCAGTCCAACGCCTGCCTGGCGTTTTTGATCAGGTTTACCAGAATCAGCAGCACCCGGTGCCGGTCCAGCGACAGCAGGGGCAAGTCGGCAATGTCCTTGACCACCGTCACCTCCTGATTCATCCGTGAGCCGGCACTCATGCGCCAGGCATCATCGATTAATTCCGAGACCGGTATTGTCTCGACGACACTGACGGCAACGGCATAGGACTGCTGGGCAGCGACAATGGTCTTGATGTGGTCAATGCCTTTGGTGAGTTGCTCGAGCTCTTCGATGATGCCCTGCTGCTCTGCCGCCACCGCCTTCGCCAGCTTGAGCAGGTAGTCGGGCAGCATCTTTCCCCTCTGGTCCTGGGTGAGAAAATCGCTCAGCTCATGGATGTGTTCGTTCATCATCTGCGCCACCTTGCCCAGGCCCTGGGCCTTGGAGGTGCGCATCTGGCTGCTGACCAACTCGGCCGAAACGTTCACGCTGTTGAGGACGTTGCCGACATTGTGCAGCACCGTCGTGGCGATCTCGGCCATGCCCGCCTGACGGGATTTCGCATTCAGTTCGGATTGCACCTGGCTCATGCGTAGCGCCGCGCGTACGCGAGCCTTGAGCTCCAATGGCGAGAAAGGTTTGGCGATATAGTCATCGGCGCCACTCTCCAGCCCGGAGATGCAAGCCTCGCTGCCGCCGCGGGCGGTCAACAGGATGACGGGCAGATGGGCAAAACCGGCGCTCGCCTTGATTCTGGCGGTCAGGCCAAAGCCGTCAAGCTCCGGCATCATCACATCCGAGAGAACGACATTGATCGGTTGACGCTGCAGCATGGCCCAGGCCTGCTCTCCATCAGCGGCGGTGATGACGCTGTAGTCGTCGCGCAAAAGCTCGCTGAGGTAGCCAAGCATTTCCGGGCTGTCATCGACCACCAGGACCCTGGACTGCGAGGTGCGTTCCGGGTGCTGCTCGTTGTCTGCATCGCCCATGGACGCCTGGTCGTTGCTACTGCCACGGCGGCCGTCATCGAACAGCAAGTGGCGCTGCTCGGTTGTGATCATTGCGGTGGATGACGATCCCTCATGCAGATGACCGGCTTCGGTCGGCACCGTGTTTTGCTCGGTTCCTCGAGGAAATCGAACAAGGAAGCACGACCCCTTTCCAGGCTCACTGTTGACGCTGACTTCGCCCCCCATCAGTTCGACCAGATCCTTGACCAGGGCCAGGCCGATGCCTGTACCGCTGTAATGCCGCGTGGCGGAATTGTCGATCTGGGAAAAACGCTGGAACAGCAGGGGTAATTTGTCAGGCGCGATGCCAATGCCCGAGTCTTGCACCGCGAGCTCAAATCGCTCGTCATCAAGCGCAGTGACTGCCAGATGCACCGTACCGCCAGCAGGGGTGAACTTGATGGCATTACTCACCAGGTTGAGCAGAATCTTCTCGAAGTGTCGAGGGTCCAGGAACACGGTGCCGAGGGCAGGATCGATGCTGCAGGTCAACGTGCAGCCTTTGCCCTTGGCCACCATGGCGGCGTCCTCGGCCAGCACACCCACCGCCTTGTTCAAATCAACGGGCGCCGGACACAGCTCAAACTTGCCTGCTTCGGCCTTGGAGAAGTCAAGGATATCGTTCACGCGGTTCATCAGGCGCAGTGCGTTTCGTTGTGCGCGCTCGATTTGCACGCGCCAGTCCGCCGGCGGCGTGATCGCCACCGAGAGCTGCTCCAACGGGGCGAGAATAAGGGTCAAAGGGGTGCGCAGTTCGTGGCTGACCGTGGCGACGAAATCACTCTTTGCCTGGTTGGCCGTCTCGGCCTGGTTGCGCGCCTGAATAAGTGCAACCGCCTGCGCCTCCAGCACCTCGGTCTGTCGGTGCAGCGTGTCGGTCCGCTCGGCGACCATTCTCTCCAGAGAGGCCTGTACCTGCTGTCTTTCGGCTTCGGCCTCGGCCTCCAGCACCCGGATGCGCAAGGCATTCTCCTGGAACACCCGGACGGCGCGAGTCATGATCCCAATCTCATCGCCGCGTCCAGCACTGGCGATTTCGGCGGTCAAGTCACCGGCAGCCAGCCGGCGCATGACCGAAGCCAGGGCGACGATGGGCTGCGCGACAAACCGCGAGGTGCTCCAGGCGATGGCTCCGGCCAGCAGGATGGCGACGGCGCCAGCGACTATTGTCGCCAGCATGCCGCGATCCTTGTGGACCAAGGCGTCTGAACGCGCTTCGCCTGCGAAGCGCGCAACCAACAGGCCAGCGCTGCGTGCCTCGATACGAACCTGGTCGCGCGCGTCGCCCAAGGCGTTGCTCGCCTGATGGAACCCGGCAAATGCCGCCCGGTAGCCAGCAATCTGATCGCTGACCGTCAGGGGCGTAGCGCTGGCCTGCTGCCCCACAGACGAAGGCAGAACCCGGGCGAGACGGGAGAGTTCATCGAGGATGACGCCTACAGAACTGGCGACCTCGGCCGACGGCGCCAGGCGAAACGACAAGGTCTGCGCCTCCAGGGTGGCAACACGTTCGGCGAAACGCTTGGACAACGCGGCGGCGTTTTGCAGCAAACCGATGGCGGCCTGAATGTCACTGGCGTCATGGGCAATGTGCTCGTCCACTTCAGCCAACATGACTTCAAGGCGCTCTGCCACGCCTCCAACAGCCCCCAGATGCCGCAAAGCCTCGCCGCCCCGGAGCCTGGGAGCCTCGCCAAGCTGCTCGAGCGCCAGGCTGGCTGCAGCCACCGCCGTCGCCAACTGCTCCAGGGTCTCCACCTGTTGCGGCGCCCCCATTAACTCACGCAATTGCTCGACCACAGGCGGCAGCGCCGCACAGGCGTTGCGCGCCGCAGTGGCGGCCGCACCATCACCGGTCACCAGCACCTGGGCCACATTGGCGGTAATGATACGTTCGCCGTTGCGCAGGATATCCAGGATGCGATGGGCGCTCTGGGCGTTGCTCACTCGCGCCTGGTGGTCGGCGGCGCGGGAGTCCAGGCCCTTCAGCCCAGCGGCGATGCCCTGTTCAACGAGGGCCGTCGCCTCTCGCATCCGAGCGTAATGAGCGGTCATATTCTCGGTTTCGCCATCCATGGTCAGCGTCGCCACCCGCAAGGACGCGATCGCCGCAGCGAGCCTATCCAGGCTGCCCTTGAGCGATTGCGCCTCTGCCGCCGGGATGGCGTTAAGGCCGTTGATAGCCGTCGCGACCAAGCCTTCGGCCTGGGACACGCTGTCCTGGTCGCGGGTGGCAATGAAGTTTTCCACCCGCCCGGTAGCCCCGTTGACCGAGGCCAGAATTTCCGCGGAATGGCTGGCGGAATCCACCGCACGAACCATGCCTCGCAGGCCGTAGAGGTTCACGAGCGATACCGCCAGCATCAGCAACACCAGTGCGGCAACCGCCAGGCCGATCCTGACGGCAATAGGCCTGGCCGTGGCTGATTTGAATGTCAACATGGGGCCTCGCCTCCTAGCCCGCCGCTACTGTTTCGTCACCTCCGGCAAAGGCGCCGGCGGCGCCGTATGGTTGATGGCCGCATCGATCATCGCCGCAACGGAAGCCTGGCCGTAGAACGGATTGGCGGCACCGCCCACCGGCATAGTGGCAAGCCAGGCGTCCAGGTCTTTGGCATCAATACGTACCAGCGGCACTTCGACGAACTTCGGCACCTGCTTGCCCGCCAGTATCTGCTGGGCCACCCAGAACCCCATCTGGGAGACGCTCGGGGAGGCAGAGACAGAGACGGTCTCGTAGCCATTGGCATCGCGTTCCTGTTTCCACAGGGCAAGTTCGTCCTGACGGTTCCCCATCACGATGATCGGTAAAGGGCGACCCGCCGCCTTGAACGCCATGGCCGCACCATATCCGTCGCCACCCTGGGTAGCCACGGCATCAATGGTGGGCAGCGACGGCAGCGCCAGCGTGACTTCCCTGCGGGCGACAGAAGCCGTCCAGTTCCCGTATACGGTCTTGACGAATTTCAGGCCCGGATAGTCGCTGGCGGCCTTGCGAATGCCATCGCTGATGTTTTTATCCGTGGCATCGCCAGCGATGCCGCGGATCTCCAGTAATGTCCCGTTGCCCTTCAGGCGCTCGGCGATGTAGTCCATTTCCACACGGCCCATGGCGGACCAGTTGTAATCCACGGTATAGACACAGGGCTCGGTGACCAGGCTGGCCATGACGACCACCACGATGCCGGCGTTGCAGGCATCGCGGATCACCCCGTTGAGGGCCGTGTCGGAGGCAGCGAGGATCACGATGGCATCGACGCCCTTGACGATCATGTCCTGGATATGAGCCGCCTGTTCCGAAGCCGAGTTATTGGCGCTGACGACGGGAGCCTCACGGATCAAGCCCTCCTTTTGCGCCTGGAGCGCAATTTCCTGCCAGTTGCGCACCATCACCTTGCGAAAATCGCTACCTGCGTAGGAATTGCTGAAGGCAATGCTGTAGCTCGCGGTAGGGCCGCTGGCGATGCCGTCGGCGGCAGCCTGGGCCGGATTGGCGGCAACTATCGCCAGCCCCGCCACGCAGCCGGCGAAGCGCCCCAAGGTCTTGTGGATCGACTGGGTGTTCATGCTGTTCTCCATCGTGCTTGGCATTTACCAACAGTCATCCACCCGTACCGGCTTACAGCCTGGATCGACGGCGTGTTCTGGTTGGAGCCGTTGGCCCCTACATTGGAGATTTTCGAGCAGGTGAGGTTTGAGGCAGGCATTGAACGTTTCCCTGTATGCCGCGTGCGGGTTGTTGCGTGAGCCGTTGAAAACGCCTGAAGCCCGCCCACCGGCTGTCTTGCCGATACAAGGCTGCTGGCCAACGTCAATGATTTTGCCAGGGTCGGTGCCCTTGGCGGCCGAACATTGAAACCCGTAGATGGCTCGCATTGGCAATGAGCATAGTATCAAAGTGCCCGCTTTGCTCGCGGTCTGTGAACGGATGCGGCGTTCCGAGCCATAGTTTTGTGTTTGACTGCCGCCCCACTCAACCCTGCCTGCTGTTCTACGCTTGTTGCTCGACCCACTTATCGGAGACCCGACATGAACCCACACACCACCGCCCTGGTCCTGATCGAATACCAGAACGATTTCACCACCCAAGGCGGCGTGTTCCATGACGCCGTCAAAGACGTCATGCACACGTCCAATATGCTCGCGAACACCGCCACCACGGTTGAACAGGCGCGCGCGCTCGGCGTGAAGATCATCCACCTGCCGATCCAGTTCGCCGAGGGCTACCCGGAGCTGACCACCCGCGACTACGGGATTCTCAAGGGCGTTGCCGATGGCAGCGCCTTTCGCACCGGCAGTTGGGGTGCCGACATCAGCGAGGCGATTACCCGGGAAGACGGCGACATCCTCGTGGAGGGCAAGCGCGGGCTGGACGGTTTCGCCACCACGGGCCTGGACCTGGTGCTGCGCAACAACGGCATCCAGACCCTGGTGGTGGCGGGCTTCCTGACCAATTGCTGTGTCGAAGGCACGGTACGATCAGGTTATGAGAAGGGCTATAACGTGGTGACCCTGATCGATTGCACCGCGACCTTCACCGACGAACAACAACAGGCCGCAGAACGCTTCACGCTGCAGATGTTTTCCAGGACGTTGCAACACACCGAGTTTCTCGACGGGCTGAACGCCCGGTAGCCATCGCCCAGAAGGCGGCTTTACAGCCGCCTTCGGATTCCCAGCCACCTGCGACACCCCGGCCGGGTTCGTTGATCTGAAACACCTCAGTTGTCAGGGTGCTCGCTCGCCACTGAATCGGCAGCGTCCACATCAGACATATCCTCCTCAAGGGGTGCATCGTCGTCCGGCGGCAGCGGGATC
Source organism: Pseudomonas marginalis (assembly GCF_900105325.1). Lineage (NCBI taxonomy): Bacteria > Pseudomonadati > Pseudomonadota > Gammaproteobacteria > Pseudomonadales > Pseudomonadaceae > Pseudomonas > Pseudomonas marginalis. The sequence goes on from NZ_FNSU01000003.1 coordinate 1,150,246, forward strand.
TTATCCTCATCACACTTCGGGTCGTGCCCTGTCTCGTTGTCCGTGCCGCGCGTAACAGCCTGCTGTGAAATGTTGCCCGGGGCATTCTCATTGATTTCCATGCTGGCTCTCCGTTCTTGGGCTCGGGATATCCGTGCTTAAGGTTGAGAAACACCATGCCCCCCAGAGTGCCGGGCAACAGACGAATGGACGCGCCCAAACTGGCACAAGGTGACACTGCCGGTGCGTGTTTCGATCCATTCGACGCCGTGGGTATTTGCTGGATGGCGCTGACGGCGGCGCAATTATCGATGCGATTGAAAGGTGATAGTGCTCGGAGGTGCTTCGTTCATTTGTCCAGATTCATTGGTTCATGCATCCGTTCGCCTATTATTGCGCGCAGCCATGCAGCATGAAATTCCATGTCTTCCAGAGAGGTCCCCTCAGCCAATCGATATTCGAACTCCTTGCCCCTCGGCCCTTGATACACGACGCTGAAATGTCCATGGCGGTCATAACTGGCGAGCAGGTAAGGGCTGATACAAATGATATCGCTAAAGGGCACCTGCACTTCGGCGGGTTTACGGCCGCGACGGGTGACGGTGAGAGTAAGCAGTTGCCGGTTTTCGTCAAAGGTGAAGGCCAGCACTCTGGACGCAGAGAACATCCACGCGAAAACCAGCCCCATGAGCACAACAAAACCAAGCATGAACAGGATGAGAGGCGACGTGGTGAGACTCGCCCCATCGCTGGACGATGCGCCTTGCATCGCTTCTAGGCCGAAAAAGATCAGCACCATCACCCCTATGACCGGCAGGAACATAAGCAGCACAACGCAGAAACCCAAAATGGCCGCCCCAGTGCTGCCGAGGGTGGGTAAGTCCGGATTGCCATGCCACATAGGTGGGTGAACGCGCGGTTTTTCAGTGCTTGACCCGGCTGCAGGCGTTGCGATGGGGTGAACTGAAGTTTGATGAGTCATCCAGCAGGCTCCGGGGGTGCTGCGTAGACAGTAGCACTATCGCCAGACAGTCTGGTCCGGTACCCACCGATAAACGTCACATGGCTCGCACTGCCGGCCGGCAGACTAGGGAAAGCCCTCCCGCAAATGCTCAAATCGCTGCCCGCAACTCACGGGGTGACAGGCCATAGTGTGAGCGAAAGCGCACGGCAAAACGTGAGGCCGAGGCGTAGCCGCAGGCGCCGGCAATTTCACCGATCGGGCGAGACGTTGTTTGCAGCCGTTGTAATGCTGTCGACAGTCGAACGCCCTCCAGAATATTCCTGAAACTATTCCCCTCGTTCGCCAGTTGGCGACGCAAGGTCGACTCCCCCAGGTTCATGTGCTGTGCGATGCTCGCAACCGTCCAGTCTCTCTCCGGGCTGGCCATTACCAGCTGCTGCACCCGCTCGCACAAGGGATCGTTGCGCCCCATCAGCAGAGGTCCGGCCTGGCCGCCAAGGCTTAGGCTCAGCAGCACCGCTTCCCCATAATGTGTGCAGAGTGCCTGCGGGGCGTTTGCATGGATGGCGACCAGCAACTGCTCCCATGCCTGGGTCGTGTGCCTGTCCAGGGGAACGCATAGATCGCTCTTCAGTGCACCGCGACCACTCTTGATCTGCTGGCTATATCGGCTGCTGAATTGACGCAATGTCGAGACGGGAAAGGTCACCGCATCGGCGATGTAGTGACCCTGAGGGCCGGGGAAGTTTGAGATACCAAGCTCGCGCCCGGCCGGCATCAGAATCAGATGCCGAGGCCCTGCGCGCATTTCCCGGTCATCCCATTGCAACAGTTTTTCCCCCTGCCGCACTCGACACAAGGTGGTCACGAACACCGGCACCCTGGGCAAGGTAAGGGCATGTCGCGCCCGTATGACACAGGCATCGATAATATTTTCCCGGTGCTGTATGCCGTCACAAGGGCGCATGGTTCTTAACGTCCGTAAGTTGAAGTAATGGTCGCTTTGGCCAGGACGTTGGCGTTGAGCATGTAACCGACCAAGGCTCCGCTGGCCTGGTTGTCGAGCGGTAGCTTATCGACTTTCAAGGCCCACACGGTGAATTGATAGCGATGGGGTTTATCGCCGACAGGAGGGCAAGCGCCACCGAACCCCGGCTGGCCATAATCGGTTCGCCCTTGTACTGCACCCGCAGGCAGGTTTGCCCCCACGCCGCTGGGCAAACTATGGGTGGAGGCTGGCAGGTTGACCACCGTCCAATGCCACCAACCGCTGCCGGTGGGGGCATCGGGATCGTAAACGGTGATCGCGTAGCTTTTAGTCCCTGCGGGGGCGTTTTTCCACGAAAGCTCAGGAGACGTGTTGCCACCTTCGCAACCGAAGCCCTGGAACACTTCGCGACGGGTCAGCGGGCGGTTGTCAGCAATATCCCGGCTGGTCAGTGAGAAATCCGCAGCGTACCCACTGAGTGTGACGGCCATGGAGAGTGCAGGCAGGATTGATCTGATGTTCATTGCGGCTCCAGCTGAGTCTTGAAGTGAAGCTCGAGTCTAGGTTGAACAAAACCGGGAGACTGTGCCGAAATGCTCGATAACAGTGCCGAAATGCTCGATTGTCCGGACGAACGATGGTTCTCGACGTGCCCGACAGCCTTCAGATGCTCAAGAGCTCGCTGACGGGCAGTCGATGAGTGGTCTTCATCTCCCGCAGGGAGAGGTTCGAGCGAATACTTGAAACCCCAGGGAGCTTCCTCAGCACTGTTTCGACAAAGCGGCTATAGCTGTCCAGGTCCCGTGCAACCACCTCAAGTAGAAAGTCCGCCTCCCCCGTTGTGTTATGGCAACTCAATACCTGCGGGGCTGCCTGGATAATCTTTTCAAACGTTGCCGTGGCTTCTTCGCTGTGATCCGTGCAGGAGATCTGGACAAACGCCTTCAGGCCCAGCCCGAGTTTCTTTCGATTGAGAATGGCTTGGTATCCCTCGATTACCCCGCATTCTTCCAGCCGTCTTTGCTTGCGCCAACAGGACGCTTCGCTGAGGGACAGCTGCTCGGCCAGCTTGACATTCGACAGCTTGCCGTCCCGCTGCAAACGCTCCGATATTGCAATGTCCGCTTTATCGAGCTGCTCAACCATGAAATAACCCCTCAAATTCAGGCTTAAAAATGAAGGTTAATTTCAATTCTTGCGCTCGGTCAATTGCAACTTGAAAGGTAATTTCAAGGCGCTCATTCATAATGGCAATGCCTGAATCGCCCCTCCAAGCCGAGGTAATTTGAATGAAAGCAGTCGTCTACGAAGCCTTTTCCAAACCGCCGCGCCTGATGAACGTGGCCGATCCATCCCCGGAACGTCATGGCGTGGTGATCCAGGTGCTTGGCACCGGGGTGTGCCGCAGCGACTGGCATGGCTGGAAAGGTCATGACCCCGACATTGAACTGCCCCATGTACCGGGTCATGAGCTGGCGGGCATCGTGGCCGAGGTGGGCCACGGCGTCACGCGGTGGAAGGTCGGCGACCGGGTGACCGTGCCGTTCGTGGGTGGGTGTGGTGCCTGTGCGCAGTGCAACAGCGGCAATCAGCAGGTGTGCCACACGCAATTCCAGCCAGGCTTCACTCATTGGGGCTCGTTTGCCGAGTACGTCGGCATCCACCAGGCCGATCTGAACCTGGTCGCGCTGCCTGAGAGCATGGACTTCGCTACCGCCGCAAGCCTGGGTTGTCGCTTCGCCACCTCGTTCCGTGCAGTCGTCGACCAAGGCAACGTCAGCGCCGGTCAGTGGGTCGCGGTTCACGGCTGCGGAGGTGTAGGCCTGTCTGCGGTGATGATCGCCCAGGCCATTGGCGCGAACGTGATCGCCATCGATATTTCCCAGGAAAAACTCGATCTGGCGCGCGCCCTCGGCGCTGTCGCCACCATTAATGCCCAGTACGTCGCAGACGTCACCGAAGCCGTGCTGGAAATCACCCAGGGCGGTGCCCACGTCTCGCTGGACGCCTTGGGCCACCCAACCACCTGTTTCAACTCCATCAACAACCTGCGCCGTCGCGGCAAGCACGTCCAGGTCGGGCTGATGCTCGCTGATCACGCCACGCCGGCCATCCCCATGAGCAAGGTTATCGCCCATGAACTTGAGATCTACGGTAGCCACGGCATGCAGGCGCATCGCTATGGCGCCATGATCGAGATGATCACCTCAGGCAAGCTGGCGCCTGAAAAACTCGTGGGTAAAACCATCAGCCTGGAACAGTCCATCGACGCGTTGACGAACATGGACCGCTTCGAGACGGCAGGGGTAACCGTCATAACCGAGTTTTGACCCATGACGCGACGCTGAGCCGCACTGAACAATAGTTTAGAAATCTCTGAACTATCTATTTGCACTTCCCTATTCTTTCCGCCAAGCGCCCCTCCCTACTATTGGCGGCAACAAAGGAGCCTTTCCACAGAGATGGGGCCCGAAGATTGCCTTTTCTGATTGTCACTGCCGTTTTTTGTGCGTTTCGGTCCACGCCGAAACGCCGCTGTGTCAATCATGCGAAGGCACCTTTGGAGCAGATCGATGAAATTGGAAGTATTCCGAACGTTGTGGGGCTACACCGCAAGCAAGGCACAAGCGCTCGAAGAGTTGCTTGAAGCCGGGTTCGATGGCATGGAAGCCCGCCTGCCCATGACCGCCAGCGAACGCGCCGAGTTCGCAGCCTTTCTACGCGCCAACCATGTCAGCTATATCAGTACCGTCTTCAGCGCCTACGATGTTCTGCCGCAACAATCGGCGAGCGTCGACGAACACCTTCTGGACCTCGATAAAAAACTCGCTTGGGCGGCTGAATTGCCGCCGCGCTTCATCAACCTGCTGGCTGGTAACGACCGCTGGCCACTGGCACAGCAAGTCGACTTCTTTGGCCGCGCGATGGACGTCGCGCGCAAGCACGGCCAGGTGTGCGCCTTTGAAACCCATCGTGCGCGCTCGTTGTTCAACCCCTGGGTCACCCTCGAGCTGATCCGTCAACTGCCGGACCTGCGCTTCACCAGCGACATCAGTCATTGGGTCGTCACCTGCGAGCGTCTGCTCAACGATCCGGAAGATGACCTCAGCGCTTTCGTCGAGCGCGTTCACCACATTCAAGCCCGGGTCGGTTATGACCAGGGGCCCCAGGTTCCCCACCCCGCCGCTCCCGAGTACACCCAAGCGCTGGCCTTCCATCAGCAGCATTGGGAGGCCATCTGGCGATCCCAGGAAAGTCGCGGCTATCAGGTCAGCACGCTGACACCGGAGTTCGGTGCCGACGGCTACCTGCATCACCTGCCCTTCACCAATGTGCCGGTGGCCGACCTGTGGTCGCTGAATGTGTGGATGGCAAATACCGAGCGCGAGCATTTCCGGCGTTTCAGCGGCGCCTCAACCCGATAAGGAGCGTTACTTCATGCCTGACCAAACGCCAAAGGCCGCCAACTTCAATCGCATTCCGCTGGTGGACATCGCCGGGCTGTACAGCGACGACATCACACAGCGCCAGGCAGTGGCCGAAGAACTCGGTAACGCCGCCCGCGCAGTGGGTTTTCTGTACATCAAGAACCACGGCATCGAGTCGTCGTTGATCGACGGCGTGCGTCACGCGGCGAAGGACCTGTTTGCGCAATCCCTTGCGTACAAGATGCAGCATTACATCGGCACCTCCCGCAGCCACAAGGGGTTTGTGCCTGAAGGCGAAGAGGTCTATGCCAAAGGCAAACCGGACCACAAGGAGGCGTTCGATATCGGTTTTGAAGTAGGCGAAGACGATCCGCTGGTCAGGGCCGGGACCCCCTTGATCGGGGCCAATGAATGGCCGGACCTGCCGGGTTTCCGTCCCGCCGTCGAAGCGTACTACGCTGCGGTGTTTGCGCTGGGGCGTCGCCTGTTCAAGGGCTTCGCGCTCGCATTAGGCCTGGAAGAGGACTATTTCGAGGCACTGGTTACCCGCCCACCGTCGAAACTGCGCCTGATTCACTACCCCTTTGACCTGGCCGCCCAAGACGCACCCGGCATTGGTGCGCATACCGACTACGAGTGCTTCACCATTTTGCTTGCCGACAAGCCAGGTCTCGAGGTGATGAACGATCAAGGCCAATGGATTGATGCGCCACCCGTGGACGGTGCCTTTGTGGTCAACATCGGCGACATGCTGGAGGTCATGACCGCGGGTACGTTTGTCGCTACGGCTCACCGAGTGCGAACCGTCAGCGAAGAGCGCTACGCCTTCCCACTCTTCTACGCGTGCGACTTCCATACGCAGATCAAGCCACTGCCACAGTTTCTTGAAGGCGCTTTTCTTGAAGGCGCTAGGGATTACCAGGAAATCACCATCGGTGAGCACATGTTCGGCCAAGCGTTGCAGACCTATCAGTACCTGCGCCGCAAAGTCGAACAGGGCGAACTCACGCTGTACGAGAAAGCGCGCAAGCCATCGAGTTTCGGTCACTTGAAGAGCCAGGCGCAGGACGCGTCCTGATGCAACCCTCAGCCTGGTCACACCGCCCTGTTTAACCACCCGCCCAACCCTACTTTACCGACGTGGAGTCATCGATGATGCGCAATCCAATCAATCATGCTGTCCGCTTGACCCTGCTGGCCGTCGCACTCCTTGGTGCGGCCGGCGCCCATGCAGCAACGACGGTGACGCCCGGCGTACTCAAGATCGGCATGGAAATCACCTATCCGCCCTTTGAGTCATACGACGAACATAAAAACGTCGTCGGTTCCGACCCCGAGCTGGCGCACCTGCTCGCCAAGCACCTGGACCTCAAGGCCGACTTCGTCGACACCAAGTTTTCCAACCTGATCCTCAGCCTGAACGCCGGCCACTACGACGCGATCATCTCCGGCATGTACATCACGCCCCAGCGGCAGACGCAAGCGCAAACCATCCCCTACGCCAAGACCGGCGCAGCGATCATGGTGCTGAAGGACAGCCCGCTGAAACCGAAAGTACCGGAAGACCTCTGCGGCCTGAAAGTCGGCCTGGAAAAAGGCACCACGTGGGTGACGCAGTTCAACACACTCTCGACCGACTACTGCACCCCGAATAACAAGGGCGCGATTATGGTCAGCGAGTTCCCGTCCGCACCGGAGGTAACCCAGGCGCTGCTCTCCGGCAATGTGCAGGCTCAGGTTGAGATCGACGGCGCCGCCGGCATGATCGCAGAACGCACCAAGGGCCGCGTCGTGGTGAGCACCGAGCACTCGATCTATCAGCAGACGCTGGGGATTTACGTCAAGAAAGGCAACGACGCGCTCTATCAGGCACTGCTCAAGGCCTTTGAGGCGAGCAAGGCTTCCGGTGAATACACCGCCCTGTTGAAGAAATACAACCTCGAAGAACCGACTAACTGACCCGGTGCAGCCCTGTGGGAGCGCTGCCGCTCCCACAGTCGGCGGCTTTCGCTTGACTGCCCGGCCCAGGTAAAGCCTGTGTCGACGCCAGCAGTTGGAGAGACACATGCAATTTGAATGGCCTTACTTTTTTTCTCTGTTTTCGCTCTCGGACTTCTGGAAAGCCTGCATTACGGTGGTGGAGCTCAGCACGCTGGCCTGGTTCATCGGCATGCTGCTGGGCTTCCTGCTGGCTTCGGCCAAGCTTTCGGCCGCGCGCTGGATCAGCGTGCCGGCGTCGATTTATATCTGGTTCTTTCGCAGCGTGCCGCTGCTGGTATTGGTGGTGTTCGTCTATAACCTGCCGCAGATGTTCCCGGTCACCCGTGGCGTCCTGTCCAACCCGTTCTATTCCGGCCTGTTGGCCCTGGTGGTCACCGAAGCGGCCTATATGGCGGAAATCCACCGTGGTGGCTTGATATCCGTGGCCAAAGGTCAAAAAGAGGCCGGCCGCGCGCTGGGCATCGGCCTGATCGGTTTGCAGCGCCTGATCGTGATCCCCCAGGCGTTCCGCATTTCCCTGCCGACGCTGATCAACGAATACATCACCGTGGTGAAACTGACCTCACTGGTCTCGGTGATTTCCTTGACCGAACTGTTGACCGTGGGCCAGCGCCTTTACGCGCAAAACTTCCTGGTGATGGAAACCCTATCGGTTGTGGCGGTGTATTACGTGCTGATCGTGACCGTGCTCGGCTGGCTGTTTCATTGGCTGGAGCACCACCTGGAACTCAACAACCGCACCCCCCAGACGCTGGATGACACCAGCATGGGGCGCCTACGCGCATCACAACCCGCCCCTCCTTCGGCAAGCGCTCGGAAAACCTCCGGGCCTGGCTCGGCACCCGCCCTGCAACTGGTCGACATTCACAAGCGCTACGGCCAGCACGCTGTGCTCAAGGGCATCAACCTTGATGTAAATGCGGGTCAGGTGATTTCCATCATCGGCCCGTCGGGCTCGGGAAAAACCTCGCTGATCCGCACCGTCAACGCCCTGGAAAGCATCGACCAAGGCGAGATCATTCTGTTCGGCGAAAGCTATATCCACGCCGGTGATAACACCAACACGCAACAAGTACGCCGTGGGGTACAGCACATCGGCATGGTGTTCCAGGGCTTCAACCTGTTTCCCCATCGCACCATTCTCGACAACGTCACCCTCGCGCCGCGCTATCACGGCCGCGACAAGCTCATCAGCGAGCAGCGCGCCTACGCCCTGCTGGACAAGGTCGGACTGCTGGCTCACGCGCACAAGTATCCGCATCAGTTGTCTGGGGGGCAGCAACAACGCGTGGCAATCGCCCGCGCATTGGCCATGGATCCACATATCATGCTGTTTGATGAGCCGACGTCAGCCCTTGACCCGGAACTGGTAGGCGACGTGCTCAAGGTCATCGGCGACCTGGCCAAAGAAGGCATGACCATGCTGATCGTGACTCACGAGATGGACTTCGCCCTGTCCATTTCCGACCGGGTGATTTTCATGGAAGACGGCCTGGTTGCACTGGATGCGGCGCCTGGGATGATTCGTGCCGATCAGTGCGGCGAGAGAATCAAGGCGTTCATGCGGGTTTGAAGCCAGCGTGAGTGGGGCCTGAAATTCGAAACGCAAGCGTCGCTGATCAGCGCCACTCACCGTACTCTCAGCGCCTGGCCTTGAGCCGGACACTGGCAAAGGTCGACTCCCCCCGCGCCTGCTCCAGGGCACTCATTGGCATCGGCACCGGTACGGCGCGAATCATCGGCCTCAACATGCCGGCTTGCTCGCCCGCCGTCACCAGGCGCTCGTCGCTGGGCGGCACGCCAAAGTACTCGCGGTAGCATTTGGAGAAGTGCGGCGTGGACACAAACCCGCAGAGCAAGGCCAACTCCACGATCGAAATGGGGGTTTGCTTGAGCAACTGGCGCGCGCGGATCAGCCGCAACCGCAGGTAGTAGCGCGAGGGCGAACAGTGCAGGTACTTCTGGAACATGCGCTCAAGCTGCCGGCGTGACAGGGCCACGTACTCGGCCAATTCATCCAGGTCGATCGGTTCTTCCAGGTTGGCCTCCATCAGCGCGACGATTTCCTGCAGCTTCGGTTGCTGGGTGCCGAGCATATGCTTGAGCGGCACGCGCTGATGGTCCTGCTCGTTGCGCATGCGCTCGTACACGAACATGTCCGAAATCGCCGCCGACAACTCATGCCCATGCTCACGGCCGATCAGGTGCAGCATCATGTCCATGGGCGCGGTGCCGCCCGAGCTGGTCAGGCGATCGCGGTCGAGGGTGAACACGCTGGCGCTGAGGCTCACCCGTGGAAAGGCTTCCTGCATGGCCGCCAGCCACTCCCAATGCACGCTGCATTCAAACCCGTCGAGCAGCCCCGCCCGGGCCAATACCCAACTGCCGGTACAAATACCACCCAGGCGCTTGGAATAACGCGCCTGGGTCCGCAGCCACTTCATCAGCTCGTCGCTCAGGGTGTGTTGAATACCCGTGCCGCCGCACACCACGACGATATCCGCAGAGGGCGCAGCGGCTATGGAACAGTCCGGCGTGATGGGCATGCCGTCGCTGGCCCACACAGGATGACCGTCGACACTGGCGGTGTGCCAACGATACAACTCCTGGCCGGACAGTTGGTTGGCCATGCGCAGCGGCTCTACCGCCGACGCCAACGAGATCAGGGTGAACTGATCCAGCAGCACGAATACCAAACCGGTGACCGGCCGGGGGTTCATGGGCGCGAAGCCAGGGGGATCGATTTTTGGGTGCGGTCGGGCTGCCGCGCCGTGATCACGCCGACCAGGGAAATCAGCAGGGCCAGGCCGATGGTCGACGACACCTCAAAGCGGTGCTCGGGCGTCAACAGCATCACCGCCAATGCGCAACAGATGAAGACGATGACCACCCAGGTCAGCCAGGGAAACAGCCACATCTTGAACGTCAGGGTGACATTGCGGCGTTGCAGGACCTTGCGCATGCGCAGTTGCGACACGGCGATCACCAGGTACACCAGCAAGGCGATGGCGCCCGAGCTGGCCAGCAGAAACTGGAACAATCCGGCCGGCATGAAGTAACTGAGCAAGGTCACGCCAGCCCCGAGGATCGTGCTGGCGATCACGGCGGCCCTCGGCACACTCGCGGCGGAGGTCTTTTTCATCAGCGAGGGTGCATCCCCGCGCTTGCCCAGGGAATACAGCATGCGTGAAGCAATGTAGATGGACGAGTTCATGCAGCTCGCCACGGCAATCAACACCACCACGTCCACCAGTAACTTGGCATGGGGAATGTTCATCAGCTCCAGGGCGCGCTGATAAGAGCCTACCGATGCCAACAGCGGGTCATTCCACGGCACCACGGAAATCACCACGAAGATCGACAACACGTAGAACACGCCGATGCGCCACATCACCGAGCGCGTGGCCCGGGCGATATTTTGCGCCGGGTTATTGGACTCGGCAGCCGCGATGGTGACGGCTTCCGTGCCGATAAAGCTGAACATGATGGTGATGAATGCCCCGACCACCGCCGACAGGCCGTTAGGCGCGAAACCACCGTGTTCTTCCATCAGGCGACTCAAGCCGCTGGCCTCCCGCTCGGGAATCCAGCCCATCAGCACCGCGCCTCCCAGGCCGATAAAGCCGATGATCGCCACCACCTTGGCCATGGCAAACCAGAACTCGAATTCACCGTACTTGGAGACGCTGAACAAATTGGTGACCACCAACAAAAAGATCGACAACAAGGCGAACAGCCAAGCGTCGATCTGCGGGAACCACTGGTTGAGGATATGCCCGGCGGCCAGGGCTTCGATGGGAATCACCAGCACCCAGAACCACCAGTACAGCCAGCCGATCGTAAACCCGGCCCAGCGGCCGATGGCCTGGTCGGCGTAGGTCGAGAATGAGCCGGTGTCGGGGTTGGCCACCGCCATCTCCCCCAGCATGCGCATGACCAGCACCACCAACAGGCCGGAAAACAGATACGCCAGCATCACGGCCGGCCCCGCCGCCGCGATGGCGTGCCCGGAGCCGACAAACAGCCCTGCGCCGATAATGCCTGCAATGGAGAGCATGGTGACATGACGCGGCTTGAAGCCCTGCGCCAGCTGGCCGTTGGAGTCCTTGGAAATCAGGCTATTCATCGTTGTTTTTTATTCTCTGTGATCGACGTTAAGACGTACTGACTGGAAGGTCAGGCGATCATCGTTTCTTAATGACGGGTCACAGTACGCGGCATCCCTGCCGCGAAAATAGCCTGATAACGGCACTCAGTCGCCTGATATCGACATCGAGCCGGGGCTGGTTAGCCGCTTTTCAGAGCCTCGCCCGCTCCGTATGTCCTCAGATCAGGGCATGGGTATCTACACAATGTTGGTAGGGCCCTGGACCTGTGGCGAGGGAGCCGACGCCAATCTAACTGATGCCCCGCTACCTAAATGTGGGAGGGGCGGTGCGACGATTCGACTTGCCTCCGACGGCGGCCTCTGGGCCGACCAGGATGTTGGATCAGACCGAGTACATATCCGTTGCTTCGGTAACGGCGGCTATGGGTTCCGCCCTTACGGCGGCTAAACCGGCATCCCTGCCGGTTTACCCCCCAAATCACTATCGAATTCCGGCCAGCGTGGTTTAACGGGGCGCCTGAGATCAAGATCTAAAGCAAGATCAAGGGCGGCTCGCTTCGCATCGTGGTTACCGGGGGTGACTACTACGATACCGATGCATATCGAGGGGAGCACCAACGCATGGAAACCCAACAGTCCCGCACCGCACAGGCGCCCCACAAAGAGGGCATTACCCTCGCCTACACCCGCGCCCCAATCAACACCAGCACCCCACCCCACTGCGTCACCCTGATCGGCAAGCTTTGCTCCAAGGCCTCCAGGGTCTGGCGCGCATCATCCAGCGGGAACCGGCCACTCACGCGCAGCTGCGCCACCGCGGCATCCAGGCGCACGATGCCCTTGCGGTAGGGCCGGATCGCTTCCACCACGCTGGCCAGTGTCTGGTTGCGCACCACCAGCCAGCCGTCGAGCCAGGCGGTTTCGGTGGCGGCCATGGGCACTTGGGTGAGGATGCGCTGGTGGTCGAACAGCGTGCTCTGGTGCATGGCCACCCGTTGCTGCGCACCGCCGTCGAAGTGCAGCACCGCATCGGCATCCAGGGTGACCAGGCGCATCGCGCCGTCCTGTTCACTCAGCATCAGGCGGCCCGTGGTGGCACTGATATGGGCGGCGCGGGTCTTGACCTGCAGCGGACGCAGCAGGTTCACCAGCATTTCGCCGGTGCGCAGTTCAAGGCTGTGCGCGTCCCCGGCCAACGTCGAGACCACCTCGCTGCGGGCATTGAGCTTGAGGGTGCTGCCATCGGCCAGTTGCCAGGTGCGACGCTCGGCGGTGCCGGTGGCGTAGGTCTGCCCCGCGTCTTCAAAACGCCAGCCCCACCCCGCGCCGGCCGCCAGTCCCAGCGCACACAGACTGGTACGCAGAAATGCGCGACGGCTGTTGGGTTGCTCCAGGCTGCGCAGCAACTGCGCGCTGGAGCGCCCGCGCCAGGGTGAGGCCTTGAGCTGATCGAGACCGGCGAGCAGTTGCGCATATACCTGGCGATGATGGGCCGAGGTGCCCCGCCATTCATCCAGCGCCTGCTGCTGGGCGGGGCTGAAGTCGCCGGACTGGATCTGCACCAGCCAGCCGATGGCTTCCTCGGCCACCGGGTCGTTCAAAGGCTGTTTGCTCACTCGCTCAACCCCAGGTAACAGGCGCGCAGGGCCTGGGTCATCAATTGGTGGATGCGCCCCAGGGACAGGCCCAGGCGTTCACTGATCTGCGTGTAGGTCATGCCGTCCAACTGGCTGTGCACGAACACCGCCTTGGCTTGCCCCGACAGGCCGTCCAGCAGCCGGTCGATGGCCAACAGGCTCTCGATCAGAATCAGTTGTTCCTGGGGTGATGGGTGCACGTGTTCGGGCACGTCGGCCAGGATCTGCAAGTAGGCTTTTTCCAGGTCGCGTCGGCGCCAGCTCTCGTACATCAGGCGCTGGGCGATGGTGGTCAGCAGCGCGCGCGGTTCGCGAATGGCCGTGGGGTCGGGCAGCATCCAGACCTTGAGGAAGGTCTCGGCGGCGATGTCCTCGGCGCTGTGGCTGCAACCGGTGCGGTACGACAAACGCGCGCACAACCAGCTGTAGTGCTGCTGGAAAATCTGGCCGATAAGGCGGGTCTTGAGCAAAGCATTCGGGTCCATAGGTCCATAATCTTCATGGACTGCACACGCCAGCGGACAAGTGGTGGTGGGCCTGTCGGTTTGAGGTAGACCTGCGTCCGGGCAGGTGAGTCCAGTTTGCCCCAGGGGGCTTCACCAGATAAAAGAATAAAAAAAGCCATCAAGCTGCATTTTTTGCATAACCTTCGGCGCTTTTACGGGCACGCCAAAGTACCGCCTGCGGCTGTCGCAGGCGGTACGGCGCGTGGCTCAGTGCGTGGCCAGTTGCGCCTCGCTGCGTTCCTGTTCGCGCAGGGGGCGCACCAGCCAGGTGACCACCACGGTCAGCACCAGCAGAATCACCGCCAGCGCCCAGAGCACGCCGTGGAAGGCGCTGTCATAGCCGCCGATAAACAGGCTGTGCACCGCCCCCGCCTGCTCCGCGCCCAGGGTTTGCAGGGACCCGGTGAGATTGCCGGCGGCGACGTCGTCGATCCAGCGTTGCAGGGTCGCCGGGTCGGGCGCCAGGCGGCTCAACGTGCCGCGCAACTGGCTGTCGAGCAAGGTCGCCAGCAGCGAGCCATACAAGGCCACCGCAATCGCCTCACTGCCCAGGCGGAAGGTGTTGAGCAGGCCCGCCGCCATCCCGGCCTTCTGCTCCGGCACGGTCTTGAGCGCCAGGCCATCCACCAGCCCGGCCGACAGGCCCATGCCGATGCCCACCAGCAACAGCGGCACTGCCAGTTGCCACAGCGCCACACCGACCTGGCTGACCAGCGCCAACGCCACCACACCGACCAACAACGCAATCAGGCTGGCCTTGAGAATGCCGATCGCCGACACCCCGCGTGCCGCCCACTTGCCCGCCAGGATCGGGCAAAACAGCATCGGCACCGTCAGCAGCAACATCGCCAGGCCCGCATGGGTCGCGCTCAATTGCAGCACGCCGAACAGGTAGCTCGGCAGGTACGTGAGCAAGGTCACAAAGCCGAACGACGCCGCCACGGTGACCAGCGCCAGGCCGACAAAGGGCCCGCGCGCCAGCAGCGACAGGTCGAGCATTGGCTGCAGGTGGCGACGCTCCTGCCAGGTAAACACCGCCAACAGCACCACGGCGACCGCCACCAGGCCGAGTACACCGCGGCTGCTCCAGCCCCATTGCGAGCCCTGCACAATCGCCACCATCAGCGCCAACAATGCCAGCACAAACAGCGTCGCACCCGGCACATCGAAGCGCGCGGTGTGTTCAGCCAGCACGCCATCGCGGGTAATCAACGGGCTGCCCAGCAGCACGATCACCAGGGTCACCCCATGGGCCCAGAAAATCGCGCGCCAGCCGACGCTGTCCAGCAGCAGGCCGGACAAGGTCGGGCCCAGGCTCACGCCCAGGCCGGCAACGGTGCCGAACAGGGCAAACGCGCGCAGCCGCGCCGGGCCGCTGAAGTGGGTGGACAAAATCGCGATGCCGCAGGAAAAGATCGCCGCCGCCCCGATGCCCGCCAGCCCCCGCGCCGCATCCAGCAGCCAGGCACTCTCGGCCACGGCGGACAGCACCGAGGCCACCACGTACAGCGAAGCGCCGGCGACAAAACAGCGTTTGCGCCCGAGCCGATCCGCCAGCGCGCCCCACGCCAGGGTGAAGCAGGCAAACGCCAGGTTGAACGCATTGACCACCCATTGCAGGCTGGTCAACGGCGCCTGGATGTCGGCGCCGATGGCCGGCAACGCGAGCGCCGTACCCGAGATGGAACTGGGCACGACGAAGATCGCCAGCAGGATGATGGTCAGTAGAGCTGTATCGGCAAAGGTCGTTTTCATGGGTCCTTCCAAGGTCAGGTTGAAGTGAAGCCGTGCACCGGCAAGCGGGCAGGACGGCGCAGGATGATGCCGTCGACCCAGGGCACCTGGTCCGCCGGCACCGCCAGGCGCAGGTTCGGGAAGCGCTGCACGAGGATCTGCAACACCGTGGTGATTTCCAGGCGCGCCAGGGCGGCACCCATGCAGTTGTGCATGCCGTAGCCGAACTGCAAATGCCGCGCACCCTTGCGGTCCAGGCGGATCGCCAGGGGCTCGGGGAACGCCGCCGGATCACGGTTGGCGGCAAACGCATCGGCGTAAATGATGCTGCCTGCGGGAATCAGCCCCCACGGCCCTTCCAGGTCGACGCTGGCCAGGCGCGGGAAGGTCGAGATGGTGCCCAGGGGAATCAGGCGCAGCAGTTCTTCGACCGCCTCCGGGATCAGCGCCGGATCGTCGACCAATTGTTGCCACAGCTCAGGGGCCGCCAACAGGGTGTACACCGATTTGGTCAGCACCGTGAGGATGTTCTGGTCGCCGCCGATCAATACCCCCAGGAGGATGCCCACCAGCTCCTTGTCGTTGAGCGGCGGCTCGCTGTCGGCACGGGTCGCGACGAAGCGCTGGATCAGCCCATCGGGATCGGTGGGCCGCGCACCGGTGACCAGGTCTGTCAGGTAGTTGTACACACCCCAGAACTGGTTCAGCAGCTCCGGTACATCCGCATCCGACGCCACCTGCACGGTGTGGCTGAGGGGCCGGTAATACTCACGGTCACTCAAGGGGATGCCGAGCAACTGGCAATCCACGGTGGCGGGGATGTGGTCAAGCACATGGGCAAACAGATCGGCACCGGGCGCCTGGTGCTGCAATACATCGAGGCGTTCATGGGTGGCGTGTTCCACCTTGTCGCGCAGCAACGCCACGCCACTGGGGCTGAAGTCCCGGGCCACCACCTTGCGCAGGCGACCATGGTCGGGGATGTCATTGTTGAGCAGCAGTTCAGGCGGCGTGATGGTCGGCAAAAAGCTCGCGCCGTCTTCTTCGTTGCACGGGGCGCGTATCGCGCGGTTATCCAGCAGCAACGCCTGCACGTGTTCGTAACGGGTCAGGTGAAAGGCCAGGTGGCCGCTGGGCAGCAGAATCCTCGGCAGGCCATTGGCGGGGCTGGCGGGTTGATAGGCCGGCGGTGCATCCAACTGCGGGATGCGTGCCACGGTGACCTCGGGTCTGGCGATCACGGCGATATTCATCAGGCAGGCTCCACGGCAGGTTGCAACAGGCTGACAGCGGTGAGGCGCTGCAGCTGGGCGAGCGCCTGGTGGTTGTCGATGAAGTGCAGCACTTGCCAGCCAAGCGCGGCGGCGGCGTCGATGTTTTCCGCGACGTCGTCGATCAACAGGCTGTGCTGCGGCGCGACGCCCGAGCGCGCGGTCGCCACCTGGAAGAACGCCGGCTCCGGCTTGCGGCTGCGCTCCTGGCTGGAATCGACGATCAGGTCCACCACCTCATCCAGGCCCACCATCGCCCGCCAATGCCGCTCCCACTCCACCACGTTGTTGGTGAGGATGCCGACGCGAAAACCGGAACGCTTGAGTGCGCGCACGGCGGCCACCAGCGGCGCATTGGCCGGCACCCCGGCGAACCATTGCGCGCCGAAGGTGTGCAGGTGAGCGCGGGATAAATCGACCTGCGGGTCACGGCGACGCAGGGCCTGCGCCAGGCGCTCGCCCCACTCGCGCTCGGTGAGCAAGGCACTCTCCACCGGCGCGAGCATTGGCACGCCCAACTCATCGGCCACATCGCCCATGGCCTGTTGCAGCACGTGTGGAGCCAGGCCGGTCTTGACCTGGTATTGCTCGAACAGCGCCGGAATCGGCGGCGACAGCACGCCACCGAAATCGAACCAGATAAATTGCAGGTCGCTCATCGCACACCTCCCGCCACCAGGGCCAAGGGTTGGCTGGCGACCAGCGGCAGCAACTCCAGCTCAGCGGTGGCAATCACCGCGCCGCCCTGCTCGACCTCCAGCGCCAGGGTGATGCGACCGTGTTCGTCGCGGGCCAGGGAGGTCAGGTCCGCACGGACCTGGGTTGGCAAACCAAACTCACCGAAGCGGGTGAACACCACATGGCAGCGAGATAACAGCAACTGCTCGGGGCCCACCTGCAACTGCCGGTCCGCCGCCACCAGCGCCACTTGGCGGAAGCCTTCGAGCAACAGCATGCCGGGGATATGGTCGAGGGGGTGGTCGAAGATCGCCGGATTGTTCAGATCGACGATCAGCGGCGCCACCAGCGTCGCGGCGCCCTGCTCCAGTTCACGGCCGAGCACCACATTGTTCAGCCAGTGACGCCCTACGGCGGATGGACTCAAGGGTGGCGGCAACTGTGCCAATGGGTCGGCGTTGGCGGGAATCGCCGCCAGGCCACGGGCACGCATCTTGTTCCAGGCCGCGCCGCTCATCCAGCGAATGCTCATGCGTTCGTGGCGTGCAGCCACTTCGCCATTGATGCTCAGGGACATGTTCAGGGTCACGCCACTGCGCTCGCCGTGGCGCAGGTATTCATCCACCACGTAGACATCGATTTCGGCGGATGCCGGACGATCCCCCACCACCAATAAACTCCGGTCGGTCACGCGGGTCACACTGTCCAGGTAGATAAACTTGTCCTGGGCGCTGACGTCGAGGAACGCATGGGAGATATAAATTGACGCCTGGCGGAATACTTCCAGCAATAACAGCATGTCGTAGTGGGCGGCGCGGTGGGTATGTTCACTGAAGTAACTGTGGGTACGCGGTAGTTGGGCGCTGCAGCGAAAGTGTCCTTCCTTTACCAGTTCCGCGCCGGTCAGGAACACTTCGCTGACGGCGGCACGGTGCACCATGCTGCGCGGCACGGTGTTTTCGCAACGAATAGCCAGGGCTTCAGACATAGCAATCTCCTCCTTTGATTACCGCGAGAAGGCTAAGCTGAAACGTTTTTTCTCCACAACTGACCGAACGGCTAGGTCGTTGGACATGAACCTGTAGAACTTGCACTTCAGACATGGGTATCTGTCTCCTGATGAGCTTCTCCGTAAGCGTGCAGACCGCCGTACACGTTCATCGCGGTGAACGTTGTATGCTTTGCGCGGACAACCCGTTCTGGCTGTCAGTACCCTTGTGCAGATAGTCCCTTATATTTTCACTGCGCACTTAGACCCATTTGATCGAAGCTTATAAGCGCAACTAAATCATCTAGACACCCAACTAATCGTTCTAACTTAGTAGTGAAAATCCACACGCGAAGTTGCTCAAGGTCGTAAAGAACATCACGACCCGGAGCAGATTCACATGTTGAAAACAGGATTCACCCTGGCGCCTTTGGCGTGTGCATTGGCCATGGGCGGGCTGACGCTGCCAAGCCTGGCGTTGGCGCAAAACGACGCGGCGTCGGTACAACGGGTGATTGACTTCAATATCCCCGCAGGCCCCCTGGATGAGGTGCTGCTGAGCATCTCCCAGCAAAGCGGCCACCCTATCGCCTTCGACCCGCCGCTGGTGGAAGGCCGTGGGAGCCGCGCGATCCAGGGCCGACTGAGCCAGGAACAGGCGCTGGGCATTGCCTTGGGCGGCTCCCCGTTGGGCTTCAGCCAGACGGCCAGCGGTGCGGTATTGATCCATCGACTGGCCGACCCTGCAGCGGCGGCCAACAGCCAACCGCTGGCGCCACGCCTGAAATCCGTGGAGGTGATCGGCACCCGGCGCAGCGACGTCACCGCACTGCAAAGCGCGGCCCCCGTGGATGTGATCAGCAGCGAGCAACTGCAGCGCGCCGGCACCGATAACCTGGCCAAGGCCCTGGAAACCCTGGTGCCGTCGGTGAACTACCCGCAGGTCAACGGCACCGATGGCGTGTCGTCGCAGCGGCCGGTGTCGTTACGTGGGTTGGCCGCCGACCAGGTGCTGGTGCTGGTCAATGGCAAGCGTCGGCATGCCTCGGCGTTCGTCAACACCAAGGCCACCCTGGGGCGTGGCTCACAGGCGGTGGACTTGTCGACGATTCCCGTCAGCGCCGTCGACCATATCGAAGTGCTGCGCGATGGCGCCTCGGCCCAATACGGCTCGGATGCGATTGCCGGGGTGGTCAATATCGTGCTCAAGGAGCAGGACCACGGCGGCGCCGTGCAAAGCACCTTCGGCCAGTACACCAAGGGCGATGGCTTTCGCCGGTCGGTGGGGGGCTGGAGCGGTTTCACCTTGCCCGGCGATGGCTTCCTCACCCTCAGTGGCGAAGGCCTGCGCAGCGAACGCACCTCCACCGGCGGCACCGATGGCCGGCAGTTCTACCCCAGCGGCGACGCCCGTGAAGCGGATGCCGACCGCCATTGGCGCTACGGCTCGCCGGGCCTTGAAGACTGGAACCTGGCGCTGAACAGCGGCCTGTCCCTGAGCGACACGGTCGACCTGTACGGCTTCGCCACCTACCAGGACCGTACCGGCGAATCCCAGGCAACCTTTCGCCGCCCCATCGACCCCAACAACCTGGTGGCCGTGTACCCCAACGGTTTCCTGCCACTGCTCGACGTGCGCTCGCGGGATGCCTCGGTCACCGGCGGCGTGAAGATTCGCGATGAGCAACTTGGCAGCTTTGACCTCAGTGCCAACTACGGGCGCAACCGCATCGACTATCACCTCAGCGATTCGCTCAACGCCAGCCTCGGCGCCGCGAGCCCGACGAGCTTCAATGCCGGGGCGCTGGTCAATGAGCAAACCAACGTCGGGCTGGACCACATCAAGGAACTCAAGGTCGGCTGGGGCGCAGGCCCGCTGGTGTTCTCCAGCGGCCTGGCGTGGCGCAACGAAGCCTATGAAGTGATCGCCGGCGACCTCGCCTCCTGGACCCACGGCAGCGCCCTGCCCGCCCGTGCCGGCGGCGCCCAGGGCTTCCCCGGCACCCAGGACAGCGACGAAGGCCGTTATGCCCGCCATGTGTTCGGCGGCTACCTGGGCCTGGAGCAGCAAGTCACCGACAAACTGCAACTGGGCCTGGCCGGGCGCAGCGAGCACTACGACGACTTCGGTACCACCAGCACCGGCAAGTTCTCCGCGCGCTACGACTTCACCCCGCAATGGGGCCTGCGCTCGACCCTGAGCAGCGGCTACCGCGCGCCCACCCTGGGGCAGATCGGCACCTCGGCGACCCAGACCGAGTTCAAGGCCGGCGACCCCACCGCCTACCAGGTCGGCACCGTCAGCGTGAACACCCCGGTCGCCCGCGCCTTGGGCGCCAGTGACCTGAAGCCGGAAAAATCCACCAGCCTGTCCCTCGGCGTGGTCTGGCAGCCGCTCGAGCGTGCAAGTGTCAGCCTCGATGCGTACCACATCCGCATCAAGGACCGCATTGCCCTGTCGGAAACCCTCAGCGGCCCCCAGGTCAGCCAGATCCTCGCCAACCAAGGCTATGGCAACTACTCCGGGGTGAGCTTTTTCACCAACGCACTCGACACCAAGACCAGCGGCGTGGACCTCGCCGCCCACTATCGCCTGGACCTGGCCGACGCCAGCCAGTTGACCCTCAACGGCGCCTTCAACTACAGCAAGACCCAGGTCACCGACATCAAGGACAACCCCGGCCCGCTGGCCGGCACCGGCATCACCCTGATCAATCGCGAAGCCCTGAGCTATGTGGAAAGCGCCTCGCCCAACAGCAAGCTGATCCTCGGTGCCGACTGGCACAAGGGCGCCTGGCAGGCGAGCGTCAACACGATTCGCTACGGCACCTACACCCTCGATTCCAACCTCGGCGAAGCCCGCGACCAGACCTTTTCGGCGCAATGGGTGAGCAACGCCAGCCTGTCCTACGACATCAGCCAGGCGCTCACCCTGACCCTGGGCGGCAACAATATTTTCGACAGCTACCCGGACAAGATCGACGTGGCCAACCGCTTTGTCGGCGGGCGCGTGGCCTACCAGAGCATCTCCCCGGCCGGTGCCGAAGGCGCCTTCTACTACGTGAAAGCCGACTACCGCTTCTGACTCAACCAAGGAGTTCCCATGAGCTTTGATCCTGTGCGTTTTACCCAAGTGTTCGAACACGACTTTGCCCTGGCCAAGCAACTGCTGATCAAGCACCAGGTGTTGTCGAGCAATGAGGCGGGCAATATCAGCCTGCGTATTCCCGGCGAAGCACGGCTGGTGATTGCCTCGCTCAGCGGCGCCGACAGTGGCGTGGCGGCGATTGTCGACTTCGACCTGCAACACAGCCAGGGCAGCCTCACCGACAACCTCAAGGAAGTGGCGGCGCTGCACGTGGCGATCTACCGCGAGCGGCCCTCGGTGAATGCGGTGATTCACACGCACTCGCCGTACCTCACCGCCTTCGCGATTGCCGGGCGAGCGTTGCGCCCCCATGCCACGCAGTTGCTGGGGATTCTGGATGAAGACCAGGAGGTGCCGCTGACGGCGTGGGGGCCGCGGTATGCGCCGGAGCCGGTGGTGGCGGCGTTACGCGAGCATCCGCGTGCGCCGGCGGCGTTGCTGGCCAATCACGGGCCGTTTGCGTGGTCGGAGCGGGACGTGCTGGCGGCGACGCGGTTGTTGGTGAACCTGGAAGAAGCGGCCTACCTGACCTTCCTGGCGCAGCAGCTCGGTACGCCGCAGCCCTTTCCCAGCGGCGCGGCGCAGCGGTCGCGCCTGGGCTGGAGTGCGACATGAGTGCGCTCGCTCATCGCCCTGATAAAAGTGGAAGGGGCGGTGCGACGATTCGACTTGCCTCCGGCCCTTACGACAGGTCACTTTGGCAGCGGGCGCTGTTGGTTATTTTTGCATTCGGCGCACTCCACGCCCACGCCGAACCCCTGCTGGAACGGGCCCAATCCCGTGGCACCCTCAACGTCTGCACCAGCGACGAATTCCCCCCCTTCAAGACCTTCGATGCCCAAGGCAAGCCCGGCGGGTTGATCCTGGACCTGATCGTCGACCTGCAACGCCAGTTGTCTGCCAAGGTCGGCCAGCCGCTCAAGCTGCAACTTGTGCCAGTCAATCCGCTCAACCGCTTGCTGTTTCTCGAACAGGGCCGTTGTGAAGTGCTGGTCACGTCCCTGCTCGACACCCCCGCACGGCGGCGCGAAGTGGATTTCGCCAGCCCCGGTTTCTACAGCTCGGCCGCCACGGTGTTTGCGCCGAAAAGCACCGCCGTGCCGGACTGGCAAAGCCTGCGCGGCAAGACCCTGTGTGCGCCCGCCACCAGTGTGTGGGTGCGCCCGTTTGAAACGCGCTACGGCGTGCAGTTCGCCTCGTTCAACGGCACGGCCGAAGTGCGCAAGGCGGTGGCCGACAGCCGTTGTCTGGGGGCGATGGGTGACGATGCGTTGTACAGCGCCCTGGCGCGCCAGCCGGAATGGGCCGATTACGAGGTCAAGCTGCCGGGCCAGGATCCGGCGCCGTGGGGCATTGCTTTGCGCAAGGGCCAGCCGGCGTTGTTGGCGGCGGTGTCGAGTATCGTCGAAGGCTGGCATGCCCAGGGCGTGATCATCGGCCTGGAACAGCGCTACGGCCTGGCGCCGAATGCCTGGGTAGCGCAGCAGCATGCGCGGGCCAGCCATGAGTGAGGCCAACCTGCGCCTGTGGCTGGAACAGCATGGCCTGTCGCTGAGCATCCTGTGGGACCCGATGGACCGCCAGCGCTTCCTGCTCGGCCTGGGCCTGACACTGTTGCTGTCGGTGGCGAGTATTGCCCTGTCCCTGGTGATCGGCGTGTGGGGCGCTGCCGGCCTGGGTTCGCGCCGCTTGCTGTGGCGCCGGTTGAGCGCGGGGTACGTCGCGTTGTTTCGCAACACGCCGCTGTTGGTGCAACTGTTCTTTTTCTACTTCGGCGTCGGCGCCTGGCTGCCGCTGGCGGACGACACCAGCGTGCGGCTGCTCAACGGCACGCAATGGGCAATCATCGTGATCGCCCTGCACAGCGGCGCGTTCCAGGCCGAGAACCTGCGCGCCGGTATCGATGCCGTGCCCCGCGCCACCCTCGACGCGGCCGCCGCCCTCGGCATGCAGGGCGCCACAGTACTGCGCCATATCGTGCTGCCGCTGGCGCTGCGCAACAGCCTGCCGGCCATGGGCAATACGGTGGTGCAAACCATCAAGTCGACCTCGATTGCCTACGCGATTGCGGTGCCGGAATTGCTCTATGCGAGCAATCGGATCTGGTCGGACAACTTCAACGTCGCCGAGATGATGCAGGTCTTGCTGCTGGTCTGGTTGCTGCTGATCGGCGCCAGCAGTTGGCTGCTGCGCCGCCTGGAAAACCATCTGCGCCTGCCAGGCCAGGAGTTGCCCGATGCTGCCTGAACCCTCCTGGCCCGTGCTGTTGTGGCAGTGGGCGCCGGCACTGTTGCAAGGCTTCGGCCTGAATATCCTCATGGGCGTCACCGCGATGCTGGTGGCCACGCTGGCCGGTGTCGTGCTCGGCAGCCTGCAGGTCAGCGCCCGGCCGCGCCTGCGTCGTGGTGCCGGGCATCTGAGCCGCCTGCTGCGCAACCTGCCGTGGCTGGTGGTGATGTTCTACGTGGCCTACCTGTTGCCCTATGAAGTGCATTGGGCCGGGCGCTGGTGGCAATTGCCGGATTGGCTCAAGGTCGCGCTGGGCCTGGCCCTGCCCGCTGTCGGCTATGTCTCGGAGATCGTGCGCGGCGCCGTACGCGCGGTGCCGATGGGGCAATGGGAAGCCGCCCAGGCCCTGGGCATGCATCACGGCCAGGCGCTGCGCCACGTGATCATCCCGCAGACCCTGCCCAGCCTGGTGGCGCCGTGGATGAACCTGTATTGCGCGGTGACCATGTCCACCTCCCTGGCCAACCTGCTGGGGGTGGAAGAGCTGATGACCACCGTGCAATCGCACCTGTCCACGCAACTGCGCAACGACCTGCTGCTGCCCGCCTACGGCTTGGTGTTCATCGCCTTCTTTGTCTACATCTACCCCCTCTCCCGCCTGGCCAAACGGCTGGAGCGCACATGAGCACTGACCCCATGCATGACGATACCCTGCTGACCCGGTTGGGACGCGACCCCGCCAGCCACGAAGGCAGCGTCAACACCCCGGTGTATCGCAGCTCGACCTTTATCTGGCCCGACACCGGCACTCTCGAAAACCACCTGCAACAGGCCGCCGACCCGCACTATCGCGGGCATATCTACGGCCGTAACGGCAACCCCACCACCGCCGCCTTCGAAGACGCCGTGGCGCAGCTGGAAGGCGGCTTTCGCGGGCTGATCATGCCCAGCGGGCTGGCGGCGATTGTCGGCGCGGTGCTGGCAGTGGCGCGGGCCGGCGACCATATCCTGGTGACCGACAATTGCTATTGGCATGCGCGCCAGGTGTTCGACCAGATCCTGCCGCGCTATGGCATTGAGGCCACGTACTTCGCGCCGATGCTCGGTGCCGACATCGCCGGCTTGCTGCGCCCGAATACGCGCCTGGTGTACGCCGAAGCACCCGGTTCCAGCACCTTCGAGGTCCAGGACATTCCCGCCCTGGCCCGCGTCGCCCATGCCCACGGCGCACTGCTGATGCTCGACAACACCTGGGCCACGCCGCTGTTCTTCAAGGCGTTCGCCCACGGCGTGGACATCTCGATTCATGCCGCCACCAAGTACCTGGTGGGCCATAGCGACGCCATGCTCGGCGTGATCGTCACCACTGAAACCCTGTATTCGACGGTGCGCGAGACCGTCCGCCAACTGGGCTATATCGCCAGCGCCGACGACGCCTACCTGGGCCTGCGTGGCCTGCGCACCCTGGGTGTACGCCTGCGCCAGCACCAGCGCTCGGCGCTCACCGTCGCGCAGTGGCTGCAACAGCGTCCCGAAGTGGCCCAGGTGCTGCACCCGGCGCTGCCGGGGGCCATCGGGCACGACCTGTTCAAGCGTGACTTCCTCGGCTCCACCGGGCTGTTCGGCGTGGTCCTCAAGCCGCGCTTCGAGCCCCACACCAAGGCCTTCCTGGAAAGCCTGCGGTTATTCGCCATGGGCGCCAGCTGGGGCGGTTTCGAGAGCCTGATTCGCCAACAGCAACGCCACCCTTCGGCACAGATTGAAGCGGGCGTGCTGCTGCGCCTGCACGTGGGCCTGGAAGCGGTCGAGGACCTGCTCGCCGACCTGCAACAAGGCCTCGAACGCCTGAGCGCCACCCCCCATTCACCAAGGAGTCTGCCATGAGCCAAACACTGCCCACCCACTACAGCATTTGCCCGCTGCTGGTTGCGTCCAATATTGCCGTTGAACTCGGTTGGCTGGACGAGGAATACCAACGCGTCGGCGCCGACGCGATCTACCTGCGCTCACTGCCCGACAACCTCGGTTGGCTGCCGCACTTCACCCATGGCGAAGCCCGCTTGATTCGCGACGGCGGCGCGGTGCCGGCCTTGTGGGCGCGCGCCGACCAGGCCGATACGTTGCTGGTGGCCAGCACCGCCACCCAACGCGCCGGGCAGATCCTGGTGCGTGCCGAGGGGCGTATCCGCCAGGTCGCCGACCTGTTCGGCAAGCGCATCGGCGTACCGGTGAGCCGCAACACGGCGCGGGTCGATGTGCTCAAGGCGCTGGCCGAGCATGGCCTGTTCAATGCCCTGCAACTGGCCGGGCTGGAGCCGTCGCAAGTACGCCTGATCGAGCTGGAGGATGAAGGTGATCCGCAGACCTTGCTGCCGGCCGTGCGGCCTTCGGCGTTCTGGTCGCAACTGCATGGGCTGCATGGCCAACCCGGGCATGAGGTGCAGGCCCTGGCCGAAGGCCGTGTGGATGCGCTGCATGTCGCGGCCGGACATGTGCCGGCGCTGCTCGCCAGCGGTGAATTCACGGTAATCGAAGACCTGGAACGCTACCCGGACTGGACCCTGAAAAACCACAACGGCCCCTACGCGACCACCGTCAACCGTGCCTTTGCCGAAGAGCATCCCCAGGTGGTCGTGGCGTTCCTGCGCGCCGCGATCCGCGCCGGGCGCTGGATCAACCAGCACCGCGATGCCGCCGCCGAGCTGTTCACCCGCGTGACCTTCCTGCCGGACGCCGGGTTTATCCGCCGCGCCATTGCCGAGCTGGATTTTGTGCCGAACCTGGCGCCGCAGAACCTGGCGGCCCTGGAACTGAAGAAGGACTTCCTGGTGCAACGCGGCTTCCTGCAGAACGACTTCAGCGTGCACGAGTGGGCCCAGCCCGAGTTTCTCGCCCAAGCCCACACCGGGCTTTAACGCCACACCCTTGCCAAGGACAGACAATGATTGCTCAGTACCGCAAGACCCTGCTGGCCAGCCTGTTGGTCGCCGATTCAAGTTGGGCGGCGCAGGCCGCCGATTCCACCGAACCCCGACTGAGCAAAGTCGAGGTGGTCGGTGCCCGCGTGACTGAAGCCAGCGCCGCCATTGGCGAAGACAAGATCAGCAATACCCTGAGCATCTCGCACCAGGCGTTGCTGTCGGCGCCGGCCGGCACTTCGGGGCTGAAAATGCTCGAGGCGCTGCCCGGTTTCAACGTGCAGGTCAACGATGCGCTGGGCCTGTATGAGTTCGGCAACTCGGTATTCGTGCGCGCCTTCAACCTGCAGCAGATCGGCTTTTCCATCGACGGTGTGCCCCTGGGACGTACCGATCAGTTCGGCGGCAGCCCGATCTATCGCTACGTCGACAATGAAAACACCGAGCGGGTCACCGCCTCCACCGGCGCGGGCGACGTGTCGCAATCGGGCTATGCGTCCCTGGGCCCGTATGTGGATTACCAGACCAGCAACCCCACACTCGAGCCGGGCGCCAGCCTGTCCTACACCCTCGGCAGCGACAGCCTGCGGCGCAGTTTCGTCAAGCTGCAAAGCGGCGAATACCAGGGCCTGTCGGCGTATTTCAGCCGCTCGAAAATCGACGGCGACCTATGGCGCGGCCCCGGCACCATCGACCGTGAACACCTGGAAGCCAAGGTGCGCTATCGCTTCGGTGAACGTGACGAGGTGTGGCTGCGCGCCGTGCACAACGCGTTCTACGACTACGACTCGCCCTACGTGAGCAGCGCCCAGTACGACGGCAGCGCCAATGACCCGTTCGGTCGCTCGGGCCGTTACTTCGCCTACCTCGGCAGCCTGCCCGACTTACCCGAGAGCGTGCCCGGCGTGCGCTACAGCAACACCAACTACAACCAGTTCTACAAACAGGCGGTGAACCAGCGCCGCGACACCTTGTACAGCCTGGGCGGCCAGTTCGAGATCCGCCCGGACCTGCTCAACTACACCACCCTCTACTACGAGGCCAAGAAAGGCTTTGGCGTGTCCCCGGAGGCCTACGCCACCTCCCTGGCGCTGCACAATGCCGAAAACACGGTGGATGGCCTGTTTGCCCCACGGGGCGTGCAATACGGTTTGTCGTCCCTCAGCGGCCACCGCTTCGGCGGGCGCACCGGGCTGCAATGGGACATCGGCCAGCACCAGATCGACACCGGGGTGTGGGCCGAGACCGATGTGTTCAACCGCCAGCAGGCGCGCTACAACCTCACCGACGGCAGCCCGGCCGGCGAGCCGCTGTTCAATGAGCCGGTGCACCTGCAAGGGGATTTCAGCTCTACGCGCAATTCGTTGCAGTACCACCTCAAGGACACCTGGACCCTGCTCGACGACCGCCTGCGCCTGCAGTTCGGCTTCAAGAGCCTGCACCTCAAGTACCGCATCGAGGGCTATCGCAACGCCGGCGACTACATCAACGACCGCCAGCCGCGCCTGGCCACCCAGTGGAACGACGCCTTCCTGCCCCAGGCCGGGCTGGTCTACAACCTCACCGATGACACCCAGGTATTTGCTTCCTATTCGGAAAACATGGCCCTGCCCCGTGGCGCCGACGACATCTTCCGCGCGGCCAGCCCCAGCGCGCCGCCACCGGAGGCGGAGCGGGCGAAGAACTACGAGGTGGGCTATCGCATCAACCGCCCGACCTTCAACGCGGCCTGGGCGCTGTACCGCACCGACTTCGATAACCGCCTGCAAGCCTTCGCCTCAGCCGTGCCCGGCAGCAGCCAGGTGGAAACGTACTACCAGAACGTCGGCAAGGTGCAGGCCTACGGCACCGAGCTGAGCGGGCAATGGAAACCCCCGGTCCTGGCCGACAAGGTGGTGCTCAACGGCAACCTGACCTACAACACCTCCACGTTCCGGAACGACGCCGGCGGCCTTTCGATCAAAGGCAACGAGGTGCCCGACAGCCCGCGCTGGCTGGCCCAGGCCGGGGTTACCTATGAGCTGGCGCCATGGGCACTGCTGAACTTTTCGGCACGCTATATCGGCGAGCGCTACAGCAACTTCACCAACAGTGAATCGGTGCCCGGCTACACCCTGTACAACGCCTACCTGGATCTGGGGGGCGAGCGCCTGCACTACGGCCCACTGAAGAATGTGAAGGTGCGCTTCAATGTCGACAACCTGTTCGACAAGGATTACCTCGGCTACATCCTCACCAGCACCAGCGGCCCCGCCGTGTTCCGCCCGGGTTCGCCGCGCACCTTCCAAAGCACCTTGAGCATGGAGTTCTGAACATGAACACGCGCCTGCTGCTGCTCGCCTTGCTGCCACTGTTGGCCCACGCCGACACCGCCGTCAGCCCCGCCACCCTGGCCCTGCACCAACGCCTGCTGGTACTGGACAGCCACCTGGACACGCCGCTGACCCTGACCCGTCCCGGCTGGAACATCCTCGAGCGCCACGACTACCGCCAGGACGGCAGCCAGGTCGACCTGCCGCGCATGCGCGAAGGCGGCCTGGATGGGGGTTTCTTCGCCGTCTACACCCCCCAGGGCCCACGCACCGAGGAAGGCCGCGCCTACGCCAGCGCCTATGGTCTGGCCACCCTCACCCGCATCCGCGATGTGATCGACCGCAACCCCGACAGCTTCGCCCTGGCCCTGACCGCCGCCGACGCCCGGCGTATTGCGGCCCAAGGCAAGCGCGTGGTGTTTATCAGCATGGAAAACGCCGATCCACTCAGCTCCGATCCCGAGTTGCTCAACACCTACTACCGCCAAGGCCTGCGCATGCTCGGCCTGGTGCATTTCATGAACAACGACCTGGCCGACTCGGCCACCGCGCTGCCGGAATGGAAAGGCCTGAGCCCCAAGGGCCGCGACCTGGTGCAACGGGCCAACCGCCTGGGCATCCTGCTCGACGTGTCCCACGCCAGCGACGCGGTGTTCGACCAGATGCTGGCGTTGTCCAGCGCCCCGCTCATCGCCTCCCACTCCAGCAGCCGCGCGGTCAACCCGCACCCGCGCAACCTCGACGACAACCGCGTGCGCCAACTGGCGGCCAAGGGCGGGGTGATCCAGGTCAACGCCTACAGCGACTACCTGATCCCCCTCACGCCCAACCCGGATCGCAACAAAGCCATGGCCGCGCTCGGCGCACGCTTCCACAACCTCGCCGCCCTCAGCCCGGAACAGGTCAAGGCGCTCTATCAGGAACGCGACACCCTCAACCAACGCTTCGCCCAACCCAAAGCCAGCCTCGACGTGTTCATGAAGCACCTGTTGCACCTGCTGGAAGTGGCCGGCCCGGATCACGTCGGCATCGGTGCCGACTGGGACGGCGGCGGTGGCGTAAGCGGGCTGGACGATGTGAGCCAGTTGCCGGTGATTACCCAGCGGTTGCTGGATGCCGGGTATAGCGAGCACCAGGTGGCGAATATCTGGAGTGGGAATTTGTTGCGGGTGTTGCAGGCGGCGCAGGATCAGAAGCGACCATAGTTCAACGCGCGGGTATCCAACCTCTTGGAAAAAGCCGCCTAGGGCGGCTTTTTCCAGCCCCCTTCGTCCTACGACTTGAGAGCAACGTGTGATAACGGTAGATTCGCCTCGCTTACAGAGTCGAAACACACCCTATTTTTCAAGGATGAAGGCGTTCTATGGATCACCAGAAGTTGCTGCTTGAGGTCAGAGAGGAATTTGTCTGGCTGGTGAGAAGTGTCGAGTCCAGCGCCGCAATGAGCCTGTTCGACATCCATCGGATCGCAGAGAAAATAGTGCTTCCGCTGTTCCAGACCATCATGGGCTGGCCTGACCTGCGTAATCTGAATGAAGAGGAAGAGGGCTTCCCGGCCATTGATCTGGGGGACGACGTCGAACACATCGGTATCCAGGTCACCGGTACCACCGACCTTGAAAAGGTAAAGGGCACGCTGGAGACGTTCCTGAAACACGATCTGGACGACACCTACAAACGGGTCATCGTCTATGTTTTGACCGACAAGCAGCGCAGCTACAAACAGGCCTCCATTGATAAAGTGACGGGCAGCCGATTGACCTTCAACGGCAAGAAGGATGTGCTCGACTACAAGGACCTGCTCAAGAAAGTCGCCAAGCTTGAGCCCGCCAAAGTCCGGGCCGTGTTGGAACTGCTCAAAAGCTATCGGCTGTCCGAAGACCCCGCACAGCGGCCGACATGGCTGATCAGAACGGAAACTTCACTGGCAGAAAGTGCCCCGTTTACACCTCGCTGGCTGTTTTTTGCGGAACGCAAGATTCCGCTGCTGGGGCGTAGTGCTGACTTAGATGCGCTGGGTGTCTTTATGGCGGACCCAGCGCCATTCAGGTGGTGGACGCTATGTGGTCCCGCCGGTATTGGCAAGACGCGCCTGGCCCATGAGTTGGAGCTCAAATATCGGGACGTCTGGTATTGCGGATTTACCGACGCAAAGAATCTCCCGAAGGTTGAGCAACTGCAACAGTTGCAACGCCCCACCCTGTTGATTTTCGACTATGCGGCGCGAGACGCTAAGGCTCTCAAGTCACTATTGAACAATTGCTGCGCTCTGAGCGAAAGCCGGACGACGAAACTGCGTGTTTTGCTGCTGGAGCGCGAGGCCAACGGTAGTGCTGACTGGTGGAACGAGCTGGTCGGTGGTGAAAGTCTCAACGCGACTTTAATCAGAAACCATTGTTATCGAGCGCCGCTTGAATTAAATGCGCTGAACACACATACCACTGCGCTGTTACGCACATGGTTGCAGGCAGGCGCACCGGAGGTAGTGGAATCCCTGCCGCCACCCTCCTCACCATTCTGGTCACAAGTCAAGCAGGTCAGCGAGGGCCGACCCTTGCTGATTGCACTGATTGCAGGGGCTTTCAGCCGAGCGCCCCATGAAACTCAAGTCCCCGCCCTGCGGGAGCTGCTGCTACCGGTACTGGACCGCGAGGCGCGTCATTGGGAAACCAAGTGCGCCGATCAACAACAATTTCCAGGACTGGTCCAACTAATCGCACTGGCAACACTGACTCGCGGACTGGACATTCTTCAAGAGAATCATCAAATAGTGGTTCAGCTCGATGGGGAAGAAAAAAAGTACCTCCTTATCAAGGACGACTCATCCCAGAAGTTTCGCTTGCCGACCGTTGGAGAACTGAGGTCCGACGAGCAGCTATTCGAACAGTTGAACAGCCAACAACTACAGCTGTGGAAAGATTTGGCTACCCTGATTTCCAGCGACCAATTGGCGCCTACGATCAAACGGGCCTTGGAAGAATGCCCTCCCAGAGGCGTCCTGCAACCGGACCTTATCGGTGAATTCT
This sequence comes from Pseudomonas marginalis, assembly GCF_900105325.1. Classification (NCBI taxonomy): domain Bacteria; kingdom Pseudomonadati; phylum Pseudomonadota; class Gammaproteobacteria; order Pseudomonadales; family Pseudomonadaceae; genus Pseudomonas; species Pseudomonas marginalis. The sequence continues at coordinate 1,182,161 of NZ_FNSU01000003.1, forward strand.
TTATCGATGAACTGTGGCGCACTCAAATGCCTTTCGCCCAGGCCTCCAGGCGACCCAGCGGGTTGCCGGTGCTGACCGATCCTTCACTTGAAGCCATCCTGACATCGGCGTGGTCCATCAACCCTCACAACCTGCTTCAAACCCTTGATGCGTTGAAAAAAACCACCACTAATATCCCTGGTTATTTGCGTTTGTTATCGATGCTTACCTCGGTCGCCTGCAAGTCTCCAGCCCCAAACAAATCGGCACCGTACATGCTGGCACGCTTGCTTTACAACGCAATGATCAAGCTCGGCACTGAAAAATCTGCGCCTCAACATACCCAGCAGGCATACGCGTTGCTAGCGACGTTGGCACAACGTTTTCCGACGGATCAGGAGGTGGGTTACAGACTGCACAAAGCGCATACACATTTGATCACTGACCCGTCATCCAAAGAGATCAATGATGAGCTAGCGCGGTCAGTCAACGTTGAGGCCGCGCAGTTCCTCAACGAATTCAAACAGTACCCAAATGACAGATTTGAGCTGTTCTGGGTCGACACCATCGACATCGTCACACGAGGGGCAATGGAGGAGCGTGATCCGGATAGGTTGGCTGAGGTGCTGGAGTCTACCCGGCTTGTTCAGGAGCATTTTGGTATGTCTCCCGACGTCAATGCCTTATTGGCAATGCTCTACTTAAAAATCGCGAATGACCTGTCAACGGCTGATGAAGACAACCGTGCGATCAAGTGTGAAATCATACCGCTCGCCGTGCGTTTTCTGCCTGCCCTCACCGCGCAGATCAAGAAAGGCATTGATCTTCCTGGGTTGAATCAGGCCGATCACGTGCGCATGACGCGGGCGATGGTGGATATCATGTTTGCCTTCACCAAACTCGCCATGCCACTGCCGGTATTGGAGCTAAAGCCGGTTTTAGAGCGTTCCCTGGCTAAAGTCATTGCCCCTGGCCCTGCCCTCACCATGAGCAGGGAAATGACTTTCTATGTTCAAGCGGCGTATCTGTCGCAAAAAAAAGTACCTGCCGCCATAGCGCTTGCATCCGTACTCAGGGCCGACGTCAATGCACCGTATTCAATTGAAGCTCTGCAATCGAGCCTGGTGGTGTGGGGCCAAGCATTGGAACTGTGTGTGGAAAACGGGGACCCGACTAGTTTTCTCGTCATCTGTGACAAGCTGTTTTCGATCTACCCGCTGCTCAGCGATGCTGGAAATATCATCGAGTACTTTACGCGTGCCCTGCTGTCACTGCGTGAAGGCATGCATGGGCTGTCTGTCGCAGAAGCATGCCTGGCCCGGTTTTCCGAACATTTAACGGCACGGACCACGGGAGCAAGCCGGTGCGCTTGCCTTTTTAAGGCTACCTATCTTGCAGCCGTTGGCATAGGGCTCAAGGACTCACAACAGCTCCTGGACAACCTTGAACAACTGTTCCTACTCATCAGACACCGCCTTGAATTCCCGGAACTGAATGAATGTTTGAATACCGCCTTGGTCCGTTACTGGTTCTCCAAAGGCTGCCCAATTCAAATGGAGGTGTTTGATAACTGTGAGCTCATTGTGGGTGCCGACGACACCCTTCTGATACGCGTCACTGACACAGAACACGTTGTCGTGAATGAAACAACGCTCTCGCTAGTCGAACAGGCAGAGGAATAACTGGGCTCCCCGTTTTCACCGCTACTGCCACCCGCCCCCCATCACCTTATACAAACTCACCCGATTACTCTGCTCCGCCAGGCGCAGGGTGATCAGGTCCTGTTGGGCGCTGTACAGCGAGCGTTGGGAATCCAGGGCTTCGAGGTAGCTTTGCGAGCCGGCGCGGTAGAGCGCGTCGGACAGGTCGTAGCTCTTCTGGCTCGCCTCGGTCAGCGCTTGCTGGGCGGTGAGGCGCTGGTCCAGGGTGCTGCGCACGGCCAGGGCGTCGGCGACTTCCTTGAATGCGGTTTGCAGGGTTTGCTGGTAGGTCTGCACCTGGATCTCTTTCTCGACCTTGGCCGCATCCAGGGTCGCGCGGTTGCTGCCGGCATCGAAGATCGGCACGCTGATGCTCGGGGCGAAGGTCCACGCGCCGCTGCCGGCCTTGAACAGGCTGGACAGTGACGCACTGGCGGAGCCCGCATTCGCGGTGAGGCTGATGCTGGGGAAAAACGCCGCGCGGGCCGCGCCAATGTCGATGTTCGCGGACTTGAGGCTGTGCTCCGCCGCCAGTACGTCGGGGCGCCGCTGCAACAGGCTCGACGGCAGCTCGGCCGGCACTTGCACCAACGCCGCTGCCGATCGCAGGTGGGCGTCGGGCAGCAAGGCGTCGGGGATGTCGCTGCCGACCAGCAGGCGCAGGGCGTTGCGGTCCTGGAGGATCTGGCTCTGATACTCGGCCACATCGACCCGCGCCGATTCGACGGTGGTTTGCGCCTGGGCCACGGCCAACGCCGTGGAGCCACCCAGGGTGTGGCTGCGCTGGGTCAGTTCGTAGGTGGATTGCTGGCTGGCCAGGGTCTCTTCGGCCAGTTGCAGGTGCTCGTTGTCGGCGGCCAGGGTCAGCCAGGCGGTGGCCACTTCGGCCACCAGGCTGATTTGCGTGCTGCGCCGGGTTTCGGTCAGCGCCAGGTAGTCTTCCAGCGCTTCGTCCTGCAGGTTCTGCACGCGGCCGAACACGTCGACCTCATAGCTGCTCAGGCCCAATTGCGCGCTGTAGTCGTGGCTGGTCACGGCCGTGCCGCTGCTGGACAGCGAGCCCGGCGTGCGGCTGTGGGTACCGTTGACGCTGGCGTCGAGGGTCGGGAACGCCGCTGCGCGCTGGATGCGGTATTGCGCCTGGGCCTTCTCGATATTCAGGCTGGCCAGGCGCAGGTCGCGGTTATTGGCCAGGGCCAGGGTTTGCAGGTGTGCCAGGCGGCGGTCGGTAAAGAACTGCTGCCACTGGATGTCGGCCGGCACCTCACCCTGCACATCCGCTTGCCATTCGCCAGGCACCGGTGCCTCGGGTTGCTGGTAGTGTGGCGCCAGGTTGATGCAGCCACTCAAGACCACTGCGGCCACTAACGGGAAGAGAAAGCGGGTCATGCGTCACCTTTTTCGACAATGGGCGTCGTGCCGGCTCGGCCAAAGCGGCGGCGAATCAACACAAAAAACAGCGGTACAAAGAAGATCCCCAGCACCGTGGCGCTGAACATGCCGCCCAGCACACCGGTGCCGATGGCCCGGCGCCCGGCGGAACCTGCGCCACTGCTCACGGCCAGGGGCAGCACGCCGAACATGAAGGCCAGGGACGTCATCAGGATCGGCCGCAGACGCTGGCGCACGGCGATCAGCGTCGCCTCGCGCAGGCTGTTGCCTTGCTCCTGCAGGTGCTTGGCAAACTCGACGATCAGGATCGCGTTCTTCGCTGCCAGCCCTACGGTGGTCAGCAGGCCGACCTGGAAGTACACGTCATTGCTCAATCCCGTAAAGCGTGTGGCCCACACCGCGCCGACGATACCCAGGGGCACTACCAGGATCACCGAGAACGGCACCGACCAGCTCTCGTACAGCGCGGCCAGGCACAGGAACACAAACAGGATGGACACCGCATACAGCAACGGCGCCTGGGACCCGGAAAGACGCAACTGGTACGACTGGCCGGTCCACTCGTAGCCGATGCCATCGGGCAGTTGCCGGGCAATCGCCTCCACCGCGTCCATCGCCGTGCCGGAGCTCACACCGGGCGCCGGGTCGCCGACCACTTCCAGCGAGGATGTGCCGTTGTAGCGCTCCAGCAACGGCGAGCCATAGCTCCAGGCACTGCTGGCAAATGACGAAAACGGCACCATTTCATCGTTGCTGTTGCGCACGAACCAGTGGTCCAGATCGGCCGCTTGCATCCGCGTGCTGGCTTCACCCTGCACGTAGACCTTCTTCACGCGGCCCTGGTTGAGGAAGTCATTCACATAGGTGCCGCCCAGCGCCGTGGACAAGGTGCTGTTGATGTCGCTGGTGCTCAGGCTCAGGGCCCCGGCCTTGCGGTCATCGATGCTGATTTTGAGTTGCGGTGCATCGTCCAGGCCATTGCTGCGCACGCCCAGCAGGCGCGGGTCTTGCCTGGCCAGCGCGATGAACTGCTCGCGCGCCGCCACCAATGCGTCGTGGCCAAGACCGGCGAGGTCCTTGAGCTGCAAATCAAACCCCGAGCTCTGGCCGAGGCCACGCACGGCGGGCGGTTGCATCACGAATACATCGGCATCGCCAATGCTTGCCAGGGCCAAGGTGGCACGTTGAGCAATCGTGGCGGCATCGTCCGAGCGCTCACTCCAGTCCTTCAAGCGAATAAACGCCCGTGCGGTGTTCTGGCTGTTGCCGCCCATGCCCAGGCCGCTGATGCTGATCATCGCCTCGACTTCCGGCTGCTTGAGCATGTACGCCTCGAACTGCTGCAACACCGCCTGGGTGCGGCTGTCGGTAGCGCCCACCGGCAGCTGGATTTGCGCCATGAGAATGCCCTGGTCCTCATCCGGCAAAAACGAAGTAGGCAAGCTGGCATAAACCGCCGCCATGGCTGCGGCGATCAGCACATACACCACCAGGCTGCGCCATGAGCGTTGCAGGACAGCGCCGACCAACGCTTCATAGGCGCTGGAACAGCGTTCGAAGGAACGGTTGAACCAACCGAAGAAGCCCCGTTGAACCGCGTGCCCCGGCTTGAGCAGCGTGGCGCACAGTGCCGGCGTGAGGGTCATCGCCACCACCACCGACAGCACCATGGCCGAGACGATGGTCACCGAAAACTGCCGATAGATGATCCCGGTGGAACCGCCAAAAAACGCCATGGGAATAAACACCGCGCTCAGCACCAGGGCGATGCCGACCAGTGCACTGGTGATTTCATTCATCGATTGACGCGTGGCCGCCAGGGCCGACAAGCCCTGCTCGGCCATCACCCGTTCGACGTTTTCCACCACCACAATCGCATCGTCGACCAGCAAGCCAATGGCCAAAACCATGGCAAACATGGTCAGGGTATTGATCGAGTAGCCGAACAACGCCAACACGCCAAACGTGCCCAGCAACACCACCGGCACAGTGATCGCCGGGATCAGCGTGGCCCGCAGGTTTTGCAGGAACAGGAACATGATCAGCACCACCAGCACGATGGCCTCGCCCAGGGACTTGACCACTTCCTCGATGGACAGGCTCACAAAGGGCGTGGTGTCGTAGGCGATCACGTTCTTCAATTGCATTTCGGTGGGGTAAAACGGCGCCAGTTCCTTGAGCTTGGCCTTGACTGCCTCGCCCACCTCCAGCGCATTGGCGCCCGCCGCCAGTTGCACCCCCATGGCGGCAGCCGGCTTGCCGTTGAGGGCCGAGTTGATGTCATAGCTCTCGCTGCCCAACTCCACGGTCGCCACGTCGCCGAGCAGCACGACCGCGCCGTCGCTGCCGGACTTGACCACCACATTGCGGAACTCCTCGGCCGTCTGCAGTTTGCTGCGCGCGCTGATGGTGGCATTGAGTTGCTGGCCCTTAACCGCCGGCAATGCGCCGAGTTGGCCGGCTGAGACCTCGGTGTTCTGCGCCTCCAGCGCAGTGCTCACATCCGACGGCATCAGCGCGTATTTTTCCAGCAGCGCCGGGTCCAGCCAGATGCGCATGGCGTAGCCCGAACCGAGGGTCTGCACGTCGCCCACGCCGTCGATACGGCTGATGGAGTCGAGCAAGGTGCTGGAGATGTAGTCACCGATCTGGGTGCCGGTGACGCTGGGATTATCCGAGGCCAGGGCGGCAATCATCAGGAAGTCCGAGCCGCCCTTGGTCACGGTCAGGCCTTCGCTCTGCACCGACTGCGGCAAGCGCGACTCGGCCTGTTGCAGCTTGTTCTGCACCTGCATCTGCGCTACATCCGGGTCGGTGCCGGCGCCAAAGGTCAGGCTGATACTGGCGCTGCCCGCCGAACTGCTGGAGGCCGACATATAGGTCAGGTTGTCCAGGCCTTTCATCTGTTGCTCGATGACCTGGGTCACCGAGTCTTCGACGGTCTTGGCCGACGCGCCGGTGTAGGTGGCGGAAATACGCACGGTGGGCGGCGCGATGTCCGGGTACTGCTCCAGCGGCAACTGGCTGATGGATAACGCGCCGCCGAGCATGATCACGATGGCGATGACCCAGGCGAAAATCGGTCGATCGATAAAGAAACGCGCCATGTTCAACCCTCCTGCGCCAGGGCGCCGGCATCGGCGGCCTGGGTCTGGACCACGGCGCCGATGCGGACTTTCTGGCCACCTTCGACGATCACCTGGTCACCGGCCTGCAAACCCGCCGTCACCCACCACTGGTTGCCCACGGCGCGGTCAACGCTGAGCACGCGTTGCTCGACCTTGCCGTCAACCACCAGCAACACCGAGGTCACGCCGCTGGCGCTGCGACTTACGGCTTTTTGCGGGATCAGGATCGCCTGGTCATCCCGGGCCTGCTCCAACACGCCACGCACGTACATGCCGGGCAGCAGCACATGCTCGGGGTTGTCGAACACCGCACGCAAGGTCACGGTGCCGGTGCCCTGGTTGACGCTGACCCCGCTGAACTTGAGGCGGCCGTCGTGGTTGTAGGTGCTGCCGTCATCCAGTTTGAGGCTGATGCGGGCCTCGCCGTCGCCGTTGGCCTGCAACACGCCACGGGCCAGGTCGCGCTTGAGGGCGAGCAATTCAGTGGTGGACTGGGTCACATCCACATAGATCGGGTCGAGTTGCTGCACGGTAGTGAGTGCGGTGTCCTGGTTGGCCACCACCAGTGCGCCTGGGGTGACCGTGGACGTCTCGATACGCCCGGCCACCGGCGAGCTGATGCGGGTGTAGGCCAGGTTGATGCGGGCAGTGTCGAGGTCGGCCTGGGCCACCTGGACGTCAGCGGCGGCGGTCAGCACGGTGGCCTGGGAATCTTCGTTGGTTTGCTGGCTGATGGCGTCGATCTTCACCAACCGGGCGTTACGCGCGGCGGTGGTCTGTGCCGACTTCAAGGTGGCGCGCGCCTTGGCCAGGCTCGCCTGGGCCTCAGCCAATGCCGCCTTGTAGGGTGCCGCATCCAGTTGGTACAGCGCCTGCCCGGCCTTGACCTCGGCGCCTTCGACAAACAGGCGCTGCTGCACGATACCGCCGACCTGCGGGCGAATCTCGGCGACCATAAACGCCTGGGTGCGCCCGGCCAGCTCAGTGGTCATGACCTGGCGCTTGGGCTGCACAGTGATCACCGAGACCACGGGGGTGGCGACTGCCGGCGCAGGGTCGCCGGCCGAGCAGCCGCCAAGCAGCACCAGAATGACGAACGACAGGAGAACCGCGGCGGTTACCAGGTATTTGGCGAAAAGTTTGGTCGACATAGTTGCCTCTGCAAGACGGGGTGGTGCAAGCCTTACCGTCATGCTGCTCGGCAAATGTGCAGGAAAATTGAAGATTGCCCGCCTCGGTTGAATCTTTCCTCCATGGAGCCCTAAATGGGCGGGTCCACTCTTTTACGGCCCTTGTTCATGAAGTTGAGTATCTCCACCAAACTGTTTGTCGCCGTATCGGCCGGTGTGCTGCTGGTCATCCTCAGCATGGGCCTGGCCACCGGCTGGAGTTTTGGCCGCGGGTTTCTTGGCTATATCAATGAACAGGCGCTGGAGCGCATGGCCACAGTGGTGCCGCGCCTGGCCAGTGCTTATGCGCGCGAAGGCAATTGGGCGTTCATGCGCAACCGCCCGGATCGCTGGTTCGACATCATGCGCCCAGACCCCGACGAAGAACGGGTCACCCATGACCTGCGTACACCGCTGGCCTCGGACTTGACGGGTGCGCTGTTTCGCATCGCCCTGCTCGACAAGGACCGCAAGCGCGTCACCGGCTACACCGCGATTGGTGAGGATGCGCTGGTGAGCCCCATTGTGGTCGCGGGCGAAACCGTGGGCTGGCTGGCCGTGACCCCGTTCCAGAGCGTGACCGAGGCCGGTGGCGAACGCTTCCAGCAATACCAGCTGCGCACCAGCCTGGTGATGGGCGTGTTCTCGTTGCTGCTGGCGATGCTGATTGCCTGGTGGATCGCCCGCACGCTGCTGGAGCCGGTCAAGCGCGTGGCCGCCGCCACCCACCGCCTGGCCAGCGGCGACTACAGCAGCCGCGTGGCCGTGGCCTCCCACGACGAAGTCGGCCAACTGGCCCGCGACTTCAACCAGTTGGCCTATACCCTGGAGCGCAACGAAAAAATGCGCCGGGAGTTCATGGCTGATGTCTCCCACGAACTGCGCACACCGCTGTCGGTGCTGCGGGGCGAGCTGGAGGCGATCGAGGACGGTGTGCGCAGCCTGGATCAAAGCTCAATGAAGTCGCTGCAAGGCGAAGTCAGCATGCTCAGCAAGCTGGTGGATGACCTGTATGAACTGTCGCTGGCGGACGTGGGCGCCCTGACCTACCGCAAGGCCCCATGCCTGCTGAACGACGTGCTCGAAAACAGCCTGGCGATCTACCGGGAGCGTTTCACCGCCCGCCAGTTGCAGCTCGACCTGAAGCTGCCGCGCGAGCCCGTGGAGCTGCTGGCGGATGCCAGTCGGCTGCAGCAATTGTTTTCCAACCTGCTGGAAAATTCGCTGCGCTACACCGACGTCAATGGCAGGTTGCGCATCAGTGTGGGGGGCGATCGCGACACGGTGCGTATCGACTTTCTCGACTCCGGGCCGGGCGTGTCCGCAAGCCAGTTGCCACGCTTGTTCGAGCGGTTCTACCGTGGCGAGTCATCGCGCAACCGCGAGCATGGCGGCGCCGGCCTGGGCCTGGCAATCTGCCGCAGCATCGCCAACGCCCACGATGGCAGCCTGGTTGCCGACCACTCGCCCTACGGCGGCCTGTGGCTGACCCTGCGCCTGCCCCGGAGCCTGTGAACCATGCACGATGAACCGCCGATCCTGATCGTCGAAGACGAACCCAAGCTCGCCGCCCTGATGCGCGACTACCTGGAGGCCGCCGGCTATACCACCCGGTGCCTGGACAATGGCCTGCACGTGGTGCCCGCCGTGCGCGCCCACGAGCCCAGGTTGATCCTGCTCGACCTGATGCTGCCCGGCCGTGACGGCATGCAGCTGTGCCAGGACCTGCGTGGTTTCAGCGCGGTGCCGATCATCATGATCACCGCCCGTGTCGAAGAAGTGGACCGCCTGCTCGGCCTGGAAGTGGGCGCCGACGACTACATCTGCAAACCCTTCAGCCCCCGTGAAGTGGTGGCCCGGGTCAAGGCCATCCTGCGCCGCAGCCCGCAGCTGCTCGGCACCGGCGCGCCGCGCCTGCTGATCGACGAAGCCCGCTACCAGGCCTCGCTGGACGGCATCGCGCTGGACCTCACGCCCCTGGAACTGCGCCTGCTCAACACCTTCGCCCGCGCCGCCGGCCGCGTGTTTTCCCGCGACCAGTTGCTGGATCACCTCTACTCCGACCACCGCGTGGTCACCGACCGCACGGTGGACAGCCATATCCGCAACCTGCGGCGCAAGCTGGAACAGGTATGCCCGGGGGAAACGCCGATTGAGTCGTTGTATGGGGTGGGGTATCGGTTTCAGTTGGCTGAAAAGCAGCCACAGGCCTGACAACACCCCTTCCCACATTGGGTTCTTCGGTGCTTGGAAGATTGAGGTTACATCGGCGTGCTGCTGATAACCCGCAGCGCCAACCCCTCGTACGCATCCAGGGTAATGGTGAACTCGCCCTCCGCCGTCAGGTCGCCCTCCACCCGTTCGTTGATGATGTCCACCACCATCCCCGCCGCGATATCCGGCAGGTTCAGGGTTTCGGTGATCGGCGTGGCGCCGAAGTTCAGCGCGGTGATTTGCGTGCCTCTGCCGGCCGGCAATTCGTGGACCATGATCAACAGGCCGGGGTTCTGCACGTCGGGCACCAGTATCTGGCGGCTGGCGGCGATGTCGTAGGCGCGGCGCACGGCGAGGATCTTTTGCAGTTGCGAGGCGAACGAGTCCGGGTCCTGCAACTGGCTGTTGAGGCTGCCGTAGAGGCTTTTCGAGCGCGGCATCTGGCCGGCCGACAATTCTGCGTCCGGGTTCAGGTCCACCAGGTCGTAGGCGCCGCGATGAATCCAGCGGGTATCGCCATCCTGCATCAAGTGCGCGACTTCCTCGGCGGCCAACGGCAGCGCGCCTACCAGGTCCCAGCCGGACAAGGCGAACACCCCGGGCTGCATGGCGTTGTACATCACCAGCAGTAAATGGATCTGGCGAATCTGTTGAATGTCGGCAGCACTGATCGCCTCCAGGTCGCGAATGCCCAGCGCGGCCGTGATGATGCTGGCGGTGGTGCAGGACACGCCATTGGTCACGAACTTGAGGTTATACGGCGCATGCTCGCCGGCCAGGCGTTCGTACATCTGCTCGCGGATGTGCTCGCGCAGGATATTGCCGGGGAATGTCTGCCCCTGGTAAAGGAAGGTGTCGTGGGCATGCAGGGTCCAGAAGTGCACCAGCTCCAGGGTCAGCTCATCGTGGTTCTGTAAGGCATGGATCAGCGAGCCGGGGTCGATGCCCTGGCGGTGCATTTCGCGCAGCATCAGGCGCAGGAATTCGGCATCGCCCATCAACAGCGCGTGCTGGTACGCCGGGCGGGTGATGAAGTCATAGGACAGGTCGGCGCCGCCATGGGACATCGACGCAATGTCATCCACCGTGAGGTTCAACTCCTGGAAGCTGAAACCACCGGCCTTGCGAATCGCCCCGCCCAGCAGTTGGTTGCCGGTGATCGACAGCGGATGGCTCTCGGACCAGGCCGTGCCATCGAGGGTGCGTTCCACGCCGAGGAAACCATTGGCGTCCAGGCGCAGGATCTTCGCGCCCATCACGTCGATGGCGTGCAAGGCGTCGCCGATGATCATCTGCTGCGCGGCGAAGGTCGGGTCGAGCCAGTTCAGCGACGGCTGGCCTTCCTTGAAGTAATGCAGGTACACCCAGCGACGCGGCTTGCCATCCACGCCGATGACCACCGGCGTGGTGCTCCAGTCGGTTTCCTTGACGCCGGGCTCGAAGAAGATCACCCGCTGTAACTGGCCGACGATATAGTGCTTGTCGCGCAGGGCGTCCACCTGGGCCGGGCTGAGGTTCTGCGCATCACGACCCTCGGTCACGTCGGGCAGCAGCGGCCAGTCTTCCTCGCGGATCTCCACCATATGGTAAAGGCCGGGGTAATCCTCGTAGGCCATCTCCGCCAGGCGAAAGTCCGCGCCCTTGCCGGTGTGGGACGGAATCACGTCGTCGATGATCACCGCATTGTGCGCCGCTGCCATGCGCGTCAACGCCTGCAACTGCGCCTCGGTGCCCAACTGCGGGTCGATCTCGAAGCTGATGCGGTCGAAATTGCCGTCGATGGTCGGCGTGTGCCGGGTGCCGGTCAGGCCACCGGATTTCTTCAGCGGGCCGTTATGGATGCCCTGGATGCCGATTTTCGACAGTGCATGCCACAGCGTCTCATCCCCCAACGCCTCCAGCACCGTACCGCCCTCGCGCGTCACAATCGACGCCGGGTAGGCGGTAAACCACACCGACGACAAGGCCGAGGCATCACGGGGCCGGGTCTGCGCATACGGCTGTTGCCACAACCGGCCCTGGCCCGAATAGAGCTTGGCGCGCTGGCGTGCCGCGTGCAGCATCGATTGTTCCACCAGCCAGTTCACATGGTTGTTTTCAGCCGCGGTCATAAGCTTGGTACCTGTCGTGGTTAAACATTACTCGTGAACATATGAGGGCTCGGTGGGCCATTCGTTGCATTGCAATGTGGCGTGCCTGAACGGGTGTAGATACCGTCTTGTCCAACACCGCACAAATCCGTAGCTGTCGAGCCCCGGCGAGGCTGCGTCGGCCGCGGCTCGAGCTTGAGTCGGCAGCGCGCCTGACGCAGCCTCGCTTGCGCTCGGCAGCTGCTACGGGGGTGGGGCCGTGAGGTGGATTGGTTTTCGTAGCAGCTGCCGAGCCCCGGCGAGGCTGCGTCGGCCGCGGCTCGGACTTGAGTCGACAGCGCGCCTGACGCAGCCTCGTTTGCGCTCGGCAACTGCTACGGGGGTGAGGCCGTGAGGTGGATTGGTTTTCGTAGCAACTGCCGAGCCCCGGCGAGGCTGCGTCGGCCGCGGCTCGGACTTGAATCGGCAGCGCGCCTGACGCAGCCTCGCTTGCGCTCGGCAGCTGCTACGGGGGTGGGGCCGTGAGGTGGATTGGTTTTCGTAGCAGCTGTCGAGCCCCGGCGAGGCTGCGTCGGCCGCGGCTCGAGCTTGAGTCGGCAGCGCGCCTGACGCAGCCTCGCCAAGGCTCGACAGCAAGGGAATCGAGTCGGGCTCTCAGCAGGTTTCCCGATACTGCCTAGGCGTAAACCCCGTCGATGCCTTGAACTGCCGGGTGAACGCGCTGTGGTCGGTATAGCCGCACTGCAGCGCGACCTCGGTAATCGGCATGTCGCTGTGCAGCAACCGATGGGCGTGTTCCAAGCGTACTTTCTGGATCATCTGCCGGGGTGTCAGGTGGAACACGCGCTTGCAGTAGCGCTCCAGTTGCGCCACGGAAATCCCGGCGATGCGCGTCAGTTCGCCGAGGGTGACACGGCGGTTGAAGTGCGTGCGGATATGCTCGTCCACAGCGGCCAGGCGTTGGTAGGCCGGGTGGGTTTGGCTGGCCGATTGCAGGTCGACCGAGATCCCGGCCAGGCCGATGATGCGGCCTTCGTGGTTGTACAGCGGCCATTTGTGGGTGAGGCACCAGCCGGGTTCGCGGCTGCCGTACAGGTGCAGTTCAAGTTGGTCTTCCAGCACAAAACCTTGCTGCAGCACGCGCCGGTCCTGCTCGGTGTAGCCCGGTCCCAATGGTGCGGGAAAGACGTCGGCGCTGGTCTTGCCCAGCAATGGTTGCAGCTGCTTGAGGCCGCAGCGCTGCACCAGGGTGCGGTTGGCGAGGACGTAACGGGCCTCCAGGTCCTTGATGAAGATGGCGGCATTGGGGATCACGTCGAGCATTGGCAGCAGCTGCGCCACACCGGCCAGTAGCTGCTCGATGCTGTGGGGAGGGCTGGCCCCTTGGCAAAGGCTCGCAAACGCGCGTTGAAGCATGAGTGTCTCTCCCCGGCTGTCACCTTGATGGCAAGCAGATTGCCCCATGCCTGGGGTGCTGTCGAGCAGGGCGAACTGTGCTGATTTCGTCATCGATGTCGGCAAAAAACATCAATCGCCGCCCAGCCTGCGCGTTCACGATAGGGCCACTGCATGCCTATCCCTACACTCACAAGAAGGCAGCCCACAGCTCTTATTGATGGAGCACGTTATGAAGCGACTGCATGTGATCGACTCCCACACCGGCGGCGAACCCACGCGCCTGGTGATGACCGGCTTCCCCGCGCTCAAGGGCGCGAGCATCGCCGACCAGTTGGAAAACCTGCGCACGGAGCACGACCCATGGCGCCGCGCCTGCTTGCTGGAACCCCGTGGCAATGACGTACTGGTGGGGGCGCTGTACTGCGCGCCCGTCACCCCGGGCGCCACCTGCGGGGTGATCTTCTTCAACAACGCCGGTTACCTGGGCATGTGCGGCCACGGCACCATCGGCCTGGTGGCGTCCCTGCAGCACTTGGGGCTTATCCAGCCGGGCGTGCACACCCTCGACACCCCGGTGGGGACGGTGGCCGCGACCTTGCACGACGACGGTGCCGTGACCCTGCGCAACGTGCCTGCCTATCGCTATCGCCAGCAGGTGACGGTGGATGTACCGGGCCATGGCGCAGTCCAGGGCGATATTGCCTGGGGCGGCAACTGGTTCTTCCTGGTCTGCGAGCATGGCATGGCGTTGGAGATGAGCAACGTCGATGCTCTCACCGACTACACCTGGGCGATGCTCAAGGCCCTCGAGGCCCAGGGCATCCACGGCGCAGACGGCGCCCTGATCGACCATATCGAACTGTTCGCCGACGACGCCCACGCCGACAGCCGCAACTTCGTCATGTGCCCTGGCAAAGCCTACGACCGCTCGCCCTGCGGCACCGGCACCAGCGCCAAGCTGGCGTGCCTGGCCGCCGATGGGAAACTCGCCCCCGGTGATACCTGGGTACAAGCCAGCATCACCGGCAGCCGCTTCGAAGGCCGATATGAATGGGACGGCACACGTGTCATCCCCTTCGTCACCGGCCGCGCCTACATGACCGCCGACAGCACCTTGCTGATCGACGAGCAAGACCCGTTTGCCTGGGGCATCTGAGCCCAACCCCTTTGATTGAACGCTGCAAGGAGCCAGGACAATGAGCGACAACATCTTCACCGGTTGCGTCCCCGCGCTGATGACCCCATGCACCGCCGCGCGCAAGCCGGACTTCGACGCGCTGGTCGCCAAGGGCCGCGAGTTGATCGATATCGGCATGAGCGCCGTGGTGTATTGCGGGTCCATGGGCGACTGGCCGTTACTCACCGAAGCCGAGCGCCAGGAAGGCGTGGCGCGCCTGGTGGCGGCCGGCGTGCCGACCATTGTCGGTACCGGCGCGGTGAACAGCCGCGAGGCGGTGGCCCACGCCGCCCACGCGGCCAAGGTCGGCGCCCAGGGCTTGATGGTGATTCCGCGCGTGCTGTCCCGAGGTGCTTCGGCCACCGCGCAAAAGGCGCATTTCTCGGCGATCCTCAAGGCCGCGCCCAACCTGCCGGCGGTGATCTACAACAGCCCCTACTACGGCTTCGCCACTCGCGCGGAGTTGTTCTTCGAACTGCGTCGCGAACACCCGAACCTGATCGGCTTCAAGGAGTTCGGTGGCGCTGCCGACCTGCGCTATGCCGCCGAGCACATCACCTCCCAGGACGACAGCGTGACCCTGATGGTCGGCGTCGATACCCAGGTGGTGCACGGTTTCGTCAACTGCAACGCCACAGGCGCGATCACCGGCGTCGGCAATGCCTTGCCCCGCGAAGTGCTGCACCTGGTGGCCCTGAGCAAGCAAGCCGCCAAGGGCGATGCCAAGGCCCGGCGCCTGGCGCGGGAACTGGAAGCGGCGTTGGCGGTGTTGTCTTCCTTCGATGAAGGCTGTGACCTGGTGCTGTATTACAAGCACCTGATGGTGCTTAACGGCGACACGGGCTACGCCCTGCACTTCAACGAGACCGACGTGCTCAGCGATGCCCAGCGGCGTTACGCCGAAACCCAGTACGCGCTGTTTCGCCAGTGGTATGCCAACTGGTCGAGAGAGGCGTAGCTGATGCACGACCCTGACCCCGCGGATATCGCCGTAATCGGAGCCGGCATCATTGGCGTTGCCTGCGCCCTGCAGCTGGCGCGCCAGGGGCGGAAAGTGCGGGTGATCGACCAGCAGGCGCCCGGCATGGGCGCCTCCTACGGCAACGCCGGGCACCTGGCGACCGAGCAAGTGTTCCCGATCGCCGACCTGTCGATCCTCAAGCGCTTGCCCGCCATGCTCATGGACCCCATGGGCCCGCTGCGCCTGGACTGGAAATACCTGCCACGCGCCCTGCCCTGGTTCATCCGCCTGCTGCTGAACCTGCGCCCGGCGAGTTACCAGGGCACGGTGACGGGTCTGCGCGCGCTCAATGAAGCGAGCTTTGGCGCCTGGCAACGGTTGCTGGCCAGTATTCAGCGCCCGGAGCTGTTGCGCGAAGATGGCTCGCTGCTGGTGTTCGAACGTTCAGACTCCCGCGCGGCCATCGATGGCTTGCAACGGCGCGTGCAGGCGCAAAACGTGCCGGTGGATTTCTGGTCGGCGGATGCCATTCGAGGGATTGCCCCGCAATTGGGCGCCCAGATCCAGGGCGGCCTGTTTTTCCCGCGAACAGGGCACTTCCTCGACCCTTACCGATTGGTCTGCGAATTGGTGGAGGCGGCCAAGGCCAGTGGCGTGCAGTTCCTCCAACACCAGGTGCTGGATGCGCGGGTTGAAGGCGATGGCGTCACCGTGAGCACCGATCAAGGCACCTTTGCCGCCCGCCAGGTGCTGATCGCCTGTGGCGCCCACTCGGCCAGACTCACCGCCGCCCTGACCGGCAAAAAAGTCCCGCTGGATACCGAACGCGGCTATCACCTGATGCTGCCCCATGAACATCAGCGCCTGCCGTTTGCCGTCACGTCCCTGGAGCGCAAGTTCATCATGACACCCATGACAGGCGGCCTGCGCCTGGCCGGCACCGTGGAATTCGCCGGCCTCGACCGCCCGCCGAACATGGCGCGGGCGTGGCAGTTGCATCGGTTGAGCCAGGGGTTGTTTCGTGAGGATTTGAGTGCAGAGGACGCGACCCCGTGGATGGGCTTCAGACCGTCGCTGCCGGATTCGCTGCCGATTATTGATCGGGTGTGTGACGGGAAGGTGCTGCTTGCGTTCGGGCATCAGCATCTGGGGCTGACCCAGGCGGCGGTGACGGCGGAGATGGTGGGGCAATTGGCGTCGGGGGCGCCTGCGTTTTCGGGGTTGCCGGCGCTAGGGCCGTATCGACTGGGGCGGTTTTGAGGTTCTTGTGGTGAGGGAGGCCCCACCCCGTCTTCGGCGCCGCGCTGTCGCGCAGCAAACTGGGACCTCTGTGGCGAGCGGGCTTGTCGAATCGTCGCACCGCCCGCGTTGGGGTACGAAGCGCCCCTGATGAAGACAAATGTGGTGTAGCAGACACTCCTCTGCGCCTGGTTTTGGGGCTGCTGCGCAGCCCAACGCGGGACAAGCCCGCTCACCACAATAAGCTTGCGCAGGCTCACCCGATAACCCATTCGAGATTGCACCTCCACGCCCCACGTGATCGAGGACTACTCCTAACCTGTGGCGAGCGGGCTTGCCCCGCGCTGGGCTGCGCAGCAGACCCAAAACCAGGCGCTGCGGTTTACCTGACAGAACACAGGGAGCCTGATTGGGGCTGCTTCGCAGCCCAGCGCGGGGCAAGCCCGCTCACCACAGCAAGCCCGCTCACCACAAGAATGCGCTCGCCTGAAATTATTTATGCAGGGCTCAAGACTTCAGTGTGAAAATTTAACCCTTTAAAATCATTAAGTTATTTTAAGTTTTATAAGAGTTTGCTCCCGCTGGACTGCGCAGCAGTCCCCTTTTTGGGGCCGCTTCGCGGCCCAACGGGAGCAAGCTCCCTCGCCACGGGGGTTACCGTTTGCTGTGCGACAGCGCTAAGCCGAAGATTCAGCGGGACCTCCCGTATTTGTACTGACTTCACTGAACGAGATTACCGGTCGAAGCAGCCAACAGGGCATCCGCCATGCCTTGGATTTCTTCGCACCTTACTTGACCAACCGCTTCTCCTTGGAGGGGCGATATCCGAAATACGAGCTGTAGCACTTGCTGAAATGGCTTGGCGAGACAAACCCGCACGCCACCAGCACCTCCACCTGTGACAGTTCGGTGTGCTGCAACAATCGGCGTGCTTCGGTGACGCGCAGTTCCATGTAGTAGCGCTGCGGCGTGGTGCCCAGTTGCTCCTTGAACAGGCGCTCCAGTTGGCGGCGCGAGCGGCCGGCGTAGACGGCAAGTTGGTCGAGTTCCAGCGGTTCTTCGAGGTTGGCATCCATCAGCTTGACCACTTCGCGCAGGGGCGCGCTGACGCTGACGTTTTCAGTGGGTTTGATCCGCCGGTAACGCGATTCCTCGAAGGCCAGGATGTCTTCGATACCTTCGACCAGGGCTTTGTCGTGCAAGCTTTTGATCCAGTCCAGGGCCATGTGGAAGGCGCCGGAGGGGCTCGACGCGGTAAGGCGGTCGCGGTCGATCACGTAGGGCTCGCTGGTAACGTGGGTGGCCTTGGACACTTCCGCCAGGGCCGGGCGGTGTTCGGGGTGGATGGCGCAGCGGTAGCCCTGCAACAGGCCGGCACGGCCGAGGAACCATGCGCCGTTCCACAACCCCGCGAGGCTCACGCCCTGCTCGGCGGCACTACGCAGCAGTTGGATCAGTTGGTCGTCAGCCTTGAGTTCGGTGCGAAAGCCGCCGCAGATCACCAGCAGATCCAGGCCTTGCAGCGCGGGCGCATCGAGACGCGCATCCGGCCGGATCACTAGGCCCAGGTCACTGATGACTTCCCCGTCGTCACAACCGAAGGTGCGCGTGGCGAACAGATCAGGTCGCAGCAGGTTGGCGGTGACCACGGTGTCGAGGGTCTGGGTGAATGCCGGCAGGGAAAAATGTTCGAGCAGCAGGAAGCCGACGCGAGTGACCGATGCCGGCTGGGAGGTTTCGTTGAGGTAGCGCAGGTTCTTGCCTTTCATGCCACCGCTGAACTGGCGTCTTTCCATCGAGGATTGGCCCACTTTTATTGTTGATGCAATGGGCGCCATCTTAGGGGGAAAAACGCTGGCTGTCTCAGGCACTGATCTTGAAAAAACCACGGGCGCCAAAAGCCCGTGGCAGAACCCTCGCCGACGCATCTGATACGGTTTTTTCTTTGCTATCTGCGCCTGTATTGAAACGCCGCCTGGGCGGACAATGACCCCCATCCCCACCCCCTTCCTTCGGAGGCCTTATGACCAAGATGGCGATTTTCCTGTTCGGTTTTTTGGTGCTGACCATCGGCATCGGCCTGCTGGCGACCATCTCGCCGGTTTAGCACCTAGCCGGCAAACAACATCGGGTACAGCGACAGCACCAGCAACCCGGCCATTGACCAATTGAACAGCCTCAACCAGCGCGGCTCGCGCAGCACATTACGCAAGCCGCTGCCACACCCGACCCACACGCACACGCTGGGTAGGTTGACCACGGCAAAGACCAGCGCAATCACCAGCACGTTGGTGACATAGCCCTCAGCCGGCGTATAGGTGGTGATGGCCCCGAGCGCCATTATCCACGCCTTGGGGTTCACCCACTGAAACGCCGCCGCGCCCAAGAACGTCATGGGTTTGCCGTGTTCATCATTGCTATCGGACATGCCGCCCGCCGTGGCGATCTTCCAGGCCAGGTACAGCAAGTACACCGCGCCCACATAGCGCAACACCGTGTAGGCCCACGGGAATACCTTGAACACTTCGCCCAGGCCCAGGCCGACCGAAATCACCAGCAGCATGAAGCCGATACTGATCCCCAGCGCATGGGGCATCGAGCGACGAAACCCGAAGTTCACCCCCGAGGCAAGCAACATGGTGTTATTCGGCCCTGGGGTGATCGAGGACACGAAGGCGAACAGCACAAAGGCTGACAGCAGGCTGGTAGACATGGACATGGTGCGGCATCCGAGCAGTGTGGTAGGCCTGCGACAGTAGTGGGTTATGCCGCCCGGCGCCCCGTACAGCCAGGCACGGATCGAGGCATACACTTCAGGTTCAGATGGCTCCGGCGTTTTCACAAAGCTTTCACAGACGCGGCCTTATGGTGAACCCAGCTCCTAATGAACATCCCTTTTAGCCCGTGCTCCCCATCGCGGGCTTTTCTTTGCCTGGGATTTATCCGGGGCAAAAAAAGAGGTGAGCCATAATTCATGGCCCACCTCTGGTTGACTAACGGTTAACGCGGACCACCGCCTGGGCCACCGCCTTGACCATGACCACCACCGCCGTGATCACCACCCCCGCCACCGCCCGGCGGCATGAATATCCAGCAGCCCGACAAGGTCGACAACAGCGCGACAACAACAGCCGCCTTGGTTAGGTAATTCAACTTCATGACAACGCTCTCTGCTTTACAAGGTTGGGTGTACGTCAAGTAAGACCTCGGTAAATGAAGTCCGTCATGAGTTTCGTGTAACGTCTTGGTAGGGTTTGTGTTGGGGTGGATACACGTCATTCGTTGATGCGAGTAAGGCCAACTTCGCTACCTGATCAGCACCAAAGGGAGAAGTAGATGAAAGAGTTGATACAGGGCCTCGATGGACCCAGAACTGCCCAGCAGGAATTGTTTTATGACCTGGAAGATGCAACTGCAGTCATTGGCTGGTCCGTGGTTGAACTGACAGCCCTGGCAAACAGCAGCAGGACGCCGAGTGAGGCGTTGGCGCTAATGAAGATCGGCACGTTGCTGGCAACTCAGCGGGATAAAATCGCCAGGTACGCGGGTGAAGTGAAGGCGCAGCGCATCAGCAGGTCAGAGACTGGCGCTGAAGATAGAGTTCAGTACGCTCAAGAATGAGGGCCTCGACTCGGAAATCGTAGCCAGCCCTCGATCTTTACGTCAGCGAATAGTGCGAGCCAGCGGGAGCCGACTCGATCAGGTCATTCGACAGCAGCGTCAGGTTGAGCGTTTCTCGTCGAGATCATGTAGTTTTTTAACACCCTTCCCCGTCTTCCGCTCGTATTGATGATGAAAAAACCAAACGACCAAAAGTAGCATCGCCAGACCAAAAATGAATAGCAGCAGCTCTATTGCGGGACCTTCGTGTGAAAACATTTTCGTTCCTCATCCTGAAGTAGCGTGACTTGAAAACAGCCACAACCGAAATTATTCGTAACAATACGAACATTTTCAGGGTAGTCGTCAACACGGGCCATGACAACCTTAAAAGCCTCCTGACCCTTGATCTAGACACGTCACTCGTCGAAAAAACCTTCGAGCGCGGGAGGGACACGGCACAACGCTGTACACAACGGGAAGGGAATGGCGCCTGCACAGGCGGATGCGGAGGAAGGTAGATCGGCCTGCTCGAGAGGTTGGCACCCGGGCCTTTTCTTCCGCCCAATAAAAAACCCCGTAGACGTTAATCTACGGGGTTTTCAAGAGTGGAGGCCGAGGTCGGAATCGAACCGGCGTAGGCGGATTTGCAATCCACGAAAATATCGCTTTTTATCAATAGCTTATGCATAGTTCTATTCCGCATCTATAGCATTTTATGCAGGCTGTAGCCCGCTGAAACCGTGCGGTTTAATTTCCATTGCGGAATGGATTTTCTACGCTTCGTCGCCTGAGGTCGCACTAGCTGACAACCTCGATTACTGTATGCGCATACAGTTACTGAGCTTACCCACAATGAACATCGACGAAGACACCTCCAAGTGGCTTGGTTGCCCCACGTCCCTCGAAATGTACCAACACCAGTGTGCCCTGCTCGAGGACGAGCTCATCCAGACTGAGGCGATGCTCAGAAAGGCGCGCGCCAATGTAGCCGGTCTGGTGCAGATGAATGACCTGCTCGCCACCGGCAAGGCATCAGCAGAGGCTGCACTCAGGCGAGCACTTGAGCGCAACTCAGACATGAATGATGAAGCACCTGACAATATGAGCTTTCGACCCATCGATTTAGTTACCGGTCAGCGCGATCACCTACTTAGGGAGAATCAGCGGCTGTTGATGGAATTGAAAGTCCTCAGGGGGCCACAGCCCTGACATAGGCCTGGCAAGCCCGCAGCGCGATCAGTCCTTGGTCGCCGTCGTCGGTGATGGCGAGAATTCGTTGAGCATGCGCTGGGTCAAGTTGGGCTCGCGCGGCTCCATGAACCACGCCGACGGTGCCGGAGGCGGCAGGCACGTTGCAGCTACTGGCTGGGGCCTCGGCAAGGAGGATTGACAGCCGCAGATCAGAAGTGGCAAGGCGATCGCGCAGGCGAGCCTGATTGGTTTTGGCATCAGATAATTCCTTGGTGTGTTGTTGGTCCTGCTTGGCGAGCTGCTGCTCGGTGGCCACGCGCTTACCCTGCTCGGCGCGGGCCTGAGCGGAGGCGGCATTGCTGATCGCGGCCAAGTCATCCTTGTGCAGTCCGGCCTGCTTGGCGAGTTTCTCTCCCATGCGCCAATCCTGCACCTGCCAGGCCCCGCCAAAGCCAACGGCCAGCGCTAGCACGAATGCCAGCCCCAGGCCGATCAGCTTTTGCACCGGCGTCATCACGGCACATCCTTGAAGAAAATGTGGTGCCCAAGGCGGACTGTCTCCTTGGCGCCCGCCACCCATGCCGGTGGCTTCGGCATGGTCGTAGCGTAGTAGTGAGTGGCGCCGCCGCTTGGATCGGGCACCGCGCCGGACATCACCAGGTCAGCAGCTTTCTGCGCCTGGGCGAACTGCGCGGCCGGGATCTGCTTAGCGCCGCTCAGGTAGGCGTAGTTTGGATCGTTCTTGTTCCAGCAACTGAACTGCCAGGGCTTCAGGCAAACGCCGGCATAGCCCTCGCCCCACCAAGATTTGGCCTTGCCGTCGAACACCCGATTGCGGACGGTCCAGGCAACTGCGATCTGTCCGGCCAGGCCTTCGCCGCGGGCCTCACCCCAAAGCGTGCGCGCCAGGACATCACGGTCTTTCTCGTTTGCGTTCATGCTTTTCTCCAGGCAAAAAAATACCCGCTAATGGCGGGGGGTTGAGTTCACAAAGCAGATGAACCTGAATGCATCAGAAATGACACCTTTTGCTATTTCCCTGTAGAATATCGAGCAATATCTATTTGACATCACAAACTCATGCAAAAAGCGCTTTTTAAATCGGCAAACTATCGCCTGAAAGCTGCAATCCATATATCCATTTGATATTTAAACTAGCATCTAGGATTCGCAAATTTTGTCACTTAAAAATCAAAACAAAACTGAGTTCAGGCGCGACATAAACGGGCTTAGAGCCTGGGCAGTTATCTGCGTCGTTCTGTATCACTTTGGAGTTCCAGGCTTTAACGGTGGATTCGTCGGCGTAGACGTTTTTTTTGTCATTTCCGGATTCTTAATGACGGGAATAATAATCAAAGGACTAGAAAGCAAAAACGGATTTTCAATTTCATCATTTTACATAGCGAGAGCGCGCAGGATAATACCAGCATTAATCGCACTGTGCGCAGCACTAGTTTTTATTGGCTGGTCTCTACTGCCAGCCGGTGAATATAGCACCTTAAGCATCAATACAATTACCGCCCTCACCTTCACGTCAAACATTAAATTTTGGAGAGAGACCGGTTATTTCTTTGAAGACTCAAAATATAACTGATTACTTCACACTTGGTCTCTTTCGACAGAATGGCAATTTTATTTAATACTACCAATAGCCCTAAGCATTATCTGGAAGCTGCAAAGTAATAGGAAGGCAATACTTTTATCTTCCGCTGCAGGACTACTTTTTTCACTGGCCTTGTGCATATACCTAACACCCATAAAACAAGCAGCATCGTTTTACATGCTTCCAACAAGGGCTTGGGAGATGTTGCTAGGTGGAATAATTTTCTTTCTTGACCCGAAAGCACTGCCAGGCAACATAAGAAGATTGCTGGAGGTTTTGGGGTTTGCACTGATTGCAGCATCCATACTTATGTTTGATCAATCAAGCTCATGGCCGGGATGGAGGGCATTAGTGCCGTCAGCCGGGGCTGCGCTGGTCATCATATCGGCTATGCAGAACTCGAGACTGTCATCCACACCTATCTTTCAACTGACGGGAAACCTGTCTTACTCACTCTACCTTTGGCATTGGCCGGTCATTGTGCTCATTAGATATCTTGAGCTCCAGAGCGAGCCTGCCGCCATCGTCTTCGGCTTACTGATATCTTTCTTACTCGGTTTCATATCGCATACCACTATAGAAATATTTTTGACAAACAAAATAACCAATAAAACTAATAAAAATGTAGCCATTATACTATCAACAGCAACCTTGCTAGTAGCTGCTCCCGCTCTTGTTATATGGTTGAACAAGGGGATACAAAACAGGATAGACCCATATATTGATAGTGTCTTCCATGAATCAGAAAATAAGAACCCTAGATTCTCCGAATGCTTCGCTGACGGAGCGAAGCCCGTACCACAATGCAGATACGGTGGAGATAAAAAACTAGGGGCCATCGTCATAGGAGACAGTCACTCAGCATCGATAATGCGTGCAGTTGAAAAGGCTCTACCGTCAGAAGATTTATATGTACTTGACTGGAGCTTGAGCGAATGCCCAACGATTGAAGGAATTCACAACGACAAAATTGATGGTTACCGATGCGGGGACTTTGTTTCTTGGGCTGTAAAAGAGCAAGAACATCTAGATCGCAAGGCACCGATAATCATCATGAACAGGCTCTCTCTTTATCTTGTTGGCCCAACAGAGACAGGGCTTGAGGCCGAGATAAAAAAGCCAAGCTATTACATTAGCAAAAAATCTGAGGCCAGAACGGCGGAATTCAATAAAGAACTAACAGATGGAATTATTAGCACTGCTTGCAAGCTATCTAAGACGAGACCGGTCTTTATGGTACGTCCAATTCCAGAGATGCACGTTCTCGTCCCGAAATCAATGGGCAAATCCCTGCTTCTAGGCCGAAACCCAGAAGTAATGCTATCGATTGATGAATACACACAAAGACAAAAACTTGCACGGAGCGCTCAAGATACAGCCGCCGAACAGTGCGGCGTAAAGATATTAGATCCTACCCCTTACTTCTGCGATGAGAAGTGGTGCAAGGGCTCCAAGGATGGTCTTCCTATTTATTACGATGACGATCACCTAAGTGAGCACGGAGCATCATATCTTGTCCCCTTGTTTTCCAAGGCCATAGAGTCCATCAAATAAACTGAGCCAAGGGATGCTAAATAATGCATCCCTTTTTTTACTCAGGCTGGTCATGGAAGCACCTGCAGTGCCTTCGCGTACAGGGCGCTGGGCTCCTTTGCTCCCTATCGCGTTTTCATGCACTTCACTTCTCTGGCGGCTCTGGCCAGTCAATAGATGCTGGGAAACCAGGTTGCTCTCTTACTCGATTAACTGCTACCCGGTACTGTTTCCACGCCTTCAGGCTGGCCATGTCAGCATCAGTCGCGTCGCCGAGATCAACAGCATCTTGGAGCGGGGCGATTCGGAGCGCCGCCGTAGTCAGCAGTTCATCGAGCTTGGCGCTTGCCATCGCCAGTACCTGAGCAGGAGATGGCGCGATATCGTGAGGCTCTGAAACCTCAACCGCGCCCAGTGGCGGGAACCCTTCCGGGAATGGCTTGCTGAATGCTCCGAGATATACACCATTTGCATCATCAAATAGATACATCGGAACCATTGTCGGTGTCGACACCTCATCATCAACTTCGCTCATCGCGTGATCTCCAGTGAAATTTTCCAGTTTGCAAAAGTCAAATTTGATTGAATGCCAGACGATTTGTTAGACATTTTTGTAGGAAGCGCGCCAATCCTTGCGCCAACCGCCGTGTGAGCCGAATCCTCGTATACAACGATAGGGCTGCTTGTCGAAGAAGTCCCATCATCGGCACTCCCTGCAAATGAACAAAACACTCGGTCGCCCACCGAAAAACCAAGATCAGCAGTTTGACAGGTCAGGACCAGTTTGATCGAAGATGGCGCGGTGCCCCATGGATTTGCCAGCGAGATCGATCCTGCTGACGTCATGGTCACAGCCGTGGATGCAATCGTGCTTGCAGCGCGGAGTGTCGCGAACTTGAGCGCCGTAATTGCATCCGTGTCGTTCAGGCCTGCGTTGGTAGTCGCCTGGCTTGCGATTTTAACGCTACCGAGTACAGCCTCTGTCGCCTGCGAGTTGCCAGGCAATGGATCGCGCAGGACAAAATCAGTCCCGTCATATTCGATGTCACCCAACTGGTCCACGACGTAAACCGCCGGTATCTTCGCGCCGAGTGAGTCGTATTGCTTGATAAGCTTCCCCCCCTTAGCTCAGTCGTAAGCTGGCCAGACTGCTGGATCACCATCACCCGCCGGCGAGTAACTCGGGAATCAGTAACCTTTGCCGAAACCTCAGCCGCTGCGGCGCCGAACTCTTCATCGGTGCCGCTCTTCTGCCCGAGCACTCGGTACGCCGAGGCCGCGTGCCCTTGGGCACCGAAACCGAAGAAGCCCGCCGCGAAACCCATCAAGCGCGCCCCACCCGCTGACGGTAAACCGTCGGTGATTGATGAGTTCAACCGATGCCACGATGTTGAAGAGCTGTTGCGGGCCCACGATTACATCAAACGCGGTAACAAGTGGCTGTATCCACACAGCAGCACCGGGCTACCGGGTGTGACGGTCACCGACCGCAAGGTCTATTCGCACCACGGCGCGGATCCGCTGGCCAACGGTCACCAGAATGACGCGTTTGAGGTGTTTTGCCTGCTGGATCACGATGGCGACCAGTCGAAGGCAGTGAAGGACGCGGCTCGCATGTTGGGTATGCAGCACGCGGCGCGCCCGGCCCCACAAGATCTTCCCCCGGCCCCATCGGCGGATGCCAGCGAGCAGAACTCCAGTGCGGCGCCCGGTGAGGCCGCTCCTGCTGCTGACGGGGGCGCGGGGGAGGTGCTGACCTATGAGCAGGTACTGCGGCGCTACGTGCTGGTCGAAGGAACCACGCAAGTGTGGGATCTCGATAAGGCGCGGGTGATGAAGAAAACCGCGTTTGAAGCACGCGTTGGCAAACCATTGGCGAAACAGTGGGTCGACGACACCAGTAAAAAGCTGATCTCTGATGACAAGGTTAAGGAGATCGAGCAGGCCCGGAAGATGGCGGGCAAGAAGGGCGGTGCGCTGAACCTGGATCCGCCAGTTCCAGTTCAAGGACATCCGCCCAAAAGCGGCAAGCGAGATTGAGCTGACCCACGCCAGCCGCCTGCTTGGACACACCACCGAAGAGATGACCAAGAAGGTCTATCGACGAGTGGGTGAGATTGTAAAACCCACGAAATAACCCGCGCCACACCCACGCCACCAGGTACCGAACCGCAACCCCGCCGCGAACAAAATCGCAGGGGGTTGCGGAACGCATGCCAAAAGTTGCGGAACGTTTCTTAAATCGCAGACAATAAAAAACCCCGTAGATCATTGATCTACGGGGCTTTAAGAGTGGAGGCCGAGGTCGGAATCGAACCGGCGTAGGCGGATTTGCAATCCGCTGCATAACCATTTTGCTACTCGGCCTCAAACGATCAATGCCCTTGCCACTGGCATTCACCGTATAAAAACTTGAGTGGGCCATAGAGCCCTGCCTCTACTCTAACTCATTGAATACATTGAAGTTT
This sequence comes from Pseudomonas marginalis, assembly GCF_900105325.1. NCBI lineage: Bacteria > Pseudomonadati > Pseudomonadota > Gammaproteobacteria > Pseudomonadales > Pseudomonadaceae > Pseudomonas > Pseudomonas marginalis. Next base: position 1,209,006 of record NZ_FNSU01000003.1, read on the forward strand.
TTAATGCTTCGTTGCGTTCGATGGGCGCCATTATGTACTCATTTGCTTTTGCCTGCAACCCCTTGATTTCAAAAATATTTCGTATTGGCATCAAGGGGTTGCGCGTCTGCCCTACTCCTTGATGAGCTGCTGCTGGTACTGCGGGTCGGCCTTGATCTGGGCGTCGGTGAACGGCAGTGGGCGGAGTTTTTTCTGCGCGAAGGCTTGGGTCTGGTCCTTGGCGTAGGGGGATGCCGGGTTGCTGGACAGGGAAAACGCGAGCACGCCCTGGGCGTGAGGCCCCTGGTCGTCGAAGGTGACGATCTGCAGGTAGCTGCTGCCGCTGACCACTTCGCGCTTGCCGTCGGCCCGGGGCACGGTTTGCATGGCGTTGTAGATCCCCAGCGCTTGCGGGCCGCCGTGGATCGGGGTTTGGCCGCTGACCTGGATATCGCCCCATTTGCTGTCGGAGTTGAGGCCGAGTTTGGCCACGGCTGCGCTGGAGGCCAGCATGGCTTCGCGCAGGGCCTTGGCCACGGGGGCGCGCTCGATGGCCAGGCCCCGTGGGGTGGTCAAGGGTTGGGCCGGGTCGAACGCGACGCGCCAGGCATCGGGGAGTTGCTGCAGGTGCTCAAACAGGTTGATGAAGTGCACCAGGCCCAGGCCGCTGTCGAGGTTGGCGCGTCGGTCCCAGTCGTTGAGGCTGGTGCACAGCGACTTCAGCGCAGTCGCGTCGGTGCCGAGGTGTTTGGCGCAGAATTCCAGCAGGTCGGGCATGACCTGGCCGGCCAGGTACACCTCGTTGTCCATGACCATGTTTTGCAGGTCGGCGACGCTGATCGGTTGCGCCTCCAGGGATTGCAAGCGTTGCAGGGCGAAGCGTGCGCGCGGGCCGAGGCCGATGTGGTCCTGGCTGATCACCGGGGAGAAGCCGGTCAAGGGCGCCTTGGGGTTGGCCAGCCACGCCGAATCGTTAGAGTGCTGCACGTAGTCGCTACGCTCCAGCTGCGGCAACTGGTCGGCGGGGAAGATGCCGGCCTGGGCGGCACGCGGGTCGACGTCCCAGGCACAGGCACTGCGGGCACCGTCGAGCATGATCATCTGCAGGCCGGCATGCGGGTCGCTGCATTGCGCCAGTTTGGCCGCGCTGACGTTGGGCACCACCGACAGGTTCATGTACAGGCTCTGGCCCTGGTCATCGGCGGCCAGGGTATTGACCCACGGGATGCCTTGCAGGGTGTGCACCGAGGTTTGCAGGTCCTTGAGGCTCGTGGCACGGTTCATGGCGTACCACTGTTGCAGGACGCGGTCGTTGCCCAGGTTGGCATCGCGCAGGCTGAAGGCGTGGTGAGTGTCCCAATCCAGCTTGCCGGGCCATTGCACCACGGGGCCGAACTGCGAGCTGTAGACCGAGTGGGTTACCGGCTTCACGCTGCCGTCCGCTTGCCTGGCCTGGACCGTCACCGAGGTTTTCTCCAGGGGGATGGATTTTCCATCCAGCATATAGCGCTTGGAGTCCTTGGGATCCAACGTCAGGCGATACAGGGTGAAGTGCTTGGACGTGTCCACCGTATGGGTCCACGCCACATGCTGGTTGAAGCCGATATTGATCACCGGCAGGCCGGGCAGCGCGGCGCCCATCACATCCAGCTGGCCGGGGATGGTCAGGTGCATTTCATAAAAGCGCATGCCGCCCACCCACGGGAAATGCGGGTTGGCCAGCAACATGCCACGGCCATTGAACGAGCGGTCGCGGCCCACCGCCACGGCATTGCTGCCGCGATCCAGGCTGAAGCGCTGTTGATTGGCGGCGGCCAATTCGAATGCCTTGGCGCTGGGTTGCACACTCGCGGAGGCCTGAGGCGGCGCGGCGCCGACCAGAGCTTCGGCGAACTGGCCGACACCGCCCTCCACCAACAATCTGCGGGTCAATTTCACCAGGTCTTCAACCACCAGCGGCCGCACCCAGGCCGCCTGGCACTGGGCGGGTGCGCCCTGCTCTTTCAGGTAACGGTTGTAGCCGGCCACGTAGCCTTGCATGCGCTGTTGGATCTGCGGGCTTTGCGCCTTCCAGAAAGCCGCCACCGCGCCCGGTGTATTCAGCCAGGTGAAAAACACATCGCTGGCCAGGTTGTTGCGCTCTTCCAGGGTCGACTGCTCGGGGCCGAAGTACCGGGCCCGCTCGCCGTTTACGGTAACCACTTCATTGGCCAGCAGGCACAGGTTGTCCTGGGCATAGGCATAACCGATCCCCAAGCCCAGGCCACGCTCGTCATTGGCGCGAATATGCGGCACGCCGAAACTGGTGCGGCGGATATCCGCCGACGCCTGCGTTGTCGATTCCCGTGCTGTTGCAGCCAGGCTCGCCCCCAGCAACAGCCCCGTCACGCACACCTTGGCCAACCCGTTGGAAATAATCACACAGACTCCGCAGTCAAATTGAACACCCTCACAGGGGTAACCACCCCACCGTAAAGACGCAAAAAACCGGGAGAAATTTAACCCTGGAGCGGGTTTATCCGAGGCGCTGCAGATGTGACAAAGCCGATACCGACAAATTTTCTACATCACACCCTTCATGATTTTGCACGCTCGTTCGTCTTATTGACTAAGAGCGCCATCATTTTCCTGATCAGGCTCTGATAAGGAGTTTTTGCATGTACAACCCGCAAGTGCCCACGGACGGACATTCACCCGCAGCCGACAGCCAATTTGGCAACGGCGCCCAAGCGTTCGGCAAAACCCCCGAACAGCAAGGCAACCAGCGTATTCGCCACCTGCTAAAGTGTTTCGGCCTGCGCACCAGCCTGATCCGGCTAAAGGTCATCGACGCCCTGCTCACCGCCGCCAACAACCAGCGCACCCTGGGGGTACGTGGCGTGCACAGCCATTTGCTGGAGCTGGGGATCCCGTTGTCGTTCCTGAGTGTGCGCGAGGTGCTCAAGCGCCTGTGCAGCGAAGGCGTGATCACCCTTAACGCGGATAAAAGCTACAGCCTCCATGAAGAGGCTGCCAAGGTACTCGACGCTCGAAGCTGAGGCGGACCTTAAAGCTTGACCTTGCGGCGCATGATGCCGTTGATCACCACCACGACGACCGCGACGGCGATGGCGATGGTCTGGAATGTCTTCTCACTGATAAACCCGATGTTCTGCAGGTAGGACAGGCCAAACATCGTCGCCAGTACCGCCAGGGCGATCAGGATCGAGTATTTCAAGCGTTGCTTTTGGGTCATGACGGGTTCCTGAACCGGAAGAATGTATTCACTGTGTATCGCCGAACACGCCAGGCACATACCCGGCGACGGGATGCACGGGGTCGACAGGGTCTTATGTTACAGGTGATGAAAAGCTTTGGCTCCTCCGGTGTGCCGCTCACCCCGACGGCGGTGGGCCGCCGGGCTCAGGCCATGCCTTCACTGGCTCCCCCCATGCACCCACCGCTGATGCAACCCGCGTGCAAGCGCATCCAGGGCAAACCCCAGCAGCCCGATCAGCAATACCATCGCCATCAGTTCCGAATAGGCCAGGCGATCACGGGTATCCAGGATGTAGTAGCCAAGCCCCGCGCTGACCCCGAGCATTTCGCACGGCACCAGCACGATCCACAGGATCCCAATGGCCAGCCGCACGCCAGTCAGCACGTGCCCCACCACGCCGGGGATGATCACCCGGCGCAAGGTTTCCCAGCGCGTGGCGCTCAGGCTGCTGCTCAACTGCAGCCAGCGCGGGTCGAGCTGGCGCACGCCGGCGGCGGTGTTGAGCATGATCGGCCACACCGCAGCAAACGCCAGCAGGAAGTAGATCGGTTGGTCCCCTACCCCCATCAGCATCACCACGATGGGCATCCAGGACAGCGGCGAGATCATCCGCAGAAACTGGAAGGCCGGCGTGGTCGCCGCTTCCAGGTTGCGCGAACTGCCCACCAGCAGCCCCAGCGGCACCCCCACCAGCAAGGCCAGGAACAGCCCGACGAAGATGCGCTTGAGGCTCACGACAATATGCAGATACAGCTCACCGCGCCCCAGCAATTCCCACAGGCTGCTGAAGGTGGCGGCCAGCGAAAAGCGCGCCGCCAGGCCGCCCCCATCGCCCCACACCTTCACCCCCAGCCACCACAGCAACAACAGGCCGGCCAGGCCACTCAACCCGAGCAACCAGCCCGGGACTCTGCGGTTGTTCAAACGCCAATCTCCTCGGTCCGCTCAAAGCCCTCGGGCAAGCCGAAGGTGCCCATGCCGCCCACCGCTTCGATGGCGTTGCGCACAAAGCGGTCATCCACCAGATCCTTGGCGACAAAGGCCGGGTCCAGATCGGCGAGGAATTTCTTGTCCCCCTCGATCAGCGTGTCCTTCAAACGTCGCACCAATTCCTCGGTGTAGCTGGGGAATGGATAGGGCTGGAAGTCGATGCGGTGCTCGTCCCAGTCGGCATGCCGGATCGCGCCATCGGCCAGGTAGGCCGCGCGGTCGGCAGCGGCTGGCGCCAGGACTTTGCTCAACACCGGCTCGGCATGTGGCGTGTAGCGGTTCGGGCCGTCCTTGGACAGCAGTTTCACCGCCTCTGCGCGGTTATCACGGGTCCACACCTGGGCCTTGACGATCGCATTCACGACTTTCTGCGACCACTCCGGGCGATTGTTCAGGTCGTGTTCGTGCATGAACACCACGCAGCACGCGTGATTGCGCCACACGTCGCCGGTAAACCGCTGCACACGCCCGACCTTGAGGTTCTCCGCCAGGGCGTTGAACGGCTCGGCGACGATATAGCCGTCGATGCGCTGGCTGGCCAGGGCCGGCGGCATGTCCGAAGGCGGCAGCACGATCAGGTTGACCTCATTGGCGCCGATCGCACTGCCGGCGGCACGCGCCACCGGGGTCAGGCCGTTGTCGCGGAACAGTTGCTGCACCACCACGTTATGGATCGAATACCAGAACGGGATCGCCACCGACTTGCCGCCCAGTTGCTTCACCTCGGTAATGCCTGGTGCCACGGTGAGCCCCGAACCGCCCACATGGTTCCACGCCACCACCTTGGCCGGCACCTGGCTGCCATAGCGTGCCCACACGGTCATCGGCGACAGCAAGTGAATCACGTTGACTTGCCCGGAGATAAACGCCTCGATCACCTGCGCCCAACTGCGCAGCAATACCGGGCGCTCGGCCTTGATGCCTTCGGCTTCGAACAGGCCGTTGTTATGCGCCACCAGCAAGGGCGTCGCGTCGGTGATCGGCAGGTAGCCGATGCGCACCGGCGCATCCGGCTCGCTGGCGGCGCGGGCCTGCAGGCTGCTCAGCAGCGGCAAGGCGCCGGCGGCACTGAGGACTGCGGAAAGTTTGAGAAAGTCACGGCGCGAGTGGGTCAGGTCATCCAGGCACATGGCTGGGCTCCAGCAGGTCAAGGGGTTGGGGTTGAGGGCGGCTCGCCTGCCGTAGGGTTTTAAGAATCTCGATGCGCAGCGCGCCGATGGCTTCCACCTGTTCTTCCCGTGGTTGCGGCAGGTCGATGCGCCATTCGCCCAGCGTCCGCGCCGGGCGGTTGCCCAGCAGCAGGATGCGGTCGGACAACAGCAGCGCTTCGTCGATGTCATGGGTGATCAACACCGCCGCCGAACCCTGCTCACGGTTGACCTTGAGCAACAGGTGCTGCATATCGGCACGGGTCACTTCATCCAGCGCACCGAAGGGCTCATCCAGCAACAGCACCTGGGGCTGGCGTGCCAGGCAACGAGCCAACGCGGTGCGCTGGGCCATGCCGCCGGACAGCTGCGCCGGAAATTGCTGGCGGGCGTGCTCCAGACCAACCGCCGCGATGGCGTGGTCGACGCGCCGGAGGCGCTCATCAGCGCCGAGGTGCGGCTGGCGGGCGAAATCCAGGCCGAACGCGACGTTCTTTTCCAGGCTCAACCAGGGCAGCAGGCTGGGGTCCTGGAACGCTACGGCGACACGTGGATGGGGTCCGTTCAACGGCTCGCCCAACACCTGCACCTTGCCATCCTGGGGCGCCTGCAAGCCGGCAAGCACCCGCAACAGGCTGGACTTGCCGACCCCGCTGGGCCCCAGGATCGACACCACTTCACCGCGCTGCAATTGCAGGTCGAAGCCTTGCAGCACCGGGCCGCCGGCGTACCCCAGGCCAATGCCCCGGGCACTCAATACCACCGGGCTCACAGGTTGGCCTGGCGTTGCAACTCGGTGCGCAATTGCACCAGGCTGGGCGTAACGATCGGCACAAACGCCGACTCCCGCCAGCGCCGCGCAAACCCACTGCCATGGGCCGTGAGGTAGGCCTTGCCGCCGCTGGCCTGCAGTTCCAGCTGCACCGCGCTGGCGGCGGTTTCGGCCAGGCCGATGCGCAACTTGAACAGCGCCACCGGCTCAGCGGCGAAGCGCCCGGCGAGCAGGCCATTCTGCAGCTCGGTCACCAGGTGATCCAAGGTCCCGCGCAACCCTTCGAGTTCTTCGCGCAACACCGTGCGGGCCGCGCCCAGGTGATGGGCGACTTCCGCCAGCGAGCGCCGGGCCAGGCCGATCGACATACCGCACTGCAAACCCAGGAACGCCGGGCGCACGGCCGGCAGGAACTTGCGTGCATCCTCATGCAGCAACCACTCGCGACTCAGCTCGACACCTTCAAGGCCCAGGGCTGCGGTGTTGCTCGATTGCAGGCCGAGCAGCTCCAGGTCGCCGGAACGTTGCAGGCCCGCCACCGAATCCGGAATCGCCAGGATAAACGGCGCGCCACCACCGGCATGCTCCACCGCCGCTGCCGCGACAAAGCCGTTCTTGCGCAGGTTGGTCACCCAGTGCAGGCGACCGTTGAGGGTCCAGCCATGGTCGTTCGGCTCGGCGCTGATCTGCAGCGTCTCGATGCCCGACAGGAACTTCATCGCATTCGACAAACCGGTCGCCCCCGCCAGCCTGCCGCTGAGCAGGTCCGGCAGCAATTGCTCGCGCAGCCGCTCATTCGGGCTCTGCAGCAAATACTCGATAAACGAGCGCTGGCCCCAGCACACAAACGCCGCGGCCAACGAATGGCTGGCGACATTGGCGATGGCCTCGACGGCGCCGGCCACATCGCCGCCCAAGCCGCCGAAGGCTTTTGGCACACCGATACGCAGTATGTTGGCCTCTGCCAGCCGTGGCAGCACTTCCTGGGGATCGCAACTGCCCACATCCAGGGCCTGCGCTTGAACATCGAGCCAACGGCTCAAGATCGGGTCAAGCATTCATGTTTCTCCTTGTCAAAGCAGCAGGGCCACCTGCCCTTCAGCTGGCCGGTTTTTCCCAACGGTATTGCGCCAGCTCCGGGTTCAGCGGGGTACGGGCAAACACGTTAGCGAAGTTGCACAGGGTTGCCAGGCTCACCCCCAAAATAACTTCCAGGGCCTGGCCTTCGGTGTAACCGGCGGCGCGGAACGCCTCGAAACCGGCATCGCTGACATCGCCACGGGTGGCAATGACTTCCCGGGTAAAGGCAGCGAGTGTCTCATAACGGGCATTGGGCAATTCGCCGCGCTGGCGCAGGGCGTCGATCACCTCTTCCGGCAGCTTGGCCTTGTTGCGCGCCACGGCGGTGTGGCCGGCGACGCAGAAATCGCAGCCGTGGGTGGTGGCGGCAATCAACTGCACCACTTCGCGATCGGCCAGGCTCAGCTCGGCCTTGGCGTTCAGGCCCGAGACGGTGATGTAGGTTTCCAGCGCCGCCGGGGCATTGGCCAACACGGCCAGCAGATTGGGGATGAAACCCGAGGCTTTCAGCGCATTTTCCAGCAGCGGCTTGGCGGCGGGTGGCGCGGTTTGCGGGGTGAGCAGCGGTACACGGGACATGGAGCGGTCTCCTGAGGGGTCGTGTATCCAGTCTGTTGGTTATAAGAAATCCTCTCAATAGGCTAAAGTAGCGATTACTTGCTCTTGAGTCTTTCCATTAGATGAATTCTTCCAGTGCCCTTGTCGATTGGTTATTAGACAGCCTCGAACTCAACACCAGCCTGTTCCATGTCGGGCGCTATTGCGGCGATTGGCATGCCAGCACCCACGGCCTGGCGCGAGCGAGTTTCCACCTGATCGTGCAGGGCGAGTGCTGGCTGCATATCGCCGGCGAACCCACGCCCGTCGAGTTGAACAACGGCGACGCGGTGTTCCTGCTCCGTGACCTTGAGTATCGGTTGTCCGGAGAAGCCACGGCGGCCGGCGCGCGGGAATGTCCGCGACGCCCGATGCTGCCCCTGGACAGCAGCGCCAGTGACGGCGTGGGGCTGGTGTGCGGGTTCTTTCACTTCCAGTCGGGCTTGTCGGCGATGATCGTCGATACCCTGCCCGCGTGGATCGTCCTGCGGGCCGGCGACCCCTCGCTGACGGCCGCCCGCAACCTGTTCGAGCTGATCCTGCAGGAGTGCCAGCGCGACCCGGCGCCTTCCGCGGCCTTGCTCGAGCGCCTGTGCCACCTGTTGTTCCTGTATGTACTGCGCCAGCAAGTGCTCGATAACAACCAACTCGGTGGCCTGGCCGCGCTGGGTCGCCAGCCGGCATTCGCGAACCTGCTGGAACACCTGATTGCTCGCCCGGCAGACGCCTGGACCCTGGAAAGCATGGCGGGCTGCACCGGCTTGTCGCGCTCGGCGTTTTTCAAGCGCTTCACTGAATTGTGCGGGCAGTCGCCCGGCCAGGTGCTGCTGATGATGCGCATGCGCCACGCCTGCCAATTGTTCAAGCAGGACCAGACGGTCGCGGATGTCGCAGTGGCGGTGGGTTATCAGTCTGTGGCGGCGTTTACCCGAGCCTTCCACAAAGTGACCGGGCAGCAACCCGGCGCTTATCGCAAGGCCCAGGCCTAGCGTTGCAAACCGGTGCCCGGCCGACCACACAGCTCAACCAGCCAATCCACAAACACCCTCACCCGCTGTGACAACTGGCGATGGGGCGGATACAGCGCCGTCAGCGCCATTTTCGGCACCGGCAACTGCGCCAGCACGGGCACCAGGCGGCCCTCGGCCAGTTGCCGCATCGCATGATAGTGCGGCGCCTGAATCAGGCCATAGCCGGCTTCGCACGCAGCGAAATAACCATCGGAGCTGTTGACCGCCACGCGCTTGGGCAACTGGATCGAGTGCACGGCGTTGTCGACCAGGAACTCCAGGCCGAACCGCTTGCCACTGGCCGTGGAGACATACTCGACCATCTGGTGATTGGCCAGGTCGTCGAGGCCCGCCGGTATGCCCATGCGCTCCAGGTACACAGGACTCGCCAGGGTCAACTGGTCCATCATTGCCAAAGGCCTGGCCACCAGCGACTCATCCAGGGCCGGACCGCCGCGCAGCACGCAATCCACACCTTCGCGGATCAGGTCCACCGGGCGGTCGTTCAGGCCGATGTCCAATTCGATCTGCGGATAGCGCGCGGTGAACGCCGGCAACGCGGGAATCACAATCAAGCGCCCGATCCCCGAGGGCATATCCACGCTCAAGGTGCCGCGTGGGTTCTGGCGGCGGGTGGAGAACACCGCCTCGGTTTCCTCCAGATCGGTGAGCAGCTGTACGCAACGCTGGTAATACGCAGCGCCGTCCAGGGTCGGGCTGACCTGGCGCGTGGTGCGCTGCAGCAACTGCACGCCCAGGTGCGCTTCCAGTTGCTTGATCAGGATGGTCACCGACGCGCGCGGCAGTTGCAGGCTGTCGGCGGCCTTGGCAAATCCACCCAACTCGACAATCCGGGTAAACACACGCATGGCGTTAAAACGATCCAAGGGCCGACTCCAGGAGGATTATTTAGAAATTACCAATAGTGATAGTGCTTTTAGCCGGTTTATCCAGGTTTTGTCGAGGGTAACAATGGCGTCCTACCTCATCAGGAGCTGCACCCATGCACACTCGTCAACTCGGTAAGAACGGTCCCCACGTCAGTGCCATCGGCCTCGGCTGCATGGGCATGAGTGACTTCTATACCCCCGGCACCGACACCACGGAGGCCACTGCCACCCTGCATCGCGCCTTGGAGTTGGGCGTCAATTTTCTGGATACCGCCGATATGTACGGCCCCCACACCAATGAGCAACTGATCGGCAAAGCCATTGCCGGCAAACGTGACCAAGTGTTCCTGGCGAGCAAGTTCGGCATTGTGCGTGACCCGGCCAATTCGGCGGTGCGTGGAGTGAACGGTCGCCCCGAGTACATTCGCGATGCCATCAACGGTACCTTGCAGCGCCTGGGCGTGGACACCCTGGACCTGTACTACCAGCACCGAATCGACCCGCAGGTGGCCATCGAAGAAACCGTCGGTGCCATGGCCGAGCTGGTGCAGCAAGGCAAGGTGCGTTACCTGGGGCTGAGCGAAGCATCCGCCGCCACGCTGGAGCGCGCCCATAAGGTGCACCCGATCAGCGCCCTGCAAAGCGAATATTCCCTGTGGAGCCGCGACCAGGAAAGCAACGGCTGCCTCGCGGCCTGCCAACGCCTGGGGATTGCGTTTGTGCCTTACAGCCCGCTGGGCCGAGGCTTCCTGACGGGCGCACTGAAAAGCCCGGAGGATTTCGATGCCGATGACTACCGCCGCGCCAACCCACGCTTCCAGGGCGAGAACTTCGCGAAGAACCTGCAACTGGTCAAGCAGGTTCAAACCCTCGCGGCAGACAAAGGCGTCACTGCCGGGCAACTGGCGCTGGCGTGGGTGTTGGCACAAGGCGACTTCATTATTCCGATTCCTGGCACCAAGCAGCGCAAGTACCTGCAGGAGAACGTGGCGGCCGTGTCGATCCGACTCGGCGCGGCTGAACTGGCGGCACTGGAGAGGATCTTTCCGGCCGATGCAAGTGCCGGCCTGCGCTATCCCGCAGAGGTGATGGCCATGCTGGATATCTGACGGCCAAGCTCAAGGGGCACCCGGTTTGCGGTGCTCCGACGCCAACACGTTTAGCACTAAAGCCCCTCCGGGGGCGGGGAACCTTCTCAGTCGGAGTTCCACGTAATAGCAACCCTGATACGTAATCAGGGTGCCCTTACACGCACACCCAAGAGGACATGCCGATGCTATCTGCACTTGCCCATTCCCTGACATCCGGACTCTACGCCCAACTCCCCCAGCCTTTCGCTGAAACAAACGCTTCGCACTTCACCCCTCCCACCGACCTGACGCCAGGCATCGTGAACCGCCGCACCCACACGCTGCTTGTCGACGGTGACACCAAAATCAGCAGGGTCGTTGACTGGAACCCAGATGACCTCAAGGGACCGAAGATCCTGACCAGTTATCTCCACGTGGAAACCGGTAATGCCGCCGACCGTATCCACGTGCGCAGTTGGTCGGTGGACAAGCTGCAGATCTTCATCAACGATAAACCGCATTTAGTCGATATCAATACAAAGGAAAGAAGCGAGCACGAGCTTTTCATCGACAGCCACGGCGGTGACGACACGGTCATCATCGACGATGACGTCAAGCTTCGCGTGAGCGTGAAAGGCGGCGACGGCAACGATTATCTCCAGGCGGGCGGAGGTCGCAGCAGGCTTTTCGGAGGGGCTGGCAACGATATCCTGCAGGTGGGCAGCGGCCTGGGTTATGCCGAGGGCAACGACGGCGATGACACAATCATGGGAGGTCCCGGCAATGGCGTAATGTACGGTAATAAAGGCAAGGACCTGCTCATTGCAGGCTTTGGCCCCTCCACCAGGCAGACCTATCTGGACGGTGGCGACGACAACGATGTACTTCTTGCAGGCAGCGGACATACCGTTGCACATGGGGGCAATGGCGATGACGTCCTTGCAGGGTACGAGCGCACGACCTTCTACACCGGCAAAGGAAACGACACTATCTGGAACAACCAGCCCAAGGACCTTATCTACGCCAAGGCCAGGGATGGTTTCGACCGCACCAGGGGTTCGACTTTCACCGAAGTGAAGCCAAGCAATGCCGGCAACCTGGGATTCAGTGTAGAAACTCCCCCTGAGACCCCGGAGGAGGACGCACAGGCTTTCAAGCAGCGCGTCGCCGACGATTTTGAATTTCTGCGCAGTTCACCCATAGGGCAACAAGCACTCAAACAAATGGATGAGCTCGCGGTGGCAAATGGCGGCAAGGTTACCATCAAGCCGATCGGTAACGGCGGTACCCAATACGTTCCTGGCAGTAGTGAACTGGATGAATTGACGCCCGAGGAGCGCGAAAGCGCAGAAGCCGGAACCTACGGGCATATCACGGATGGCGTTCCCGGTTTCCGCGTCACTCGCGGCATCATTCACTATGACTCGCCATCTATTATCGAAAACGCCGAGCGTACCCACACAATTGTGCCCGTAACCGGTCTCGCCCATGAGATAAACCACGCCTACACCTACGCAACCGGTACAACCGAACATGGGTACACCCGCGAAGCGCCGGGGGACGACGGCCTTGTCGAGAATGGTGAACGTCAAGTCATCGGTTTACCCTACGTTGAAGAACCTTCCGAGGACGGCACCCCTCCCTCGACATCAGCGCGTGTAACCAATCCGAAACACTTCACCGAGAACGCCCTGAATGCAGAAATGGGCAAACCCTTGAGGCAGTCCTACTTATGGACACCCAGCCCTCAAGGTCGCGGCGAGTGATACAGCGCCGGTAAGCCAGGCATTGATTCGATAAGCGGTAATCCCCATGGCGAGGCAACTGCTGGCCTCGCCATGTCAAAAACCTGATTTGGCACCTCCGTACCTAAAGCTCTTCCTCGCCAAGCCGATAGCCCTACGAAGCTCCAAAATAGCCGCGTCGATAATAAACGCTTCGTAAGGACGACCCCCATGCCCCCACTGCGTTCCATCCAAGCCCGCTATACCCTGTTCCTGGTGCTGTTCGTCCTGGTGTTGTTCGTGTTGACGGTCGTCGGCATCGGCCAACTGGTCGCGCCCACGCTGCGCCATACCGAGGAACAGGTGGTGCTCAACCGCATCAGTGAGGTGGCCGAGCAGATCCAGGGCGAACTCAACAAGGTTCAGTCCCAGCAACGCACCATCACCCAGACCATTCCCCTGCTCGACAGCGATGCCATCGACAAGGTCCTGCCGGGCCTGGTCGACCAATATGGTGAGCTGAAGGTCTTCGGCGGCGGTATCTGGCCGCTGCCCAACCAGCGCACGCCGGGTCGCAACAAGCACAGCACCTTCTGGCACCGCGATGCCTCGGGCAAGCTGGCAGTGAACACCTTCTGGAACAGCGACCCCGCCCCCAACTATTACGACCAGAGCTGGTACAAGGGCGGTCTCGCATCGCCACGCGGCCAATGTGCCTGGGCCGCGGCCTACAAGGACGACGCCAGCCAGGAGCCGCGCACCAACTGCGCCATGGCGATCCAGCGTGACGGCGCGGCGTACGGCGTGGCCACCATCGACGTGACCCTGGGCTTCTTCAACGAACTGGTAGCCAGCAAGGAAAAGGACATCGGCGGGCAAATGCTGATCGTCGAAGGCGATGGCAAGATCATCAGCAACAGCACGCGCCTGAGCAGCCCGGTGGTATTGAAGAACATCAGTGAATTGACCGGCACCTCGGCCTTTGCCGCCCAGGTCAGCAAGGCCCTGGCCCATCGCGACCAAGCCTTGCAGCGCAACGAGTTCGACAACCAGGGCGTGGCCAGCACCTTCTACATGCGCCCCATCGAAGGCACGCCGTGGTTCCTCGCCACCGCCCTGCCCACCTCGCTGATCACCGCCCAGCGCGATGACGTACTCGGCAGCCTGGCCCTGTTGCAGATCCCCATGGTGTTGCTGCTGGTGCTGCTGGCGGTGTATGCGATCCGCCAATTGGTGCAGCGCATGAAAATCCTGAAGACCAACATCGACGCACTGTCCACCGGCGATGCCGACCTGACGCGGCGCATCACCATCCGCGCCGAAGACGAACTGGGCGCCATCGGCCATTCGGTGAACCGCTTTATCGTCTACCTGCAAGACATGATCGGCGAAGTGACCCAGGCCACTGGCGCCATGTCATCGGGCCTTGAGCAATTGCAGCACACCTCGGCCCACACCAACAGCATCCTGGTGCGCCACGCCTCGGAGACCGACCAGACCGTCACCGCCATCACCGAGATGAGTTCCACCGCCGACACAGTGGCGCAAAACGCCGCGCAAACCGCTTCGTTCACCCAGCGCGCCAACGAACACGCCGACCGCTCCCGCGTGGTGGTGGGTGAAGCGTCCACCAGCGTCAGTGCGCTGATCGGCGAGGTCGCCAGTGCCACTCACACCGTCGAGAACATGCGCCAGGACGCCGCGCGCATCACCGAAACCCTCGGCGTGATCGGCGCGATTGCCGGCCAGACCAACCTGCTGGCCCTCAACGCCGCGATTGAAGCCGCGCGGGCCGGCGAGCAGGGTCGTGGTTTTGCGGTGGTGGCCGACGAAATCCGCGCCCTGGCGGCGCGTACCCAGGCCAGCACTTCGCAGATCAATGAAATGCTCGCACGCCTGACCACCGGTGTCAGTTCGTCGGTGGCGGCCATGGAAAACACCCAGGCCAGTTGTCAGTCGGCGGCGGATGCCACGGCACGGGTGAACACCGGCCTCGACGAGATGGCCGGTTCGGTCAGCCATATCAATGACCTCAGCACCCAGATCGCCACCGCTGCCGAACAGCAAAGCGCGGTGACCGAGGAGATCAACCGCAGCATGGTGCATATCCGACATATGGTCGAAGAGCTGGTGCAGAGCGGCCATGCCACGCAAACCAATACACAAAGCCTGCTGGACGCCAATGGCCGGGTGATTGCGTTGATGGGCCGGTTCAAGGTGCGCTGATAAATGGCTGAAACACTCCCGTGCAATGTGCGGGAGTGGGACTATTCTGACAGTTCACAGCCACACAGGAGGTGTGCCATGCGCGCTGTCGAGCAGTCGGTCCGCTTGGATCGGATCAGTCAGGAACGTTTTATCCAGGCGCCTATCGATGCCGTCTACGACTATGTGACCCAACCGGATCGCTGGCACGAATGGCACCCCACCTCCCTCGGTGCCGACACCGGCACCAGCGGCCCCCTCCCCGCCGGCGCACGTTTTACCGAAATGATCGACTTGCTGGGCGTGCGCGTGCCCATGAGCTACCGCGTGCAGATCGCCCGGCGTCCCGACGAGTTCAAGACGGTGTTCACCTCACTGGCCGTCGACGGCTCGATTCATTACTTTTTGCAGCCCTTTCGCGACGGCACCCTGTTCAAGCGCGTGCTGACCTATGAAACCGAATTGCAGTTGGCCAGCCTCCATGAACGCATGATCGCGCTGTCGGCGATTGCACTGGACCGGCTCAAGCAGCGGATGGAAAACTCGCTCTCCGTATAATTTTGAAACATTAACCCGACGTCCCACGGATAAAAGCACGGAGAATGCCCGGCTTACTGCCCGGTATTGGACGAGACCTCCATGAAAATCCCATTGCGATTGGCCCTGCTTTCAGTGCTGTTCACCACCACCCTGGCCCAGGCCGCCGACCTGATCCCCATCGATGTGCACCGCGACGCCAATTGTGGCTGCTGCAAAAAGTGGATCAGCCACCTGGAAAGCAACGGCTTCAAGGTCAAAGACCATGTCGAAGCCGACATGAGTGCAGTCAAGCAACGGCTGGGCGTAGCCCCGCGCCTGGGCTCGTGCCATACCGCCGTGATCGACGGCAAGTTCGTCGAAGGCCATGTGCCCGCCGAGCAGGTACTGGCCTTGCGCAAGCGCGACGACCTGCTGGGTATTGCCGCACCGGGCATGCCCATGGGTTCGCCCGGCATGGAAATGGACGGCCATGCCGAGGCCTATCAAGTCATCGGCCTGACCCGCGATGGCCAGGATGTGGTGTTGGCGGACTACCCGGCGCACTGATCGGTGCCGATGGGTTACCTGGGGCTGTTTCTTGCCGCATTCGGCGCGGCGACGTTACTGCCCCTGCAATCGGAAGCGGTGCTGGTCGGCCTGTTGATCAGCGGGCACTACAGCCTGTGGCTGCTGCTGGGTATCGCCACCCTGGGCAACGTCCTCGGCTCGCTGGTCAATTGGTGGCTGGGGCGCTGGGTGGAGCACTTCAAGCAGCGTCGCTGGTTTCCGGTCAGCGATAAGCAGCTGGAAAAGGCCCGCCATCATTACCAGCGCTGGGGGCACTGGACGCTGCTGCTCAGTTGGCTGCCGGTCATTGGCGACCCGCTGACGTTGGTGGCCGGGGTGATGCGTGAACCGTTGTGGCGGTTCCTGCTGCTGGTGACCCTGGCCAAGGGCCTGCGATACGCGGTGCTCGCCGCCGTGACCCTGCAATGGGTGTTAATCCCCCGTTAATCCCGCGCAAACAGCATCCGAGCATTCTGTCCGGAGCCCCGCCCATGCCTCTATCCCGCGTTTTTTGCATCGCCGGCCTGCTGACGGCCGGCGCCGCCCCGGCGTTCGCCGCCAGCTATGGCCCTGAGCTGCAAGGTTTCCAATACCCCTATCCCCTCGAACATTTCCAATTCCAATCCCAAGGCAAAGCCCTGCAAATGGGCTACATGGACGTGCCGGCCAAGGGCCAGCCGAACGGGCGCAATGTGGTGCTGATGCACGGCAAGAACTTTTGCGGCGCAACCTGGGAAGGCACGATCAAGGCCCTGAGCGACGCCGGTTATCGGGTGATTGCACCGGACCAGATCGGTTTCTGCAGTGCCAGCAAGCCCGACCACTACCAGTACAGCTTCCAGCAATTGGCCCTCAACACCCATCAATTGCTGGAAAAACTCGGCATTCAAAAGGCCACGCTCATAGGCCATTCCACCGGCGGCATGCTCGCCACCCGTTACGCGTTGATGTACCCCGAGCAGACCGAGCAGCTCGGGCTGGTGAATCCCATCGGCCTGGAAGACTGGAAAGCCCTGGGCGTGCCCACGCTCAGCGTCGACCAATGGTATGCGCGAGAACAGAAAGTCAGCGCCGAGGGGATTCGCAAGTACCAGCTCAATACCTATTACGTCGGACGCTGGAAGCCGGAGTACGAGCGCTGGGTAGACATGTATGCGGGCCTGAGCAATGGCCCCGGCCACGCGCTGGTCGCATGGAACTCGGCGTTGATTTACGACATGATCTTCACACAACAATCTGCAATATATACATCTGCTTCTTTGGGATAAAAGAGCCCGCATTTGGCGGGCTCAGGCAACAGTATCAGTCACATCAGTGTGGCTCAGACTTCATACGCTCTCAGGGCAAACCGAGGCAGCGTATAGGAGGGTTTCCCTCACTGCGGGCTGCGATTCATGGGTGAGATCGGCGTATAGCTTCAACCTGCCACGGTATGCCGCTACATTCGCCTTTGGATCGCTGCCTACGATGATGTTGAAGTGCGCCACGGCCTGAGCTACCGAATCCTGCACTCTGGTCTTAACGTCCTCACCGTGATAAGCCTTAACAGTGAGTGCTTGAATTTCGCTTACGTACTGCTGAACAAGACCTTCCTCTACATTCGCCATCATTCGCTCTCCATGTCATTGAGTTACGATCTTAGCACTCAGATACTTTAATTAAGAGATAAACATGAGCATTACCGGGAATTTCATTACCACAATCAGAAACAGCGAGCAAGCGCTAGAATTAGGCAAAGACATGGGTGAGGTGGCTATTGATGCCATTTTGGCTGACAAGTTTGGTGTGGACGGGGCTCTAAAAGACATCCCAATTCTTAACGTCGCAGTCAGTTTATATAGGGCAGGTAATAAAGTGACAGCTTATTTCTTTGCCAAGAATATGCTGGCGTTCCTCCTCGAGGTGGACAAGGTTCCCGCAGCAAAAAGAATAGAGTTTTTAGATAAAAATTGCGCAAATGAGGAAGGTGTCGAAAATGTCGGTGAGGTAGCACTGATGATTCTTGATAAAATCGACCATCCACGCCTTGCAACCATGTTAGGCAGGGCGTTTGCTTTACTGACAATTGGAGAGATAAGTCAACATGAGTTTGACATCTACTGCCACGCGATCAAGATAATGAACCCGTATATATTGCAGCAGATGAAACAAGCCTACCAAGTTAAAGGAATGATAGCCATGGACCTTCCAGCAGCAAATCTCCTAGCAAACTACGGCCTGATTAAACTAGAAACCGAGGGCGTATTGGCACGGGTTTCAATTGGAATACCACACACTTTAGAACAAAATAGTTTTGGACAAAAATTCTATGACCGCATAATTATTGGCAGAGCCAGTTACTGAGATAATGGCAATGCCAGAGGTCTCTAATACTCCCGGACACGATTAGACAAGCGAGCTTCAACAATCTCCCTGTCCATGATCGTAAAAAGGCCCTGACGCTCTAAATCTCGCCAAAACAGTACAACCGCATGCACCAACGAGCGAAGCAGCTCAAATGAAAGCATCAGATCGGTCACAGGACGCACACCATAATGCTCTTCAAGGAGATGAGACGAAGCAGGCCAAAGCTCTGGACTCCTCTTCCGAAGAGCCCGAGCAGCTTTACCTTCACCATGACGACACACGTTGCCTAAAAGCATAAGCAGGTCGAGCTGGGGGTACGACTGGAATTGTGGAAGCTCTAAACCTCGAACCCTCAAGAAAAGCTCATTGAACTCCGCTCCCCAAAGGGCTTTCTCTGCTTTCTCTATCGCCTTTCCAATCGTATCGGGTGCCTGATCATTTGGCACCCCAAGGGTGACGAACTGCCGTGCACACCCAGACATGTATGTGCGTATTTGCTGCTCCCATAAAGACTGGATGCCGAGACAAAATGCCATAGCTGTCCCCTGCTCCAGTACATAGTGGTCAAGCGCTTGAAGAGATTTGATGAAGTCATCTATATCAGGGCGTGCAATCAACTCATCCCGCCGACACTGTAGGGCTTGCAAGGAAGGCCGAACAACAAGCTCCAAATAATCCTGTACAACGTTGCCATAGTTATTGGCATACACATCGACAACGGAGTGCTTCCACGGATGCGGGCTCATAACATGGACACCATCACTTGTGCTTTAGGTAATAGGCACGACCGGCGGGCGTAAGCTGGAAATACTCCCCACGCACTCCTCCTCCCCTAGCCAAAAACTTCCTTTCCATTAACACATCAATAGCAGCGTGAGCTTCTACATTCCCGATTGCCATCACAGAGCTAATTGTAAGCAATGTCGCTCGAATATCTTTATCAGCGAACATGGCAACAGCTGCAAGCATGTCAAAGACGACAGCAGACAACTCTACATCCTTATAAGCCGGACTTAGTGCACTAAGCTGCTGCTCTAGAGCTGTGTTGGATTCTTTTAGATTGCTGGCAGATGCTTCAAGGTCTGCATTGGCTGTTTCCAGCAAAGCGCATCGCTGTATACGATGCTTTAGCTCAGAGCTCAAGCTAGAAATTCGATTGGCTTGAAGTGCGATAGTCCGGCTGTCTCGATGAACAACGAATATGGCTACTCCGCCGATGAACAGGACTATTAACATCAGCTCCCATAACGCCCACGGGGTAGTCAACAAAAAAAATCTCAAAAAGCCATCTACCTTGGGAGCTAGCCAATCAGGCAGCTTACCTTCCTTCACCAGCGAGTCAGCTAATGGAGGCCCAATCAACGCAAGCAAACCCAACGTTCCAGCTATCGCGAGCCCCCATATTCCCTTGGATTTCATGACACACCTATATATAAAACGAAAACGCTGTGAATTCACGCACGCTACAAGCCTCTAGCCCTACTTATGTTTTAAGTGGTGAGCAGGCCGGCAACGTTGTTGCACACGTCCATATCCATAAAAACTGCCCACATCTTCTCTACGGGGATGCCGCCAGAGTCGAGAAAAACAGAAACCAACGACGCTTTAAACAACACCTTATAAATCCTCACCTACGTCAGCAGGCTTGACAGCCATCTTGGCACGCTTTGAAGCTAGCTCAGCCCTCACTTTTTCCAAAGCACGCTGTTCAATAGCCTCTTGGTTTTCAGACAGCCACCTATCGTATGCAGCAGCCTTCTTGGCTTCACACTCTTGTGCATACCACTCTTCAAACTGGCTATCAATGTCGTCAACCAGTGGCTTGGAACTAACTCTGATCCCTTGAGGCTTTGCGGGAGTAGAGCGTTTGTATCCACGCCCTGTTGTGGCACGGTGAGCTATAACAGCAGGCCAGTTCTTGAAGGTGTTGTAGTGTGGACGGTTATCATCAGCACCACACCATGACGTGGCAGCCTCACCGCTCTTAATCCACTCCTTCACCAGCATTTCTTGCATTTCAGCTGTGTACTCAACGCCTTTACCGGCCATGTCTCAATCTCCAATGTTCGTGATGTGTTGAAGCTGTGTTCTCAGAACGTCGCTCAGAGCTTCTTTCAGAACGTCTCTGTATTCAAATTGTGCCACTTGCTGTAGATGGGCTTCCACCCGAATACTCTGTACTCCACACCACCATAACATCGCCCATGTTATCAGCACAAACGCATTCATATGATAGCCATCACCAATCCAATTGTCTGGAGTACATTCTTGTTTGTATACCGACAATCACCGTGGGAAAGGGGCTATTTTCTACAGGGTGTCAAATTCCGCCCCCAAAAATAAGGTTCACTTGTGTTGGGGCTTTGTTTTCTGGCTGGAAAATATAATGTGGGGGTGTTGGGAGGTGTGGTGGGAGGTGTGTTGATGGGTGTGTTGATGGGTGTGTTGATGGGTGTTGTGGGGTTTGGAAAAGCCGGTTTTGTGTGGGAGCGTCTTAACAACAAACAAGAGGCCAAATGGGAAACGCTCTTAATTATAAAATAATAGAGAACACCTATAGGAAGTGCCACACTGAATAGTGTTGCCCTATCAATAAAGGCCCTTCATGTAAGCTCACTTGAGAGCGCCCCTCCCTCATTACCTATGACCCCTAGGCTCATGCCAACAAAAGCCACCAGCGCCACCACAAAGCCTTACAGATGGGTAGAGCTTTGGAGGCATGGCAACTCCTTGGGGATAGATCACGGGGGCTGGGTGTTTCCTTTGAGAGTGTGTTGAATGTGTTGTGTCATACCACATAACCCCTGCACTGAGGCATACGCTCTAGGGAGTGTCACCCCTTGGAGAAGGCAACCCCAATAGCAGCCATCAGCCTAGCGACTGTTGTAGGGCTCCACATGCCACCCCTTGAGGTGGGCTTACCCCTGGAGTTGAGGCAATCAGCCAATGATTGGAGTGTGTTGGCACCTTCGAACAGACAAGCTTTCACGTGAGGGGCAATCTCTTTGTGGTGGGTGTTCACCTTAGGGGTGTTCACCTCTGGGGATTGTGCCCTGTCAGCCTTCGCCTGACGTGCTACAGCAGCGTTAGCAGCCCTACGCCCCACCTTGGCTAGGCTTTCCTCACATCCATTGTCAGCACGTTCCTGTAGAGCCTTGAGGGCGTCCTTTGTACGCTGGCTGATGAACTTACGTTCTTGCTCTGCTAGGGCCGCAAACAAGTGAAGCTGAAAAGCATCAGCCTGAGGCATTGTCGCAACCTTGAAGGTGACACGCTTCATTAGGGAGGCGATGTGCTCAACATCACGGCTCAAACGGTCTAGCTTGGCTACAACCATTGGCAAGCCCTGTGCAATCGCCTGTGAGCATGCTGGACGCTCTGCAGGAGGGATAGAGCCAGACACCGTGTCAGTGTACTCACCTACCACAACCCAGCCATTAGCCTTAGCTGCCTGCTCTACATAGGAGCGTTGAGCCTCAAGCCCCAGACCAGAGTCACCTTGGCCTTTTGTAGAAACTCGGTAGTAGGCAATGACATTCATGATTGTGCACCAGAGTTGTTGTGTGTTGGCACATTGTACATATAGCGTTGGCACATCACAACATCTACACGACCGTTTAGAGAATGTAAATTGTGATATTGGCGATTATTACAATCTGAGAAGCTATGAACATGTCAATAGACTGTGCACTATATGTTTATTGCTGGAGGATTGTTGTTGACAAGGAAAACCCTTTGTGGGCGTACAACACCCTTAGGTGAGTCTCCTATTTGAAGCTCTTCACCCTTTCGCATGAAAGAGGAATGATTCCCATTAGAGCTTGCCATCTATCAATGGGTGAATTATTGTGATGAAAGAGGTTCATACTTTGTGTTTCTGCTGATGATGTGAGCATTATTGAAATTATTGTGCAAAGAGAGCTGACAAAGCGAAAACATCCTGCTTAACAAAACGCTATGTGTCCCACACCACAGGATTTGTCACCAGTAGCACATTCCTTGGACAGAACACCCCTCTCAGCAACATCACTCCTTGAGAGTCATCACCCCACAAACAGACACAACTATTGATACAGCACAACACTTTCCGATAATAGATGGTATGCTAATGATTAGCCTCCTATACATATAGAACACCATTACACAGAGATTGAATCTGCTAGAGGGTAATAACATGTCGTAAACGACATAGAGTGATACAGGCTCTCCGTAGGAGAAAGGGAAAGAATCTTGGTAGGGTTTTATGTGTATGGATTTTATTGTTTAAGACTTCTGTAGCCTACAGACTTTTCTAACACATCACATCTAAAACAAATCACTCCTAACAAGAACACTAAGCCCTTTGGGCTCTATTGGTGCAAAACTCTTAGACCGTAGGTCTGGGAGGATCACTCTACAAGATGATTAACCTTTGACCGAAGGTCAGAGAGTTACCCTGTTAGAAAGAGCTACCATTCTTTAGTGGGGTATTTGTTTTATATATTTTAGTATGATCACTCTCAGAGCTTACGCTCTAAGGTTGGTGCAAAAGCTTTTGGGGTGATTTTGTCCCACGTCCCAACGTAATAGATATGGTTCGCGGGGGCTGGGACATTCGACGTAGAATAGATCACTTCCAGACAGATCACTCTGCGTAGGTGACAGCGGTCGAAAGTTTTAATAGGAACGTGTAAAACTGATACACCTCAGCAGCGAACGCGCACCATGTCATCCCACGCACGGGAGAACTTGTGTCCACACTGAGTCTCCATGTACACCCTCGCTCCTCCCGTGTAGACAACTTTCGTAATCCACCGCCACTCTCCTTTTACGTAGAGAACGTCATTATGGTGCACCTTTGATGCAGCGTGGAGTACGTATCGTGGCTTGCTAGGGCGCTTCTGTTTTTTAGGGACATCCCGACTGCCACCCTGATTGACTTCACGGGGCCCATCACGCGCTTCATTAGGCGCTTCCTTAGTCGAGGGCTTGAGCCATTCGTCAACCGTAGCCTGAAAAGCAATCCCTGCTAGCTGCTTCAACAAATTTATCACTGCTCCTCACCCCCTCACCTATCAGTCCAAACAGAATATAGGGCGCGGAGCATCAAATCACCCATTTCGAGCCATCCGCGCGCGTCTCGCCGTAGCGCTGCTGTTGAAATGCCATCACTGCGGAGTCATTATGCGTGCACACAAGACAAGGAAGAACCGACCAGTGACCACTAAGATATACGCCTTCTATAACAATAAGGGTGGGGTTGGCAAAACCACACTCTGCCAAAACGCAGCTTGCCTCTACGCAGAAAACAATCCTCAAAAGCTTGTTTTGGTGATTGACCTGTGCCCTCAGGCAAACATTTCTCAGTTCCTCTTGGGGGGTGGACATGTCGGGTACAAGGCCAATCAACGCCTTCAATCCACCGCCACTCGCCGTAACATTGTCGGCTTCATGGACTGGATGCTAGGCGGCAACTCTGGCTTCACGAGCTTGCCCACTAGCTATTTGACGCAAGTTAACCCGCACAACCCGAATGTCACAAAAAACCTTCACCTCATAGCTGGAGACTCGTTTTTAGAGTCGCTAACCCTTGCACTGAACTTTGCCACAATGAATCCGGCAAACATTTTTGCGTGGAAGGAGTACGTGACCGCCATTCGCAGGCTGTGTGAAATCGAGCTACAAAATTCTGAATACGATGATATGACAGTCTTTGTAGACTGCAATCCGAGCTTTTCTGTGTACACACAAATGGCGCTGGTATCCTCCGACGCCTTGATCGTACCAATGATGGCAGATTTCAGCTCTCTGGAAGGTATCAAAGGAATTCTGATGCTGCTGTATGGAAAATACCCATCATCGGCCACAAAGAACTATGCAGCCAAGGTTGTCACCTTCAGCCGACAAGTCGAGCAATACGGCCTTGAGCTACCGAAGATATGGGAACTTCCATTCAACAACTTCACAACAAATTTGGGTGTAGCAACAGCTTTCGATTCTGTAAGAGAGGAGCTGATCCTTTATGCGTGGAAGCAATACGCCACAGACCCAACAATATTTTATCCATGCGATGTACCACCAACAACGATAAAAGAGTGGGAAAAGCTTTTCGTATCTAATGTAAAAGACTTCCATACTGCGGGCAAAGTATCAGCAAGCCTCGGCATACCTTTGCATCGACTACCACTACATAACAACTACACCATGCCCAATGGAGACTCGGTGGGAATCCCGAAGTCAAACTACAAAGAATCCCTAAAGCACTTAATCAAGTTTGTTTCAAAACTGTAGACCCCATACAAACAAGAAGCCCGCCTCGGCGGGTTATTCTTCAACTCAGGTGCTGATAGATGACTACCAGCAGGATGCATACGACGACTGAGGTGAAGGGACGAATTTTCTAGTGACTGGCATGTAGGGCCATTGAAAAGCCATCATTCGTCCCCAAGATAATGCTTACACCGCACGTCGCGGTTAACTGAGCCACACTAAGAAAGGACGCAAGGAATGATTAGAGTACTACTGTCACTAGACTTGATTGACTCAGAAGATCGGCGTGACGATCTATATGAATTGATAGAAAAGCAGAACTGGAAGAAGCTAAATGATGTTGATACCGTTTGGACTCTGACATACCCCAAGCACGACCATGAAGACGAAGAACATTTCAAGAAAATAAAGAACTATATAGCGTCGTTTTTTAAAACATCAGCTAAAGAGCTAAAGATAAAAGAACTCTACTATGTAGCTCAACTGGGAAACAAAGAAGTCATTAGCCGTGTAGTTAGAAAGGTTGACGGAGAATACAAAGCGTTTACCCGAGAACTTTACAAGAAAAAGTAAATGAATTATCCGGTGACTAACACCACCGGATTTTCAAGCTGTAGGCAAACCAGACACACCATTACCCGGTGTAACGCCAGTATGTTTGTGAGTATCAAACAGAATTCCATTAAACGTGGCGTTACCTGTCATTGTGTAGTTGCCTGTCCAGTTTGTGTTAGCCACTTGAACATTCATTGTGTTGGCCTTCAAGCTGATGCTATTGGAAGCTTCAAGCTCAATATCTTTGCCGATCACTTTAACTGTGAACTGAGATTCAACTACAGCATTACCATCAGCTTTGAGAACAAACTGTGTCTCTTGACCTGTCCCAGTGTTATGCACAATCACCAAATCATTTGGATCATTGCTCAAACTCAGGGAGTTGATTTGCTGTGTGGTTACTGAGAAAGGAGCCAAGCCGGGAACAAACACAGAATCTTGAACATCCTTCATACGGTTATCGTATGTCATGATTGGTGCTGTGTTGTTTGCAATCTTGAAGTTGTCCGTGTTGTTATCCATCACCACACACATTCCTGTGTCACCCACGTTAACTGGGAAGAGGAACGCACTGTTGCCAGTTCTCATATGAGCGATAGGGACGTTAATAACGTGCGTGTCATCCATGTTAGAGCCGTCATCAGCTTGACGTGGATTAGAGATTTCAACAGTGACACTGAATCGACCATTAACACCCACAACTCTTGCTGGGTATGCTGTACGGCTGTTCTCACTGTTGTTGTAGATGGCGTTATCAATGACGCTCATCCATCCGCCTTCAATCTGTTGAGTATCAGTGTGCATGAGCGTTTCCTTTCAAGGGTAGAGCTTTTCCATTACGGTGAACCATGAACCACTTCTTTTTGTGGTTGATGTAGGCTTCCACTACTGTGAACTTGTGGACAGAGAGTGTGCTGTGTTCATCAAGATAGTCTGTGGCTGCATGTACAGCATCAGCCTTACTATCAAAGAAACAAGGGTATTGGATGTTATCGAATTGTACGGGGTGCATTGCGTTCTCCTACTGGGCTGTTGGAATTATTGAGTGTTGGGTTGGCATTTATTGCCGGGTTAGCAGTTTGATTGATGGTGATTGGCGTGTAAGAAGAGATAGAGTTGTGCACCTGCCTCGGAATTTGCACGTCAACATACTGCTTGAGTTGCTCTGAGTTGTTGTTGAGTAGAGTTCTAAGCTGGTTTGTTTGAGATAGAGAGTGGTTAACAATCTCTTGTCTGATCATCCTCAAGTCATTGGCCCTCATGGCCTTGTACTCATTGACTGTGTTGTGGGCGTCAACCGCTAGGATTGAACACCCAACCAACAGAATCAGACAGAACCCAAACAGCCAACCCCAAAGAGGTGGCGTGTTCGTGATCTTCATTAATTACCTCTGGCTCTTACCATTGTTCCAGCAGCAACGGCGGGGCTATTCTTAGACAGAGCTTCTTTAACTGTGTCTACTAGCTTGGCGTTATGCTCTTCCATCTGAGCTTTCAAAGCATCAGTATCAGTTGCACCATTAATTGTCGTATCACCAATAGTCACTTGAACATTACTGTTCGTAGTATTGTTGGCAGCTTGACCGTTAACCTGTGGCTGTAGGAATGGGGTGATTGGAGGGTTGCTCAGAGTTGCAAGCTTGTTCTGTACACTTGCAGCGGCTGCATCAAAGTTGACTGTTGGGGCGGACAAACCAGAACCAAGGATGTTTCCATTTGTAGAAGGCAACGCCAGCTGGTTAGGTGCGTAGTCCGGGTCATCTTTCTTCTTGCCAGCCATCCAGAGGTTTGCTTGACGCTGGTCAACTTGCCACTGTCTATCACTGTCATCAGATGCACGTTGAGCAACAATCTTGTCGTAGTCTTCATCATTGATATTACCAAAGTAGTGTTGAATGTCTTGAACCTTACGGCCAATCCAAGTTAGAACATCTACAAAAGCAGTTAGGCCATCAACAACGAAAGTGATTACACCTACAATGGCTTCAAGGGTGATCTTTAGAACATCAACACCACCTGTCAAACCACCATTACCAAACAACGTAGTCCAGAGAGTGCTAAAGGCAACTCCCAGTTCTTTGAATGCCCCGCCTAGTTCACCCATAAACTTAGGATCAAGGTAGCTTCCACCATTATTAAAGAAGGCTGTCATCTGGGTGAACTTTTGAATCAAAGAAGACAGGCCATCAACTATAGTTGCGGCGGCTCTACCAGTGGCTAGGAACTGAGGCTGTAGTTCATTCATCATCTTTGTGATGCTGTCGTACAATCCGTTATTACCCACCATAGACATTTTCAGGTCTGTGTTGTCGTAAGACTTCGCCATGTTAGATTGGTATTGGTTGCGAATACGGTTGTCCCAAGAGTCTTGAGTCATACGGCCCTTATCCAGCAAGCCACCATCATTTGCACGACGATCCATAACACTACCAAGCTCTGTGACAAACTTGATCAAAGCATCACCAGAGATTTTCTTGTCTTTGCGATCTTGGTTAAACGCTTTTAGAGCTTCATCCCCAGTCTTGTTACCACCTGTAGCACGTTGCCATGCCTCAGCACCCAAGCTGTTAGCATGAGCCCCCAAGTGCTCAGAGATTTGGCCTGTCCATTCTTCGCTGTAAAGTTGACCTTTACCCAAAGCTTGACGCAAACCCAGAGACACTTTAGAGATGTTTTCGTTAGACAAGTGTTGAGCTTTGGCATACCTCAAGATGCCTTCTGTTGTGTCCTGTGCTTTATCAACTCCAACTTTAGGAGCCAAGCCACCAACAATCTTGGCGTAGTCAGCACCCATACTCTTTGTATCGAAGCCCTCTGTTTGAGCAAAGGATTCAAAGCGGTTGTTAATACGGTTGGCACCTTCTGGTGTGCGATCACCAACAGCCTCAAACTGTCCAATACGTTGATTACGTACGTTGGAAGCTCTCTCAGCTTCACGGGAGAAGGCAACGGCAGCAGCAGACACAGCAGCGAAGGCAGCAACCACCAGAGCAGCACTCCCGGCAACAGCACCCAAGCCCATAGACGCACGCCCAAGGCCACTGGAAAGCCCCTCAATGGCTCCCAGAGGATTACCCGCCCCTACCTTACCAACTAGGCCACCAGCACCCCCAAAGCGATGCAGGGCGCCCGCTCCACGGCCAACCAATCCACCACCATGACCACTAGAGGTACGTCTGTGTGCACCAGCAGGGTTAGTGAGGGCTTTGTTGAGCCTGTGTTGAGCCAGAGCCTGCCTTGTTGCGTGTGCCTGAGCCTGTTGTTGTGCCCTAGCAGCACGGTTAGTAAGGTTCATGTGTTGGAGGGCGTTGTTGATGTTCTGTTTAGCCTGAGCCGCTGTAGCAGCTTGAGCGGCCTTCGCTTGGATGGCAGCTAGCTTGGCTTGATCCTGTTGAACCTTTAGTTGTTGTTGCTGTGTCTTGAGCCCTGTAGCGGCTCCTTGTTGGTGAATCTTTTGAAGCTTGGCGCCCTGTAGGGCTGCGTCAAACTGGGCCTTGTTCATTGCTTGGTGAGCTTGGGCGACCTGCTTACCACCGATCCCCTGCCCTCCTAGAGCTTTCTGCATGGCCTTGCCTGCTGCTTGGGCTTGACGTTCCAACCCTTTGAGCAACTGTTGTGCATGCTTGATACCAGAGCCATCAACTTTGAAACCAATCTTTGCAAACAACTCTGCAATAGCTTGTTCATTCATTAGCTATTACTCCGCTGCTTGGGTTAGTAGGATTTCAATGGCTTTGGCTTGTACTTCTTGGCTCGATTCGGACAGTGCATCTACCATGTCAGACTGGGAGAACGCACCAGAGATAATGAAACGTGCATCCACCTCATGGTTAATGCCGTCGTCCTTAGAGACCTTGATGTTTGCTACAGCTTGGTTGATGGCTTCTGTTGCACGGATTACACGTTCATCAGCCAATGCTTTTTCAGCGTATTTCAAATCCTGATAAGAGCAGTGCTTAAACACTTCCTCACCAAAGCGCTTTCCGTATTCTTTGAAATCGATTAGGGCGAGCATGGCATTTACATTAGCGTCAACCTCACACACTTCTGTTAGTGCACGGCGGAACAAGTCTTCAACATACTGCTCAAAGTAGGCTGCATGTGTACGGGTTAGTTTTGTAGAGTTTATATCTTTTGTGTTGGTCATATCTGTATCCTCTGTAATGGGCACAGAAGAGACAGAGGAATTATTGTTTCCTCTGCATCCTCATATCATTTGGCGAAGTTGAATGTGAAACCTTCTTGTGGCTTCACCCTACCCTGTACATCAACTTGTTTCTTGATGCGGGTTTTAGATGGGATGTAACGTGGCGTGAATGCCTCAAAGATTTCTCTACACTTATCTTTAACAGTTGGGTCATCTTTGCGGGGGCGTCCACTCTTGCGTGGTACGATTGGCAAATCTCTTGTCTTGAACTCTGCTACGGCCTTAGCAACTTCAATAAGATGCTCAAGCATGTGTATGTGTTCTTCTGGATACCCACAACGGATTGCACTCACTAGCATTTCTTCTAGTGGCTTGATCGCTTTTCTGTAGGGAGTGGCAGAGATTCTTAGTTCTTGTTCGGCGGTGGGCTTATTGGCTGGCATATCTCAATCCTCTTCTTGGGGACTGTCATAGCCACGTTTGCTGTCTCTGTTCCCACGTTCTTTGTTCTTGTGTTTTGGTTTAGAGCGTGTCTCTTTATCGCCCCATTCATCTGTGTCGTACTTGTAGATACACTGGGCTGTGTTACCTGTTTTCATTTCTTATATCGTTCCTTTAGAATCTCTTCTGTTCTGGCGAAAGAGGCTGTACTTTGTACAGGGCTTCCACCCATCGTTGTCACCACCACTTGAGCGTCATCAATAGTCTTACCATCAGCGTACAGGTTGATTAGTGCTGTACGTTGAGAGGCTGCAAACTTGTACACAGCTTGAAAGCTCTGAGAATCATAACCATCAGTTACTTTATATAGAGCTTCAACAATCTCAGGCTGTTCTGTGAACAGGGAATTGAACAGGGCTTTACGTGTCTCTTGAATCAATGTCATTTTTAGCTCCTTGTGGAATTCAAATAGGTTGTTGGTTGCTGGGCTGTGTACGTTTGCAAAATGCCTTAGGCTGTTAGTCGTCTGTGTCGTAGAGGTAAAACAAGCTAAAGAACTCTGGCATGATGCTAGAGCCATCTGTAATCTTGCCGCTGATTGTTGCGTTGATTGGCAAGAGCAGGAAGTAGCCTGTTAGGCCGTAGTCTTCTAGGTTGTAGTCAACACACATAGGGAACTGAGGGACAAGTGCATACCCTAGGAGTACTGGTGTTTGGTCATCCTTTCTAAGGTCCATCTGCCACTGTGAACAACGCTCATTCCAATAGAAGGTAAACTGCCAAGATTGTCCCTCAAGGGCGATGCCATACCTGTACTTAGAATCAGTGTATAGAGGCATTTCAATAGATACTGTCTGTGTCATTTTCCATACTTCTGTTGTAGGATTCTTGTTGTACGTTCAATGTCGGTTTCTTGTTTGGCTTCCTGTGGGGCGTGCACTCTTTTGGGAGCGCTCGCGTTCATGGCCTTCTGTACAGATTCAACAGAGACTGTCTGTCCCAGCTCTAGAAGCTGATAGATGAACTCACCAGCGGCAAGGTCTGTAATGCCAAGAGACTCACGTAGAGTCTCAATAGCGCTTGGGTTGTATTCCATAATTACTTACCTGCTCTCAAGCCACGAATACGAGTTTGAACACGCTTCTCAAACTCAGCCTGTTGTTTGGCTGCATCTTCCAATGCTAGAGCCCTGCGTGCTGCATCTTCCTCAACCTTGAGGGCTTTGGCTTCTTGTTCAAAGACAAGGTTGTTATGTGCGTCAATGCTTGCTTCATACGTGGCTGTAACTTCTGCAGTAAGTTTTGAGATTTCATCACACTGATACTCAACACCCTCAATACGAACATAATTTCCTTTGTCGTCTCTGGTTGGTGCCTCTGGCTTCTTTACATAAAGCATTGCAGCACCTGTGCTAGTAACCTCCGGGGTTAGAGTGTTAGACAGGAACATTGTGTAACCTTCTGCTAGCTTGGCTTGCAGTACACCCATAGCAACAATCAAACTACGCTCCGTAATTTGCTCTACAGCACCGTGAAAGTGCTTACGTGGATACTGGCCGTTGTCATTCGGCTTTGCATCGTAGTCGTAGTCATTACCAGAGAAGCGGCCTTTGTAGGCCAATGTTTCCCATTCGATAAGTTGGACTAGTTCTGCTTTGTCTGCTTTCTTGATTTGTAGCTGTGTCATAATTTCTTTTCCTTGTATGAATATATTGGGCTGTGTACGTTTAAAACGGGATGTTCTGGCTGTGGCAGAGTTCTTGGTAATCAAGCAACTTGTCATCCTCATTATCGTCGGGATAACGGTTGTCACGAATAAATAGCATTGCGTTATGTCCCACACCACCATCGCTATCGAGGCTGGCTAGGAAGTCTGTACGCCACTGCTTATCGGACAGAGTTGTTAGTGTTCCAATGTCGATTTGTGTTTCTAGGCTAGTCATTGTCATTTCAAAACCCTCAGTCAAATTTGCGACTGGCGACAACACCAACTAGAAAGCCGATTGCACAGAACGCAAAGCAGAGAGCAGCTACTGTGATTGGATCAAACATTCTTCATTTCCTTTTTCTTTAGGAGTGTGTACAGGATGGATTGTTTACGTGCTGCAAACTCTTCTGGGGTTTCAAGCCAGAGTGTGGCGAGTGCACCCATCTTTTCTGTATCAGTGAGTTTGTTGATCATGTTCAACATGTGTTCAGATGCAGCTTCAACAAAGTCAGCTACTGTAGTTGGTGTGGAGTGTTCGACAATGAACGTCTTAGCTCTCAGCTTCCTCATGCGGCATGCTGTAGAGCAGTGAACGTGGTTAGAGCGGGAAGCTAGAAAGCCTCGTTGACATACAATGCATGTCTTTCTTGTTGGCGTTGCCATAGTGATCGTTTTCCTTGTACTTGAGTTGTGTATCTGGGCTGTTATGTTGTTACGTTAGTTGTGACGTTATTTCTCACGGGCACAGAAAAAGAGGCTTTCGCCTCAGTCGCTGTTCAAGCAAGGAATATTGTGTGATTGGCTACCGAGCGTGGCTCAAGGTAGAACATCAGAAATAGAAGCAGTAACCGCACCACACTGCAAAGTGGTTCTTTCATCAACAGAGGCCAAAGCTAAGCGTGATGACGTGCGTTCAAGTAATCGCCAGCAACTTGATGGTACTGTTCCGGGCATGAGAACCCTGCGGGAGAAACACCGAACGGTGAATTTGTATAATTAATTGTGAGTGGTCGCCAGCAACCCACGGTACTGCAACAAGCTGTAAGGCTTTGCGATACTCCGTAGAGAGTAGTTTTAGAATGTGTGACAGTGTTGAGCAGCTACTGTCAGAACTTTGGAGGGCGTAGGGATCAAGGGGATGATCACGCTACAGTTGCTCACATGGCATCTAAAGCAGGAGTGAGGCCGCTACAGATGATTCTTGGAATGGGGCCAGTTATCTAACCAAACTGGAAAAGGGTGTTGTCTCAAAGGAGGATCAACAACACATCAGGGTAACGACTCCCGACTTAGAATTTTGGTTCTCATGGTTAGTTGTGAGGCCGTACATGAGGAAGCAGGAAGAACACGTGTGGAAAGTTGTAAGAACCACACATCTCTTTCTTCCCTAGCTCGTACTGTTAGTATAACACGGATGTTACAACTGTCAATAGCGGCGTCACAATTTTTGTGATATTTTTGTATTTATTTTATTTCACATGTCAATTGTCATGGATTTTCTGTTGATGGGCACTACACCCCACATCAGAACAAATCACAAGATTGAACGCCAGTATCACGACAAACCCTGTCCACCTCTACAGAGCCCCACTTGCTGACAAGTGCTTTAAGCTCGTTCTGAGAACGTAGGAGCCGCGTTACAGCCCCAAGCTTACGAGAGTGTAGGATTTGCCCCACACAGTGCTGTACACGATCTGAGAGAGCTTGTGAAAGGCTGCCCTGCATAACTCCAATAACACC
This sequence comes from Pseudomonas marginalis, assembly GCF_900105325.1. NCBI lineage: Bacteria > Pseudomonadati > Pseudomonadota > Gammaproteobacteria > Pseudomonadales > Pseudomonadaceae > Pseudomonas > Pseudomonas marginalis. The sequence goes on from NZ_FNSU01000003.1 coordinate 1,242,001, forward strand.
GTTTGTGATGGTGGTATTGGGCTTAGGCGTGGAAGCTGTGTTGTTGAGGGTCGCTGTGTTGATGTACTGCATTGAATCCTCCTAGGCTGTAGTTGGCGACGTTGGTGAACATATCATCAAACTCTTCTGTGTGTTGAGGGGCTGGTTGAGGTGTGAATTGTACGTTGAATACTGGTACATTGTCAATCACAACCGCTGGCTTTCTCACTACGATTGCGCTATCAGATGTGTTAACAACTTCTCTCTCAGCTTGTTCTACAGCATCGTAGAGTGCGTCAAAGGATTCTACACCTGCGTGAGGCTCTACAGTGCGTTGTTGGTAGCGTTGTACTGTAACTGGTAGCTCAGCATCAATTGCACTATCAAGAGCGTCTGTGAGGCTCAGGGAGCGCTCTAGCAATACAGCTGTGTGTTCTGGGCTGTACTCTTTGATTGCCAGTTTCAGGATGTGGCGACGGGCTGCGTATTGTTGCTTACGCTGGGCTTCGCTGCTTTCTGTCTGGTTGGCGTCGTACCCAGTGGCGTACAGTTCCATGAAAGTGTTCACTTTCTCTTGAATCGCTTCTCCAAGCTCAAGGGCCAGAGTTTCAAGGGTGACACGGGATGCTGTAGGCGCTTCATCACAGACCCAATCCATTACGAACATTGGGACAGAGGTTGTACCAGCGGCCAACACCTTGCAGCGCTCTTTGATGCGGTAGAGGTTATCTTTGCCGTAGTTGACCACGTACACGCCCTTCTCTTCATCCAGCTTGGAGCCGTAGACTTCAAAGCAGATGTTGCGTAGTTCGTAGTCCTTGATTCCCTGTGGACGTACAGCCAGTGGGTAGACGCGGGATACTGCTAGGTCAAACTGGCTTGTAATTGCCTTGGTGATAACTGCTACGTCTTTCATGTGTGTGCGTACAAAGCGCTCTGGGAAGCCGGTTTCTTCCATGATGGCTGCTCTGCTCTTTCCTTGCTGACGCAGTTCTACAACCTTGGCGATGTTAGCTGCTGTTTGTTCCTGTGTGATCTTGACCTTCATAATTTTTTCCTTCTAGCTTGATCTGTCCGTATCCCATACTCATGATGGCCTACCTCAGTGGTGGTTGTTGTGAGAGAGAATTCTTTTCCCCCCTACCTACACATATAATATCACAGGCTGTCCAGTTGTCAAGTGACAATTGTGATATTGGGACATTATTGGTACATTTTCTGGTACAACTTCACACAGGGACGTTTTGTCCCAGCTTGCGAGAACCATATATGTAGGTTGGGACACGGGACATTCTGCCCCAGTCAATCACACCAAACCCAATAAACACTGACTGTCCCAGCCGAGCGAACCATATTACTTAGGTTGGGACGTTAGGACGTTAGCACCAGTGGGAACCACTGAGAGGGATACAGCTTAGGGAGTTTGGGGGGAAAATAAATTGTGATAACAATTCCCCCAATAAAAGAAGGGTTACTTCTCAGACCTTCGGTCTAAGGTTTTGCACCAGATCAGAAGGTCAAGGGCTTTTCTTTTTAGGGTTGTTGGTTCTTGTGATAGGTTTTGTGTTGTTACTCCTTGAACAGATCACCCCTGTAAAGTCTCTTCTTGTAGGTGCGAACTCTTCATGGCTTCGCCATACGGGTATTACTTCTGTGTAGAGGATCACTCTTAGACCTTCGGTCTGTGCGTACCTTTCAAGAGGATTGTTGTGTTAGGAGTTTTCAAGATAAAACCCAACTACATTCAATCACTCTAAGAGCTTTCGCTCTTGATCCTCTGGGTTGGTGCAAAACCCTTGGAGTAACCCTCCTTGAGAAGTTTCTTATACAAAGCAAATCTGACAACCCCCTATAAACATTGACCTTAACCGCTAAAAACTTACCAACCGTAATGAGTTGGTGTGTTCTACGGGAGCTAGAATTCCGCCCACAAGAAAGCCCGCTCATGGCGGGCTCTCTGCTTACTCGTTGCTACCGTTGGCTCTGTAGTCTGTAGCACTCTTGCCGGTGTAGCTCGATGGTGCGTCAGCTGGGTTTGCCTTGGCCGGTGTGGTTGTAGACTTCCCATTCTGCTTACCCTTACTTCTGATCTTCACGTTGATGTTCTGAATCACAGCGTACGACACCTGTTCAAACTCAAGGTTTGGAAAAATACCTTCACCTGTAGTTTCGTCTTCCTTGAAGTCAACACCAGTGAACACACAGTTAGTCCAGCTGTTAGGGATAGCACCACCATCATACTCAAAGAACGTGAACTCTTCTCGACTGGTGATCATTCTAACCAGTTCTTCCTTAACAGCTCTGGCTGTTTTGATTTTGCTTTGTGGAGTTACAAAAGCTTGAGGGATGCTGTCCTTTGTGAACTGTGCAATGACCTCTGGCAAAAACTTGTTGATGCCGCCTTGCTCGATAATTCCAACAGGATAAACTGTCTGAGTGTTGTTGATATAGTCCTTTCTATTCACAGCATCACTGATGAACGGACGGGACAAGTTGAAGTCAGCATCAGACAGAACCCCAGAGACTGTAAATCTAGGATTGTCGAAAGTTGTATGGTCTGTGACAAAAGCACCGCTTGCCATTGGGTGTTTAGAGACACTAGCGGAATACTTCTCTGTCAGTTGTGTGATTGCATCAAAGAAAATCACATCGTTGTTTGCTCGCATAATAGCGAACATGTTTGCACCGTAATTGGCCATAGTTAAGTTCCTTGTATTGAATCTTGGTGTGCACAAAGCCCCGCAAGCTCGCTGGAGCTGCGTTAGGGTTGTAATAGAGGCAATGTGAGGGGTGTGTTGCTAGAGAGGCTTATACGGCCTCTGGTGAGAACTCAGACAACTTCGCTATGATTGATCGTCTGAGCTTTGTACATGTCTACAGGACGCCCACGAACAATTACGGTCCTTGGCTTGTCCAGTTGTTCAATGTAGTGACTTGGCTTGATGTGGCGAATCTCCCACAGCGTGGGGTTGGCTTCCATCCATCCCAGAGAGCGTACAAACGCCTTAGCGGCACGTTCTCTAGCTGGGGTAGACAAGCCCTCATGGTGTTGCTCAAGAAGGCTCATAAGCGATTCTGTAAGCGTTGGTGTTGGCTCTGCCACAGGCTTTGCTACATCATCAATAAGAATGTCTGTCATACCCTGTCACCAGCAAACTTGAACTTGACGCTCTCAAGCATCTTGCCTGTGTCGTACAACGGACGGTCAAAGCCTTTGGCCGCAATCGTCGCCAAGGAGTTAGAGCCGGGGTAGCTGGCAATGGTGGCTTTCATTTCACCAACCAACAACTTACCAACCATAGACATGATAGAGCGGGCACTACCCTTTCCTGTGATAGAGGCTTGAGCCGCTTTGATCAACAGTCTCACCATCGCCTGTCTTGTTTGGGCGTTGTTAACTGTCTCTTTCATGAATGGGCGCTCAGGGTGAAACCTTGTTCCGTGTTCGTTCCAAGCTGCCACTGTTGCAACTGGCATTCCATCATCATACTTGTCTTCAAAGAAACCCACCTTTGCCTGTAGCTTGGCTAGGTTGGCTACTCTCCTAGCAAGATTTGCAAACCCTTTCATGTCCAACTTTGTAGAAACTGTAGTTGTAATCATTTGCCGCCCCCGTTGTTGATTGTTGGGTTGACGTTGATTACAGGGCTTGCATTCTGAATAACGCTTGTTCTCTTACTGGCTTCAACTCTTGCCCTAGCTTCCTCAGCCTCAGCTTGGGCCAGCTTACTCATAGCCCTTGGGTTGGCTTCATACATCAACCCTTCAAGCTTTCTAGTTGCCTTGTCAGTGAAAGCAACTTGAGCATTGATCTTGAATTCACTGTCTTCAACCCTTTGCCTGAGGATGTACATGTTGTCTTCAACAGTGCTAACACGCTTTTCAACAATATCTTTCTGTACTCTGACGTTATCGTACTCGTATTCCTTCACCTTACCGCTGAAATAGAGTGGAGCTGATGCTACTGCAACTCCCATCACTACCCCAATGATAAGCATCTGTAGCCTGTTGATGGGAAGTTGAAACCATCCCTGCTTGTTATTATCCATGTGTTGTTCCTTGCTTTGTTTAGCCCAGATGTGCGCCCCCGTAAGAACGTTGTAGTGGTTGTGGACTGAATAGTGATAGGCGTTCTTGTAGAACACCATTGAAGAGTTCTCTGTTGCGTCCGTAAAAGAGTTCGATAGCCTCACCAGCAATGCCGATTTCAACAGCCTTTGTCATAAACTCCTCTACAGCTCCCAGCAGGAACATAGAGCCGGAGTAGCAAACAGTAATTGTGGTTCCTGTACGAAACCAAAAGAAGTGGTAGTTTGTTACATCGGAATGTCTACGCTTGAGCATCATGTTAAAGTGTCGGCTCAATCGTCTAAGGTCAACTTGAGAGGATGGCTTGCCCCCTCCCCCGGATTCCTTTAGTTCGTAGATAGCGGAATGAAGCCCTTTAGATTGTAGGGCTTCGATGTGTCTTGTAATTCGGGACATATTACCCTCCGTTGGTTTTCGCTTGTCTCTCAGCTTCTTTTCTCATTTCAGAGTCTTCAAAGTAAATTCTCAATGCTGTCTCATTTGCATCAAATGCATCAGACACACTCATTGTTGTAGAAAGATCAGAGAGAGTTGCTAGAGGCTGGGAGCATCTGAGAATGTTGTAGATAACGTTAGATTGGCTGTACTTGTCACCAATGCCATCTAGGGAGCGTGGAGGCTGGATTGCACCAGCACCAGAGTAACCCTCTTTGAGAGAGAACCTTTCCTTAGTCCACAGATGCAGGAAGTTGTATTCAATTACAGCAGACAGCAGGTGTGCCACTTCTGGAATGGTGAGGGTATCAACGTCTAGAGATTCATCGTTATAGGTGATGTATCTGAAAAACTCTTCAAACACAGTCTCTACATCAAGCTCCCTTGTTTGCTTCTCTGTCGCCTTGTAGTCGATTAGGTAGGACAGGGGCGACGGCACACGCTCTACAGCTTCGCTATGACGATCATCAAGCGTCTTGCCTGCCAACACTTCACGTACGGTGAGCTTTCCAACTGGGCCAACGTCAGGCTGTATGAAGCGTTCGTATGTTTCGTCTGGCGCTGCAATCTTATCCAAGAACTGGCTAACAGCAAGCCAACGGCCATCAATCACCATACGCGGCAGTTTGTTGAAGGGATAAGGTAGTTTGTTATCAACAATAATGTGTTCTTGAGCAACGGCGAACGCCACAACGGCATTACCATAACGCTCTAGGATTGCACAGCCTTCGGTTGCTGGGTGTTGTTTGATCTTGTAGACCTTATCGTCTACGGTGATTCTCTTTGTTTGAATAGCCATAATGGATTCCTTTTTATGTAAGCCGGGCTAGCTTGTTTGTTCTTTAAACAACGGTTCTTTTAAACAACGGTTACATCGTCGCCTTCCATCGCATTGCATTGCATCTCTGCATACCAGTTGTTGCCTCGGAAGTCGCCAGTGTATTGCACAGCACGAATACGGTAGTAGCCTGTCAACTCACCATACTCAAGTCTAATCACTTGACTGGGAATCAATGCAGCATCCAACAAAACTTTAACTTGAACGCCATAGCGAACACGCTTGTCTTTCTTAGAGAGGTTAAGTTTCTCAGTTGTACGGAAGGGAGCTTCAACCATGCCTGTTGTTTCACTGATTACAGGTACAGTGGTAACACTCTTAGAAAAAGGACCGTTAACATCAGTGACTGTTAGAGTGTCGCCTGTGATGTTGTATTCAAGCTTGTAAGCTTTGGTGATCCTGTCCAACTCTTCTTTGGCTGTACCGTTGAGGCGCCAACCATGAATCAAAGGACTATTTAGGTTTGTTCCAACCATAGGACCACGGGCAACACCGGGCATGTTCTCGGTGATGATATTGAGAACGTCTTGCACAGTTTGGCCGGGAGAAAGGATTCGACTTAGCTTGGATTGTGTGAGATTGACATAACCCTCACCAATCACCATTTGAGTGATCGAATCTGTACCGCGTTTAGTGGTAGAGCATTCTGTGAGGTTGCCACTACATAGAAGTTTGAGGCCGTCGCCGTCCTTGTAGCCAACATAGAGGGTTGCCTCAATGAATCGACTATCAAGCATGCGCTCTTGTTCGGGGGAAAGGTTGTACACTTCAATACTGGCTGTGTTGCCAGTGTGCGTTTTCTTGTTATCGCTTGCCTTGTCTACAGTGAATGTCATCTGTAGTGGGCGGTCTGTGTCTTCGCTGGTGAGTTGAAACCCTTTACCGTTGTTATAGTCGCCAACGGTTAGCTGATAGATTCTTTCAGACTTGCGATTTTTCGTATTGGATACTCTGGTAACGGCCATATTGATTGTTTTCCTTGTTCGGCTTGGATGTTGTGAAGGCTTTAGAAATAGTCATAGCCATGTCTCTCACGGATTGGATTAGGGTTTTTTGGTTGTAATGGTTTGTTCTGCAATAGGCAGTACAGTATGTCTTGCGTGCTGTCTTGCACGGCATAGAGCAGCCACAGTGCTGACATGTTCTTGTTGTAATGTTCATACGCAATCCTCTTGGGGGTTGTGACACTTGATTAAACTGTACTAAAAGGCAGACATAGAAAAGGCCACCAAATCCATTGGCAGCCTCTCTAAGGGCTTTCGCCCTGTACAAGCCCAGTACACAGATGGGAAGAATTTAACCTCCACCAATCTACTGTAAGTATATCACATTTATTGTAACAATGGAAGCGCTATTATTGTAATTGTGACAATAAAAACTAACAATAAAAGCTGGCATTACCCAACACCACAACACTCTCCCCAGCCGTACCCCACGCAGCTGATAACCGCTCTCGTTATTTTTAGGATTTTGGCGATTTCTGTTTCGCAGCCTCGCGAGTCATTGAATGGCTCTCGATTGAAAACAGCTTTTACAAACCAGAAATCAAGTGAGGATCAAAGTTGGTCGACCCTCGCGGCGCGGGATGTAGGGGTTCGCTGAAACTACTGCGGGGGCGATTCACTTTTTCTTCCTGTTTTTCGCCCATCGCCATAGTTTTTTGAGCCAGCGTAGTCTCCACCAGAAGTGCCAGCCTTCAACCACCTTGAAGTCAATATAGTCATTCATCTGCTCCTCAAGTAGTAATAAGTCCTCTGCCAATTCACGCCTTGCTAGTTCCGTTTGCTCATGCACTGTATGTGAATATGTACCTTCTAGTTTTTTCTTGTCGTCGCCTTCCTTCCTAGATTCGTCATAACTAACCACTCTGCTTGCATTATCTTTGATTCTAGTAAGGGTATCGTAAATACCATCACTTCTAAAAAACAAAAATTGCGACTCCCTGTAACTCTTGATAAATTCAGCTGCCTTTTCTTTCGTGCCGTCTCTCTGGCCCCATGTACACTGATAATATTCCAAAGCGGATAGATATACAGCAAATCTTTTGTTGTACAGGTCTAGCTTAACCTTTGCACTGGCAATCCTCATCTGCGAGTAGCCAACTACGAGTGTAGCCAACGCTACAGTTGCAGCTGCAATACTAAGATAGAAAGTTATATCGGCATATATCGAACTTATTGCAACCGCACTAACTACGTCTACTGCCATTTCGTCAAACCTCAGCCAAGTTCAGTAATAGGCGTATTTTCAAACTCAACCCTCATTGCTTCTACAATGCTGGAGCTGGGCATGTCCAAGTGGTGTCTCCAAAGTCGCTTTAAACACCTTACCTTCTAACACAGACATAACATCAACTCTTACGCTATCCCTCTTACGCGGTGTTTGTGTTTGCCTTGCTACTGGGAGTTTCAACAACACCCCTTCATGAGTTACCACCTTGTGAACATCCTCTGCCCGCCCCCACCCTTGGTAAGTGAAAACTCCAACGGGGGTGTGTATCGTCCTGTCCAAGTTGCAAACAATTCTGTAGCCGACAGATTGCAGCAAGGCGTTAGCCTTCATTGGGTCTTTCATTATCTCCGCACTGTTGAGGATTTTCTCTTTGACTGTCGCCTGCTCATGGCTCAGTGCTTTCTTCTCACCTTCCAAAGAGAGTTTTTCAGCTTTGAGTGCCCGCAAGGCCACGATCAACTCTTCCACGTCATCAACCTCAGCGACAGCCCTAGCAACCTTGGCAATCTTGACGCTCAACTCAGATAACAGACCGTCGATCACAACCTCCCTTTTCATACTCTCCGTCAACACTTGCCCCTGCAATGCCTTTGAGATGTGGTCCCAGCACGACAGTTGGAACGCGACACCGATCACAGCTTCTGGGATTCCCTTACTGTTAGGGCACGCTGTAGAGCCTCTACGGGCACGGCTGGAGCATTCCATTACAGGTGGTGGTGGGTTCGCCTTGTTCTTGTAGCTTTTCGTGTTGAAATTCTTTCCACACTCACCACAGACAACAAGCCCTGTGTACTTGTGTTTTGTCGGGGCTGCGCGTTGTACGTAACCCTCAGACAAACGCTTTTGCACCCTGTAGAACAGATCAGGTTCAACAACGCGGGGATAGACATTTGGTATGCCTTGCCATTCTCCTATGGCCGTCTTGTTCTTCATCCAGCGTTTGACGGTGCTAGGTGCCATCTTGATGAAACAGTCATGCTTATCACCACCAGCCTCTAGGATGCGTTCGTAGATTCGACGTTCTCCCAACCCTGCCGCGTAGTCCTCAAAAGCCTGCTTGATGAATGGTGCAATTTCCCCCAGCAACTCACCCTCTGAGGTAAGCCAGACAGGCGTGTACCTCTTAGGAATTACCCCGTTGGCCGCTAACACGTTCCTGCTCTTATAGCTGGCCTTCATCCTGTCACTGAGGGACTGTGAGTAGTTGAAGGCGGCTTGCACCTTACCAACAAGGATGTACAAGCTCCCGCCCCTCAGCGCTTCCTGCGTGTACTTCTGTCCATCGTCCAGAGTGACCAGAGCTACACCAGCGTTAAGAATATCCGTCAACACTCTAATCATGATGCCGGGTTCCATCCGCCCTGCCCGGTCGATAGCCTCAACCAATACAACGTCACCAACACCAATAGCGCCTTTCTCGATTGCCTCTAAGAGCTTGCCAAAGCCGTTCTTGAGGTGCTTCCCACTACGGCCAGATATGCCCAAGTCTTTAAATGTCAGGTCACGGTTTAGGGTGAAGGTGGGGTTGTCCCTTTCCCAGTTATCGAGCATGGCTTGTTGGCGTTCTTCGCTGCTACCCTTGAGTTGCTTGCCGGTGCTGAAGCGGATGTAGGAGTATGCTTTGTTCACTTTCACCACCGTGTTTGCTGGAGCTGGCCCCCGTCTGAGGGCATCATAACATTGATTCCCACATTGCCGCGCGCTGGACCCAGCCGGTGTACTACGAGTTCAAGCATCTGCAGATGCCCACCCTGTTGCTCATCGGCACCGCCGACACCACCGCCATCGGCAAAGACGTTGCGCCGCCGGCGGTCAAGGCCAGGATCGGCAACTACGCGGTACTGGGCAAGCAAGTGGCCAAACTGATTCCCCATGCCACACTGGTGGAGTTCGCGGGCCTGGGCCATGCACCGCAGATGGAAGAACCGGCGAAGTTTCACCAGGCGCTGTTGCAGGGCTTGAGCGCCCTTTAATCCAACTTTTCGAGGCACGCGTGCATGTCGGTACAGATCGCAGTCATTGATGATTGGCAAAATGTGGCCAATGGCGTGGTGGATTGGTCGGTGCTGGAGGCGGTTGGGCAGGTGCACTTCCTGCACGATTACCCGGCAGATACCGCCACGATGATCGAGCGTTTGAAGGCGTTCGAGGTCATTTGCGTCATGCGCGAACGCTCGACCTTCGACCAAGCGCTGTTACAGGGTTTGCCCAACCTCAAGTTGCTGGTGACCGGCGGCATGCGCAATGCCGCCCTCGACATTGCCGCCGCCAAGGCCATGGGCATCCAGGTGTGCGGCACCGACAGCTACAAGCAGGCGGCGCCGGAGCTGACCTGGGCACTGATCATGGCGTCTACGCGCAATCTGCTGACCGAAGCCAACTCACTGCGCGCGGGTGGCTGGCAGGTGGGACTGGGTGGCGACCTGCATGGCAAGACCCTGGGAATTCTCGGGTTGGGCAGTATTGGCCAGAAGGTCGCGCAGTTTGCCCAGGTATTCGGCATGCGGGTGATTGCCTGGAGTGAAAACCTCACGCCGGAGCGCGCCGCGCAGGCCGGGGCGACCTGGGTCAGCAAGCGCGAGCTGTTTGAGCAGGCCGACATTCTCACGATTCATTTGGTACTCAGCGACCGCAGCCGTGGCCTGGTCGATGCCGAAGCATTGAGTTGGATGAAGCCGACGGCCCGGTTGGTGAATACCGCGCGCGGGCCGATTGTGGATGAGCAGGCGCTGGTGCAGGCATTGACCACTGGTCGCCTGGCGGGCGCGGCACTCGATGTATTCGCCGAGGAGCCGCTGCCGGTCGATCACCCGTTTCGCCACTTGCCCAACGTACTCGCCACGCCCCATGTGGGCTACGTGAGTGAGCAGAACTACCGGCAGTTCTATGAGCAGATGATTGAAGATATCCAGGCCTGGACCACGGGCGCGCCCATTCGGATGCTGGGCTGACGCACCAATCAGGTGCGGTCCGCACTAAGGGTGTGAGCGTAATTTTTGTGGTGAGCAGGCTTGCCCTGCGCTGGGGCGCGAAGCGGCCCTGAACCGGCGCAAGCCTGCTCACCACAACCTATCGCCTTCCTCAATTGCATATGGTTACAAGTTTTTTGTCCTACAAAAGTCCCGCACAAACCCTACAGGCTCTGGAATCTGTCCTAGACTGATGACCGATGGGTCCCTTCCAAAACAAAAACCCCGCAAAAAATCTAAACTTTCGAACTCTGCCGTAGGTCCAGTTTTAAGGTAGGGCGAGTGCACGCGGTTCACACCCGATGCCCGTCCATCCAATCTATTTAAGCCGACCGTGCAACTGGCATAAGCCTTGCCAGTTTGTATAGCGCTTGTGCGCCTGGCCGCAGGATGCGGTCTTCGGAGCTAGTGGCAGCGGGCCATTAGCCAACCAACATTGGGAGAGAACTATGATCAGTGCCGCTGTAGATACTCAGGGAGAGCGTTTTAGTAAGGCGGCAGAGGGGCCAACGTCACTGGCCGACCTGCCCAACACTGTGCGGCCGATCGTGAGTAATAATCCCAATCGAAAGAAGGTATTGTTCGTCACCTCCGAGTTCGCCGACCTGGTGAAAACCGGTGGCCTGGGCGACGTGTCCGCGGCCCTGCCCCGCGCCATGGCCCACTTGCATGATGTGCGCGTCCTGATCCCCGGTTACCCGCAGGTGATGGAAAGCGACAACCCGATCCATATCATCGGTGAGCTGGGTGGCCACGCCGCACTGCCGCCGTGCAAGATCGGGCGCATGGACCTCAAGGACGGCCTGGTCATCTATGTGCTGATCTGCCCCGAGCTCTACGAGCGCGAAGGCACGCCGTACGGCGCCAACAATGGTCGCGACTGGCCGGACAACCATATTCGCTTCGCCCGCCTGGGCCTGGCCGCTGCCGACATGGCCGCCAACCTCGCCCAGATCCACTGGTGCCCGGACCTGGTGCACGCCCACGACTGGCCCGCCGGCCTGGCCCCCGCCTATATGCACTGGCGTGGGTCACGCACACCGACCTTGTTCACCATCCATAACCTCGCCTATCAAGGCGTGGTCAGCCTGGCCTCGACGCCGGAGCTAGGCATTCCGCCCCACGCCTTGCAGCAGGAAGGCATGGAGTTCTACGGCAAGATGTCGTTCCTCAAGGCGGGCATGGCGTATTCCAGCCACATCACCACCGTGAGTGCCACCTACGCCCAGGAAATCACCACGCCGGAATTCGGCTGCGGCCTCGACGGTTTCCTCGCCGCCAAGACCCAGCAGGGCCTGCTCAGTGGCATCCCCAACGGCATCGATGAAAGTTGGGAAACCTCCACCGACACGCACCTGACCCACAACTTCAATATCGGTGACTGGGAAGGCAAGGCCATCAACGCCGACCACGTGCGCGAACTGTTCGGCCTGCATGACTCTACCGGCCCGCTGTTCGCGGTGGTCTCGCGCCTGGTCTACCAGAAAGGCCTCGACCTCACCGAAGCGGTGGCGAGCTTTATCGTCGAGAACGGCGGCCAGATCGCCATTATCGGGCGAGGCGAGCCGGAAGAGGAACAGGCCATGCGTGAACTGGCGCTGCGCTTCCCGGGCCAGGTCGGTGTGCGCATCGGCTTCAACGAGACCGACGCGCGGCGCATGTTCGCCGGCAGTGACTTCCTGCTGATGCCATCGCGCTACGAGCCCTGCGGCCTCAGCCAGATGTATGCCCAGCGCTTCGGCTCGCTGCCCGTGGCTCGCAACACCGGCGGGCTGGCGGACACCATCGAGAATGGCGTCACCGGCTTCCTGTTCAATGAATCCACCGTAGAAAGCTACGAAGAAGCCCTGAGCCGTGCGTTCCGGGTCTTCGCCAATAAAGGCCTGCTCAACGCCATGCGCAGCCGTGCCATGACCCAACCCTTCAACTGGTGCCAGGCGGTGGAACCCTACGCCGAGCTGTATGAACAACTGGTGGCCAAGGCCTTGGGGAAATCGACTAAATAATCAAGGGAGGTCTTCATAGATGCCGTTACGGACTTTGGAAACCTGGCCCCACGGCGCAATCATGCTGGACGCGCAACACACGCGTTTTGCCTTGTGGGCGCCAGACGCGTTTTATGTCAGCGTTGAATTGGAAAACGGTAAATCCATCGCCATGCTGCCCCAGGCAGATGGCTGGTTCGAGACTGAAGTGAAGTGCCCGGCGGGCACCCGCTACCGCTATAACATCGATGGGGAAATGGATGTTCCCGACCCCGCGTCCAGGGCCCAGGCCTCGGACGTGCATGGCTGGAGCCTGGTGGTCGACCCGCTCGCCTACACCTGGCGTCACGCCAACTGGCAAGGCCGCCCCTGGCACGAAGCCGTGATCTACGAATTGCACGTCGGCGCGATGGGGGGCTACGCCGAAGTCGAAAAGCACCTGCCGCGCCTGGCCGAGCTGGGCGTCACCGCGATTGAATTGATGCCGCTGGCGCAATTTCCCGGTGAGCGCAATTGGGGGTATGACGGCGTACTGCCCTACGCACCGCACTCCTCCTACGGCTCGCCCGAGCAACTCAAGCACCTGGTCGACAGCGCCCACGAACACGGCCTCGCCGTGATCCTTGACGTGGTCTACAACCACTTCGGCCCCGACGGCAATTACCTGGGCCAGTACGCCAAAGGCTTCTTCCAGGAAGACGTGCACACCCCATGGGGTGCCGGGATCGACTTTGAGCGCCGTGAAGTGCGGGATTTCTTCCTCGATAACGCGCTGATGTGGCTGCTCGAATACCGCTTCGACGGCCTGCGCCTGGACGCAGTGCACGCCATCGACAACCCCGGCTTCCTCCAGGAACTCGCGCAACGGGTACGCCAGCAGGTGGATACCGGTCGGCATGTGTGGCTGGTGCTGGAAAACGAGCTGAACCAGGCCAGCCTGCTCAAGGAGGATTTCGACGCGCAATGGAATGATGACTTCCATAACGTGCTGCACGTGTTACTGACCGGCGAAACCGATGCCTATTACAGCGACTTTGCCCAGGACCCCACCACCAAACTCGCCCGTTGCCTGGGCGAAGGGTTTATCTACCAGGGCCACACCACTCGCCATGGCCACGAGCGCGGCGAACCGAGCGCTGACTTACCGCCCACGGCCTTCGTCGCGTTCCTGCAGAACCATGACCAGATCGGCAACCGCGCCCTGGGCGAACGCCTGCACCAGCTCTGCTCGCCCCAGGCGCTCAAGGCTGCAACCGCCCTGCTGCTGTTGTCGCCTATGATTCCGCTGATGTTCATGGGGGATGAGGCGAACGCGAGCGAGCCGTTCCTGTTTTTTACCGACCACCACGGTGAACTGGCTGAAGCGGTACGCGAAGGCCGGCGCAATGAATTTGCCGACTTCGCCGCGTTCCATGACCCCGAGCGCCGTGAACGCATCCCGGATCCGAACGCGCTGTCGACATTCGCGCAATCGGCCCCGGTGATCGCCGATAACCCGCACGCTGAGCTCTACCGCCAACTGCTGGGCCTGCGCCATCGCCATATTGTGCCGCACCTGCCTGGCGCCGTGGCATTGGGCGCGCAGGTGCTGGCCTACGCCGCCGTCAGTGCGCGCTGGCGCCTGGGCAACGGCAGCCTGTTGCAGATCGACCTGAACCTGAGCGCCACGCCCTTGGATCACTCGGCCACCGCGCCGGTCCTGTTTGAAACGCCGGCCCTGCAAGGTGCGCAACTGCCGCCCTTCAGCGCCCGCGTCACCTTATCCCCTGTTGGAGAGCACCCTTGAGCGAAGCGAACCTGGAAATCCTCGCCAGCCGTGCGGGCCTGGCCGTCGATTGGATCGACGCAAACGGCCGCCCGCAACGAGTGACACCCGACGCCCTGCGCGCGGTTCTCAAAGGCCTGGGCCACCCGGCCGACAGCGATGCCGACATCAACGCCAGCCTGCTTGAATTGGAGCGGGTGCAACAAGACAAGCACCTGCCGCCCCTGATGACCGTCGACAGCGGTGAAGGCCTCGACCTGGCGCGCTACTTCGAACCCGACACCCTGTGCCGGGTCAACCTCGAAGACGGCGAAAGCCTGGAACTGCGCCTCGACGGCAATGCCGTGCTGCCCGGGGTTATCGCCTTGGGCTACCACCAGGTGCAGATCGACAACCAGAGCTTTACCCTGGCGGTCGCGCCCACCCATTGCTACAGCGTGGCCGAAGCGGTGGACAACCAACCCGCCCGCGCCTGGGGCCTGAGCGCCCAGCTGTATTCACTGCGCCGCTTGGGCGATGGCGGTTTCGGCGACACCCTGGCCCTGGAACACCTGGTCCGTTCCGCCGCCGAACGCGGCGCCGATGCCCTGGCGATCAGCCCGATGCACGCGATGTTCAGCGCCGATACCGAGCGCTACAGCCCGTACTCGCCGTCCAGCCGCCTGTTCCTCAACAGCCTGTATGCCTCGCCCGCCTGCATTCTCGGTGAACGTGAGGTGCGCAACGCGATTGAAGCCCTTGGCCTGGAAGAAGAGCTGCACGCGCTGGAACAGCACAGCCTGATCGACTGGCCGGCCGCTGCGCGGGCCAAACAACGGCTGTTGCGCGTTCTGTATGAAGACTTCCGCCACGGCCATCACCCGCAGCACGCCGACTTCCTGAGCTTTCGCCAGGCTGGTGGCGAGGCGCTGGAAAACCATTGTCGCTTCGAAGCCGTGCAGGCAGTGCGCGCCGCTGCAGGCGAGGACCTTGACTGGCGCCACTGGCCTGAAGAGTGGCGCTCGCCGCAAAGCCCGGCGCTGGTGGCGTTCGCAGAAGAGCACCACGTCGAGATCGGCTTCTACGCCTTTGGCCAATGGCTGATCGCCCGTTGCCTGGAGCGCGCCCAACAAGCCGCCAAAGGCAGCGGCATGGGCGTCGGCTTGATCGCTGACCTGGCCGTCGGTGCCGACGGCGGTGGCAGCCAGGCCTGGAGCCGCCAGGATGAGTTGCTGGCCGACCTGACCGTGGGCGCGCCACCCGACATCCTTAACCGCGCCGGCCAGGGCTGGGGCATTTCCGCGTTCTCGCCCGAAGGTCTCAAGCGCAACGGTTTCCGCGCGTTTATCGAGATGCTGCGGGCCAACTTCGCCCATGCCGGCGGCTTGCGCATCGACCATGTGATGGGCCTGCAACGCCTGTGGGTGATCCCCATGGACGCCTCGCCGCGTGAGGGCGCTTACCTGTATTACCCGGTGGACGACCTGTTGCGCCTGCTGGCGCTGGAATCCCACCGCCACCAGGCCATCGTGCTCGGCGAAGACCTCGGCACAGTGCCCGATGGGCTGCGCGAAAAACTCATCGCCCGCTCGATCCTCGGCATGCGCGTGCTGTTGTTCGAACAGGGCCACGATGGCCAGTTCAAGCCGATCCTCGACTGGCCGGACAACGCCCTGGCCACCACCAGCACCCACGACTTACCGACCCTCAACGGTTGGTGGCACAGCCGCGATATCGACTGGAACGTCCAGCTGGGCCTGATCGATGCGCCCACCGTGGAGCAATGGAGCGAGCACCGCCTGCGTGAACGCCAGGCGCTGCGCCAGGCCTTGAGCCAGGACCCGCAGAACTTCGTCGATGAGATCCGCAATGAAACCGACCACATGATCGACGCCAGCGTGCGCTACCTCGGCCACACCCGTGCGCCGCTGGTGTTGTTGCCGCTGGAAGACGCCCTGGGCCTGGAAGAACAGGCCAACCTGCCCGGCACCACCGACACCCACCCCAATTGGCGCCGCCGTTTGCCGGGCGAGGCCTCCAGCCTGCTCGACAACGCCGGTGCCGCGCGCCGCCTTGAACTGCTGGCCGTCGCGCGTAACCAAGCCTATGAGCGTGACCGATGAAAGCCCTGCCCCTGCGCGCGACCCAGCGCCTGCAATTCCACAAAGGTTTTACCCTGGATGACGCGGTCCCCCTGGTACCGTATTTCGCCCAATTGGGCATCAGCCATCTATATGCCTCGCCCTTGCTGAGTGCGCGTGCCGGTTCCATGCACGGCTACGATGTGGTCGACCCCACCAGCGTTAACCCCGAGCTGGGCGGCGAACCGGCCCTGCGTCGCCTGGTCGCGGCCCTGCGCGAGCACGATATGGGGCTGATCCTCGATATCGTCTCCAACCATATGGCCGTGGGCGGCGCCGACAACCCCTGGTGGCTGGACCTGTTGGAATGGGGCCGGCTGAGCCCCTACAGCGAATTCTTCGATATCCAGTGGCACTCCCCCGACCCGCTGCTCAAGGGCCAATTGCTCATGCCCTTCCTCGGCAGCGACTACGGCGAAGCCTTGCAGAGCGGCACGCTGACGCTGCATTTCGATGCCGCCCACGGCGCGTTTCATGTCGAGCATTACGAACATCGCTTCCCGATCTGCCCACGGGATTACGCGGCGATCCTCGGCGCCGACGAGCTGCTTAAACCCCTGGCCGACCGTTTCAGCGCCCTGGCGTATCAGGATGACGCCTACGCCGAAGCCGCCTGGCTCAAGCAGGCATTGGCCGAGCGTGCCACCGAAGTCCTCGAGCTTATCGAACGCCGACTGACCGAGTTCGACGGACGCACGCCGGAGGGCTTCAAGCGTCTGCACCACTTGCTCGAGCAACAGGCCTACCGCCTGGCCAGCTGGCGCACGGCGGCGGACGATATCAACTGGCGGCGCTTCTTCGACGTCAACGAACTGGGCGGGCTGCGCGTGGAGCGCACGGCGGTGTTCGAAGCCACCCATGGCAAGATCTTCGAACTGATCAGCCAAGGCCTGGTGGATGGCCTGCGCATCGACCACATCGACGGCCTGGCCGACCCGCGCGGTTACTGCCGCAAGCTGCGTCGTCGGGTGGATTCGCTGTCGCCCGAGCGGCACTTGCCGATCTTCGTCGAAAAAATCCTCGGCGAGGGGGAAACCCTTCGCGAAGACTGGCAAGTGGACGGCACCACCGGCTACGAATTCATGAACCAGTTGTCGTTGCTGCAACACCATCCCGAGGGCTTTGCGCCGCTGGCCGAGGTGTGGACACGCCACAGCGAACGGCCCTCGGCGTTTATCGAAGAGGCACGGCTGGCCCGCCAGCAAATCCTCAACGGCTCCCTGGGCGGCGACTTTGAAAGCGTGGCCCAGGCCCTGTTGCAGGTGGCCCGCGACGACGTGATGACCCGCGACCTGACCCTCGGCGCGATCCGTCGCGCATTGCAGGAACTGATCGTGCACTTCCCGGTGTACCGCACCTATATCAGTGCCCGTGGTCGCAGCGCAGATGACGACAAGGTGTTCCAGCAGGCCCTGGACGGCGCCCGCACGACCCTTGGCGAGGGCGACTGGCCGGTGCTCGAGCATCTGGAAAATTGGCTCGGCGGCCAGCCCTGGCGCAATCGTCCGGTGGGCCGCGAGCGCAAGATGCTCAAGCATGCCTGTGTGCGCTTCCAGCAACTGACCTCGCCGGCAGCGGCCAAGGCCGTGGAAGACACCGCGTTCTACCGCTCGGCCGTGCTGCTGTCGCGCAACGATGTGGGCTTCAGTACTGAGCAGTTCAGCGCGCCGTTGGCCGAGTTTCATGCCATCAACCAACAGCGCTTGCAGGCCTTCCCCGACAACCTGCTGGCCACCGCCACCCATGACCACAAGCGCGGCGAAGACACCCGGGCACGCCTGGCCGTGCTCAGCGAGTGCGCGCCGTGGTACGTCGAGCAAGTGGAGCATTGGCGTACCCTGGCGGCGCCCTTGCGCGACGACGCGGCCACACCGTCGGCCGGTGATGAACTGATCCTGTACCAGGTGTTGCTGGGCAGTTGGCCGCTGGACCAGGCCGAGGACTTCGAGGGCTATCACCAGCGCCTGTGGCAGTGGCAACAAAAAGCCCTGCGCGAAGCCAAGTTGCAGAGCAGCTGGAGCGCGCCCAACGAAGCCTATGAACAGGGGGTCGAGGCCTTCCTCACGCGCCTGCTGCTCACGGAGGAAGGTCGGCCCCTGCGCAGTGCGATCAATAACGCAGCCCAGGCCATCGCCCCCGCCGGCGCACTGAATGGACTGGCGCAAACCTTGCTTCGCCTTACCGTGCCGGGTGTGCCGGACCTGTACCAGGGCGATGAGTTCTGGGACTTCAGCCTGGTGGATCCGGACAACCGTCGCCCGGTGGATTTCACCGCGCGGCAACAGGCACTCAATACCCCGCCGGACATCGGCGAACTGTTGTTCAACTGGCGTGATGGGCGTATCAAGCAAACCTTGATTGCCCACGTACTGGCCTTGCGCAAGGCCCATCCGCAGGTGTTCCGCAGCGGCCGCTATACAGCGTTGGAAGTGGTCGGCCAACACGCCGAGCGGGTGGTCGCATTCTGCCGCGAACACCAAGGCAAACGCGTGCTGGTGGTGGTGCCACGCTGGTCCCATGAGCTGCTTGAAAACGGTGTGCGTCCCCAGATCAATGCGCGGGTTTGGGGCGATACACGGGTGAAATTACCGTTCGCCGCACCAACGCAAAACTGGAAGGGACTTTTTCATACAGGCGCAGTCACACCAGACAAGGAGCTGTTGATCAGCACTGCCCTGGGGGATTTCCCGGTCAATGTCTTTATCAATCCTGATGATCAAGAAAGCTGAAAATTTTCTGTGAGGAGCATTGTGATGAGTACTGAAGACAAACGCATACGCGAACTGGCGCATCAGATCTGGGAGTCTGAAGGCAAACCCCACGGGGAAGACGCGCGCCACTGGGAGATGGCGCGCAAGCTGGCCGAAGCCGAAGCGCTGACGCCGAGCAAACCCAAACCCGCCGCGAAGCCCAAGACCGCACCCAAGCCGGCGGCGAAGGCCAAGCCACCGGCGCCAGCCGCAAGCAAGCCGGCGCCGCCGGCGGCCAAGAAGCCACCCGCGCCGAAAAAGCCCAAGGCTTAACGCGCACGGCGCCATCAACCTTTTGCCGGCGCGGTCGGCAAAAGGTGACTTCACTCTTCTTATCATCAGCTGAAAACTCGTCAGCACGGCCGCGTTCGGCCCGAAAAAATAGCCTTGCAGGAGCAACTCAATGAGCAAACCCCATAAGACCCCTTCGACGCCGGGCAGCGAGCCGTCGCGGATTCGTGAAGGTTTGCCCTTCCCCCTCGGCGCTACCTGGGATGGCCTGGGTGTCAACTTTGCGCTGTTCTCGGCCAACGCCGAGAAAGTCGAACTGTGCCTGTTCGACGACACCGGCGAAGTGGAACTCGAGCGCATCGAACTGCCCGAATACACCGACGAAATTTTCCACGGTTACTTGCCCGACGCCCACCCTGGGCTGATCTACGGCTACCGTGTGTACGGGCCTTATGACCCGGCCAATGGTCATCGCTTCAACCACCACAAATTGCTGATCGACCCCTACGCCAAGCAACTGGTGGGCGAACTCAAATGGTCCGAAGCGCTGTTCGGCTACACCATCGGCCACCCGGACGACGACCTCAGTTTCGACGAGCGTGACAGTGCGCCCTTCGTGCCCAAGTGCAAGGTCATCGACCCGGCGCACACCTGGGGCAACGACCAGCCGGTGCGGGTGCCGTGGGACCGTACGATCATCTACGAAACCCACCTGCGCGGCATCAGCATGCGCCACCCTTCGGTGGGCGAAGACGTGCGCGGCACCTGTGCCGGGTTGATGGAAGATGATGTGCTCAAGCACATCCGCCAGTTGGGCATCTCGTCGGTGGAGTTGCTGCCGGTGCACGCCTTCGTCAACGACCAGCACCTGCTGGAAAAAGGCATGACCAACTACTGGGGCTACAACAGCATTGCGTTCTTCGCCCCCGACCCGCGCTACCTGGCCAGCGGCAAGATCGCCGAGTTCAAGGAGATGGTCGCGCACCTGCACGAGCAGAAGCTGGAAGTGATCCTCGACGTGGTCTACAACCACACCGCCGAAGGCAACGAGCGCGGCCCGACCCTGTCCATGCGCGGCATCGACAACGCTTCGTACTACCGGCTGATGCCCGATGACAAGCGCTTCTACATCAACGACTCCGGCACCGGCAACACCCTGGACCTGAGCCACCCGTGCGTACTGCAGATGGTCACCGACTCCCTGCGTTACTGGGCCAACGAGATGCACGTCGACGGCTTCCGCTTCGACCTGGCGACCATCCTGGGCCGCTACCGCGATGGCTTCGATGAACGCCACAGCTTCCTCGTGGCCTGCCGCCAGGACCCGGTGCTGCGCCAGCTGAAACTGATTGCCGAGCCCTGGGACTGCGGCCCCGGTGGCTACCAGGTGGGCAACTTCCCGCCAGGCTGGGTTGAATGGAACGACCGCTTCCGTGACACCGTAAGGGCTTTCTGGAAAGGCGATGACGGCCAACTGGCGGACTTCGCCGGGCGCATGACCGCCTCGGGCGAGATGTTCAACCACCGTGGCCGCCGCCCGTACAGTTCGGTGAACTTCATCACCGCCCATGACGGTTTCACCCTGCATGACCTGGTGTCGTACAACGACAAGCACAACGAAGCCAACGACGAAAACAACCAGGACGGCAGCAATAACAACCTGTCCTGGAACCACGGCGTCGAGGGCCCCACCGACGACCCGGAAATCAACGCACTGCGCCTGCGCCAGATGCGCAACTTCTTCGCCACGCTGCTGCTGGCCCAGGGCACGCCGATGATCGTGGCCGGTGACGAGTTCGCGCGGACCCAGCACGGCAACAACAATGCCTACTGCCAGGACAGCGAGATCGGCTGGGTCAACTGGGACCTGGACGAGGATGGCAAGGCGTTGCTCAAGTTCGTCAAGCGCCTGATCAAGCTGCGCCTGGCCTACCCGATCCTGCGTCGTGGGCGCTTCCTGGTAGGCGACTACAACGAAGACATCGGCGTCAAGGACGTCACCTGGTTGTCGCCGGTTGGCACCGAGATGACCACCGAACAGTGGGAAGACAGCCACGGCCGTTGCCTGGGCATGCTGATGGATGGCCGCGCCCAGGAAACCGGGATTCGCCGCGCCGGTGCCGACGCCACCCTGTTGCTGGTGGTGAACGCCCACCACGACGTGGTCAATTTCCGCCTGCCGCCGGTGCCGGAGGGTGAGTTCTGGACCTGCATGCTCGACACCAACGAGCCGGCGGTACGTGGCCAGGAACGCTTCGAGTTCGACCACGAGTACGGTGTGACCGGCCGCTCGCTGCTGCTGTTCGAACTGCAGCGTGACGACGAGGTGTGACATGGCACTGCATGGATTCCTTCAAGGCTTCCAGGGCTATGCGGACACGCAGGACCTGGCCAAGGCCCTGAGGGCATTTCAGGAGGAAGGCCTCGATCAGTTGCCGCTGCCTGGCAGCGGCGACACCCTGGGGCGGTTCAGCCGCCTGGCGCAAGTGGCGGGTCATGACCTGCGCTTGTGCAAGCTGTTCGAAGGCCACACCGATGCGTTGGCCATCATTGCCGAGCTGCGTAGCCCGGCGCCGCCTTTGGGCAGTCTGTGGGGCATGTGGGCCGCAGAACCGCCGAATGCCAAGGTGCAGGTGCGCTGCGAGGGCCATCGCCTGCGTCTGGACGGGCGTAAAGCCTGGTGTTCCGGGGCGGCGGTGCTCAGCCATGGTTTGCTGACGGCGTGGGATGAACAAGGCGGCCAGCAATTGGTGGCGGTGCAGATGGACCAACCGGGCATCACGGTCACCCACGACGGTTGGAATGCCGTGGGCATGGCCGCCACCGGCAGCGTCGAGGTCGTCTTTGACGGCGCCCATGGCCTTGCCGTGGGCGGCCCCGGCGACTACCTCGGGCGTCCCGGATTTTGGCAAGGCGGCATCGGTATCGCCGCCTGCTGGTACGGTGCGGCACAACGCCTGGCCGAGGTGTTGCGCGATCACTGCAGCAAGCGCTCGGAGCCTCACGCCCTCGCCCATCTGGGGGCGGTCGACAGCGCCTTGAACAGCGCTGCCTGCGTGCTGCGGGCCAGTGCGGAGCAGATCGACCGCTACCCCAGGGCCGATGCCCGGCACCTGGCCCAGCAGGTGCGCGCGAGCATCGAGGACACCGTCGAGCAGGTCATGCGGCACGTGGGCAGAGCCGTGGGCGCGGGTCCGTACTGCAAGGATCCGCACTTCGCCCAGTTGATGGCGGACCTGCCGGTGTATGTCCGCCAGAGCCATGCCGAACGCGACCTGGCCGGCCTCGGCGAACTGGTCGCAGGGGAACCCACAGGGAGGTGGCAGTTATGAAACCCAACCCGATCGTCGGCCAGGGCACGCCCCTGCAGCGCTGGCAGGACTCGCCGCTGATGGCCGAACTGCCGCAGATCAGCGTCGAACAATTGGTACCCAAGGGCCACCGCGCGGTGATCATCGCCCCACACCCGGATGACGAAGTACTGGGCTGTGGCGGCCTGTTGCAAGGTTTGGCCGAACTGGGCCGGCCCATTCAATTGATTTCGGTAACCGATGGCAGCGCCAGTCATCCCGGCTCCACCCACTGGTCGGTGGAGCGCTTGAGCGTGGTACGCCCCCAGGAGTCGGCCCAGGCCCTGCACCGCCTCGGTGTGCCGTTACACAGCCTGAAATGGTTGCGGGCCGGCTTCAGCGACAGCCAGGTGGCAGCGCGGGAAGACCAGCTCAGCGCCTTTATCCAGCGCCACCTCAAACCCACGGATGTGGTGTTTACCACCTGGCGCGAAGACGGCCATTGCGACCACGAGGCCGTTGGCCGCGCGAGCGCCAAGGCAGCGCACGCGGTGGGTGCGGCCCTCTATGAGCT
This sequence comes from Pseudomonas marginalis, assembly GCF_900105325.1. Taxonomy (NCBI): domain Bacteria; kingdom Pseudomonadati; phylum Pseudomonadota; class Gammaproteobacteria; order Pseudomonadales; family Pseudomonadaceae; genus Pseudomonas; species Pseudomonas marginalis. The sequence continues at coordinate 1,265,258 of NZ_FNSU01000003.1, forward strand.
GCCGGTGTGGACCTGGCACTGGGCGTCTCCCGAGAACAGCCTGGTGCCCTGGCACCGTGCCCGCAAAATCCCCCTGAGCTGTGAAGCCGTCGCGCGCAAGCGCCATGCCATTCATGCGTTCGCCAGCCAGCTGGAGGGTGACCCGCAGATCGGCCTGCCGCCGGTGCTGGCGCCCTATGTGGTGGAGCGTCTGCTACAACCTTTTGAAGTGGTATTCGTATGAGTGTGGCGACACCGTATTTCGATCAACTGTTTGCCGGTAACGACGACCCCTGGGCCTTTCGCCAACGCTGGTACGAGCGTCGCAAACGGGCGCTGACCCTGGCACTGTTGACCCGGCCGCGCTATGCCTCGGTGTTCGAACCCGGTTGCGCCAATGGCGAATTGAGCTTCGAGCTGGCCCCGCGCTGTGATCACCTGCTGTGTTGCGACACCGCCTCGGCCGCCGTCGCCCTGGCACGCAGCCGCCTGCTGGGCTTTGCCCATGCCCGTGTGGAGCAGAGCCGCCTGCCCGAGCAATGGCCGATAGGCGAGTTCGACCTGATTGTCTTGAGCGAGTTGTGCTACTACCTCGATCGCGATGACCTGTGCCGCTTGATCGATCGCGCCCTCAGCAGCCTCACCGCCAACGGCCAGGTGTTGGCCTGCCACTGGCGCCCGACGATCGACGGGTGCCCGCAGACCGCCGAACAGGTGCATGCCCTGCTCCATGAGCGGCTGGGGATACCCCTGGTCGCCACCCACCACGAACCCGACTTTCTACTCGACCTGTGGAGCCGCGACGGCACTTCGGTTGCCACCCTTGAGGGCCTGCGATGATCGGCATTCTGATCCCGGTACATAACGAAGAGGCGCTGCTCGGCGAGTGTCTGGAGGCAGCATTGGTGGCCGCCAGTCACCCAGGCCTGCTGGGTGAAACGGTGCAGATCCTGGTGCTGCTCGACAGTTGCAGCGATGCCAGTGCGGAGATTGCCGAGGGGTTCCCGGTGCAGCGCCTGGAGGTACAGGCGCGCAATGTGGGCCATGTGCGCGGGGTGGGCGCGCGACACCTGCTCAACCAGGGTGCACGCTGGATTTCGTGCACCGACGCCGACAGCCGCGTGGCCCCCGATTGGCTGGTGGCCCAGTTGGCACTGGGCGCCGACGTGGTGTGCGGCACCGTGACCGTCGACACCTGGAGCGAAGAGTTCGACCCGGCGGCGCAGATCCGTTACCAGGCGGCGTACCACGCCCGTGACGGTCACCGGCATATCCACGGCGCCAACCTGGGCATCAGTGCCGGGGCCTATGTGCGCGCCGGAGGGTTCGAACCGCTGGCCTGTCACGAAGATGTGCAATTGGTGCGTGACCTCGAGCGCTGCGGGGCCTCCATCGCCTGGAGCCACGCCCCGCAAGTCATCACCAGCGCGCGCCTGGAGGCCCGTGCCCAGGGCGGGTTCGGCGATTATTTGAAGAGCCTGATGTGCGCGTCTTGAAAAAAACGACATTGCAAAATGTAAAAGCGACCAATCCTTGTCTATGCTGATGACGCCTTGCTGGTAATTCAGGGTTGGATTACCACGCGTGCACCACGGCGGAGTCTGTGGTGAATAAATAGAGTCGTCCCGTCAACGGGGCACGACCCAGCATCAATCGACAAGGACGTAACGCCCATGAAGCCTGCCTCCCTCAGTGAAGGCCGTCGCGGCCCCGCGCAAATCTGGAACAGCGCACCGCAGCTGGCGCAAATCCCGCCTATCTCTACCACCTCCCTGGTGCCCGCTGGCGCGCGTGTGGTGATCATCGCGCCCCATCCCGGCGACGAGGTGGTGGCCTGCGGCGGTCTACTGCAATTGCTCAGCACCCTGGAACACCCCCTGCAAATGATCTCCATCACGGACGGCAGTGCCAGCCACCCGGGTTCCCACGTATGGCCGGCCAGCCGCCTGAGTGTGGTGCGGCCCCAGGAAAGCGCCGAGGCGCTGCGCCGCCTGGGCATGCCCTTGCACAGCCTGAAGTGGATTCGCGGCGGTTTCTGCGACAACGCCCTCGCCGCTCGCGAGCCGCAACTGAGCCAATTCATCGCGCGCTACCTGCAACCGGGCGACGTGGTGTTTTCCACCTGGCGCAACGACGGCAATGACGACCATGAGGCCGTCGGCCGTGCCAGCGCCAACGCCTGCAGGCTGGTGGGCGCGCAACTCTATGAACTGCCGATCTGGGCCTGGCACTGCCCCGCCCGCGAGGGTGCGACGATCCCCTGGCAACGGGCGCGCAAGGTACGCCTGGACACCTGGACCGTGGCGCGCAAACTCCACGCCGTCCATGCGTATGCCAGCCAGTTGGCGGGCGACCCGCAGATCGGCCTGGCGCCGATATTGGCCCAGGTGCTGCTGGAGCGTATGCGCGAGCCTTACGAGATTGTGTTTTCGTAAGACCGGCAGCTCGTCTATACCTGTCAACTCTGACAGTAGCGCCCTGCACGATGTATGGCTAGGGTGCAAACAGCGCTGCACCCGTTGAGGTGCAGTCGAGAAAGCCATGCCAACTCCTTGCATTGGCCGGTGTTTTCGAACAGGTAACCCGCACTCCCTGCTCCGTATCGCGTGTCACGTTGTCATGGTCTGGCCTGCACCGGCCTTTGCCGGTGCCGGGGCAACTTTCCCCTCGCACGAGGATGGATCATGCGCTTACGGACTCTGACCCTGCTGTACCTGATTGCCCTGGCGGCACTGCCGAGCGCCTCTTACGGGGCGTGCACCATCAGCAACACCGCCGGGGACGACCTCTCTTCCTGCGACAGCGGCACGGCACCGGGCTTTACCGACAGTGCCGGCAACAACACCCTGAACCTCAGCGCCACGGGGCGGATTACCGGGAATGTCACCTACGGCGCCGGCAACGATCTGGTGGATGTGAACGGGCCCAGTGCCGGGATTGATGGCAACCTCAACCAGGGCGATGGCAGTAATATTTTCCGGCTCAACCTGGGCAGCATCACCGGCAGCGTCAGCCAGGGCTCGGGCGCGGATGTGGCGCAGATCACCGGCGGACAGGCCGGCGCCGTCAGCCAGGGCGCAGGCGTCGACAGCTACGCCCAGAGCGGCGGCACCATTGCCTCACTGGCCCAGGGCGATGGCCTGGACACCTTCAACATGAGTGGCGGCACCATCACCGGAGCCTTCGAGGATGGCGACCAGGCCAGGATGAGCGGCGGCACCATCGGCCGGGTCGACATGAAGCTCGACAACAACCTGTTCGACATGTCGGGTGGCAGGATCATCGGCAACCTGGTGACCGGCTTCGGCAACGACACCATCCTGATCTCGGGCACGGCCTTTGTCGGCGGCAACATCAGTGTCAGCGGGGGAAACGATCACGTAGCGGTGTCCGGTGGCGACGTCAACGGCCAGATACTCCTCAGCTTTGGCAACGATGACTTCGAATGGACCGGTGGCAACCTGCATTCGTTCGTACTGCTGGGCGCCGGTGACGACACGGCGGTGCTGCAGAACCTGGTCAACACCCAACTGGCCGCGGCGCAGTTGATCGACGCTGGCCTGGGTGTCGACACGCTCACACTGGACAATACCAAGGCAGGCGATCCGGGCCTGTTTCCCAACTGGGAAAGCATTCGGCTGGACAACCAGTCGCAGTTGATCCTGGGCGGAACGCTGAAACTGGGTGACAGCGACACCGGCACGGGCAGCCTGAGCATCGACGGGACCAGTGAACTGTTGATCGGCACGGGGGTGATCGACCCGTTTACGGCCGGCCAACGGGTGAACGTCACCAACAGCGGCACCCTCAACATGACCACCGGCAACACCCGCACCAGCGACACCTTGACCATCAATGGCAATTACACCGGCGACAACGGGCGGCTTGCATTGCAAAGCGCCCTGGGCGCGGATGATTCCCCCAGCGACAAACTGATCATCAACCAGGGCATCCTCGCCGGTACCACCGCCATCAGCGTCACCAACCTCGGCGGCACGGGTGCGGCCACCCTGCAGGACGGCATCCAGGTGGTGCAGGCCCTCAACGGCGCGTCTGGCAGTGGCAGCGCGTTTACACTGGCGGGCCCGGTGTCTGCCGGCGCGTTCGACTACTACCTGTTCAAAGGCGGTGTCACGGCCGGTACGGCGGAGAACTACTACCTGCGCTCGACGATCCCCGTGGTGCCGCCTGGCCCGGTGATTATCGTGCCGTTACCCACCCCCGTTCCCGGTGAACCACCGCTGCCGCCCAATCCCGGGACCGAACCGATCCCTATTTATCGTCCGGAAGTGCCGATCTACGCTGCGTTGTTTCCCGCCGCACAGCAACTCGTGCAGGGCATGCTCGGCACCTTCCACCAGCGTATGGGTGACCAAAGCCAGCAGTTGCATACCGGCCCATTCACGTCGGGCTGGGGACGGACCTACGGCAACAGCACGCGCCAGAGCTTCACCGGAACGGTCAGCCCGTCGCTCGACAGTTCGGTGACCGGCTTCCAAGTGGGTACCGACCTGTACGCCAGCACCTACGACAATGGCCTGACCCAACGGAGCGGGTTCTTTGTCGGCCACAGCACCCTCAAAGGCAACATCAAGGGCTTCAACGGCGGCTGGCAGGACAAGGACGCCGGCAAGACCACCTTGCGCGGGGACAGCCTGGGGGTCTACTGGACGCTGATCGGCGCCAACCAGGCCTACCTCGACCTGGTACTGATGGGCACCCGCTTCGACGGCAATAACGAGTCGGATCGTGGCGTGAAGATGGACACCCGGGGGCACAATGTCACGGCGTCCGCCGAAGTCGGCTGGCCGTTTGCGTGGGTGGGTAACTGGGTGGTTGAACCCCAGGCGCAACTGATCGTCGGCAAGACCAGACTGGATAAGCAAAACGACGGGATCTCCGACGTCGCCTATGACGCCGACACTAACGTCACCAGCCGCCTCGGGGTGCGCCTGCGCGGTGACTATCTGGTCCGCAGCATGCCGCTTCAACCCTACGTACGGGCGAATGTCTGGCACACCAGCGCCGGGCAGAACACCGTCACCTTCAACGGTGTGACGGCCATCGACACCGAGCAGAAGTCCACCACCCTGGACCTGAGCGCCGGCGCCATGCTGAAGGTGGCCACGGGCATCAGCCTGTACGGCGAGCTGGGCTACAACCGCAACCTGGACAGCAACACCTTCAACGGCCGCCAGGGCACGGTGGGCTTGAGAATGGAGTTCTAGGGAACCCGTGAATCACCTATGACCGGGATTGACCACCCCGGCAGCCTTGAAGCGTGAAAACTGAAAGGCAATGCCCAGCCAGATAAACCAGGCCGGCATCACGTACAGCGCCAGGCGTGTATCCGGCCGCAACGCCAGCAGGCCGAGGACGAAGGCCATGAAGGCCAGGGAAAACCAGGCCATCGGCACACCGCCAGGCATCTTGTAGAGAGATCTGGCGTGCAGGTCCGGGCGCTTTTTGCGGTAGGCAATGTAGGACGCGAGGATGGTCGACCAGGTGAAAATCACCAGGATCGCCGACACCGTCGACACAATCGTGAAGGCGGTCATCACCTCCGGCACCACAAACAGCAATACCAGGCCCAGCAGCATCAGCAAGGTGGTGAAGGCCAGGCTGATAAACGGCACGCTGCTTTTCGACAAGCGTCCAAAGATACCCGGGGCGTCCCCCAGGTCAGCCAGGCCGAACAACATGCGGCTGGCGGAGAACACCCCACTGTTGGCCGACGATGCCGCCGAGGTCAGCACCACGAAATTGACGATCCCCGCCGCAGCTGGAAAGCCCGCCACCAGGAACAGTTCCACGAACGGGCTCTTGCTCGGCGACACCTGTTGCCACGAGGTGACCGCGATGATGCACCCCAGGGCCAGCACGTAAAACAGGATGATCCGCAGCGGAATCGAGTTGATCGCCTTGGGCAAGGTCCTTTCCGGTGCTCGGGTTTCGGCGGCTGCGGTGCCGATCAGTTCGGTGCCGGCAAAGGAAAAGATCGCCATCTGGAAGCCGGCGAAAAAACCGAACAGGCCATTGGGAAACGCCGCCTGTTTGTCCAGCAAGTGGCTCACGGAGGCCGTGACCCCGGTGGGCGAGACAAACGAGCTGGCAATCAGCACCACGCTGACACCGATCAGGGTCAGCACCGCGATGATCTTGATGATCGCGAACCAGAATTCCACTTCGCCGAACAGCCTGACCGTCAGCACGTTCAACGCGAACAGCGTCAACAGCATGCCCACCGCCGGCATCCACGCTGGCACATGCGGGAACCAGTACTGGAAAAACCCGCCGACCACCACCGCGTCCCCCACCACCGCCACGCTCCAGCTCAGCCAGTACGACCAGCCGAGAAAGAACGCCGCACGCGGGCCCAGGTAGGCGCCGGCAAAGTCGGCGAAGCTCTTGAAGTTGAGGTTGGACAGCAGCAGCTCACCCATGGCGCGCATCACGAAGTACACGAACAGCCCGATGATCATGTAGATCAGGATGATCGAGGTGCCGGACAACGCGATGATCTTGCCGGAGCCCATGAACAGGCCGGTGCCGATCGCACCGCCCATGGCCATCAGCTGGATGTGGCGGTTGCTCAGGGTGCGTTGCAACGCAGGCTTTTCACACAGCCCGGACGTGGTTGTTTTCATCACAAAACCTCTTGTTATGTTTTTGAGTTTTGGCAGAAAAAAGAATCGAGCGAGTGTTGTTATTAGGTCAGGCAGTCTTGCTTTCGAAGCCGTGCAGGACGTTGACGGCGTTGATGCCGATCTCGTCGACCATGTAGCCGCCTTCCATCACGAACAGCGTCGGTACGCCCACGCTGGCGATGAGTTCGCCCATGCTGAGGAAGTCCTGGCTGTCGAGGAGGAAGTGGCTGATGGGGTCGTCCTTGAAGGTGTCGACGCCGAGGGAGATCACCAGCACCTCGGGGGCGAAGTGTCTGAGTTGCTGGCAGGCGTGGATCAGCGCGGTTTTGTACTGGGCCCACGTGGTGTTTTTCGGCAAGGGGTAGTTCAGGTTGAAGCCCTCCCCGGCACCTGCACCGCGCTCGCTGCTGGCACCGGAGAAATACGGATAGGACACCGCAGGCTCGCCGTGCAGGGAGATGAACAGCACCTCCGCGCGGTCATAGAAAATATTCTGCGTGCCGTTACCGTGGTGGAAATCCACATCCAGCACCGCTACGCGCCTGGCACCTTGGGTGATGGCCTGTTGCGCGGCAATCGCGGCATTGTTGAGGTAGCAATAACCGCCCATGTATTCGCGGGCCGCGTGGTGCCCCGGTGGGCGGCACAGGGCGAAGGCACTGTGATGGCCTTCGTCGATCAGCGCCAGGCCGGTGAGCGCGATGTCCGCGCTGGTCTTGACCGCCTGCCAGGTGGTGGCGGTGATCGGCGAGCCGGCGTCCATGGCGAAGAAGCCCAGCTTGCCGTCGATGAAGTCCGGCACCTGCTCATTGGCCAGGTCCCGTACCGGCCACACCAGCGGCAGCGCGTCATGGCGGCGGCCGATGGCGGTCCATTCGGCCCAGGCGGTTTCGAGGAAGCTGACGTAGCGCTCGCTGTGGGCGTTGACGTAGCAGGCGCGCTCGAAGCTGCGCGGCACGATGATATCGCCCAGCCCGACGTGCCGGACGCGGTCACGCACGGTGTCGGCGCGGCTGGGTTGTTCGAATGAGGGCTTGAGCACGCCGTCCTTGAGTTCGGTGCCGTGGTGCAAACGGTGGTCATCACTAAAAACAGTCAGCATTTGGATACATCCGCCAGAAAAAGACAGGGTCTATTTTGTTCTGGCTGCGCAGGGCTTTCTTTGCTTTTACTTCTGACACTGATAGCTTTATCGGGTGTTTTTACCCTGGTTACAGCCAAATATGAAAAATAAAACCAAGCAGGTCGTTCTGGACGACACCGATCTCGCCATCCTCGCCCTGCTGCAGGAAGACGCGAGTATTTCCAACGCCCAACTGAGCGAGCGCCTGGCCCTGAGCCTCACCCCCTGCTGGCGGCGGCGCAAACGCTTGGAGGAAGAAGGCGTGATCAAGGACTACCAGGCCAACCTCGATCGCAAGTTGCTCGGCCTGGACATCATGGCGTTTGTGCATGTGCGTTTTGCGATCCACACCGACCATGCTCCGGATGCGTTCGAAGCGGTGGTGAAGGAGCTTCCTCAGGTGCTGGCGTGCCACAAGATCACCGGCGACGCGGATTACCTCTTGCAGGTGCTGGCGGAGGATCTGGACAGCTACAGCGAATTTGTCGAAAGCGTGCTGCGGCGGCAGTTGGGGATTGCGTCGATCCAGTCGAGCCTGGCGCTGCGGGAGGTGAAAGCGACGAGTCGGATGGCGATTCCGAAACGCGATTGAACACGCAAAAAAACAACTCGCCGACGGCAGGTAATGGCAAAAAGCCTGCCCTGCAGATGTGAAAAATTCGTTAACTAATTCTCCCCAAAGGCTTTTTCCGACAGATTTAATCTGCCAAACTAATGCGAATAATTATCAACAGATTTATTATTCGCCACGGACGGCACTTAGGGGAGAGTCCGTTCCATGTCTGTGCAACAACACGGCGGTAAAGGTTTTACACCCAGTCTGATCGCTTTGGCGGTGTGTCTCGCCACCTCGCACGCGGCCTTCGCCGCCGACGCTGAAACGCCGGCAACCACCTTGGAACTGGGTGCGACCCAGATCTCCGGCGAGCAACAACTGGGCGAAACCACCGAGGGTACGCAGTCCTACACCACCGGCGCGATGAAAACCGCGACCAAACTGCCCCTCACCCTGCGTGAAACCCCGCAGGCCGTCACCGTCATCACACGCCAGCGCATGGATGACCAGGGGATGACCAGCATCAACGACGTGGTCAATGCCACGCCTGGGCTATTCCTCAACTATTCCAGCGGCCCGGGCCGGCAGTCCTACACCTCACGCGGTTTCGACATCGACAACCTGATGTACGACGGCATCCCCAGCGGCTACAACGGCGTTTCCGTAGGCGCCCAGCCGAACCTGGCGATGTTCGACCGTGTCGAGGTCGTGCGTGGCGCCACCGGCCTGGTGACCGGTGCGGGCAACCCGTCGGCGGCCATCAACCTGGTCCGCAAGCGGCCGCTGGACGAACAGAAAGTCACCCTCACCGGTGCCGCCGGCAGCTGGGATGACTACCGTGGCGAGCTCGACGCGTCCAGCCCGCTCAATGACAGCGGCACCTGGCGCGGCCGGGTGGTCACTTCCTACCGAGACGCCAACAGCTTCATCGACAACGCCGAGTCCTATCACGGCCTGTTCTATGCCGTCACCGAGGTCGACCTGAGCGAAGACACCACCCTCACCCTCGGTTTCTCGAACCAGAAGGACAAGACCAACTACTTCTGGGGCTCGTCGATGATCGGCCAGGACGGCCATCACCTGGATCTGCCGCGCTCCTACAATCCCGGTACCGACTGGGAGAACAAGGACCAGGAAATCAACACGGTCTTCGCCGAACTGCGCCAGCGCCTGGCCAATGACTGGAAGCTTCAGGTCAACGCCAACTACGCCGAACAGAACGCGTTGTTTTCCGGTTCCTACCAGTCGCGCTGGGTCAACAACACCCTGGCGCGCACGGTCTACCAGGCCGCCTACGATGAAAACCAGGCCGGTGTCGACGCCTTTGCCAGCGGCCCGTTCCAGGCATTCGGGCGCACCCATGAACTGGTGGTGGGTGCCAGCCGACGCATCTACGACATGACCACCCACAACTACAGCCCCTACGACACCAACTGGCCCCTCACCGCGGGCAAACCGGACTTCGTCCACACCACGGACGATCGCGAGGTCACCACCCAGGACGGTGTCTACGTGACCACGCGCCTGAGCCTGGCGGACCCGTTGAAGCTGATCCTCGGCGGGCGCCTGGACTGGTATGACTACGATGCCCACGGCAGCAACGACGGCGACTATCACGTCACCCGCAACCTTACCCGCTACGCGGGGCTGATCTACGAGCTGGACGATCACCACTCCGTGTACGTCAGCTACAGCGACATCTTCACGCCGCAGAGCGCCAAGGACACCTCCGGTACCCCGGTCAAGCCGATTGTCGGCAAAAACTACGAGGTCGGCATCAAGGGCGAATACCTGGGTGGCGCGCTGAATGCGAGCGTGGCGCTGTTCCGTGTCGACCAGGAAAACCGCGCCACCCAGGTGACCGTGCAAAACTGCCCACAGACAGAGTGCTATGAGGCCTCCGGAGAGATTCGCAGCCAGGGGATCGACTTCGAACTGCAAGGCGCGCTGACCGAGAACTGGCAGGTCGGCGGTGGCTACACCTACGCGCGTACCCACACCATCAAGGATGAAGCCAACCCGCAGAAGGTCAACAAGCAGTACGACACGGATGTTCCGGAGCACCTGTTCAAGCTGACCACCCGCTACAACTTCCAGGGCCCGCTGGAGAAACTGCGCGTGGGCGGCAACATCTCCTGGCAAAGCCGCCTGTACAACGACGTCAAGCTGGCTGACGGCAGCACCTACCGCCTCCAACAGGGCGCCTACGCCGTCACCGACCTGATGGCCGGCTACAAGGTCAACGACCACCTCGACCTGCAGCTCAACGCCAACAACATCTTCGACCGCCGCTATTACTCCACCATCGCCAACTCCGTGAGCTATGGCGGCGACGCCTACGGCACCCCACGCAACATGATGCTGACGGCCAAATACAGCTTCTGATCCACCTGGCGAACGGGGGTCCTGATGTGGGGGCTTGCTCCCTCCCACATTGCCCCCCGGCTTGTCACCACGAATGTGTTCTGCCCCCTCCGAACGCATTCGCGCTTAAAGTCCCCTCCCGCAAAGCCGATAAACTTTTTGGTTTCCCTGCACCCGCAAAGTGCCTGAACGCGGGCCGTAGTGGCACGCCGCATGCTTTGATCCTTGCCAGACCACATGGAGTAAGAGTGAATGCCCGCACGCGCACGTTTCCTGGAGCACTACCGCAAGGCCGACCGCATCATGCTGGCATTGATCTGGCTGATGACGCTGTTCTCCGTCGGGCTTGCGTTCTGGCACGACACCCTGACCCAGGCGATTGTCGTGGGAGGAGGCACCAGCACGGTGCTCACCGCGCTCTACCGCGCCATCGGCGGCACGCGGGTGATGCGTTGCGCACTGGGCGCGGGCTTGATGGTCATGGCGGCGCTGCACATCAACCAGGCCCAGGGTGTGATCGAAGCGCACTTCGGGATTTTCGCGCTGCTGGCGGTGCTGACGTTCTATCGAGACTGGCTGCCGATCCTGGTGGCCGCCCTGACGATTGCCGTGCACCACGTGGTGTTCCATGCGTTGCAGCATCAAGGCTTCCCGGTGTTCGTGATGGCGCATCACGGCGGTTGGACCATGGTATTTGTCCACGCCTTCTACGTCGTGATGGAAACCATCGCCCTGCTCTACCTCGCGGTAAACAGCCAGGCCGAGGCGGTGGAAAGCGAGGAAATGCTGGAAAAAATGCTCGCCGTCACCACCCAATTCACCGTGGACAGCGCCAAAGGTGAAGGTAAGGTGCACGTCTCTCTTGCCAAGCGCTTCGACCATTTCCTGCAACAAATCACCCACCTCATCGACGGCGTCGCCCGCGACTCCCACGGTCTCGGCCAACTCGGCCAGGAACTGGCCCACGCCAGCGGCACCCTGGAAAAAGGTGCTCGCCACCAACTGGCCGAAATCGCGCAAATGACCGACTCCATGCAGCGCATGGAAGACGCCATGGGCCACATTACGGTGCACGTCGAAGAAGCGGTTGAGCACGCGGGCGTCGCCAGCCAACAAATCCTGCGTGGCCAGGAAAGCGTCGGCCGCGCCCAACACGAAATCACCCAACTGGCCACACGCCTGGAAGGCACCAACCACACCGTGCAAGGCCTGGCGGTCCAGGCCGAACAAATCGGCTCGGTACTGGAAGTCATCAGCAGCATCGCCAACCAGACCAACCTCCTTGCCCTCAACGCCGCCATCGAAGCCGCCCGCGCCGGCGAACAAGGCCGCGGCTTCGCCGTCGTCGCCGACGAAGTGCGCAGCCTGGCGCAACGCACCGCCGTTTCCACCCAGGAAATCAAAACCATCATCGAGGGCCTGCAGCAAGGCAGCCGCCAGGCCGTGGAAGCCATGCACGACAGCCGCCAGGGCGTGGAACGGTGTGTGGAGGACAGTCAGCTGGCAGTGGAAATGCTGCGAGCGGTGGGCAATGACATTACCCAGATCGATGCGCTGAATGGGCGGATTGTCTCCACCACACGCGAACAGACCTCGGCGAATCAGGAGATTGTCGGGCGCTTGCAATCGGTGCAGAGCATTGCTCAAAACACCGCTGACGACGTGGAGATGTTGGCCAGGAGCAGCGAGCAGTTGCCGCCGATTGCGGTGCGGTTGGATGCGTTGGGGCGGCGGTTTCACCCGTGATAGTTTGGGGCTCGCCATCGGCCGGAAGCCATCACGGGTCTCGTCTTGACGGCCCGGGCCGCCCCTGATCCTGAGCGTTCGCTTAGTCTTGCTTGACCAGCTCGACCCTGCGGTTTTCAGCTTTGCCTGCCTCGGTGGCGTTGTCGGCCACCGGGTCAGCCTCGCCAAACCCGGCCGCAGATAACCTCGCCGCGTCGATGCCCTTGGCGGTGATGGCGGCCTCGACGGCCTTGGCGCGGCCGTATGACAGTGTCTTGTTGTGCGCGGGGTCACCGGTGTGATCGGTGTAGCCGTTAATGGCCAGTTTCAACGATGTATTTTGCTTGAGTAACAACAACACTTGCTCGATCTGTGGCTGTGAACCCGGAAGGATGCGGGTCTGGTCAGTCGCAAAGTTGATGTGCAATGCCACCTTGCCGGTTTTATCTATCTGCGCTTTCAGTTCACTGGCCGGCAACAGGCTGGCCGTTATTTGCAGCGGTTTGGTTTCGGCAATCAGCAGGCCGCCGCCGAACGCGTAGCTGCACAAATGAATCCAGATATCGCGGTCGGCGCGATGGATAACAAACACCTGCGCGGCGTTATTCCAAATGTCCCCCAGGCCACTGTTGTATTTGAGCGCGAAGTCCCGCGGCCATTCTTTGATCTTCTGGCCGGGGTCTTCCGGAATCCTGCCATCGAAGATCTTGCTGCCGCCCAACGAGGACACGACGGACTCGAGGTTGCGCTGCAATTCCAGGTCGGAGAACGCCTTGCCTTGCGCGGCGTCGATATGGGCTGACCAGACCTTGCCTTCTACTACTGCCAGGCGATCACCGGTCCAGAAGGGTACCTGATCGAAGTCGGAGACATCGGGCGCGGTGGCGATGACATATCCGTCGGGAAGGGCGATGTAGGGAAAGGCGCCCAACGGCACGTTCGACACCTCAAGGCTCGCGGCATCGAATACCTTGTTGTCTGCTCCGCTCTCGAATGACGAGGCTTGAATGCTCAGCCCCAGGGTGACGATTAAAACCAGGGTAGTCGCTGCTGTTTTTTTCACTAACGTCATGTTATTCCCGCAAATCCTTAACACCCAGGGTGTGATGGTCGACCGGATAAAGGGTGTTGCTGTCGTTGGCTGCTTATAAAACCGGGGCAATCGAGATAACTCAATAGCACAGCTGCCCTATTGCATCGCGCTTTGGCGCTGGATCACAGTTGTTCGCGCTCTAACAGGTCTTTTCTACGCTATTCGACGCTGCCGATCGTATTGAACAGGGATGCTTTTTTTGAAACCTATAACCACCAGAAAAATTGAAATGAACGCTGCGCTGGCGATGGCCTTGATCTCGCTGTTAACCACCAGCGCTACCTGGACCGAGGCAGCCGTTGGTGCAACGGCCTCCTCGGCACCGTGTACCAATGAAGCGGATTTCCAGGCCGGCACCATTGTGGAGTCTGAAAGTCGCGACAACACCTCTGCAGTAACCAATCGAAGTAAAACCGAAACGCTGGGCCATGAAGACTTCGCCGGGGCCAACCCGGTGGCGTCGTTACACACCACGGTCATAAGCAATTCGCCGGTGTATTTAACGACCACCTTTGCGCAAATCAAGGACGGCCAGTTGATTCGCTATGGTGATCGACACGGTGCCGGGCCTTCGTTGACCACGACCCTTTACACCCCTCCTCCCACCACGCCGCTGGATTTACAACCCGGGCAGACAGTCGCCGTCAGTTACAAGAACCAGGTCGTCAGCGGCGGCACCACGCTTGAGTTTGAGGTATCAGAAAAGCTGACCTACAACGGACGCGAGACGATCAAGACAGCACTCGGGACGTTCGAGACCTGTCGTTTCACCAATGAAATTTCCACTGGATCAACGTCCGGTCAGCAACCGACCCAGAAGGTCGTGGTGCAGAATTGGTTTGCTGCCGAAGGGCCCTACCGTGGGCAATCAATCAGGTCGGCCAGCCTCTCCGGAACCAATGGAGGACAGGAGCGGCTCGTTGAAGTGGTCAAGATGCGATATGAGACGCGAGCCAACTAGGTAGCTTTATGCCCAGGCGATGAGAAGGAGGATAGCACTGCCCTTCCTGGCAACGGGTTCAAGCCCGCTGTTTGTGCCGCAGTTGCATCGACCAAAATGTACTTAATTGCTTAATGGCCTTTAGTAACTAGCACAGGTGTACTAGTTCAGCTGTTCTATATCATAAGTTGTATGAGTCGGACATGATCAAAGCGTGTTTTCATTGATCTGGACGGGTTGTGCTTGCTGATATGAGTTGCCGAATTGTGGTGGCGGACGAACACCCACTTTATCGAGAGGGCATGACAGGGCTACTGGAGTGCTTAATACCTGAAGCAACGATAAAACAGGCAGGAAACCTGGAGGAAGTCTGGGTTCTCCTGGAACGCTGGCAACCTGTCGCCATGCTGTTTATCGAAGTATATTTGCCAGGGCTTTGCTCCTTGAAAGAGCTTGCGAAACTGTGCGGGGAAAGAGGCACTACTGCAGTCGTTGTTGTTTCGACAGTCGATGACAGCGTGGTCATTACGCGAGTGATGGAGGCCGGCGCCAATGGTTTTATTGGCAAGAACATTTCAGCCGAAGAGGTACGTAACGCCATCAATGATATTCGGAATGGCCAAGTAGTGGTCAAATACGAACCGGCCGAATCACCATCATTTGAAAGTGATCATGCGATGGGCAAACTGACGTCGCGGCAGCGGGAAGTCTGGCATTTGATCGCACAAGGTAAAACCAACAAGGAAATTGCCGCTGAACTGGAAATCTCTCCCTATACCGTGCGTATTCACGTGTCTTCGCTGATACGTGCCTTGAACGTACCCAATAGAGCAGTAGCCGCCGCGCGTTTCGCGGGGCGCTACACCTGCTAGTCCCTTGATGGATCTACGGGTAACTCGCACCGCACTTCATTGACTTGACCTGCTCAAGCAACACGTTGCGCAGTTCCGGCGGTCGCACCGGTTTGGCCAGTACCGAGATATTGAATGCGTGCAGTGATTGACGGATGCGCTCGATTTCGTGCCCGGTGATGACCAATGCCGGTATCTCTTGACCCCGGAACTCGCGTATTGCCGCGATACATTCGGACCCCGAGACCTTTGTGCCCAGGTCGAAGTCGGCAATGATGATGTCGCAATCGCTGGCCAGGGTATCCGCATCACTGTGGGTCTCGACGACGCAGCCCCATTTCTCCAGCAGGGCCTTGGTGGCCAGCAACACATTGGCGTCGTCTTCAATCAGGCATATCCGTAGTCCGTTCAGGCGCTCATGGGTGCTTTTCATCCGAGGCGCGATGACCTTTGGGGCGGCGTGTTTCAACCCGCTGATTGCCACCTGGGTGCCGCGCCCGGGCGTGGAGCGAATATGTACATCGACATTGAGCAATTGGCTGATGCGCTTGACGATGGACAAGCCCAATCCCAGGCCCTCGACATCCTTGTCGCGTGCGTGGCGCACCCGGTAAAACTCTTTGAACACGTCCGGTAAATGTTCGGCGGCGATACCGCAGCCCTTATCGTAAACCACCACGGCCAAGCCCTTTGTCTGGCGTCTGACACCGATCAGCACGGGCTCTCCCGATGCGTACTTGATCGCATTGGACACCAGGTTCTGCACCATGGTGGTCAACAGCCCCCCATTGACATTAACCCAGTGCTCGCAAGGGCGCAGGCGCAGTTGAACCCCGGCCCAGCGCGCGGCCTCGGTGTTCTGTTTGACGACCTCCTGCAACAGCGCGCCCAGGTTCACCGGTTCCGCTCGCGGCTCCAGCTTCCCGTTGTCGAGGGTGTAGATATCCAGGATCGAACGGAACAGCTGAGAGACGGTGTGCAGCGAGCGGTCGATGTTGTCCACCAGGCGCAGTTCTTCGCCGCCCAGATTCGCGTCCCGCAGGCACGCGGTGAACAGGCCGATGGAGTGGATGGGCTGGCGCAGGTCGTGGCTGGCCTGGGCGAGAAAGCGTGATTTCTCCTGATTGGCGGCGATTGCCTCTTCCGATGCGATACGCGTGCGTTTGAGCAGAATGTGTGCATAGGTCGGTACGACGATGGTGGTCACGATCAGCATCAGGAACATGTAGGGCTGCGCGCGCCAGAAGGGGTTGAACAAGAAAATAACGATAAGGGTAGACAACGCGATCACAGTTGCCAGGGCCAGATAGTGTGAGCCGAAACGCATGCCATTACCCAGGGTCACCCAGAGCAGCGCGGCATAGATAGGCAATGCACCTTCGCCTCCCAACACCATGGCGAAAGCGATACCGGTGTAGTCATGGAGCATTGAGAGCAAGCGCCGCCAAAAAAAGTGTCCTGGCCAGCGCTTGATCGCCATGCGCAGGAATATCGACACCACGATGAAGGTCGAGATATACACGATGATGGGCGTGTAGGCTGCGGTATCGCTGGGGCGCAGCCCGCTCAGTACGATGATGTACAGCAGCGCACAGGCGCTGACGGTCAGGCGCAACGTGGCCTGATTGAGTTCGCTGTTCTTTTCCACGCGTTCAACCTCATGGACCATGGGGGATGCATCGCTGGATGCCGCCCCCTTGAGAACAATAAGGCGTAGGTTGGCGTGTTAAGGCATCAAACGACACGGCGTGTCGTATCAGAAGCGGAACGTGTCAGTAAAGCCTGTAGTAATCCACCACGTCATCCACGAAGTAAATTATCAACTTCGTTCCCTGGGTCTGGCTTTGAGCTTTTTTCGTGCCCGTCACACTGCCGACATCATTGGCGACACCCTGTGCCTTGGACACTTGCGACGAGGCGTCGTACATCTTCAGGCTTGTCTCGGTCGAGACATATTTGTGGGCCAGGGTCATGTACTTTTCCAGACCCTCCTGGTTTTTATCATAGGTCCAGTTGGACCCGTTGCTTCTGCTCGTTGAATCAAGTTGCTCTTCGGCTGGAGCGCCGAACAATTGCGTCACCTGAGTCTTGGTAGTTTTCCCCGGGATGATGGTTTTCTTCAGGTAAGCAACATCGTACTTTTGTGCTCCAGGATTTAAGGAACTCATCAAATCCCCAGTGTTAGCACAGCCTCCCAGGCCTGCGGTCAGTATGCACAGCGTGAATCCGATTCTAAGTAGTTTTCCATATTTCAAGCACATAGACTTACCTTGAGTTGTGATTAATACCATTCCATTTCGACCGGATGCACGGTGAAGTTGACACAACGTAGTGCAACTAATCGAGCCTTTGGATTCACAGGCGGGCAAACACACTGGAACACTTCAACGCTGAAGTTAAAGTGCATTCCGGTGTGCGCTCGGGCTCAAAGCCTTTAAGACTTTTTCGAGCGTGTACAGCTTATGAGGGCGCGTGAGCTGACGCTATAGTACAAGTGTGCTATAGGCGACCAACAGGGACTTGTCTAGCATAGACAGATGGATATTAATGGCTTGAATTAATGTAATAAATTGCTCGCCAGTTGATGTAATGCCCGATTATTGAAGCCGCGGGAATGGAGTCGAAATATGAAATCATGGATCACCGTCTTATCCATTCTGATGCTGTCCGGGTGTGCGGGTTCTCCCTTGAGTAATCTGGTCATGAACCAGCGTTATCAAACGACATCGGACATTACTGCTTCATGGGTAGGTGCATCCGAAGATGAGTTGGTGACGTCATGGGGGGCGCCGAAAAACAGCCATGGCCTCAGTGATGGCAACTCGAAAATCATCGGCTACGACTACGTATGGCTTACAAACGGCAGCCATTCGATGGAATGGGGTTATGTGCCTGATTACGCCCGTTGCGAACAGCGGTTCATGATTGAAAAGGGGGTGGTGACCCGCTGGTATTCATCTGGCGACTGTCCAAAAAGGCCTAAAGGCGCCAAGTTGATCCCCGGTAACACCCCCGTGCCCCAACCCACGCTCTAATGGTCACTGCACCGTCTTGATTCACGTATCGAGCTTGCCCGGCCACCCACTGGCACCGGGAAAGTTACTGAATTGAGCCGCCGCCGCCGCACGGGTGGGCACACCCAGGGATTTAAGCAGAGTGGAAACATGGATGCGTACGGTGAACGGGGAGATACCCAGTTGCTTGGCTATTTCCTTATTGGTCTTGCCCGCCGCAACCAGGCCGAGCACTTGCCGCTGGCGGGCGGTGAGTGAGGCAAGGCTTGGGTCCAGCAGGGGATTTTCGGGGTTGTACTTCACCACGACTTCCCCTTCCCGAATCGCCAGGATGGCTTCGGCAATGCCTGCCGGATCAACGTTTTTGCCGATAAAGCCATCAGCGCCTTGGGCGATGACCTGGGAAATAATGTCCAGGTCATCGACCATCGACACCACAATGATCGAGGTGCGCTTGAACTCATTGCGCAGCTGGCCTATGACCTGCATAGACGTGATACCGGGAAAGCGCAGGTCCAGAATCAACGAATCAACTTCTGCGCCCGCACGCGCCAGCGCCAGTACTTCATCCAGATTGCCCGCCTGCTCTATCATCGCTGTCGGCATAAGCCGTTCTATGGTTCTCAGCATACCTTCGCGAAACAGAGGATGGTCATCTGCCACTATGATTCTGTGCGTCATGTCAAGGTCCATCTCACCTCAGGTCCGGCGCATCGTAACGCAAACTGTAACGCCAGGTTTCAACTTTTAAGCGACTTCTTGCCCTGGAGAATCGCAATGAACATGACGGAAAAGAACAGTGAACTGGACCAGGCCACATTGCGGTTGACGGTCAGCACCTGTGCTTCGCTGTACATCTTGGTGGTGGCCCTCCTTCCTTCAAGTGACTTCGCCACCTATGTACCGATCATGTGGTACATGGCGTTTTTCATCAGCGTGGCAGTCCCCCTGCGCATGGCGATCAAGCGCTGGCCAGGGCACTTTTTCTGGCGCCGATTGTTCGCCATGGCCCATGACTATACCGGCATCGCTTTCGCCATGATCGTGGGTGGAGAAGGCGCGTTGCCGGTTTATGCCGCGTTGCTCTGGGTCACATTGGGCAATGGCATGCGCTTTGGCTCGCGCTACTTGACCGCCGCGACACTCATCGCACTGAGCATGCTGGTCATGATCTTCATGCTTACCCCGTTCTGGCGCGCACAGCCCTACATGTTCCTGATGCTGATCGTGACCACCATCGTCGTGCCGGCCTATGCGCACATTCTACTCAAGCGCACGCGTATCGCATCGGAAGAGGCAATCGCCGCCAATCAGGAGAAATCACGCTTTCTCGCCCAGGCCAGCCACGACCTGCGCCAGCCCATCCACTCCATCGGCCTGTTCACCGCGTGCCTGCGTGACGCGAATCTGGGCGGCGAAGAACTGCGACTGGTGGACAACATCGACCGCTCGCTGCACACCGTCTCTCAGCTGTTCCGTTCGATTTTGGATATCTACACCCTCGACAACGGAAAGCTGGAGCCGCAAGCGGAACCGGTGAACCTGGGCGCGCTGCTGCGGGACGTCGTCAAACAGAACACCGAGGCCGCGCGCTGGGCCGGGGTTCAACTGCGCCTGCGCCCTTGCGAGCACTGGGTTAATGTCAATGCGGGGCTGTTGACCACCATGGTGCAGAACCTGGTGTCAAATACACTCAAATACGCGTCCGGCCAACCGGTCTTGATCGGTGTGCGTCCCAGAGGCAAGGGCTTGGCCATTGTCATCTACGACAAGGGACGCGGCATCGCCGCTGAACATCTGCCGGAAGTATTCAAGGAGTTTTACCGGGTGCGCCACGCACGCGACAAGGATGTCGAGGGCCTGGGGTTGGGCTTGTCCATCGTCAAGCGCATCAGCCAGTTGCTCAATCTGGATATCCAGTTGGACTCCCGACTCGGCCAAGGCACCCGCGCCACTATCCAGCGCCTGGAAAGCGTCGCGCCAGGCATCGAGACGCAACGGCCAGCGCCCACGCAAAGCCGTCTGCAGGGTCTGCGGGTATGCCTGGTGGAAGACGATTCCAACGTACTGATGGCGACCTCGGCCTTGCTGGAAAAATGGGGATGCGAGGTAGAAAGTCATAGCGATGGACTGAACGTGACCACGGAATGCGACATCATCATTGCCGACTTCGACCTGGGCCCTAGGATTTCAGGTTCCGAGTGTATCGCTGCAATTCGCGAACAGCGTGGTTGGGAAGTACCGGCCATGATCATGACCGGCCATGAAATCGAGCGTATCCGCAGCACATTGATCCATATGAATATCTCCATCCTGTCCAAGCCCGTGCGTCCGCCTGAATTGCGAACGACCCTGCTCGAACTGACCAAGCATTTCGCCAGGGAAATGGGTTAGCTGGGGGATGTCCATGCCCGGATATATCGAAGGACGTCCGTCCGACCACCGCAACAGAATCGCCCAGCAGCGGTCGCTCAGCTGTTCAGCGACATCGGCTTGTCTCCACCCGGAGGCAATCCAAACACCTTGCGCACCCCATTGAGAAACGCCCCATAAGGCCGGCCCAGAACCAGCATCATCAACGCCGCACCGAGCGTGCCGCGCACCAGCCCACTGCCCGATGCACCACTGAAGGCAATGATCGCTGCATAGATGGGCACCTGGAAACTGACGAGGGCGAGACTGTCCCATAGCAACCTGGAAACCCGCCCCTGACTGGCGCGCGTCATCACCCAATCCCGCCATAGACCGTAAGGTCTCGCGACCGGCACCATCAGCACTGCGCCCAGAAGGCGCGCATGAAGGACCTGATCCCACGCCATGCCGGCAATGAAACGTTCATTGACGATGCCGGTGATTGTGAAAAACACGATCAGCGCCGTTGTGTCTGCAAAAAACGCAGTCCGGCCCATTGACTGTCGCGAGCGTTGAAGCACATCACATCTCCTGTCCTGGCTTGAACAAACAAAGCGCTGGACCTTGATTCACGCACGACGCCAGCTCAGCCAACAGTGCCAACCTTCAGCCCGGTTACTCGGCCCACCATGATTCAGCTATTCGGCGGCGCATCTTGCCGATGTGACAGCGGCTGCACCGCCAGGTGCGGAGATTCACCGAAGAACTCGATCAGCAGTTCGGTGAGCACGCGTATTTTACGGGCGGGATGCGGACCCGGCGGGCGGAGGATGTAGGCCCCGGCCGGTGGTGGTGGATGGTTTGTCATGATCGGTACCAGTGCGCCGGATGCCACGTGTTCATGGGTGAGGCAGTCAGGCAGGTAGGCGACGCCGAGGCCAGCAATCGCAGCGGCAACAAGGGCGATGCCGTTGTCGGCCTTGAAGCGTCCTTGCGGACGAACCGTGATGATCTTGTCGCCGTCCATGAACTGCCAGGCTTCAGTGCCTTGCAGGAGCGCCTGATGGTCGACCAGGTCGTCCGGCGTCGCGGGGGTACCGTGCGCCTTGATGTAATCCGGGCTCGCGACAAGCTTGGTATAGACCGGGCCAATGCGCCTTGCGATCAGGTTGGAGTCCTTCAGATACCCCACGCGAATGGCGCAATCGTAGCCCTCGGTGATGAGGTCAACGAAGCGATCGCTGTAGCAAGTCTGCATATGCAACTGAGGGTGACGGCGTGCCATTTCCGCCAGCACCGGTGCGAAATGAGTCGGGCCAAACGACAGCGGGACGGCCACGCGCAGGCGGCCGCGAAGAGCGCCGGCAGGCAGGATCGTTTCCTTGGCGATGTCGATCTCGGTGCAGACTCTGGCGGCGTAGTCCCTGAATGTCGCGCCGGACTCAGTGAGTGCCGCGCCGCGAGTGGAGCGTGCCAGCAGTTGCACGCCGAGTTCGCTTTCAAGCCGAGCCAGGCGACGACTGACGATCGACTTCGATACGCCAAGACGCACTGCTGCCTGCGAAATGCCCCCGGCATCAGCCACCTCCACGAAGGTCTGTAGTTCTTCGATATCCATGCTTGCGTTCCCCGTCATGCGACACAGCACATCGCAGGATGCTACTACTGTGTCGAACATGGGAACAGCACAATGGATTTTCCAGGCACAGCATCCTCTACCCGTGCCCTGGAATCCATTACCCGCACGGGCTCAGGCCTTTTTACCAACGTGCACCCATAAAAAGGATTTGCCCATGGCAAGCGAGACTCTGCGCAACCCCCATACCGACCCACTACTGACCCCGGAAAACTCAGCGTTGATCATCATCGATTATCAGCCTGTTCAGGTTTCCTCGATCCGCTCGATGCCGCGTGACGAACTCGTCTTCAACATCACCAGCGTCGCCAGGGCGGCGGTCAACTACAACCTTCCGATCATCCATTCGACCGTCAATGTAGCGACCGGTCGCAACAAACCGCCGATCCAGGAACTGCAAGAGGTACTCGGCCACCTGCCGACCTATGACCGCACCTCGATCAACAGTTGGGAGGACATGGAATTCAAACAGGCGGTCAAGGCGCTTGGGCGTAGGAAACTCATCATGACGGCGCTCTGGACCGAGGCCTGCCTGACATTCCCGGTGCTCGACGCTATCCAGGAAGGCTATGAAGTGTATGTGCCGGTCGACGCGGTTGGCGGCACATCGCTCGCCGCACACGAGGCGGCGCTACGCAGAATGGAGCAGGCGGGCGCGAAGCTCATCAGTCGCGTGCAGATGTATTGCGAGCTGCAGCGCGACTGGGCGCGAGAAGTGACCGTGCCGGGCTTTATGGGCGTGTTCGAGAACTTCGACGGGTTCAACGCTGAAAAGGCTCTGGAGGAAGCGGGCAAGAAAACCTGATCAAAGGGCAGTTGATGATTGCGTGATGGCCCTGGCCTGATGTGGCGATCATCGGTCAACGCTTGCGTGCCCAGGTTTCAGCCGCAGAAGAAGCGCCAGCAAGTTAAATCAAATCAACTGAACCCGCGCTGGCGTCATTGCGATCCAGCGCGTCAGCATCAGGGCCGCCTGGCAGTTCATTACCGCTTCACACACACAAACAACGCATTGCCGGTCACGCCCGCCCAGGGCGTGATCCGCTCATAGTCATGCTCGAACACCTGCACC
This sequence comes from Pseudomonas marginalis, assembly GCF_900105325.1. Lineage (NCBI taxonomy): Bacteria > Pseudomonadati > Pseudomonadota > Gammaproteobacteria > Pseudomonadales > Pseudomonadaceae > Pseudomonas > Pseudomonas marginalis. The sequence goes on from NZ_FNSU01000003.1 coordinate 1,288,610, forward strand.
TCAAAATACGGCTGTAACAGCCCCTGCAACTCCGTGAAACTCAGCGCCACCATGGTGTGCTCATCCTGCCAGGCCTGGGTCACCCCCGCCGTGGTCTTCTCAATACTCAGGCGCAGTGCCTGCTGCTCCCCTTCTCCGCGGTAATGCCAGCCGGAACCGAAGGTGAAATGACTGCCTTCAAACTCCACGCTATGGCGTACCAGCAAGCGATTGTCGATATGCAGTTTGTCCACCGCGTTGAAGCAGAACACGCCGTTGTCGGCGAGTGCGCCGTGCACGCTGGCGAGGCAGGCACGCAGTTGGGCCAGCCCAGGGTTGTAGTGAGTCGAGTACAGGAAGCAGGTGATCAGGTCTTGCGGTTCGTCCACCTGGAAACCGGCCATGTCCTGGCGGCTGAACCCTGCCTCGGGGCAACGCAGTTGGGCGAGGTCCAGCATCGATTGGCTGATGTCCAGGCCGGTGCTGCGGTAGCCGAAGTCGAGGAAGTGGCGCACATGGGGCCCGGTGCCGCAGGCAAGGTCCAGATGGCGGCGCCCGTCATTGCCGAACAACTGGTGCAGCCGGCGCACGCTGTGGCTCTGCGCGCGGTAGTCGATGTCGGCGCACATCAGGTCGTAGTAGATGGACAGGTCGGTGTACAGCGCGTTGGAGGACATAAGTGGCCAGAGGGTTCGGCGGAAATTTCGCGCCGGCATGGTAACCCAGTCCCGGGTGTAAACCGCTACACTCGCCCCTCAACCATCCGCCAAGGAGGCAACCATGAGCGTTCGCGGTCCAGACCGACAGATCGACAATATCGAGTTCAACGTGGGCGATATCGCCCGCAGCAAAGCCTTCTACGGCGCAGTGTTCGGCTGGGCATTCGTCGACTACGGCCCCACCTACACCGAGTTCAGCGATGGCAGGCTGACCGGCGGGTTCACGACCGCAGAGCCCGTTCGACCGGGTGGCCCGCTGGTGATCCTGTACGCGGATGATCTTGAAGCCACGCAGCAGCGGCTCAAATCCGTCGGCGCCGTGATCAGCCGCGAGACCTTTTCGTTCCCCGGTGGCAGCAGGTTTCACTTCATTGACCCGGATGGTTATGAGCTGGCGGTGTGGACCGCTCAGCCGTAGCCGGCCGCAACACCGGGCGTGGAAGCGCAGTCGCGCTCCCACAGGCTGGCGAGCGCCGCTATTGCAACGGCACATAAATATCGGTCTGCCATTGATCCTGCGGTGTTTCGGGGAAAATGCTCAGGTATTCGAAAAACAACGGCTGGTCCCGAAGCTCCTCGCCGCTGCCAGGCAGCCAGTCGCGGTAGATCGGATAGATCGACTCTGCGATGTGATCCGGCGAACCCACGTGACGCACCACCACACAGCGCCCGCCGGGGATGACGCGTTCAGTGACGCCGAACTCATTCGCGGCCAGCGCCTGGTGAATCTCGCCGCAAATGGCAAACCGGAACGCATCGGCCGGGGTCGTATCAGGATTGTCGAAGGGAATACCGAAGCTGCGACTTGAAGCCACCGGCGACTGCCCGCTGTGCATGCGCCACGCAATGAACGTCTGCACGCTTTCATTCACGCGCCCTGGGGCGCCGCGGTGCTCGAATGCGGCCACCTTGACCGCAGGAAACTCCACAATTCGTACCTGCATGATGATGCTCCTGGAAAAGTAAGGGACGCTGAATACCGCGCGCCAGAGCTGCCAATCCGGTCGTTTCCGGAATGCGCTCGGCGCCATGCCGAACGCTCGCCTGAACGCCCTGGCAAAGGCTTCAGGACTTTCGAAGCCGGCCCCCAGCGCCGCCTCCAGCACCGAATAATCAGCGCGGGAAGACAAGTCATGTGCCGCGCGGCGCAGGCGCATCAGTTGCACATAGCGCGCAACCGGCATGCCCACGAACGCGGTGAATTGCCGATGGAAGTGAAACACCGAAAAATGCGCCACCCCGCTCAGCGTCTTCACCGACAAGTCACCTTCAAGATTCGCGTCGATATAGGCGAGTACGGCGTCGAAACGCTGTGTGTAGGCGGCGTTGCCTGGCAAGTCAGACACGGGTTGCAAGCTCCGGGATAGGCGTTGGACGATAGGATCAACTATACCGACAGCCTGCGCCTAGCCGTGCTTGCTGAGGTGGATGTGCCAGCACGGACTCACAAAGGAAGCCTGGCAATCACCTTGATCTCGAACTGGTACCCATACAGCCAGGTAACCCCCACGCCAGTCAGCGTCGGGTGCGGCGCTTCGCCCCAGAACTCCGGCACCACCTTCCAGATCGTCTCGAACCTGGATTCGGGATCGACGATAAACACCGTCACATCGATCACATCGTCAAAGGTGCAGCCGGCAGACCCCAGGATCGCATTCAGGTTGTTGAACGCCAGACGGACCTGATCCTCCAGATCGGGCTCGGGCGAGCCGTCTGCATGGCTGCCGACCTGTCCCGACACGAATAAAAAGCCATTGGACTTAATGGCCGGTGAATAGCGATTGCGCTCATACAGCGCCTGGCGTCCAGGCGGAAAAACCACATTACGCTGCGTCATGGAAGCCTCCATCAAAGGGTCGAGATTGACCCGCAATTAACGATGGGCAGACTCTAGGGGCTTGTGCCAGGGCGATAAACCAGCAACCTTGGCCAGCACTGTTTGTGAAACCCAAACAATCGATCGCCGAGGCCTTAATGGACCGTTTTGATGCAATGCAGGCATTTGCTCGCGTGGTGGAAGCCGGCAGCTTCACCAAGGCCGCCGAGACCCTGCACATGAGCAAGACCACCGTGACGCAACTGGTGCAGCAGTTGGAGGCACGCCTGCGGGTTAAATTGCTTAACCGCACCACGCGCAAAGTCAACGTCACGGCCGACGGCGCCGTGTACTACGAACGCGTGCTGCAGCTGCTGGCCGATATGGACGACGCCGAGACCAGCCTGTCCGGCGCGGCAACCCTGCCCAGGGGCCGCCTGCGCGTGGATGTGCCGAGCCCAATGGCCAGCATGATCCTCGTCCCCGCGTTGCCTGGGTTTTACGCCCGCTACCCGGACATCCAGATCGACATGGGCGTCAGCGACCGTATCGTCGACATGATCGATGAGAACGTCGATTGCGTGGTGCGTGGCGGTGAACTCACCGACCAATCCCTGATGGCCCGACGTGTAGGCGACCTGGCGCTCGGCGTGTTTGCCGCGCCGAGCTACCTGGCACGCGTAGGTACGCCCGCCCACCCACGGGAACTGGAAGACGCCAACCATCGTATCGTCGGCTTCCTGTGGGCCCGCACCGGCAAGCCCTTGCCCTATGCCATGGGCAAGCACCAGGAAAGTCTCCAGATCAAGGGCCGCTACGCCCTGGCGGTCGATGATGGCAATGCCTACCTTGCTGCCGGCCTGGCGGGCCTTGGCGTGCTGTGGCTGCCCACCTACATGTCGAAAGCCTTCGAGGACCGGGGCGAATTAGTGCCCTTGTTCAAGGACTGGCACCTTGATCCGATGCCGCTTTACGTGGCCTTTCCGCCGAACCGGCATATCAGCCTCAAGCTGCGTGTGTTTATCGAATGGGTGACTGAGTTGCTGGCCGTGCATGCGCCTGTCAGTGGGCGACAGGATGGGTGCTGATGGAGTCGTGTACGGGTTCGCTGATCGATGAAATGCAGCCGGAACAACCAACCTCTACTGCCCTTCAAGGCTTCTCTTCAGTCGGCGCAGATGACTACTGACGATCACTTTATGGGCGAGCCCTACCGGTAACATGTAGATGCGTCCATAGAGGTTATGCGTGACGACCGATGATGTGATGGTGAGCACACGATCTGTTATCGAAAGGCAGATCATGACATCCAGATGCCTGTCACGCTCGGTAAGAACCAGGATATTGGAGGCGCTGTGCTCCACCAGAAAGAAATCCAGGTGTTCGCCTGCGTGTACCGTTTTTCGCGCAACGCCCGAGAACCCGCCGATTCGCCTCACACCGAATAACGAAGAAATTGCGTCCCTTATTCGGAAAGCCAGCCGCATGGCCAGCCCCGGCTCAGCCGTTGTGATGTTCCACGCGTCAAGCATGGTGATTTCAACGGGGAGCTGAACCGACCTAATGTGGTAGTAATCGAGCTCCGACAGTGCACGCAACGTGTGAGCTGGTGATGTGATAGGCAATTTTCATCCCGTCCAGTGGGCCAGTTTTCATTCCCGATAACATCCGAGGCTGAGTGTTATGCGGCTATGTTACGTCAATGTACAGCCGCCATGAACGTCCCCTCCCTGTCCCTTCCCCCGTGTATCGCAAGTGGGCGAACATATCCCCGCCATAGTATGGTTGCGGCCCCCAACCCTCACAGGATATGAAGGTTACCCATGCGTTTACTGTTTCCCCTGGCCGTCAGCTTGACGCTGATCGGCTGCGCCACC